>NZ_CVRP01000038.1 GCF_001261735.1 Dysgonomonas sp. BGC7 | reverse complement strand
GTTCCCGCCTTCGCGTTTTAAGCGAGATCGCAGCCGATCATATTGGCAAAACGTTTCCTGAAGTTTGGGAAGCTGTTCAACTGAAATAATAGAAACAGGGCTGTTTGCTTTGAACCTGTAGTCCTTCTGCGTTCGCTTTCAAGAACTCGAATTACGATAACACGAATGCGAACGCGGGTTCGGGTTCCCACAATTGTAAAACATTAATCAGAGCAAAGGCCCCGCCCCTTGGCGAAAAACAAATATTCAAAAGGTGTTAGTAGGAATACCGAACGCTCCGATAAGAAACAAAGGCATGAAGCGAAAAGGAAACTTATACAGTAGAATATACGATTTGGATAATCTTTATCTAGCTTACAGTAAGGCAAAGCAAGGTAAATCGAAAACAAGAGGTGTATTGCAGTTCGAGAAGGATCTGGATAGAAACATTCTTCAGATACAAAAAGTATTGATGAACGAAACTTATGTTACATCGGAATACAATGTATTCGTTATCCGCGATCCTAAAGAGCGTACCATCTATAGCTTACCGTTCAGTGACAGGGTTGTACAGCATGCGATAATGAACGTATTGGAAGATATATGGACCTCTGTGTTTATCTCGCATTCTTATTCAAGCATCAAGGGCAAAGGCATACACGGGGCATGGAAACATATCAGGCGCGATTTGAGAAACCGGAAAGAAACTACTTATTGTCTGAAAATGGATATCACAAAGTTCTATCCATCTGTAGACCATGATATATTGAAACAGATTGTCCGGAAGAAAATAAAGGACACTAAGCTTCTGGTATTGCTAGATGGTATAATAGATTCTGCTCCGGGCATACCTATCGGAAATTACCTCTCTCAGTTTCTGGCTAATCTGTATTTATCCTATTTCGATCATTGGCTGAAAGAAGTAAAGAAGGTAAAATATTACTACCGGTATGCTGATGATCTGGTTATCCTGTGCGATAGTAAAGAGGATCTGCACCGGTTACGGATAGATATCGGATCTTATTTATCCGGAAAGCTCAATCTGAAGATGAAACAAAACTATCAGGTATTTCCCATAGTCTCGCGCGGAATAGATTTTTTAGGCTATGTATTCTACCATACACATACAATGCTGCGAAAACGCATAAAGAAGAATTTTTGCAGGCGTGTAGCCCGGTTGAACAAAAGTATAATGACAGCAAAGGAATACAGGATAAAGATATGCTCATGGATAGGATGGTGTAAATATTCTAATTCAAGAAATTTAATTAAAACGATAATTAAGCATGAAGAAGTTCTCGGAGCTTGGAATTAAGATACAGAACAATAGTAAAATATTTGAAGTGCCTAAAATATCAATTACGGATATTATTAACTGTGAAATAATTGTGATTGCTTTTCAAAAGGGAGTAAAAACACAGCATGGTCCTGATAGG
>NZ_CVRP01000037.1 GCF_001261735.1 Dysgonomonas sp. BGC7 | reverse complement strand
TGCTACTACTTACGAATTCCTTATTCCATCCAATTTTATGGCTGTGACTTCATTGAGAAAAGCGTCAGAAGTTCTTACATCCGTCAATGGAGACTATAAACTTGCCCAACAATGTTCTGCTTTGGCAGAAGAGGTGGAAACAGCTCTCAAAAAATATGCGACATACAAACATCCTGAGTATGGTACTATATATGCATATGAAGTTGATGGCTTTGGTAATTATTATTTGATGGATGATCCGAATGTGCCTAGTTTACTTGCGATGCCTTATCTCGGAGATATAGATGTTAACGATCCTATCTATCAAAATACACGTCGTTTTGTACTCAGTCAAGAAAACCCCTATTTCTTTAAAGGACTAGCAGGAGAAGGTATTGGAAGCCCTCATATTGGCAGATATGATATGATATGGCCTATGAGTATTATGATGCGAGCCTTTACTTCACAAAGTGATGAGGAAATTAAAGATTGTATAAAACTTATATTGAATACTGATGCAGGCAAAGGCTTTATACATGAGTCTTTTAATAAAGATAATACTGA
>NZ_CVRP01000036.1 GCF_001261735.1 Dysgonomonas sp. BGC7 | reverse complement strand
GGCACATATTCTACCAATTTGTTTAAGATATCTTTTTATTATAATAGCTTAAATCAGATTGATTATGCTAATATATCTGCTATGTATTAATTTAACTAGTATTTAATAAATAAAATTTCATTTGCTGAAAATAGAAAATTCCCAGCAAATGAACTAAAAAATTTACACCCCCGACCAACGATCTATTTGTGTCATTTCATCCTGTACACGCAATATATCCGTTACGGCAACTTTTGGGGCGAATTTTATCGATTTTATGGCATTCACAAGAGCCTCGTTGTCGGCATTTACGGTACTGGCTATTGCAGGTATTTGCCCTCCGGCTTCGAATTGTCGGCGCAAAGGGGATTCGTAACCTTGCGATGCTTTGGCAAAGAAAGAAGTCATATCGGAAGCAGAGAGTTCTCTGCGCTGCGAATTTTATGTAAAGATTAAACCTTTTATTCTTATCTTTAGTCCAATAATTATAACCAAACTCTTCGGATGGTATGAAAACCTTACACTA
>NZ_CVRP01000035.1 GCF_001261735.1 Dysgonomonas sp. BGC7 | reverse complement strand
ATTTGTCATCAATAGTTGTTATTCCTCCTGCTTTATTTCCCGGAGAAGGATTCTCATAAATAGGCTGGTCAAACTTTCGGAAGTAATGCTTGAAATTGTTGATCAGTAATACCGTATTGTCAAATACTTCTTTTGTTTCAGCCCTGTTCATTAGTATAGTCTCAGCACCGAACATTTCAGGTACTTCAGTCAGTATGCTTGTTCCTCCCTGTGCGATGATCCAGTCGGAGAACTGTCCTACCAAGGGGTTTGCTGTAATACCTGAGAATCCGTCGCTTCCCCCGCATTTAAGCCCTACCTTGAGCAAAGAGAGAGGCAGCGGTTCACGCTTATCGTTTCGCATGTTTTCTACCAGTTCTTTCATCATCAGGAATCCTGTCTCTATCTCATCCTGTACTTCCTGTGAGATGAGAAACCGTACCCTTTTCTCGTCCCATTGTCCCATTACGCTTTTAAAGTCTTTCTGCTGGTTGTTTTCACAACCCAGACTCATCACAAGTACTCCTCCTGCATTTGGATGCTTAGCCAAAGCCGCCAGCGCTTTTTGGGTATTCACATGATCGTCTCCCAGCTGAGAACATCCGTAGTTGTGTGTGTATACGCGGATATCGTCTATGTGAGATACATCGAGTTCGGATTTCACCCTGTTAATGATAGCCTGAGCCTGTCCGTTTACACATCCTACAGTTGGTACTATCCAGAGTTCGTTTCTTATTCCCATTTCTCCGTTGTATCGGAGGTACCCGTTTATCTTGATGTCGCTCTTTTTTATATCGAGCTTTGGATGTACGGGAGCATAAGCGTACTTCAGGTCATCGTGCAGGTTTGTTTTCACGTTCTGGGTGTGTAC
>NZ_CVRP01000034.1 GCF_001261735.1 Dysgonomonas sp. BGC7 | reverse complement strand
TATCTGATAACTCACATTATGAGAACTTGCACTTTGAGATACCTCAAAACTGGACATGGTGTTATCTCGAGGACATTGCAATTGATGACCTAGGTAAGACATTAGATAAAGTTAAAAATAGAGGAGAATACTATCCATATCTCCGCAGTATAAATGTTAGGTGGGGAGATGTTAATTTGGATGATCTGAAAGAAATGAGATTTGAAGATAAAGAGTTAAGCCAATATCGTATTAAGAAATACGACTTACTTATTTGTGAAGGAGGAGAGGCTGGACGATGCGCAGTATGGAGTAGAGAAGATAATATCCTATATCAAAATGCGATACATCGGGTTCGCTTCTATGGCAATATCAATTCTTATTTCTATATGTACGTTTTACATTTATATAATGATATGC
The DNA here is from genome assembly GCF_001261735.1 of Dysgonomonas sp. BGC7. GTDB lineage: Bacteria > Bacteroidota > Bacteroidia > Bacteroidales > Dysgonomonadaceae > Dysgonomonas. Next base: position 2,148 of record NZ_CVRP01000034.1, on the reverse strand, counting down.
AAATTCTTGAAAAATACAGTAAGGGTGTAACTATAAGTCATTTAACCAAATCATCTCTTAATAAAATACCTCTACCACTACCTCCGCTTAAAGAACAAAGAAGGATTATAGATGCTTTTGAATCAATTTGCAATAATATACATATAATTCTCGATGAACTATAAATCTTCCACAATACCATCAAGTATATCGAATAAAGTATCAATAGCTTGACCTATTCTAACTTGTTCTTGAGCTGGAGGTAATAGAATGGAAAAGTTAACAATCTTCTCTTTTGAAATATTTGGTTGTGCACCACCTTCAGCTTTCATCTGTAAAACTTTCTTTTCACTCATTAGTAGATAGAAAAGGAACTTATTATATATATCTGGATATGTGAAACATGCGCAACAAGCTTGATTTGTGGCAGATGGGACATTAAGGATTCCAATTTTGCCAATAGTTGCTCCATACATAGCAATTAAGACACTGTCTTTGGGGTTTAATCTAACAGAGCATTCTTTAAGAGCTAAGTCGGTAATCTTTTCAGGGATATAATCAATATAACCGTCATTAAGATCGCCTGTTTTCAACCAGTTAACTGTTCCGCTTGTATAATACATTTTATTTGAACGGCTTGGGGTCGCTCCTGAAGACCATGAGCCTATATTCTCTAAGGTGCATTTTGCCCATCCTTGAGGCAAGTTCCTATAATGTGAGATAGCCAAGATAACTTTGTTGCCGTATTTATTTAAAACTAATAAAATATGGTAACAGAATTTCAAAAATTGCTGAGCAGAAATGACTTGGCAGAAAACACAATTGTGTCCTATGTTTGGACTGTAAAGCACTTTCTTACTCAGTATGAGTCAATAAACAAAGAAAATCTTTTAGCTTATAAAGGATTTTTAATCGAACATTTTAAACCCCAAACAGTTAACCTACGCTTACAAGCAATAAATAAATATCTTGAATTTATCAAGAAAGAGAGGTTAAAACTCAAGTTTGTTAAAGTACAGCAGAAAAATTTTCTAGAAAATGTAATAAGTGATGCTGATTACAAGTTTTTCAAAACGAAGCTAAAAGCAGATGGAAATATTGAGTGGTATTTTGTTGTTTGGTTTTTAACAGCGACAGGAGCTCGTGTCAGTGAACTATTACAGATAAAAGCAGAACACGTTTATCTCGGACATCTTGATATGTATACAAAAGGTGGAAAGATTCGACGACTATACATTCCAAAAGCACTACGTTCTGAAGCTATCAAATGGTTAGAAACAAAAAAACTTAAATCGGGATATATATTCCTAAATCGCTTTGGAGAAAGAATTACATCTCGTGGTATTTCTCAGCAGTTAAAGCACTTTGCTTCTAAATATGGCTTAAACCTCCATGTCGTATATCCACACTCTTTTAGACATCGATTTGCAAAGAATTTTTTAGACCGGTTTAACGACATAGCGTTGCTTGCTGATCTTATGGGGCATGAGAGCATTGAAACTACCCGAATTTATCTTCGCCGCACAGCGAGCGAACAACAAGCAATTGTTGATAAAATTGTAAATTGGTAGAAATTAGAGATTAAAGCGTAGGCGCTTACCTACGCTTTAATTGAATTTTCTATTTCATCAAGTGAAGTAAAAATCTCCTCTACTTTTTTAACGATTCTTTCCTGTTCTAATATTGGAGGTAATGTTATCCAAACTTTTCTAATATATTCTAAATGTAAATTAGGAACACCTATACCTTTTAGAGACTGATTGAATTGAGACTTGACAAATGGAGAATTTATTACTAATAAAATATATTCTGGAAAAAACATCTCTGTTATTGGCCTCAACAGTGCTAAACTAACATATATATCAAACACACATTCTCTATCCACAAGTGCACCAATACCAGTTGTCCCATTTTTTGCCAATAATATATCGTTTAGTTGAGGAGCAAGTCGGGCATGTAGGACATTATGCAGATCTTCTGGTATATGCTTTACGTTTTCCCAGTTAATTTTTCCTGAGGTAACATTTTTCGAAGATAGAAAAACAAATCCTGTTTCTGAATATATTGGAGTTTGGTGTGTACCATCAGTTATTAAAGAACAGCCGTTTTCTAATCTACACCAATTCCAACTCGCTGGGATAATAAATGGATAATGTGAGTTATCAGATA
>NZ_CVRP01000033.1 GCF_001261735.1 Dysgonomonas sp. BGC7 | reverse complement strand
GGACGATTTTTCTAAACAAAAAATTATTTGGATTGAGTTAACTGATCATCCAAATTTTGCTTTAGATTTAGACGGATACTACATTAATAATACTGTGTTTTTTATTACAGGAAAACATCTCAAATATTTAACCGCATTTCTAAATTCCAAAATATGTGAATGGTATTTTGATAAGATATGTGCAACATCTGGAGTAGGCACTCGAAGATGGATTAAAATGTATATAGATCAGATTATGATACCTAAAATAAGCTTAGAACAGGAGTCTGTAATTGAAGCCATAATGGATAATATTACTGATAATAAAAAGATTAGCCCTAGCGTGGAAATGTCAATAAATAGTCTGATATCGGAATTGTTTGGTTTGTCTGCCAATGAGTTTAACCATGTCATGAATGCTATTTTATAGTGTTTTCGAGAAATTCAACTTCTTCAATAGATAGCTGATATAGATCATATACTAAGCGGTTTACCTCCACTTCTATATTAATCGTATCTATGTGTTTATTTCTACTTTCTTGTATTTTTTTTGTTAAATAAATAAGTTTATCTTTCTGGTATTCTGCTATTTGAGGAATTGGCATCTGCTCCACAAACATTGGTTTAAATTCAAAATACCCTCCATTGCGAGTAACTCCTAACGATTTTATGTAATAACTGCTTATATTAGAATTTAATAATCCTAATAAATATAAATCATTTGAACAAAAAAAAGCAGAGGGAGCATTAATATAATAACCTTCATCTATTAATGTAAATTGGCTATTCAGACTGAGGTTTCCCCAACCTATTTTTTGCTTAGAGAAATCGTCC
>NZ_CVRP01000032.1 GCF_001261735.1 Dysgonomonas sp. BGC7 | reverse complement strand
ATGTAGGCTAAGTACCCAGCGCCTTTACATATTTCTATGCTAGGTTTCCAAGTACTCGCCCCCGAACCGGACTTACACCTTTCGACGTATCCGGCTCTCCACTAATATTATCAGTCTAACCTCCCTGTATGAATCTTCCAATGACAATCGTGGCACACCGCAATGGTTTTTCGCCTGCGGGCAATCATGTGTTTTTCCCAGATCTTTTTTCCTTGTAGATCTTTGAGCTTTTTCACATGATGCATCGACAATACCGATTCTGTTCCGCATATCTCACATTTATTAGCTTTTATCCTATCGATTAGGCTCGTTCTTGTGATTTTAATAAGCGGTTGATCATCATTGAACTTAATTCTACTTAAAGGCTTCCGCTTAAAACCGTCATGATAAAATTCGCAGCGTACTGCTTTCCCATTCTTTTTCATATAATCAATCCCAAATTCTCCGTTTTTACTGTATTTTCGAAGAATCTTACGAACTGATGATTTATATTTGCAAGCATAGGTTTTGTACATACTGTATTCCATGATATTATAAAAAGAATCAATAGTATAGCTGTTATTCGCCAATGAATAATAGTTGTAAAAGCCTCGTATTTCACCGTTGTACTGGCAGAGTATTTCTAAGTCATCATTGTTCTTCATACAAGGTCTTGCCTTGGGATGCCATCTCTCTTTCCCATTATGATAAGTCAGTTTAATAGCGTCATATTCGAAGAGTTTCTTTTTCATTGTATCCATAGATAGTTTTAAAAAGACTTTTGACCTGTAATATCTTTGAGCGGTACCCTTACCAATCCGTTTTATTTGATCTGTTTTGTAGATTCCGATTTCATATCCGAGGAATTTTGCATTCTTCTTTGTGTTGGTTATCAATGTTTTCTCATCGGATAATTCAAGTTTGAGTTTTTCTTCAAGAAAATCTTTGATATCTTTCTTGACTTTCACACAATCTGCCTTACTTCCGATTATCCCAATCAAAAAGTCATCTGCATACCGGGTATATTTCAATCTTCGGTAACTACTATCCATTTCATCCAAACTTGGGTGGTTATTACGGGCTTTACAGCATTCATTGATGCGATTCAGATAGAACTCCCGTTTCTTTTCATCTGTTTCAGTTTTAAGTTTTCGCTCGGCTCTGATTTTTCTCAGTGCATATTTTGAATAAACTGTATCGGGTTTGCGTTTTTTGCCTTCATTAAAGTTTTGGATATATTCATTCATATACTTGTCGAACTTATCAAGATAGATATTAGCCAATACTGGGCTGATAATTCCACCTTGTGGTGTTCCGCTGTATGTTCTGTGAAATATCCATTCCTCCATATATCCCGCATTCAGGAACTTTCTGATTAGCCTGGTAAACCTGTTGTCAGAGATTCTTTCTTCAAGTGTTCTTATCAAAATATCATGATTGATATTATCAAAAAATCCTTTTATGTCTCCTTCAACAAACCATTTGGAACCAGTGAAAGTATCCTTGATACGGGATAGTGCTGTATGGCATCCTCTGTTTGGTCTGAATCCATGAGAACAACTCTCAAAGCTGCCTTCATAGATTGCCTCCAAAATCATACGAATGACTTCCTGCACCAGTTTATCATCAAAAGAAGGTATCCCCAAAGGGCGTTTTGTTCCGTTTTTCTTCGGAATATAAATCCGTTTTGATGATACAGGCTGATACTGCTCACTTTTGAGCAATTCAATCAATTGTTCAATACGGGATATACTCATGTCGTCAATGGTTTTGCCATCAACACCAGGAGTCATGTTACCTTCCTTTGCATATAGCTTTTGGTAGGCAACATAATATATTTCCTTATTGAACAGAATCCGATATAGCCTTTCAAATCTATACATTGCGATTTTACTTTGCTTCGCCAGACTGTTTAATACTCTTTCTGGATCTCTCATAATGTCTCACACATTTTCCGTTAATTGTATTAAAAAATATTAGCTGTCTCCCTTTGCCATGTACAAGGCTTTCCCTTGCTCGGACTACTACGGAGACTCCGTTGCCATGCCAAATATTCAAAGGTCTGAAACCTTATAGCCTTACAACTGGCATTTTGGGTTAGGCAATCCCCATTTAGACATATAATAACTATAGCTCGATAAGTTGTCGGATACGACATCCACCTTTTATTGCTTACTGCAATTGCGTTGTGATTAGTTTACGCTTCCGCTATGTCCACATGATAACGGAGTATCACAATATGACGCCAGTAACCGTCTTTCGTCATAGACCCGCATTTGTCCGCTCAGGCTATCGTTTAATCAATACGGATTTTATCCTCATACTTATCATTTCATCTTCCCATTCAGTCGCAACATGACGATTAGTTGACTTATGGATTTGCCGGCATGCTACACTCCCCTTTGGGTTTCCCCGCCAGATAAGCCGGTTGATGACAGACTTGTAAACTCGTGTCTGGTATCGCGCTACCAATACATTTATTATATACCCTTATGGGCGCAC
>NZ_CVRP01000031.1 GCF_001261735.1 Dysgonomonas sp. BGC7 | reverse complement strand
AGGACGAGACAACTTGCTTTAGGGGTGACAAATCACGACAGCACCCGACAAATCACGACAACTTATTGATTTACTTTGTTTTATGAAAATAAGATTATATTTTCGTTAGTGTTCTTAATTTTCTAATGAAATATTATTCTTATATGACAGATTTATTATTTTCCCAAAAAGTTGACGAAGAAACTTTAGATCAATTAGAAAGTTTCTTGAATCAAATCAGTTCACTATGCGATAAGCATAATGACAAGTCGTTAAATGAATGGCTGGATGCACAGGATGTATGCGAGATTCTTAATATCCAGCCAAGGACCCTCCAAACTTATCGTAACAACGGTAAAATTGGCTTCTCCCAGATTGACCGCAAGATTTTTTATAAGCCTTGTGACGTCCAGAAAATATTAAACTCCAATAACTCTAATTCTAAAAAACAAAGACATGTCTGAATTAAAAACATTCAACAAAAAGATTGCTGACTTACATGTATTGATCGAAAATGTCAAATCAAAGATTGAAAAGACGTTTGGTCATTATAAACCTTTGTTCAACGGTGAAAGATATTTGACAGATTATCAATTGTCTAAAAAAATGAATATTAGCCGCCGTACACTACAAACTTATAGAGATAAAGGATTATTACCTTATATCCTCCTGGGTGGAAAAGTCTTATACAAAGAGTCTGATATCGAAAAATTACTGGAAGAAAATTATTTGAGAGCGTGGAAAAGGTGCTAGTGTATCCTTTTTTCTAGTATGAAATTAGGGGAAAGAGTTGTATCTTAATGATACAACTCTTTTTCGCATTTATGATGCAAGGACCTCTTCTCTGGATAGCCCGGTGTAATAAATGATCTGTTCTATTGGGAACTTATCTTCTTTCATTCTCCTGGCTGTATCTAACAACTGTAAATAGATATCATAGCCTTTTTTTATCCGCTTTGAAAACTCATCTGTATTCATCAAGCCGCGTTCAAATTCTCTCATCTCCTCACCAATCTTCTGCTTGGTAATCTGGGCATAGATTTGTGTTGTGGTGATATTGGTGTGTCCCAACATGCCGGAGATGGATTCAATACTCACTCCATGGCTTAAAGCCAGAGTGGCAAAGGAATGCCGACTCATATAAGTAATACACCGTAAAAGAAGCGTATGCAGATGTTAGAAGTAAAAACGTAACAAGTTTATACTTAGCAGATTTGCCGATTTAGGCACAAATCACCTAAGCAGATTTAGGAAGAGGTTCAGTAACCAAATCGTTAGCTACTCAGTTACCAAAATAAAATAGGTAACTGGAGATAAGCTGAAGTCTAATAGGATGATTCTATTTCTTTGATTTACTGATCTTTGCGTAATAAAGAGCACTTATATAACCGGTAACTTTGCCTAACGGCAAAGTCCTCAAAATTATAAGTGATATGAAAGTAGAAAAGTTCAAGGTTTTGCTCTACCTCAAAAAGAGCTCTCCCGACAAATTAGGTAAGACTCCAATTATGGGGCGTATTACTGTGAACAGTACAAAGGTACAGTTCAGCTGTAAGCTATCCTGTAGTCTCGACTTGTGGAATCCACGTGAGAGTCGTCTAAATGGTAAGAGCCTAGAAGCAGTAGAAGCTAATAAGAAAATCGAAAAAATACTGCTCGATATTCATTCAGCTTTTGATAGTCTAGTGGAACGCAAGAAGCCATTCGATGCTGAGGCAGTCAAGAATTTGTTTCAGGGCAACATGGGAGCACAAATAACCCTGCTTGCTCTTCTTACCCGACACATAGAAGAATTGGAAGCCCGTGTTGGGATTGACGTTGCTCCAACGACTTTATCGACCTACGTCTATACGCACCGTTCATTAGGTAAATTCATCCAAAAAAAGTTTAAAACCAAAGATGTTGCATTCGGACAACTAAATGAACAATTTATCAGAGAGTATCAAGATTCTGTATTGGGCGAACAAGGCTATGCGATGCAAACCGTTCGCCACTATTTGGCTATTCTAAAGAAAATCTGCAAGATTGCTTTCAAAGAGGGAATCTCTGAGAAGTTGCATTTTGCCTATTACAAACTACCCAAACAAAAAGAAACTACTCCCAAAGCTTTAAGTCGAGAGAGCTTTGAAAAAGTACGGGATTTGGATATACCCCAAAAACGTCCTTCAACCCGTTTTACAAGAGACTTGTTTCTTTTTGCCTGCTATACCGGCACTGCCTATGCCGATGTCATTCGCATCACCAAAGAAAATCTTTTTACGGACGAGGAAGGAAGTCTTTGGCTAAAATATGCCAGAAAGAAAACGGACTTTCGGGCACGTGTCAAATTATTGCCCGAAGCCATTGCCTTGATTGAAAAATACAAGGATGAAAATAGAGATACGCTATTTCCGTGGCAATCACCTGAAATGGTAAAAGCCAATATGAAAGGTTTACGGGTAATGGCAGATGTAAAAGAGCCGATGACCTATCATTCCGGGCGCCACTCATTCGCAAGTCTAATCACTCTCGAAGAGGGTGTTCCCATCGAAACGATCAGTAAAATGCTGGGACACGGTAATATTCAGATGACACAGGTTTATGCCCGTGTTACACCCAAGAAGCTATTTGAAGATATGGATAAGCTTATTGAAGCAACCTCTGATTTCAAATTAGTTCTTTAATTATAAACCCAATTAAATAGAAATAACCATGCGTAGTACATTCAAAATATTATTCTATATCAACAAAAACAAAGTAAGAGCAGACGGAACGACAGCCATTCTTTGTCGAATCAGTATCGACGGAAAACCGATTGTTGTTACAACCAGCATCTACTGTCAAGCAGAAAATTGGGATGCTAAAAAAGGAGGTATCAAGAACGAGCGAATCAGTAATCAATTGAAAGCCTTTCGCCAACGGATAGAACACACCTACGAGCATATTTTGGGAGAGCAGGGAGCTATCAGCAGTGAGCTTTTGAAAAATACCATAGTTGGTATAAATTCCATTCCGACTTCTTTACTTGAAGCAGGCAAAGTAGAATTGGAACGTTTACGGCTTCGTTCGATAGAGATAAACTCAAGGTCAAGTTATAGAGAATCCAGACTTATGCAGGGCAATCTACAAGAATATATCTGTTCTAAAGGAATGAAAGATATCGCCTTTGATGCCATAAGAGAAGAGTTCGCAGAATCATTCAAGCTATATCTGAGAACAATACATAATCGAAAGAATTCGTATATAAACCGAGCTTTAACATGGCTGAACCGACTCATTTATATTGCTATTGACCAAGAAGTATTGAGAAGTAATCCATTAGAAGATGTGAGATACGAAAAGAAAGATCCGCCCAAGCATCGGCATATAAACAAATCCGATTTGAAATGTATTATGGAGAACCCAATGGCGGATGAACGTTTGGAGTTAGTACGCAGGGCTTTTATATTTTCGTCACTGACGGGGCTTGCCTATGTGGATATGCACCGCCTTTATCCACATCATATAGGTAAAACGGCAGCAGGTAGGCTCTATATCCGAAAGCGTAGGGTAAAAACCAATGTAGAGGCATTCATTCCTCTTCACCCAATAGCTGAGCAGATACTAATGCTTTACAATACCACTGATGATAGTAACCCCGTATTTCCTTTACCCGTCCGAGATATGATCTGGTATGACATTAATCAAATCGGAATTACTACGGGATTGAAAGAGAATTTGTCGTACCATCAAAGTCGCCACAGTTTTGGAACATTGGCGATTTCAGCAGGATTATCCATTGAGAGTGTAGCCAAAATGATGGGGCACGCTAACATTAGTACCACACAAGTGTATGCCCAAATCACAGAACAGAAAATATCGAAGGATATGGATAAACTTATGAAACGAAGAAAAATAATGCAAAACAAAGAAAATCAAATTGTTTAATTATGAGTCAAACAAAAATAACAATCTCCGATAATGGAAATATAACTATTCCAAGCGAAACCAGCATGACTATTGCAGAAATAGCTGAACTGTTTGGTATTTTCCTTCAAACTGTAAAAAGAGAGGTTCGTGCGATTGAAAAATTGGGTATTGCAAGTGGTGATGATTCATCATCTTGCATAGTTGATGGAAAGAATATCTACCCTTCTTATTATGGATTGGATATGATCATAGCCCTTGCTTTTAGGGTGCAGTCCTTCAAAGCGGATATATTTCGCAAGTGGGTAATCAAAAAGACAGCCAGAAACAACATAACAACGATTCTCGTATTGCCCTTGCAGAATATGATGCCGAACTAAAAATAATACCCCGAAATCATCTGGTTTCGGGGTATTTGATTAAACATTGTGAGATAAATAGCTTTAGAATTATTCCCATTCTTCACAATAATTCTTTTCTAATATTTTCTGTATATCGGACTCCCGATACAGAGATTTTCCTCCAAATCTAAAGTATGGGATTCTTCCTTCGCTTCGGTATTGTTGTAATGTCCTTCGGCTTACCTTTAGCCGCTCCGAAACTTGTACATCAGTCAGAAATCGCTCTCCGTTCAACGTCGGCTTATAGTTTGTCAATATATTTTCCAGTTTGACCAATACCTTGTCGAGTGAACCTAGCAATGTTTTTATCCGCTCATTGCCTCTTGTTATAACTTCACTGCTCATTTTTTTTGCTTTTTTAAGTTCGCAATAAGTTTCTCCACATCTTTTGGCTTGTAATATACCTTTCGGTCTATCTGGGTGTATGCCAACTTACCTGTATCTCGCAAGGTCTGCAATGCACGAGGGCTTATATCCAAAATTAAACATACGTCCTGATTATCCAGCCATTCATTAAGTTCTTTGCCTATATGCCTTTCACATAACTGGTCTACCTTTCGAACAAATCCTTCAAAACCTTGCATCAGTGCTTCGAATGTTTGGGCTTCAATATACATTATCTCCATAGTAATTTACTTTTTTTGTTTATACTATGATTACGGGGGTAGCAAATATAAGTCATTAAAACACAGCACACATCATTAATCTACAGACTGGTAGCTTTAGGCTGTACTTGTCTATACCTAAAACAGAATTTTGAGTTTTATCGATCAGCAAAATATAACTTTGTCATTAAAACTATGGGAAAACTGCTATTAGAGAAATTTTCTATCTTTACAAAAAAACAATATTATGGCTATGAATAAATTTGATAGAGAATATCGCTATCATCATATGGGTATCCCTACTACCGAGGTACGCCCCAATGAAAAATTCAGTGAAGCTTTTGGGATGTACACATCAGATGTAGAAGGCGATTTCAGAATACAATATCACCGTTTCACAGATGATAGTCCCTTACATCCTTTAATAAAAAGTTTGCCCCATGTAGCTATACAAGTAGATAATTTGGAAGAGGCTACAGATGGTTACGAGATTCTACTAGGTCCTTACGAACCTATTCCAAACTATCGTGTAGCCATTATCAATAATGGAGGAGTACCCGTAGAATTAATTGAAACCTCCTTAACTCCGTCTGAATTATGGGGTAGAGCCAAAAGTCAAAAAGACTTGGATACAAGTAAATTGTAAAAAGATAGTGTTCTATTTTGGAGTTAGTCAAACATATTTCAACTTCTACGGATGGATATTACAATAAAGCAAGATAGGTGAATTACATTCTTTATTTTTTGAATAATTTAGCCTGATGGATTCAAAAGAACTTAGTAAACAAGAATATACAGCACGGATTAATCGTGTGATGGACTATATAGGACAAAACATTGACCAGCAGATCGATTTGGCGGTCATGGCTCAAGTAGCTTCGTTTTCTCCTTATCACTTTCATAGAATATTTACAGCAATGGTAGGCGAAACCCCTAATAATTTTGTTTCACGTATCAGGCTAGAAAAAGCCGCTCAACTACTCACCGACAACCTGAAATCTACTGTTAGTGATATTGCTTTTCAATGTGGTTTTATCAATGCTTCTTCATTCAGCAGAGCATTCAAAACTTATTTTGGATTAACGACCAAGGAATTTAGAGAACAGGAGAAAGCAATATATACAAAGAATGGTGTCAGATATAGCAAGAATTGCAAAGCAGTAAGCAAGATCGGCAAACATCCACAACAAGTAAATGATCAATTTTGCAGTGTCGAATTTAATCAAATAATTATTATGAACACGAAAATTGAAATTAAACAAATGCCCGAATTGAATCTGATCTACTGTCGTCACATGGGTGCATTTAACATGATTGGACAGGCATACGAAAAACTTTTCCGTTGGGCAGCCCCTCGTGGACTTGTGACACCGGAAACCAAAACGGTAACAGTCTATCGTGACGATCCATCAATTACAGCCATAGAGAAAGTACGTCAAGATGCCAGTATTATTGTCAAAGGGGATGTTAAAGTAGAGGGTGAGATTGGCAAATCTACTATCCCTTCTGGAAAGTATGCAGTTGGTCACTTTGAAATTAAAGAAACCGAGTTTGAGGAAGCATGGAACACCATGTGCTCTTGGTTAACAGAGAGTGGCTATCAGCCGGCAGATAATCCCACTTACGAATATTATCACAATAACTACAGCGAAGATATCGAACATAGATTTATTGTTGATATCTGTATTCCCGTGAAACCTTTGTAATATCCCATTTTCTTAATTTATAAGCCTGTGTCTAAAGATGCAGGCTTTTTTGCATCTATAATATTAAGGTTATACTCTTTCGATAGCTTCAAGAACGAGTAAACGGGATTTTTTCTACCTGTTTCATAATTTCTTCCCCATTGAGCGAAATGACATCAGAGCCTAATGAGTATTCGATTTCAGTCGCAAAGGTATTTCCGTGTTCTTCACGCTGCCGCAAGGTCAAGCCCTAAAGGGTTTGTCGAAAAATCTTCCTCTTTCCCTTCTTTGGTTCTATCCGGGCGAGCGTATTTATTCGTCAAAACCTTGCACAGCTAAACACTACCCTTTTTTAAGCTTCTGAAACTCGAATACTCCTCACCGGCTCCGATACGGCATAGCGTTAAAAAAAAGGTCAGAAATTATGAAACAAACGGCAGAAAAAAATAGGAAACAGCGATCCACCTACCTTCCAATTAGCATAGGTTGGGTTTTGAAAATAGTCTTAATTATCGTGGGTTATTCCTTATGGGGAGCAGGGTTTATTTGGGCTTTGGTGGGCTTGTATCTCTTCTATGATGTGATTCGGGGTATTCTCTCCTGCTTACTGATGTTGGGTGCTGTAATCACTCTTATTTATCTCATGCTGACTTATTTATAAACATTAAAACGCAAGAATTATGAGCAAAATATTTTTATTAGGTGCAAACAAAGAAATAGACAGAGCCGTGCAAGTGGTAGAGGTCAACCAAGTTATCCAAATGGAGGGGTACAGCTATCACAGCTATGTAGTGTATGATATTACAAAAAATCAATGGGGTATCACTTACAAATTGATAAACCTAACTACTAAAGATTTTCATACTGCCGACATCATTCGACCATTGAAAGAAAAATTCGGCATTGGTTTCTATTACGATAGCGACAACCCTCAATTTATGGACAGCTTTGAAGTAGCAATTCTTTTGCAAGAAGCACAAGCCAAAGCAAATGCAGAAGCGGACGAGGAAGAAAAAGAGCGTATCCGAGTGGAGGAAGTAAAAGCAATCGGAAGCAAACGTTTTGCCGAGATACTCCCCGAAAATGCTTTGGGCGTTATTGTGGCACGACTCAAACGAGACGAGAGCGACAGCCAAACCGACTACTTTACATCAAAAACGACACGAACTGTTATTCTAGGTTTTTCGACTCACAAAAGAGACATCTTCTCAGAAATGCGGAAACACGCATCCAACTTCGAGGAAACAACCTATTTAGCAGAATACAATGCAGATTACGAACATCGGGAGAAATACTCAATGGGGGCAGGGTATTATTTAGGAGAGAGCAAATATAGCGGATGGATAATAGAGAAATGCCCCATCTACCAAAGAGAAAGTACAATCAAAGAATTTGCCTACACCGCAGGAGATGAAGATAATATTCGCATCAAGAAGAATGATGATGTACCACCACCAAGCGACAACAACGGTACAAGCAAAGCCAATTGTACACTCGTAGACTACTCAGCCAAAGCCGTAGCCGTATTCGGAGAAACAAGAGCCATCAAAGACGAACTCAAAGCGATGGGAGGAAAATTCAACAGCCGATTGACCTTCAATGGTAAAAGATTGGCAGGATGGATATTTTCAAAATCACAAGAGCAACGCTTAGCGTACTATTTCGGATTGAATTAATCATTTTAAATAAAAGGTAGAATATAATGACAAAGAATAGAAAAGTAACAGCCAATCCTATTACCATTGATTTTAGAAATTACGGCAAAATAACAATCCCTAAAGGTGTGTTAGTGACGAATGAGACAGCAATGGGAATAGATGACAAATACAACTTTGTTGATGAATTTGATTGGATTGACACTAATTACCCTCTAGTAGCACGATCATTAAAAATGGATGCTCAAAATTATGGAATAAATATACCCAAAGAACATATAATCACACTAAAAGATGAAAATATTTAAAAGGGCAAATCTCCCCGAACAAATAAACTATAATGGCAAAATTTATGAAGTCAATATTGAGTTAAGTGCATTGTATTCAATTGGTAGAACAAATAAGTTACCCCATGATGCTATAAAAGTCGAGGTTTTAAGTCGAAAACTAAAAAGCAAAACTGACATATATAATAGACCTTACAAGCCCTCGATTTTTATTTTCACTAGCATAGATTCCGAGAAGTAAAAGTTACTCACAAGGGCAGAACATACCTGCCCTATAAAACCCGAAGAAAATGACAAAAAAGAAAATATCATTCAATAATTTCTTGAAAGGATTACTATACAACGACACTTCAATGGCAGAATATTCTTTGTACGTTGCTGATTACTTTGAGCAAAAAGCATATATAAAATTATTTGGCGAATATGAAGCTAAAGAAAATAACGATGAAGAAGTGGATGATGATGAAATCTACCAAATGTATCTCAAAATGTTGGAGAGCATAAAACGACAGTATCCAACTCTGTATAAGAAAATGGATAAATATATAGACGAAAATTATTAAACAGAAACAGAATAAGCCGTATTCACAAGGGGCAGTAACCCTGCCCCACAACACCAAAAGACATGAAATCAACAAATCATTTTCAAAATACGATAAAGGCATATTTAGACAAACGTGCCGAAATAGATTTACTTTTTTCGTTCCGTTATTCCTTACCCGAAAAGAAGTTAGAAGACTGCATAACCTACATTCTGAACCAAGTACAGAAAAGTGGTTGCAATGGTTTTCACGATGATGAGATATTTGGCATGGCGGTACATTTCTATGATGAAGATAACATCGAAATCGGTAAATCGATGCACAATGCACAAGTAGCAGTCAATCATGTGGTAGTATTGACAGCCGAAGAAAAAGAGCAAGCACGACAAGATGCCATCCAAAAGGCACAGGACGAAGCCTACCGAAAAATGACACAGCCAACTAAGAAAGCCAAAAAAGTAGCATTAACAATTCAACCAAGTTTGTTTGATTTTTAAATTATCAACCTATGAAACCAAAGAATAAACTCCAAAAACAAGTCGTAGAAGCAAGTAGAACATTGCCCAAACTTACGAAAAAGCAAATCCAATGGGGATACGACCACGTTATCCAATATGTTGGACGAAGAACCGATAAAGGCATTATTACTTGTACCAAGTGTGGACAGTCGTTTGAAGGGATGGGGGAATTATCAATAAGCTTATTGGGTTGCGAGTGTCCGAATTGTCAATCAAAATTGATAGTTAAAACGACCAAGAAACGCACGTTTGACGATAGCTATTATATGAACATCATCACGGCACATAAAGGCTATCAAGTGATACGCACCATCATGTTCAGCTACAAATCCAAGATAGGAGAACCCACAAAACTCAGTTATTCGGAGGTTATGCAACGTTGGATTGCTCCCGATGGCAAATACTATACTTTTGCCCGACTGCGACAAACGATGGGAACGTATTGTATTGATTCATGGATATTCCATACCCCTTTGGAACTAAGAAACGAGAATAGCAACAATAAATTTTGTATAAATGTCTATGATAAAATAGGAAGTCTAGGAGAAGTTTATCCACGTCAAAAACTCATACCCGAACTAAAAAGAGCAGGATATAAGAAAGCATTATACGGACAAAGACAATTAGACCTATTTCGCACTCTTTTGAGTGACAGCAGAGCCGAAACACTCATCAAAGTAGGATATACCAAGCTATTGGAACGCATTATGAATACGGGATGGAAGAATATCGACAATTATTGGCAATCCATCAAGATATGTATTCGCAACGGATACAAAATCAAAGATGCAGTTCTTTGGTGCGACTATATAGATATGCTCCGACTCTTTGAGAAAGACCTGTACAATGCTAAATATGTTTGCCCGACCAATCTCAAAGCAGAACATGACAGATATGTACTCAAGAGAGCCAAAGCCGATGCACAAGCAGAAATCGAAAAACAGCTTGCAAAAGAAGCCGAATACAGAGAAACCAAAGCAAAATTCTTTGGACTTGTATTTTCGGATGGCACTATCAGTATTCGTGTATTGGAGAGCGTTGCAGAAATTATAGCGGAAGGACAGGCTATGCACCATTGTGTAGCAGGCTATCATTCAAAAGCCGATTCGCTGATACTTTCGGCTTGTATTGATGGCAAACGTATTGAAACGATTGAGGTATCTATATCTCAACTCAAAGTTATTCAAAGCCGTGGAGTATGCAATAAGAATACCAAGCACCACAACAAGATAATACAACTTGTAGAGCAAAATATATCGCTCATTGAAAATCGATTAGCAGCATGATGAAAGAAAATATTTACACCTTGTTTGTTGGCTTCCGAAAATTAGGAGAGTCCAAATCGATTTTGGAAGCCAAGGAATTTGCCAAAAGTAGCAATCTGGCAGGAGCTTTCAATCTCATTGGGAAGAATTATAGTGATAGTTGGTATGTATTTAAATCAGAGGTAAAAAACAATGAAAATTAAAGATATTACAGGAAAGACAATCGAAGTAACTCACTTGAATAAGGCTATCAAGGAATGCAGATTGTGCCGAAGTAGTCCATTTAGAATGGATTCGGGGCATACAGTTGGAGAAAACTACACATTTATGCTTCGACAACTGGAAGAATTAAAACATAAATCAAAAACTTGACGGCGGAGAGAAATTTCCGCCGCTTCTTTTTCCATGAGCCGTTAGCAGGACTTTATGCGGAGAAAAAGAAGCAAAAAGCCGACAGAGTCCAATATATTATGTAAATAAATGAAGTAGTAATAATGGTAAAGATTGTAACTTTACTCTGAATGTTTTACCTTTAATTGATGTTTTATTTGTAATGAGTCATGCCAAGAACAATTATTGATATACAATCTATTTCTGAAGCAATACCAAAATATCGAATATGGTATCGTTTTTATGATGATATTTTTATTTCAGTTATCTGTTCAGAGAATAGAAAATCATATATTCGAAGAAAAACAGCGTTTCAAGGAGTAAAAACGGATAATCCGATGTGTGCATGGCACTCAGATTGGCAATATAAATGTATTGAATATAATTATGGATTAGAAGCTGGAAATATCCGGACGTATGAGGTTGTGGTAGAACATGAAGGAGAAATGCACCGAATTGATAGCCTTGTAAACACTACAGCTATAGAGTTTCAGCATTCATTGGAGGTTTCTCTAAATGAAATTGACTCTAGGTTTATAGCTCATGAAGCACTAGGCTATACACCATACTTAATATTGGATTTTACAGATTTTTCTTCTATCGCTACCTTTTCTAAGTTTACTGATCTTTCTAATAAGAATCTTGAATTTTATATGGCATCATATAAAAGCAATGAGTTTATTATATCTTTTCTTAAAAAAGTAAGGAAGTGGCTTAATTCAAAATACAAAGGAAATCTGTTTCTTGATTTTTCAGATCAAATTATCAGATTAACTCCGCATCTCAAATGTAAAGTTCTAAAATATAGTAAAGAAAAGTTTATAAAAAATCTCTTATGCCTTGAAGATGATATTCAGAATGAATTGACTAAAGAAAAAGAGCAGCTTGATTTTGAAAAAGTACTAAAAGCACACGAGAAGGAAAAAGCTGATGCAGAAAGAGCTGCTGAAGTTAAAAGAAAGATAAAGGAAAATAGAGAAGAGGTCAAAAATAGTAACCGTTTCTCTTGGTATCGGAAATGTTTGCAGAACAACTTAGTTACAAGAGCTTTACGCAGTTTTTTAGACTATGAAACGTATGTAAAATATCAATTTTATGAAAGTAAGGATGGCAATATTTCTCGTAAATATCATGTATATAATTTATTTCCTTCTGCCTATTTTGATCCAGTGGTTGAGATCCAGTATGTCGTAAACAGTATGAGTAAAGATGATCGTTATGAGTTTTTATATTCGGAAATCAACTTAATAAAAAAAGAGAGAGAAGGTTTTTTGCGTTATGTCTTTGAACAAAAGCCAAAACAAAAAATCCAGTTTAAATCTAAGCGATTAGAATATGTTAAAGGAGTATTACACTCAACAAGTTCTCAAGCCCTATGTGTTTATAATGAGAAAGGAAAGATCATTGCAAATGAGTATTATTTATTTAACACTAAGGTTACAAAGGAAGAATGGGATTTTTTAAGTACTTATTATGAAATTGGAGGGTTCCCTGACGATGTGAGTGATACTCAAAAGTTAGCTTTGAAGAATATTATGGAAGTAATTGAAAGGAATGATATACATGACTTTCGACGATATTTTTATCAAAATGACTTTCCGATGAATGTTCGAAAAAAATATTATGATAAAATCCAAGAGCAAGAGCCCTTAAGAGCAAAACATTTATAGCAATATAATATATATCAGAACTGAACTATTTGTTTTTATTCTATAAAATTGTATTTCTTTTCAACTAGCACTACCTTTCCCGTTTTATAAGGGTGTACAGGAGGAATATATAAATCAGCAAAGTCCCATTTAGGGAGTTTAGATATATTGAAATATTTAGACATTTTGTCCTTCCAATAAATATTGCTATCTCCGAATTGAGCCAAAAGTAAAATTACAATAGCAGAAATAGAATCAATCGCATTTTCTAAAGTAGCTTGTTTGTAGTTATTGATTCTGTCATGTTTTATCTGGTTATAGGCATCATACCACTTTAACGATTGGGTAGGTTTATTCGACTCCCATATATTAAATGGCATTCTTGCTCCTATTTCAGGATACCTCATGAACTCAATTTCGTATTGATCTAGTTTTAGAGGTGTTTTAAGTTTTATATAGTCATCCGTTTTGTACATTTTCTTTGTTGGATAGTCATTTGCCACAAGAATATTTTTACACATTGAATCAAACTCAGTACATGCCAATATAATTAAATTACGAATTTTGTGTCCATAGCAAATCATATTATGTCCCGTTGGTTCGATCGTTTGAAAGATAACAGACAAATCCTCTAAGAGCAATTCTAGCTGATTTAATCTGGATAAATATTCGACTTCATTAAATAGAGTGACCTCTGTAAATAATACATTTTCAATAGCTTCTATATTCGTAAATCTCATATTATTCATTTCATATAGAAATCTATTTGAAATGAAAGGTCTATATATATTCGGATAGTATTCGCCAGCATCTAGAAATGATTTTTTAAATATAAAAATAGCCCCTTCTCTAGCTTTTAGATCAGGATATTTATCACATAAAATGCTTTTTATAGCTTTTTCTGTTTGTTCAGTTACTTTTAAGTAGCTATCGTTGTTAAAGTCTTTAGTTAATAGAAAGTCAACTTTTGTAGCAGAATGTGTTTCGCTATGCAGAGTATATCTACATATGCCATTATTCTCAACTTGTATTATAGCTTCATAAACTAAATTTGAATTATCATTAGTCTTAGAATAGTTGCATAATACGATATAATATCCATTTGTCATCCTATTTTTAATTTGTTGCAAGTTATTAAACAAAAAACATTTGCCATATTACCGCTGCTATTGCAGCTATAGCAGCAACAATACCTGCAATAACTCCAGTTTTAGACCACTTGGATTCAACATGTTTTTTAGAAAGATTTACTCCCTGTTCATCAAGATAACTGATGAAATTATCTTTCTCGCTCTGAAACCATTTAATAAATTCAGGTATATTATCTTTACTAAAATCTGGCACAAATTGCAAACTTCCATCTTCTAGGGAAAAACTCCCATTTTTTATCTGCAAATCAAATTTTTGGCTCTCTTTAAACCATTGTTTGAAATACTTTCTAAGAGTTGGTTTATCCAAATCTATTAACTTCTCAGATACAATTATATCAAGAAAAAAATCTGCTTGTTCAACTCTTTTATCAACCTTTTGGTCTAAGGATTTCTTAAACTCTTTCTCATCAAAAATAGGATGTCCAAAATTTGTACTTTTGGTTTCTCTCTCAAGTAACATATCAATTGACGAGATATTTTTTTCAACCATCTCTCTCCCTTTTTCTGTGATTTTATATATACATTGTCCTCCCAATGTGGAATTATTCCTGCCTTGCATAAACGTAACTAAGCCCAATTCCTCAATAACAAATTCTAGTGTTTTAAATTTTTCTTTATTGTGTGTACTTGGAACTTGTTTTTTTTCAATGCCTTCTGCTAGAGATAAAGGAGTGGAGGATTCATAAAGTGCCTCTAAAAATAGGTCTATGTTTTTTGCTTGTTCAAAGATATTAGTTTCCATTAAATGTCTTACTTAATTAGTTTGATATAACAAATATATCTATTTGATCTCATTAGAATAAATGGTGACGGCTTACATTCGTGGTGCAAACATCATAAGATTCTAGATCGAAACTGTTAGTACACACTACTAGCTTATTCTCAAAATTTAGCATAATCCAATTTATAGTTTGTCTCTTTCATAAAGTTTTATAAAAATAAAATATGCAACCGAATATAGGGGATCAGAACCTCTTCAAGAAATATTTCAAATGAAAAGATGTTTAAGATATTCCATATTTGTTACCCTATCTGTGTATTTATTTCTCGCTTGAAAGCCATCGGATTGGCTATATACGGATATGAGCTGGAGACACCTCCAGTTGTAACTGTAATTGTTCCAAAGTTGAATATTCGCCCTAAAACACTCTGTTTAATGTGTAGACCTTCACATTTAGCTAATACCAGATCTACAGCTCTGCGACTGATTACTCCCGTTTTAAGTACCACTCGTTTGTTAGTAACTGCATAGGAAGAACCTACTTTTATTAGTATTCTTGATAATAGTGACACAATTTCAAAAAACAAAATCAGCAAGCCAGCATAATGAGTCATAGCGGATATCTCTTTAGGGCTTGATGCTAAAAAAGCACCAATAAGCAACAATATAATTGGCTGTACAAATAGGAAAAAATGCAGTTTTGCAACATATTTTATTTCTTCCCCGGATTGTAGATTTTTTTGTATGTAGTTCATAAGCTATTGATTTATTTCAAAGTTAATAAGTTTCGTTCATTTATAATGCTCAACTGGAGTCATTTTTTTCTAATTTTCTCCTACTTCTTGTATTTTAAATTCATCATTTAAGACCTCAAATAACAAGTAGCACCAACCTATCGGATTCAAATAACGTCTCCCTTTCCTTATTTCATAATGCAAGTGGCTACCCGTTGCTATTCCGCTATTGCCGACACAAGCAATTTGTTGAGTGATTTTGACTCTATTCCCCACATTTACCAATATCTTGCTTAAATGTGCATAGAATGAACGAAAACCTCCAGCGTGCTGAATCTCTGTAAAATAACCATATCCCGAATCATAACCTATGGCGATCACTATTCCGTTGCCTGTGGCATAAACCGGAGTTCCTTTAGCTTTCGGAATATCAATTCCAGTATGGAATTTTCGTCTTTTATAGCATGGGTGCTTCCGCATCCCGAACCCTGATGAGATATGTTCTACTTTTTTTATCGGAAATATTACGGGATAGTCGGACAATTCATCAATAGTCAGTTGTAAAGAATCCGCTATTTGCCAAAATTCTGTGATAGAATAAATCGGCTTTGTACATTGTTCTATTTGTGATTTTCTATTCGATGAATTGATCTCTTGTGCCGATACTGATAGATGAAGTAACGCTATCAATAGGATTGCTATATATTTCATTGTCAATGTTAAATATGATAAACGCCCAAAGAATATTCGGGCGTTTATCTGGTTATTAACTATTCAATTTCTTCACCCCACAGTTCAACATCTGTAGGAGCAGTTACATAGGCATAAATCATATTTACCCAAGTAACTATGTATGAGATTACCATCATCGTCATCATGGCTATTCCGCTTCTATTGGTAAATCTTCCTCGTCACCTCGGTCATTTTGGAAAGAAAACGTCTTTTGAACCACCTGCCCGAAACTATCTTCGATATAGACATCTATCACTTGTTGGTCAGTGCTATGAGATGTGTAATACATCCGAAACGTTTCCTTTTCCAACAGATATAAATCGTTTGGTAGAAGTATTGTTCCATTATCGAGTTGTAATTGACCTTTACCATCTACTTGAAAATACCGGATGTAGAACTTAGAATCTTGGAAGTTACCCTCCTTTACAATCTGTGCACGGATTTCCGCCACCTCTCCCTGAATGATTTTTTTCTGAACTGGCATACAAACCAGATCAAATGCGTAAACCTTATTAATATCCATATCGCTACTACAGGCTGAGGCCAGCAGCATTATCACTGCCAGCCACGCTGTTATTCCGAAGAAAGTTTTTATTTTTTTCATTTTGTATTGTCTCCTAATTGATTATAAATTTGATTCCTACACCGAACTGCCCATGAAAATGCCCCGTGGAATTGCCCCACAAGATGCGTTCCCGCCCTGTAACAAGCAATACAACACGGTCAGTCAGGTACGTTTCAATCTCTAATGTGATAGCTCCACCATAGATAAAGGCATCCTTATGTTGAAGTGTAGAACCATCATATAAAGTCTTTTCGCCCCAATTCGATGTTTCATAGCCTGCAAGAGCAGAAACACCCAAAGAGAGAAAAACTGTTTTGGACGGATCAGTTAGAAAATTGTAGTAATAACCTCCTTCAGCCGTGAACTGAGCTATTGGTAATCGTTTTTCCCGATAGGGATAATAGCGTTCGAGATACTCTGCTCCAAACACCCATTTGTTGCTATTCTTGGCATAAGTCGCCATTGCCACACCAACATAGTATCCCGCTTCATTATCGTTTTTGGACGAATAGATTCCATCCACCATACCACCTGTTAGTTGTATGCCTCGCATACCCGACAGTGAACGTTGAGCGTATGCTCCGCCCGAAAAGGCGAAGCACAACACAACTATTAACATTATTATTTTTTTCATGATTATATCGTCTATATGTTAATAAAAAGTCTGTGACTTTTATTTCACTTTCAATTCGTTGATAACCTTTGCTCGAATCAGATCGGCATTATCCAAAGTAAATCGCTGATGGCGTCCACCTTCCTGTTCATTTAGTTCCACAACCAACATTTTGTCATCGGGAATCGTAAACTTCGCCAAAGTAAAAATCATACGTTCTGTTTGTTGTCCACCTATCAGCATCAAATTATTGTAGGCACGAAGTGGCCAAATCACCTGCTCCTGAATCGCAGTACGTTTGGCTACTTTTTTATCTACAATCTTAAAGGTGATAAAGTCCACATTGAAAGGTACATTAGAAGAATTTTTCAGTTGCAGATGAAAATACAATAGTCCGTTATGGGTATAAATACCTTTCAGCGTGTGCTGTATTCCGAAACGTTTCGAGCCGATATGCTTTATCTCACGGTCATTGTTCTTGTGTATAGACTGCATAATTAATTTGACCAGCAAGGGTGATTCTTGTCCCAATTCCTGCATATATACCGCCAAAGCATTGTTCGGGCGATTGACCACTTCGCCATCATGCAAAAAGTCTGTCATCTCAACAGATAATTTTACAGGTTCATCTGCATATTTTACGTTAAAAGTATAATATGCACCATCTTCTGTAATAACGGACAAGTTACTCTCCCGACTGAAATCCCGCAAAGCTGCTTTCACTCTCAATACATTGTCCGTGCCATCCGCTTTTGCTGCGAGAAGATCTGCCGACCCTAAATCGACATAGCGTATAGATGATGGGAATATGAGATGAACGGTTTTATTGAAAGTAACCTCCAGAGCATAAGGCGATATCATTCTATCGAAGGTCAGCGGACGGGTAAAACTCTCGTAATAGTCACCTGTTGTCGGTTTGGTATGCACCACAATAGTATCTTGGGCTACTTCTTGTGCATGGGCTGTAAATACACTTACAGCAAGCATTAATATAAAAAAGATTCGTTTCATATTCGTGATTTTAAATTTGTTAAACATTAATTTTTTAGTGGTTTTTCTTGTTTAATTTTCTTTGGGTAGTAATAGGAGTTTGTAGTTTGCTTTGAGGGTAACTTTTACTACACTCATCTTTTTACTGATATATTGTGAAGCCCCTTGTATCAAACCTTTACCCATATCGGCAGCCAGTTGTGAGCCTGCATTATCCGAGATCATAATGCTTGTCCCTGCTGATGATGCCAACGTAGAAGCTACCTCTTTAGCTGCTTTTACCTCGTCATTGTTGGGTACAAAGATCCCTGATTGACCATCCATATCGTACACTTGCAGTTCAACCGGAATAATGTTTCCTGCATATTGAATGGAATTGATCATTACCTCCAGACGTTCGCCACCAATACGACAAGCTCCTGTTACCAAAGTATTGGCAGGGATCAGAATATTACCTGCCCGCATTGGCTCTAAAAGACGAAGTTGTACTTCTTTGCCGTTGGTCAGGGTTACAGTTTGGTTGACACAAGCACGGATGCTGTTTTTATCCTGTATTCCCTCATTACCTGCGGCAGTGAGAAAACTCCTATTTCGGGGCTTGCTGTATGAAGCAATAAATTCATCATTAGACATCGGAGCAGCCAATAGAGATACAACATTGTGATGCACTTGTTTAACGGGTTTTACCTTAACCTTATCGCCTGTGCGTGTCACACTTACTTCTTCTACCTGTTGTTCTCCTGCCTGCATAGGCATATAGCGTGCTGCCATCTGGTAAGATTTCTCAAGCAAAGCGGTCTGTTCGTCCTCTTCTGCTTTTTTCGCTTCAGATTCTTCCTGCTTTCGTTCCAATTCCTGAATACGCTGTTCCATAGCTGACTGCGATTGTCTGCCTGTTTCAGCAGGCTTTTCGTACCAATCACCCAATTGCTTGTTGATATCCTGATAAGCCGTTGCCGAAGATTGTATTGCACGGGGAGCTGAACTTCGGGGCTGTTCTGCTTGCAAAGAAGTATTGTAGGCATTGTCCTTTTGTTCATAATTGCTTTGCTCGGTATCGTTGAACATAGAAGAAAAATCCTGTAAAGACTTCATTTTCTCTTGTTCCTTTTGCCGCATCGCTTCCCGTTCGTAAGCATCCCGCTTGCCTTCCACAATGCCTTCGTCTTTGGGTACGGGTAGTTCGGCATTGAATCCCGTGAGTCCTACCACCTGCTCTTTCCCATCATCCGACGGAGCAAAGATCAGCCACATCGCACCACCGAAGATTAAGAAGAATAGAGGCATGATCAACAACTTCTTTCGCTTTTGTCTCTCCGCCATTGAAAGCTCTTGCTTTGGTGCTTTCTGAGGTTCTTTCTTCTTTTCCGATTTCTTTTCTTCCACAGTTGGCTGTACTTCTGGAATAGTTTCGGGAGAAGTTTCTTTATTCAAATCTTCCTGTTCCATTATTCTACTGATTTTAGATTGTTAATACTATCTCGCTGTTGTTCCACTTGTAGTTTCAGCGATTCGATCTGCTCTATCCGCATCTTTTCTGCCTTATTTTTACCGAAATTGTAAATAGAAGAAAAAGTCATGTAGATGGATAATCCACCAAAAACAAAGAACATCGCTATCACAAGGATAATCCGTCTGTCGGGAGTCAGCCTGCCGAGTATTCCCCGCAGACCCTCCTCCAACCATCCATTGATATGTTTCATTATCTTTCGTATCATAGCTTTATCTACCTTTCCGATATCCGAATATCCCGATTCTCCACAATCTCGAATTTCTCCATCGTGAAACCGTGAGGGTTATTATCCGAGCGTACCGAGTTTATCAGATTGCAACGTGTGACCAAACTGCGTTCGGTGACATTACTCTCCCGAATAATCATTTGTTTGGCATAAGTTACCGCCTTGTAAGGGTAGCTATCGAAATCACAAGCAATACTGTCCACCTGTACGATCTGATTGATATTCCCCGACACGATGCGGTTGTAGTACCCTTTTTCTGCCATGTCCTGATAGTATTTGAAAGCCGATTTATCGACAAGGAACAATGCTCTGTTTACATTACTTTCGATGGCTTTCTTATCGGGTGAGAGAGTGAAAAACAGCTCATGGAAACGCTTGACGTGCTCTCGTGCTTCCACAGGTCTGTTTTGTGTCATATCTTGGGACAAGGCAAGCATTAAAGACTTGCCACCGTCCAATACATAAATACGCTGGCGTTGTGCTTCGGCAAAGTTGTACGACGACCATACCGAGTAACCCGTAATGGCGGCACACATACAGACAAAGACAATGCCGAACAAACGTATTTGTTTGAATGATGTTTCTATATTTTTTAAACTCTTGAACTCCATGTGTTCGTTTTATTTTGAATTAATAAATGATACAATGTGGCTGCCTATTTTTTCCCCATTAGACGACCGGCTACATTTCCTGCCGCAGCTCCGGCAACACCTCCTGCCATTGCAGCCCCTTTACTCGCCATTGTGTTTACTCCGCGTGTAGCACTACCGCCACCTGCCTGAATCACCCAACCCGCCACGCTCGGAATAGAGAAATATCCTATAATTCCTATGATAAAGAATATGATATATACTCCGTTACTGGCATCCGGCACATAGGAGGGATCTCTTAGCAGGTCTATATCCATTTGCAGCATCAATGCCTGAATTTTGGACAGTACAGCCGAAAACAGATCAGCAATGGGTAACCACAGATAGACCGAGATGTAGCGTGAAATCCAATTGGTCAGTGTGGATTGAAAACCATCATAAACAGAGAGGGCAAATGCCAGCGGCCCTAAGATTGACAGCACCACTAAGAAAAAGGTTCGCAGGGTATCAATCGTAAGAGCTGCGGCATTGAATAGCAGTTCAAAGAAATCCCGAACCAAATCCCGAAAAAAGATTTTCATATCATACCAAAGCCGTTCGCCCCACATACTTACTATTTCGGCAGCATCGGTAATACCGAGTTCTTTCATCTTTTGGTCGTACACCTCATCATCGACCAGCCATGCCTTTCCTTCACGTAGCCGGGCATCGTACTCCAGTTGCTCTTTCTCCGCTTGCAGGGCGTGTACATCTGTCATTTGTGTCTCCAATATCGTATGTGTTCCTTTTACCACAGGCGACATAACAGCGTTGATTGTACCGAGTACAAAAGTTGGAAAGAACATGATACAGAGTCCGATAACAAAAGGCCTTAGCAAGGGATATACGTCTATCGGCTCTGCCCGTGCTAAGGCTTGCCATACACGGGAAGCAACATAAAAGAGAGCACCGAGTCCGGCTATCCCTTTGGCAACACCTACCATGTCGCCACAAAGGGGCATCATATCCTGATACAGATTCCGTAGAAGTTGATGCAGGTTGTCAAAATCTATTGCAAGCAGTGTCATGATTACCAATATCTATCAGATGGATTACCATACAAACTTTGCACTCTCGCCAGATCGCCTTTTTCCTGACTTCGGATAAAGGAAACGGAGATGCTTTTCTTGGAAAAATAGCGGACAAGGTTACGATGTTCGAGCATCTTGGCATGTATCTCATCTATGATTGACATACGCTCGGCATCGGTCATCGAAAGCCCATTCGAGATGGAAACGACATTTTTTATATCCGCAAGCAGATTGCCGCTTTCGTTCAACAGTTTGGCATATCCGCTCGATATGGCTTCCAATTCACCGACGCTAAAATTTCTATCGGATAGCATCCTGTTGAAATTGGAAGAATAGATCTGGGATATTTCGCTGACCAATTCTACTGTTTCCTTTACTTTGCGTGCATCCTTAATCAGACTGTGTACCGACTGCAATTTGTCGTAATACTGTTTTCCCTGATCGTATATTTTTTGCATCTCTTTAAAGGAGTTAATCACATTACTGGCGGTTGTGGCTGTTTTAGAAACCGTCATAATATTTTGTGCCAGATTGGATGGATCAACCACCGTCCATTGTGCTTTTGCCTGATAGGTACATAGCCCCATAAATGCCATAAGGCAGAAAAGTATCTTTTTCATATTCGTTATTTTTAATTGTTATTACTCGTTTACCGTCCGAAGGTCGGAGGTAGCCCCTAATGGACTAATCCTCCTCCCGGACATACTCTCCGAAAGCGGAAAGGTGTAAGACCTCTTGCTCCCGATTGTAAGTAATTGTGATACGCTCGTACAGTTCAATGTAATGCATCCTGAATACATTGTAGACCGTACAATCACAGACCACCAGCGGGTTGTTGTAAGTAATGCAAAGCCGGATACCACCTCCTCCTTTTCGGGAGATATTGCGATATATTCTTATCGCAGGTGCACCTTCTCTACTTACCCAACGCCCCGTAATCTCCCGCATGGAAAAATCTGTAGAAGTGGAACAAGGATCGGTTATATTACATTGACTGAACATAGCTTTTCGTTTTTTACTTGCGTTTACTTTCTGCTATTTGTTTAATAGCCAACTCAATATTGCCATCCAATTCTTCGGTTTTCTTTGCAACCTCCAGCTTCTCTGTCTCTTCCGTTGTGAACGTAAAATATTCTTCCAAGCTCACTTCTGTGGCATATACAGCGGACTGAACACCACCTAATCCAAACCAGACTTCCTTGTATTTTCGGTTCGGATTGTTGGACATATTGATGGATAGCACCTGACTTTTTTCTTTTTCGGTCAGCCCTAAGAGAGCTTGGATGCTATCAAATTTATTCATGTACTTACGCTGGTCTAAGAGAATCTTACAGTCGGAGTTGTTGATGATGGACTCCTTAACGATAGGTGATGCGATGATATCATCCACCTCCTGAGTGACAACGATTGCTTCTCCAAAGAATTTTCGAACGGTCTTAAAAAGGTACTTAATGTACTCTGCCATACCCTCTTTAGCAATCGCTTTCCATGCCTCTTCAATCAATATCATCTTTCTGATTCCCTGTAAACGACGCATCTTATTAATGAAAACCTCCATAACGATGATCGTTACAATCGGGAACAAAATTTTGTGATCTTTTATAGCATCTATTTCAAAGACAATGAATCGTTTAGATAATAAATCGAGCTGTTTTTCGGAGTTCAGCAGGAAGTCATATTCGCCACCCTTGTAATAGGGTTCAAGTACATTGAGGAAGTTGGCTAAGTCAAAATCTTTCTCCCTTACCCGTTTGGCATCGAGGATAGCAGCATAGTCCAGTTTGACAAACTCGTAGAACGTATTGAATGACGGCAAAACAGATTCGTCTATTTTGATACGTTCTATATATAAGCTCACCGCATTGGACAGAGCTACCTCTTCCGAACGTGTGGGAGGTTCATTATCCCGCTTCCACAAAGTCATTATCAGGGTTTTGATACTTTCTCTTTTTTCGATATCAAACATCCCATGTAGGCTCGGCACTC
>NZ_CVRP01000030.1 GCF_001261735.1 Dysgonomonas sp. BGC7 | reverse complement strand
ACAACAAAATATAAATTATTATATATCTTCTTTTCATAATATCGAGTTTTTACTTTTTAATAATAATTTCATTTACTATAGCGCCATTGGCAGTAATCCGCAGGACATAGCTTCTCGGTTTGAGGGCCGAGCAATCAATTGTCTCATTGTATATCACGCCTTTGGTTTTTGCTTTTGGTTGCAACTTCCTGACAGGTATGCCGTCTATCGAATATAGCTCAAAGCCAACCTTGGCATCCTCTTTGAGTTCATACTCCAAATACATCTGTGATTCCACAGGATTCGGATAGATCTTGCAGGTCATAATATCTTCTAAAGTCACAGTCTTAGCATTTTGATTCTGATCTGTGTTTACGTCTGTCTGTTTTTTTTTCTGTGTCTTTCCACAGATCATCCAGCAAAGCCTGATTCTCAGGATCTGTGTCCAGATAAAGATGCTCCTGTGGTGGATAGAAGAATGCTGTGGAGAAGATTACGGTACTGTCCGCAACGTTGATATTCCGTACTGTCTCAAAGACAGGATAACGGTAGCCTTTACTGTACCAGCGACAGGTTTCCAATGCTTTAATATTAGCGTTTGTGTTGTCTTTGTGATCCTCTATCGTCTGTATAGTCTTTACCCGCAGTACAGGGCTCAGACTGTCACCGGAAGGCAGGATCAGTTTACCATAGGCATCGGCCGAAGTGGTTACTGTTCCTGTAGTCTGTATTTTGATTGTTCCCGAATAAAGGCCTTTGGAGTCATAGTTTGATGAAACCGTTTGTCCGTAGTTCAGAGGAAAGCGCATCTGTTGGATTGACGGATCATAATTCAGCTTCACCGAAGGGTTCTCATGTCCAAGCAAAAGAAGGGAATCTCCAGCCTGTCGGTAATAATACATTGTATTATGCTCGATACCGATTATCAGTTCATCTGCAAATACATTCTTTACCCTGTAGCGTTTACCTCCATGGATATAAACACTGTCACCCTCTAAAGGAGGCAGGTCGTAGCGAAGGGTATATTCCTCTTTAACTGTTTTTAGTTTACTGAAGTTCCAGGTTTTATTGGCTCCCGATTCCCCCGGAGAGGTTGATTCGACCTGTCGCTTTATTAACACATCACCGGGACGGTAACGGTTGTGGTTGCTTGTCAGCTGTGCGAAGGCGGGTAAAGCCAATACAAGCAGGATCAGGAATACTGACTGTGTTTTCATCGGTTAGGATTTATATTATATATTTACTTACTATACTAAATAAACATTGTTCAGATTATTTATAAAGGACATTTGATCTATAGATAATTTAAGAATTAAAATTCCATAAATAATTAAAGAAAAAATCAGATTTAAGATTATATATTAATTTGGTATCAATCGATTGTTAACTCGATTAAAGATAAAATACTATTTTAATATTAACAAATGAATACTTAAAAAATATTTCACATTGTTAAAATATTCATATGATCGTAATATCTTAGGATCAGTATAAAATTAAAAGGTTCTTTCTACATATTCATTGTATTGATCAAAGAGAGTATTTGTATATAGATATAGATAACCGGCTAAGAATAAAGCGGTAATAGAAATAAAGTGATTCATGCTTTGTATATAAAAGGTCGGAAGTTGTAAATAAAATAAAACTACATTTTTTTTATTATGTAAAAAACCGCCTATCTTCCCAGACAAACGGCTCCAAACAATCTTAACCTATATACCTAAAACTTATATTTTAAAAATCAATTTCCTTAAGAAAGAGAATATCTTAGCCCTGTATTTTATACTCAGATAAAGAGCCAATGACACTAATACAAGTGAGGTAAACCAAACACTCGCCTCTTGCCACCATTTTAGTTTGTTTACTTCTATTATATCTCCTTTTATCGGATATGGCACACGGATAGTATCAGTTATATTAACAGTATCTTTTACAAGCTTATCTTTATATTTATAAACAATGCTGTCTTTGAAGATTGTATCTCCAATC
>NZ_CVRP01000029.1 GCF_001261735.1 Dysgonomonas sp. BGC7 | reverse complement strand
GATAAAACTTTTAATCACAATCGCTTATATTTATCTTATTTTTTTGAACTTTTTTTGAACTTTTTTTTTGTTATACAATCGTTAGACCTGTTTTTGAACACCAGAGGCGAAGAGCTGATTTATTTATTGTCTATTTTTTTGATTTTTAATTATATTTTCAGATGTCCCCAAACACAAAAAAACACAGATTGTCTTTCTCTAAAATAGGTTGTCAGAAAATGCAAACCTATGTCAGTAATAAATATTATACTGACAACCTAACTAGCTATTATCGATAAACCGTAAACTTTTTTCAG
Source organism: Dysgonomonas sp. BGC7 (assembly GCF_001261735.1). Taxonomy (GTDB): domain Bacteria; phylum Bacteroidota; class Bacteroidia; order Bacteroidales; family Dysgonomonadaceae; genus Dysgonomonas. Next base: position 24,864 of record NZ_CVRP01000029.1, on the reverse strand, counting down.
GAAAGGAAAAAACTGATTTCCTGATTTTTTATCAAAAAAAATACCTATTGGCTTGAGTTCAAATTTTGAAATATTTATTGTTGAAACTAAATCAATTTATAACTCAACAGAATCTAAGAAAATGAATATTCTTAAACAATTACCAATAGGTTATAATGAAGTCTATACTCAAGAGTTTTGTCTAAACCTTAAAAGGAAGAGTGCTGTATACTTGGACTATATTTTTCTGAATCATTGTCTGTACAACTTTAGCTCCGTGCTTCATTCTCGTAAAGTTTAATAATTTATATAAAAGCATCCCTGCTTAGCAAAAAGATAAAAATCAACTGAGGATAGCTCCTATTTATACTTTTCGATCTGTAATACCTAATTCTGTCTAGCAATTCCTCTACTTTCTGCCCCATCAGAGGAGACATGTATTCCTGATCTTCACTAGTCGGGCTATATTACTTATTCAATATATAGAAATAGCTATTGATAAATTCTTTACACAACATCTGAATATGAGTACTTGCGGAGAAAAACCTGTTTAGCCGATTAGACAAAGAAGAGAAATCGTTCTATTATCTTTCCAAAATGGGTATTTATCTTTACATCCCTGAGAAGGGACTAACTAAATCTTGGTTGTGTTATTCAACAATTGAATAATCTATTTTAGTAATGTCCGCATCAGTCACTAATCTTTGTAATATTCATTTCATATAGAAAATAAGAGAATAACATCATCAGATCTCAATAATAAGGCATTTTTTTGTATTTTTGCTCAATAAAATAATTGATAATTAGATTTTTGCAAAATGCCTGCTTCAGATAATATTTCTATACGAGATAAAAAATATTTTGAAGACTTCTTTAGACGTTACTATCAAACTCTGTGTTACTTCGCTTTTTCTTTTTTGAAAAACAAAGAGATATCAGAGGATATTGTACAAAATGTTTTTATGAATCTATTGAATAGTTCGACAATTCACCTTAACGAAGAACACCTAAAACACACGTTGTATAAATCAATACGAAATGCATGCATAAATGAACTAAAGAAAAATGCACTACACTTAGAGGTCGTAGAAAACATTATGATTGAGGAATCGGAAGAATATGATTCTAACTTCTTTCATACAATTGTAAGAGTCGAAATATATCGTGAAATAATTGAAGCTATTAATACATTACCGTACAAGTGTGGCGAAATATTTAAGCTGGCCTATCTTGAACAATTGGATAATGGAGAAATAGCAAAAAAACTGTCAATAAGCATTAATACGGTAAAAGTTCAAAAAAACAATGCTAAGAAATTATTGCGCGAGCAATTAAAGCACCTATACCCAATCGTAATCCTCTTATTCAATATGTAACAAAATCGAATCAGATCACTTGTTTAAGTAATATTTTGCATCTATTTATTTTCATTTAATGTTAAAAAGGCACTTTACCTAATCCTTTTACATCTTTTAATTGTATTAATCAATATAGCTTATATCTGTCAGCTCTATTTATTAGTGAATATTGCTTTCTTTTAAGCTTAAATTGAACATTAAACAATTAGTATATATGGAAATAAATCCATTTAAATTTGCCTCTCTCCTCTTTTCTTATTTGAGGAAAGAAGATATTGGTGAAAAGAAGCAAAAGGAAATAGAAGATATTATGAATAGGTCTTCTGAAATTAAAGCCTTACACGATGAATTATGTGATAAAGAAAAAATAAGCATTCAACTATCAATAATAAATTCATTCGATACGCAATCAGCGTATGAAAAGGTAACCAGACCCGCAAGATTGCGACGCAGGTTTACGTTAGCCTTACGAGTTGCCAGTATTGTAGCCATACTTGCTATCGCGATTCCGCTTATCTATATTCAAACAAAAGGGTCAAAGTACAATGCCGATTTGATAGGTAGCGGAAAAACTATATTGAAAACATCGGACGGAAATATTGTAAGCCTCGATACAATATCATCAATAGCATATCTCAATGATTTATCTGTTCGCAAAGAAAAAGGAATACTTATGATAACAGAATATGAAAAATCCGCCAAGAAAAGATCGAATGGTAATAATATAATAGAGGTACCATATAAAGGAACATATAAAGTAATATTGCCCGATGGCACGAAGGTTAGCTTGAATTCGGGATCAATACTTGAATTCCCTGATCATTTTCTGACAAACGAAAGAGTAGTGAAACTAAAAGGAGAAGCCTTTTTCGATGTCGTGAAGGCAGATGGGAAACCATTTATAGTGAATACAAATAATATGTCGATACGAGTACTGGGTACAAAATTCAATGTAAAATCTTATGACAACGAAAGCAGTAGCTATGCAACACTGCTGGAAGGTAAAATAGAACTATCGACCGATAAAGAACGGAAATCAATACAACCCGGAGAACAGGTTGTATTGAATAAAGAAACTGAAGCGCTAGATATAAAAGAAATAGATACCGAGCCTATTATAGCATGGATAGATGATATGTTCTATTTCGACCGCACACCATTAGAGGATGTAATGAGGAGCCTAAGCAGGTGGTACGGTGTCGACATCCGGTATGCAGATGATGATCCCAATGTAAAGAAAATAGTATACAGCGGTAAGGTAAGAATGTATACACATCCGGAGGATATACTGAGAAAGTTTGAAAAAACCGGAGGAGTAAAATTTGAGTTGACAGACAACACAATCACAATATCAAAAAGATAATAAATATTTATTAATTCATTACAAATTGTATTTATGAAACAAAATCGGCATCATAAAATTAGATTGCGTTTTAATACATTACTTGTTTTCATGCTAGTAGGAACTTTTCACATATGTGCAAATGCCTATTCACAGACAGCAAGAGTGTCTTTAAATGTGAAGAATGCAACAATAGAAGAGGTTTTCCATGAGTTGGAAAAAGCAACTAATTATATATTCCTCTACAAAAGTGAAGTTGTTCAGGGAAAAAAGGCTATAAATGTAGATGCTAACAATAAACCCTTGACACAAGTGCTTAACGAGGTACTGACATCGGCTGGACTAACCTATGCAATTGATGATAATGTCATTGTAGTTAGTTCCTCTAAGAGTAATAGTGCAAATCCTCAACAAAGACCTTCTACCCGAGTTATAAAAGGAAAGGTTTTTGACGAAAGTAACTATCCATTGATAGGTGTTACCGTAAAGTTGAAAGGAAATAACAAAACTGCGACTTTCTCTGATACTGATGGAAACTATCAGATATCTATTCCTGCCGACGCAACACAAACCTTAGTTTTTAGCTATGTGGGAATGGAACAACTGGAAATGACAGTTGGCAGAGGAGATATACTAAATGCACAGATGAATATCTCATCGATAGGATTAGGTGATGTAGTGATTGAAGCCGGTTATGGACTTGCCCAAAAGCGTTCGGATATGGTAGGTAGCGCATATCAAGTTGCAGCAAAAGACATCCAGAATTTACCTTCGGCACGAATAGATAATCTGCTGGAAGGTTTAGTTCCAGGGTTAGCAATCGGCTACAATTCCGATAGTGAAGGAAGCGTAAGACCGCGTTTATCAACCCGTATACGTGGCGAGGGATCATTAGGCGCTAGTTCCGAGCCTATTTGGATTGTCGATGGAACCCGTATATATTCAGGCGAGCGAACTAATATGGCTTATGGTGTAAATTCGACCTTAAGTCCATTATCTTATCTCGACCCAAACGATATAGAAAGCTTTACAGTACTTAAAGACCCTTCTACTATTGCACTATATGGTGCCGATGGTTCGAATGGTGTTATATTAATCACCACAAAAAAAGGGAAGGTTTCTAATCCACAGATTCGTGCATCGGTAAAATATAGCCTCGATAAAACAAACAAAAGCACACGATTTAAGGTACTTAATGCTCAGGAATATATGACTCTTGCTAAAGAATCCTATATGAACAGGTATGCAGCGACTGATCCCGATATGATCTTTTTCCCATATCAGAATGTCGAAAATAATATGTATAGTAATAACGACACCAATTGGTATGACAAATATTTAGGGACAGGAAATACCGCCGAGGTCAATGTATCTTATACCGGAGGTAGCGAAAAAATGCAGAATTATGTTTCAACATCCTATTATCAGAAGGAATATGCAACCAAAGGAAATGATCAGCAACGATTTTCGTTAAGAACTAATACAGATGTGGAAATTTTGAAAAAACTGACATTTTCTGTAAGGTCATCATTTTCTTATAACGTCAGTAATATATTCTCTCCTGGAACAGATTATTATGCTTTTTTGCCGATTATATCACCATACAACGAAGATGGTACTTATCGAATGTATTATTCGTACATAGAAAAAGACGCAGCAGGGATTCCTTCTGAAAAATCAAGTAAATTTTTCAATTCATTGGCCGAACGCGATGAGAATGACAACAAGCAACGTACATTTGCCGGTATGGCAAACTTGTCTTTAAGCTATGACATACTAGAAGGTCTGAACCTTACCGGACAGTTTGGAGTTGACTATAAAAGCACACAAGAAAATACATACGGAGCTATGAGCAACTGGTCGGGTAGAGACTCCAATGCCAATGAGCTAGGATATGCTACACGATCAAGTTCTAACACATTCTTATGGAACTCTGTTGTACGTCTCAATTACAACAGGACTTTCGGTAAACACACAGTAGGTGCACTTGCCGGATTCGAAGCTTCTTCAGATGAGAGAAGATATACTCAGGCAACAGGAAATACATTCGCTAACGACCACATTAAAGAAATAACCTATGCAGTAAGTCGTGTCGGGTCGAGCGGTGAGGTTATAAATCATGTTCTTTCATATTTCGGACAAGCCAGTTATTCATTCGACAGACGGTATTATCTGACATTGAATACTCGGCGCGATGGGAACTCCGACTTCGGAGAAGATGTCCAATGGGCTCAATTCGGATCATTAGGGGCGTCGTGGAATATTCATAACGAATCCTTCTTCAATATCGACAAAATCAATGTATTAAAGTTGAAAGCATCTTACGGAACTTCGGGAAATTCTCGTCTTGGAAATATGCAGGCCAAAGGGCTCTATAATTATGGCAACAGTTACAATGGGGATCCAGCTTCAGTAATGAGTTCTATTCAGAATAAGAAGCTAAGCTGGGAAACATCTTATATGACTAATATTGGTCTGAGAGTACGTTTTATGGACAGATGGGATATGGAAGTGGAAGTGTACAATAAAAAAACAAAAGATATGCTCAGCAACCATGCCATATCTATGACCACCGGTGCCACTGCAATTGATGCCAATGTGGGTAGTATGCAAAACCGCGGAGTAGAGATAACAATAGAGTCTATAAACCTGAAAGCAAAAAATTTCGATTGGACTACAACGCTGAATATGTCGCATACAAAAAATAAAATACTAGAATTGGAAGCTCCTAGACTAGGTTCTACAAATAAAGTTTGGGAAGTAGGTGGAGATAAGAATAGATGGAATCTTGTGCGTTGGGCGGGGGTAAACCCACGCAATGGAGAACCTCTTTGGTATGACGATAAAGGAAACATCACAAATGTATATAGTACAAGCTATGCCGTACCTTATAAAACATCGGTACCAACATGGGAAGGTGGTATATCTAACGAATTTCGTTACAAAGACTTTAGTTTGAGTGTATTAATGACTTATATGATAGGTGGATATGGGTTCAGTTCTTTCAGCAGTAACAACACCACATCGGACGGATATCAGATAATGTCACAAAACCAATCAGTAAATCAGCTGGATAGATGGCAAAAGCCCGGTGACTTGGCTATCTCTCCTAAACCCATATGGGGTATATCGAACGGTTCATCCAGAGCATCTACTCGTTTCTTATTTAACAAAACACACCTGCGTTTGAAAAATATAGCTTTGGGCTACAATATACCGAAAAGCTATGTGAGATCTATAGGTATCACCAATGCAAGCGTTCTACTTGCTCTGGACAATATAGCTATATGGACACCATATGATAAATCGGATCGCAACTCGTACCGCCAATCGATGAGTGGTTACCCAATGGAATCCTCTGTAACGATAGGATTAAATGCAACATTCTAAAAACAAACGAAAACAGATGATGATTATGAAAAGTTTTAAAATAAAGAATAAATTATCGGGATTGTTACTATTTCTGACTGTTGCATTATCTTCTTGTAGCGACTTTTTGGAAGTAACCCCTACCGGCAAGACAGTTACACCTACGGCCTTTTCGGATATAAAAGGTATACGAAGTGCTATGGCTGGATCGTACTATACGATGTTTAAGTTTTACAGCGGAATCTATTACGCTTATCCGGATCTTGCAGCAAACATGGTTTCATTATCAACAACAGCATCTCCCGCTTCATTAGCGCTATACAATTATGAGATAGACGAATTAGGTGCCGGATATTGGGGAACATTATATGAAGCTCTTGTTAATATAAACAATATTATAGAGTATCAACCTGCTCTTCTCAGTAAATATCCTGATAGTAAAACAGAGTTGGAAAGTATAAAAGCTCAGGCGTTGTTTTTACGAGCTTTGTCTCATTTCGAATTATGTAAAATATATGGGCAGCCTTATAACTATACTTCCGATGCCAGTCATTTAGGAGTACCTATCGAATTGATAGCTCCTAATTTTGACCACAAGCCGGCTCGAAGCTCTGTCAAGGACGTTTATACTCAGATTATCAAAGATTTAAAAGATGCCGAAGTTTTGTTTGGAAGTTCAAGTATTGGAACAGGCGCAAATACTAAATATACAGTGACTAAAGAGGCCGTTTATGGATTACTGTCTCGTGTATATCTATATATGGAAGACTGGGAAAACACAATCAAATATGCAGGATATGTGATAGACAAAGTGCCTCTGGCTAAAGGTAATGATTATGTAGCAATGTATAGACAATTGGACAATAAAGAGACTGAAATAGTATTTCGTTTCAATGGTTCCAAAAACCAGGGAGTAACGCTGAAAACACTTTTCAATCTCACATACAAGACAGAGAAAGACGGCGTGGTAACACCTGTAGTTCCATCGGCGACAGTAGACAATCTGTTACTCAGTTTATTCAACCCTAACACTCAGTCTAGTGATATCAGATATAATTCTATTATAGAAAAAGTTACTTCGGGCAGCAGTGTGTATTACGTTACAAATAAGTTTAATGTTCCGGATAATGATCCTGCTTACGCACATTTCAACCCTATCATTTTAAGAAGTTCGGAAATGTATCTGAATAGAGCCGAAGCTTATCTAAATGAAAATGATTTGACAAATGCCGCTACAGATGTGAAAGCAATAATTGCCAGAGCTCTGAATAAAAACGTTGCAGATGTCACTGTTACAGAAACAAACAAAGCCGAATTGAAAAGAATCATAGAAAATGAACGTGCAAAAGAACTCTGTTTTGAAGGGCACCAATTATATGATATAACACGCAGAAAACAAGATATGGTACGTAGTACAACAACATCATCATTGATACAAAAAATAACTTACCCTAACGACCTGTTTCTAAAACCGATTCCTCAGCGAGAATTGGATATTAATCCTAATATGGTGGGTAATCCTACAGTAAACAGATAAAATAAGTTTTGATTATGAAAAGAATATATATAATACCGATATTCATATTTGCAGTACTATTTTCGTCATGTGGTAAAGACGAAAATATTGTATTCGATACTCCATTTATCTCTGTCGAACCTATTAACTCATCGAGTGCAGGGCCAATCAGTACCGATCAGGAATTTGTTGGAGAATATATGTTGTATATGAATGCACAGGCGCAATCACAAAGTGTAATCGTTAAGTACGAAATAATCGCCGGCGACGGGCTTGTCGAAGGTTTAGATTATCAAATCCTGACAGAAGGTGAGACTCAGTCTTTCCTTCCCGGCATCTATGATTTAGCAATACGAATCAAATGGCTGAGAACATGTGTTCGTGATGAAGATAACAACATAATAAGTGACACATTGAATGACACTAAGAACACAACACTTACTATCAGGTTATTAAGCAATAGTGCTGGTTTCGCTTTAGGATATCCTGGCCCCGATCAGAAGTATAAAGAAATTGTAATAGAAAAGAAAAAGGCAAAATAACAGGATGAAATTTTATATAAAGCATATACTATTGGGGCTGGCCATATTCTTATTTTCGACCTCAGCTTCGGGACAAAAACTGAAACAAAATCCGACTTTGATAAAAGGGCGTTTAGATAATGGACTTACATATTATATATACCCGAATCAAATGCCTAAAGGAGAAGCTGTATATCGGCTCTTCATCAAATCCGGTTCAATTTTCGAAGAGGATTCACAAAAAGGACTCGCTCACTTTCTCGAACATATGGCATTCAATGGTACAGCACATTTTCCGGACGATGGCATCGTTCGGTTTCTTGAGTCGAAAGGAGCTAAGTTCGGAAAAGACCTGAATGCACACACTTCTTTCAACGAAACTGTATATAAATTACAGTTGCCTTCGAGCGATCCCTTAGTTGTGGATTCTACAATGACTATTTTGTCCGATTGGGCAGGCAGATTATCTCTGGATAGTCTTCAAATAGAAAGAGAAAGAGGCGTGATCATGTCTGAATGGCTGTCTAAGACCGGGCCAAAACAAGACGCTCAGAATGCGCTGTTGTATGAACTACTAAATAAATCTCGCTTCTCGGATCGTATTGTGATTGGTGACACAGCTGTTATTCAAAATTTTCCACACTTGGATATTAAAAACTATTACAAACAGTGGTATACTCCATCGTTGATGGCTATTGCTGTTGTAGGAGACATTAATCCGACTGAGATAGAGCGTATGATTAAAGAAAAGTTCGGAGAACTAAGAACAGCTCAGAAAAAGAAGAAAGTTCCAACATACACTATAGATAATTATAAGGATATGGCAGTCAAAAGTGTTATCCACGAATCATTAGATAAAGTGGAGCTTGTAGCTGTTCAGTTATTACCTACTCTATTGCCCGTTCAATCAGAAAAGGAATACCCAGCTTATTTAGAACGTGTTATACTCAACAGGTTATTTAATGAGCGAATGACTTCTTTATCATTCAATAATCCATCCTACAAGAAAGCTAGTATTGGTATTTTGAGCTTTCTGAATACAAAAAGCATATTATTGACATCAGTAGAACTCACGCCAACTAAAATTGACGAAGGGATCAATACTTTTGCCCGGGAAATAGAACAGATATATAGATATGGATTTATTCCTCTTGAAATAGAAAAGGTAAAGAAAAGCTATTTAGCTTCTCTAAAGCGAAATGCTGAATCGGAGCGTCCTGTACCTTCAATCAATTTGATGAATGAAATATATTCCGATTTCTATGTAGGTAATAAGGTTGTAACCCAGGAGGAAGAGTATAATTTAGCAAAGAAGTACATCTCAAAAATAGACTCTACATCTCTTGCCAAGTATTTACATAAAACAGCCGACTGGTCAAAAACACACTTCATCCTTTCTGCTTTCGATAAAGTTGCAAAGGAACTTCCGTCCGACGACAATATTAAATCTGTTTTCTCTAAAATAAGCAAAGAAAATATTGTTCCATATCAGAAAACAGTAAATGTACCGGATCAGTTATTGAAATCATTACCCAAACCTGGATCAATTGTAGATAAGCAATATATCAAAGAAATAAACGCTCATATACTCTCGCTGTCCAATGGAGCCAAAGTTGTATTTAAGTCGACCGACATAGACAAGGATAAAATCACGTTGTCGGGATTCCGTAAAGGAGGCTTATATACGCTCGACTCACTCGATTTTGTAAGTGGGCTATATGCCAAGAATGTGATTGGACTGAGTGGAGCAGGAGATATGTCTCGTGACGAATTGGCTCATTATCTGACAGGCAATACAGCTAAGATGCTTTTCTTAATCGATAACTCACGCGTCGGAGTGGGAGGTTCATCAAACAATGAGAATCTCGAAACTCAGTTCCAATTATTATTTCTGAAATGGATGTATCCACGTATTGATACAACTATTTATGAACAGATAAAGAAAAATGCAATAGAATCTTATCGTACGACCAATAAGGTAGAAAGTGAAAAGTTCTATAAGGATTTGTCATATATTCTTCAAGGCAAAGATTATACTAATAGGGAAGTTAATGATACTATCTTAGAAAAAGAATTAAAACTTGAGTGCCTCATTCCTATATATAATCATTCTTTTGGCGGCGCCAAAGACTTCACTTTTGTTGTTATTGGCGACTGCGATTTGGAAACTGTTACACCCTATATAACCCAATATTTGGCTGCGTTGCCGGGTGGAGAACCAAGCACATCATATCAGTACAAACGATCGGCAAGAGAGAATCAGGATGTCGTGTTTGAACGTAACGATGGCGAATCGCCACGGGCAATTGTAAACCTTGTATTTCAGCAGAACAGAATAGATGGAAGTTCGAGATTGGAAAATCTGAGAAATGACATATTAAAGGCTCTCATAAGAACTAAATTGCTGAAATCGTTAAGAGAAGAAATGGGAATGGTATATAGTGTGAGTGTATCGGCCGGATCGGCAATAGCTCCCGAACCATTAAGCCGTCAGACAATAGGATTTACAACTGCACCCGAAAATGTAGAAAAACTGCTAGATCGGACATTCAAAGAAATAGAAATGATGATCAACAATCCAGAGTCTTTCGAATCTGAATTGGCAGATATAAAAATGAACCTGATAAAAGAAATGAGTCTCAATATACAGAAAAGCTCATTTTGGAGTAGCTTCATACGAAATACTATTTTCAATAACGAAACTGATTGGAATTATGTATCCAATTATAATGATATAGTAAATAGTATCACTGCAAAAGATATAGCTTCATTTGCAGAGAATAAAATGTATAAAGACAGGTTAATGGTGAAAGCCGTTCTTTATCCTAAGGGATATGATAAGACTGGAGATAAAAGTAAATAAAGAAAGTTATTCATCCATAAAATAAGAATTTTATGAAACAATTAATAAAAAATCTGTGCTATCCTCTTATAGCTGTGTTATTATTTTCAGCTTGTGGCGAAGAGGACAAATCCATTTCAGCACCCGAGATCGTTGGGGCCAAATTGGTTTCTTTTGGTTTCTATGTCGAGGATAATGAAGGTGTTTTGGATAAAGACTATGTGGTAGATGGTCCTATAGTTGGTAGCGACATTGAGATGAAGATTCCATCTAAAATAGATAAATCAAGTTTGATTGCTCGCTTTACAACGTCAGAAGATAATCCTGCCGTAACGGTAAAAGGTACAGTTCAGGTAAGTCAACAAACAGCAAATGACTTTTCAATTCCTGTCGATTTCGTCTTGACTAACAACAGTCAAAATAACCGCAAATACACTGTACGGATAAAGAGACCTATCGAGTGGGTTAAGAAAGTTCGTTTCTCGGAGTTTCAATTAAGCGATGCCATTCTAAAAGTCAATCCTGTAGATGATGTTCCATATGTTATGGGGATAACGAATGCATCGAATTCAGAGAACCGAAAAACTGTACTTTTAAAATATGAAAATGAAACTTGGAGTATGGTTGGTGATACCATATCTAATGGTCGACCTTCTGATATAGATTTCACTTTCAACTCAACCGGAACCCCATATGTAGTATATACAGACTACACTAACACTATACCTCAAACAGCTACGGTTCAATATTATGATGGAAGCTCTTGGGTCGTAATAGGTCGTAATTACAATGATGTGAGAGTTTCGTATAATAGCATTTGTTTTGATGCTATGGGTAAACTGTATGTTTTCTCTATGAATAATGCAGCCGGAGGTGTTGTTGGCCGTCGACTTATGAACATCAGTACTTACAATGGAGGTTCGTGGACAACTAATCAAACAATGCCTGGGCGAAACTATAACACTTATAATATGCGTTCCATACTAAAAAAAGATATACTCTATCTAGGTGTATATGACTATGCAAACGACAAAGGAACGATTTCCGTGTATATAAACCAAAATGGTGTATGGACAACTCTAGCCCAAGGCATGAGAATGGATGGTGCAACTGAGATTAATTATAATGATCTGGATATGGATGTGGACAATCAAGGAAATATATATATAATGGGATTGGAACGCTTCGATAGTGGTTATAAATTGGTCAATCACAAATATACAGCGAGTACTAGTTCGTGGAGCATATTCGCTACACCTATTGATCTAATTGGAAATACGAAATATTTTTCTATTGGATTGAATCCTGATGGGGGTTTGTCTACGGTTTATAATAATCTAACAACAAATAGTAACTCTTCATTTGTTACTATTGACAAAGAGTCACAAACATGGACATCTCCATTTATTTTCCCAGACATACTCAATACAAAAGCCGATATGGCCTTTGCTTCTGATGGAACCGGCTATATTATATATATTGATGCAAGTAAACATCTTGCCATATGGGAATACATTGAAGATAATGAATAAATAACATTATTGCTAAAGCAGAACACTACTTAGTTACGATGTGGGGGTATTGGTGTGTAATATATCGTGCCCCTACTTTTTTAAAGTATTGAATAATATGAAAATAAAAAGTGTTGTACTTCTTTGCCTCGTTGGGATATTTTCATTTACTATCGCAGCACAACAGATAAAAGTGTCAGGTATTGTTTTCGAAGACAAGAACAAGAATGGAGTTAAGGATGCCTCAGAGAAAGGAATAAAAAATATACTCGTATCAAACGGAGAAGAGATTGTTTTGACAGACAAGACAGGAGCCTATACAATTAATGCTTCTGTTGGTTCATCTGTATTTCCAATAAAACCATCCAAATATAGTGTCTGGAGGAAAAGTAAACCTCAAATACAAAATACAGCCTTCTTATATATTGATACATTGTTGACAGAATATGATAATCTTGATTTCGATATTCCTCTAGTTCCACACTTCGAACAAAAGACATTCAGAATAGGAGCCATTGGTGATATCCAAATGAAAGATTATCAGGAAATCAATTACGCCAATCAAAGCATTATATCCGAACTAATGCAACGACCAGATATCGATTTCAATATATTTATGGGCGATCAGATAAATGAAACTCTTGATATTCTGCCCTCAGTTACGCAAATGATAGAAAGCCTTCCGATGCCTTCATGGTTGCTCTTGGGAAATCATGATAGAAATGTACTAGGGACAAACCGACAGGATGATGTATTTAACCGTTATTTTGGAGCAAGCCATTATGCGTTTAATTACGGGAACGTACACTTTATTGTACTCAACAATGTCGCATCGAAAGGAGGGCGTGATTACACAGGACTGATCAGTGACGAGCAACTACATTTTATAAAGAATGATCTTACCCATGTATCAAAAGATAAAATCGTCGTAGTGTGCCAGCATATACCGATGGTTTACACTCGCAACAGGGATGCCTTTCTAGATTTAGTGAAAGACTATCCAAGCGTACTAGTATTATCCGGACATACTCACCAGATAAGCCGGTATATACTTGCGCCTAACGTTCACGAACTGGGTGTGGGAGCCTCATGTGGAAACTGGTGGGTAGGAGAACGCGACTGGTTGGGGATTCCGACAGCATTGATGCAGTGTGGAAGTCCTAAAAATTATTTTACAATAGACTTCGATAAGAATAATTATAAGATCAATTATAAAGGAATAGGACTGAGTGCCGACAAGCAAATGGATATATGGATTGGTGGTCAGGATACAGTAGATACTCATATTGAAGCACTGTCTCAATTGGATAAGAATCTCGTGATAGCCAATATTTACGGTGGATCGGATAGTACTATAGTCATGATGCAAATAGATGGTGGAAACTGGATAAAAATGGATAAAACATCAATGGTTTCACCTTCTGTCAGCCGTCTCATATATATGAATAACAAGGGTGGGTATCCCACTTCATTCAGCAGAAAAGGGGCATTAAGAAAAAGAGAATCGCCTCACATCTGGACTGTATCATTACCTACGAAATTATCCATAGGAATTCATACAATAAAGATATATGCGAAAGATGAGTACGGATTCGAAGTGAATGGTTCACGACTCTTCAGCAAAACAAATTTCTAAGTATGCTCCCTCCGTCTGAATTATAGAAAAAGTAAACATACATAGAATAATAATTGTTCCGTGTGTGTAACTTGTTTGGTTCTTTTAATTTAGCTTATAGTCGAAGAATCGTTCTACAAAAGGTTAAGAGCATAGTAGCTGGAATAAGTGATTCTTTTCTCCTTTAGTTTATCACAGAAACTGATAAGGAAAGAGATAGTAGCAAAATAGATAATACATGTTTGGGTTGTATTGTATTTTGCATTGTTTTGAATTTTACGCACTTTAAATTGCCAGAAGCGATATTCTGAGATTCAGTATGAGACAGTGAGTTATAGCAACTAAAGGGGAAGTCTCTTAGTACTTCTCTTTTATATCCGATCTGTTCGTGTCGTAGGTTTGCTTGTAGTATCTTTAGTTAGTCTTCGGTCAGGATACCGCTTTCTATGCCTTCGTGATCTTCTTGATCTAAAATTTATCATAAGGATTCTTTTTTATTTGATCCTTATTTGGGACTAAGCCCAACAAGAACTTAAAGTTGGCATATTTCTTATAGACTGTAGATAACAGGTTACCTGCCTTGATTTCGTAGTTGCAGAAGCGTTGAATGTATATCTAAGGTAATTTCATTGAAGGAAAGAACGGATAAGGGCTTCAGAAAGTTATCTATGATAAGGCTCTCGGCTTTATAGTATTTTTCCCTGATAAGCTTACTACACGGGATACAATTATAATACTCTCAAAATAGACTAAGTAACCCTTGTGAATCTCATCATTGGTCTGACAATTGTACAATTCCGGTTAATATTTAGATTTGTTAAAATATTCATTTAAAGCAGACCTCCAAGATTTAGTTTATTTAGCAGAAGTGTAATAAATGTCTATGTAAAGTTTATTTATGATCTTAGAAAAGAGTCTGGAGTATAATCCTTCATGATGCCAATGCAAAAAAAATTAAAATACAGAAACAAAACGACCCACAGAAGAGACCATTCCTCGCAATTTATATATACACAATAAATCAAACCTCAAACCTCAACAACTAAACATTTTCTCTTATATGTTTTTCATTATAAAATATGGCATTCTAAAAATAGAATCATCCCCCTTACCACTTTCAAGTCAGTATAAGAATAATCTATTTATTCCCTCCTATTATACTTCTGGATTCATAGTACCTGATCTTGTCTTGTAGTTCCTCAATATCTTTTTGAATGAAAGGTGTTTTTTCTATATGATGTTTTTCGATGAAAGAAGAAAATTGTTGAAGTTCTTCCTGTGCCTGTGCCTTTTTGATGCTGTAATAGTAGGCAGAGGTAAAATCAAACTCGTCTTTGGTCATCAATAGCCTTGTGATGTCTTTCGGGGTGGTTTTATCGGTCAGTTCAATAGGTATATCGGTATTAGCCGGTAGATTCAATTTCCTTTCTTCTTGCAGGATGCTTGACATATATTCCAAATCCTCTTTTGTCGGGGTGTATTGTTTATTCAGTATATCGAAATAGCTATTAAATTTTTCTTCTTTTTCATCCCATTCGAGCTTAATCAGGCCGAAGCCATGTATCGAATACGCCATGACTTTCTTTATCAATCCCGTAAGTTCTTCACGCTTTATTTTTATATATCGGTTGGTATCTCCTGTGGTCTTGTCAAAGAAATAGGCGGGTTCTACCCCGAAATAGCCAGCTATAGCCAGCAGGGTATCTATTTTGGTCGAATTGGCTTTGATTAACTTATGTAAGCTTTGCTCGGTCATACCCAAGTCTGCGGCGGCCTGTTTCATGCTTACTCCTCGCTCATCACACAATTCACGTATTTTAAACAAATAGACCATAATTGTCAATCATCCACAAAAACTAAACTGCTTGTTTAGCTTTTGGTTTTTATTCGTAATTTAGTATATGTAATTATTCCAGTTTTTAACTTTTTATTTTTTATCGCCTATGGATACAGTTATTGTTACAACGGAAGAGTCTCTGGAAAGGGTTATCGAAAGGGTGTTAGACCGCAAATTGCCAAAAACGGAGGATTCTCCTATCGAAAAGACATTCAGCATTAATCAGGTAGCAAAAATGCTACGGCGTTCACACAAGAAGATTTCGGATCTGGTAGCAGGAGGTATTTTAAAGTGCACTGCTGACAGGAGGATTTATGAAAGTTCGATCAGGGAGTATAACCAAAAATAAAGGTTTAGCTTAGGTTCGTTTTGGGATTGACTTGGGAGTAGTTTGGTATCGGGTTATGTTGAAGATTAAAAACAGGTACAGTCAAAAGCATGTATCTTAAGAAGTCCTTTTCATCCATCACATGGGAAAGACCTGTAACGCCATCTGTTGGGGTGGCGTTACTTTTCTATGACAAGAAACTTTGATTTCAAAACTTCTTGATAAAATGATTCCGGGATTGAATCAAATCTTTAATGATTCTGATGATAGTGGAATAATTGAAAGAATATATTCTTTACTGATTTAAAGTTGGAACGGTAGATATATTCTATGAAAAACGGATTGTTTAGTTGAATGGTTATTTAGCTGGAAGAATGAAAGGAAAAAATCTGGTTTGAAACAGGCATATCTTATTTAAAATTGATAAAGGAACAATTAACTCATTATTTAATACATAAAAAAAAGAAAAATGGAAAATAGTATTTCTAAACAGCAGTACAAGTCGGTATTCTGCAAAAGGGTAAAGGTTATAAACCGAGCTCCGGTATATATCAATGAAAGGACACATGATATATTAAAGAGGGCTGTTACCAACATGGGGGTCTTTAAGCTGAGTATTTCGGCTCTGGTAGAGAATATGGTTACGGAGCATTTGCAGAAATATGAAAGCCAGATCAATGAGATACAGCAGGACGAACAGGAACGCTTATATCCTTCGCAAAATAAGGTATAGTGGTTCTAGCAAGCACCACACCTTTTTGTTTAAGTGTGGGACTTTTAATGTTGTCCTCGTCGGGAGGAGTGGTCTCCTCCCTGGCCGGACGGCGATCCCACACCGATGAGTTATTCTTTTTGGGGAGAGGGATCACACGGATGGCGGATGGTTGAATAAGTGGATGGCTTCACAATCGAATTGTTGGATTGCAGGATAAAATAATTATCCAATTGTTGGATTACCGGATTATGGAATTATCCAATATGAAAATAATACAACAACCCGGTTACAGGATCACCCAATTATCGGATGGCTGAATAAAGGGATTACCTAACAATCGGATTGCTGGATTACCCGATAAGGTAATTGTTCAATTGTTGGATTACCGGATATGATTGACTTATACTAAAAGAACTTTACGGATTTTATTAACTGTCCTGAATGGGTTTTACCGGGCTTTGAAATCCAGCTGCAATAAGCTTTATGGATAGGGCTTGTCCCATATATCTACAGTTACAATAGTGCCATAGCTAAAAAATGTAAAGTTCGAGCCATGTCCTTTCCGGCAAAGGTATGAACGTATCCTTATCCGATGCAAATTCAAGCCCTGTGGGTTTAGACGGGAAAATACAACCCCTACCGGGTTGATTTACCCGCTAAAAATTTGACGGACCGGATACGTATCTTGGAGTTTGCCGGGGACATAGCATGCGAAAAGCTTCCAACGCAAGAAAAAGCAGGGATGAATCAGTGAATAAAGGGGGTCTTTGATACAATGAATGAAAAGTTAAAAAGCAAACGGGGATGTTTTATGACACAGGGAGTTGTCGGGGGACAAAAGCTACTCTTTCTTCCTCTGCATAAAAACCGTTTTTCAGATGGAAGCTGAGGGACTGCAAAGCTGGGATCATCCGCCCATAGATTCGGCTCATTTTTCATCTTCGACCAGATACGATAAGGTGGTGTGTTTCGGGCGGAGTATAACAGCGGACTTTCACTAGCCAAGGGGACGTTTGTAGAACGCCGTAGCTCATTAGGGCGTTATTTTTATTCCGCTGCGCTACCCTAAAAAACGCCCTGTGAGTCAAAGGGGGTAAGCCCCTTTGAAATCCCCTCTAACGGTTCTTTGAACCGTACTCGCTAACGCTCCTTTTGGGATGTCATAAAGGTAAGGAATTATTGGCAGGTTTTGTCCCCTTTGGGAAAGAAAATACAATGAAAGGTGGCGGGAATTGTCATTGGTTCTTTTGGTGGTTTTGATAGAAGGTAATCGCAATCGTTAATTAAAAGTTTAGGATATGGGATATGTCGTTTTACATTTTAATAAGGCAAAGGGTAATGAAGCCAGAATGACAAAGCATATAGAACGCTCTGTCGATCCTCCCAATGTGGATAAGAGCAGGACGCATCTGAACAGGGAACTGATTGAATTTCCTTCCGGGGTTAACAACAGGACGCAGGCAATACAATACCGGATAAAAACAGCAGGTATTAAACGAAAGATAACACCTGATCAGGTAAGGGTGATACGGGTAAATGTATCGGGTTCGCATGAAGATATGATGCGGATTGTCAAGCAGGGACGCATAGACGAGTGGTGCAGGGACAACCTCGATTATTTAAGAAGGGAGTTCGGGGAAAAGAATATTGTCTCGGCAGTCTTACATATGGACGAAAAAACTCCGCATAT
Organism: Dysgonomonas sp. BGC7; assembly: GCF_001261735.1. Classification (GTDB taxonomy): domain Bacteria; phylum Bacteroidota; class Bacteroidia; order Bacteroidales; family Dysgonomonadaceae; genus Dysgonomonas. The sequence goes on along the minus strand of NZ_CVRP01000029.1, from coordinate 6,241 downwards.
ACATATTGCCCTTGTACCGGTTGTCACCGGTAAGCGAAGGAAGGCAAAAGAGGGTGCAGAAGAAAAAGAGACAATCCGTTTATGTGCCGATGATGTATTGACTAAAACAAAGATGAAAGGCTATCAGGATTCCTATGCTTTAGCGATGGCTAAATACGGGTTGGAAAGAGGCATCGAGGGATCGAAGGCAAAGCATAAGTCTACCTTGGAGCATTACAGGGACACTTTTGAACAGACTCAGTCTCTCAAAGAGGAAGTCGGCGAATTGCAGTTACAGAAAGAGAGGGAACAGCAGATACTTATCCGTTTGCAACAGGAAGAGGCTGCCGAACAGGTGCGTTTGGCTGCTTTACAGGCGGAGAACGATAAAAAGCAAAAGGAGATAGAAGAAAAGCAACGTCTGGTACAGAAAGCTAAAAACGAAGTGGCAGCTTTAGGCGTGGAAAAGGCGTTTAAAGAAGCGGGGAAAGGGGTATTAGAGGGGATTGGCTCGCTGGCGGGCAATTCTAAAGCTAAGAAGCTCGAAGTGGAAAACAAGGGCTTAAAAATGGAAATTGATACATTACATGATGAGAAAGAGCAGATAGCCAAACAGGCTCAAAAGGAAATCGCTGAAAAGAACAGGTCGCTTATAGAAAAAGACGGCCTGATCGTGACCCAGAAAAACAAAATGGACAGGTTATTCGAATATTTCCCGGTCTTATCTGAGTATGATTTTATTATGAGGTTATGTGAACTAATCAGAATTCCTTCCGAGATGGTCAAGCATCTGTTTGCGGGAAAAGTGGTTATTTTCTCTGGAAAATTGCATTCACCTGAGCATAAGCAGGAGTTTGAAGCGGAAAATGTAAAAATCTCAATCGCTAAAAATGACAAAACTAAAAAGCCGTTTTTGGCTCTGGATGGTACCGAGTATGGCAGTTGGTTTAAAGAACAAAAGAAAAAATACTCGAAGGGTTGGGAATCAAAGTAAAGGAAAACAAGAAGCAGATAGGGTAGAGAAAGTAATCTAGATTAGAAATAAAAACAAACATTATCTATAGCATATTGAATCTTCAGATAATCCATAAATGCATATTATTAAACATGTGTATGTATTGGATATATCAATACCAGCAAGATCATTTACACATAATTAACTAATAGATCTTATTTCACAACAAACAGACTATAATTATTTGATAGAAGTAATTTACAAACTAGTTATTTAGTACATGTATTGTGTTTGTATTTTTACGATTTAAATACACGAAATATAATTAAGTGGTTACTTCTTTAGCTTTTAACTTTTTTATCGTCTATGGATACACTTATAGTTACAACACAAGAGTCCCTCGAGAAGATCATCAAAGGAGTTATCAACTGGAAGTTACCAAAATCTCCAGAAGCAGAGATTGAAAGGACTTTCTGTATTAATCAGGTCGCTATGATGCTGCGGCGTTTGCACAAGAAAATATAGGATCTGGTAGCAGAAGGCATCTTAAAACCTACCTCCAACATGAGGATATACGAAAGCTCAATTAGGTAATATAATTAGAAGTAGTATATAAGATAAGATAAGATCGAAACTATTTCACTTCATACAATTTTTAAGTCCTGCTCCAAAATGAAGCGAGATTTACTATTTACTACACTATTAATTCTGAACTTTGCAACTTCGATATTCATTTTATTTTGCTTGTTCAATTCTATTATATTCTCATCTATATAACCATATATATATTTAATCAATTTGATTCATATACATGTTTCCTATGTTATTACTAATTTCAATTCCATCTTCAAAAGTATTATTCATTTCATTACCTAAAATAGTACATCCTTCTTGAAATATATTATTCTCAAGAATTAACTTATTAAAATGACAATCAAAAAAGATAAATATATCACAAAAAAGGTTGTTTGTAATTTTTACAGGTAAAGCATTATGTCCTCCCATTTCGTATTGTACCTTATTTTTTATAATACAACTATTTAATTCAAATCCATTATTAAACCAACTAGAATGTATTTTCAAATTATTAATTAGGCACCTATTTATCTGGACGTTTCTGTAAAAAGTAAAAAAACTCAAATCAATAATATCGATAATTGCATCATATATATATATATCTTCTTTCGCGTTATCTTCTATTTTGAAGTTTTCTATAATTTTATTCATAATTACCAGTTTTGAGATGGAAGATTAATAATAGGACTAGATGGTCGAATATTAACACCATTATTTGGCATTAAGTTAAAAGATTGAATTGTGCCATTTTGAACATGTACTCGTATAATCTTTGGAGCACCATTTATTTCGACTGTAAAAGTATTATCTCCATTATGAAGATAATTAGAATTATTTTTTATTAGTAATTGCGTTTTTGATGTTATTTCAGAAGAATTCAAATTTATATCGTCATGACGATTATTCGCAAACGCATGATTCTGAAAAGTAGTTACAGATCTATCACTAAATTCTACATTATTATTTGATTTCCCGTTAATCGGATTCAGATTATTCGCTTGGGCATACTTATATCCGCTATACATGCCATAACCCAAACCTGCACCAAATCCCAAGAAGGCTGATTTCCCTCCGATTTGTAAAGCATCCCCAATATCTTCTCCTCCGGCGACAGCCATTCCTGTCCCCATCATAAAACCTGTCAAAGCCCCGTTAGTGCCATAGGTCAGGCCCTCACGCAACATAGGACTACCTACGGATGAAAATACTTTCGACAATGGCCCCTGCAGACCTTTACCTATATGGCCGCCCAAACAACTTGTAATTCCTCCCATTGTTGCACCCATAGCCACTTGGTTGAAATCGATATTATTAAAGCCATTCTGAAATCCTTGGGCTAAAATGGAGTTTCCTCCTCCTATAAGGACACCACCTGCCACTATATTCCCAGTAGCCATTAGCGCACCGCCTGCTGCCCCTAATCTAAAAAAGCAATTAGATGCTGTATGTAGGATTTTACAGTAGCAACCCTATTCAAGATTTACACTTGATTCCCCTTTAATCACATTTCTATAATTCCTCACATGAATGGAAGACCAAAATCAATATATTAAAATAAAATCGCATTTACTTAATTTTTACAAAAATAATATAAATATTTAGTAACTGTTTAAATTTTCTATTAAATTCTGTTTAGCATAATTTTAATCATAGCTAATTGTATCATTGTTTCTTGAGTATTGGCATGATATTCAAAGTCTTTAGAAAGTCCTGTATGATTCGAACCAGAAAAAGGTTCTTTCTACGATCCATCGTTTTGGAAGGACTTCAAATTTGGTTGAATCCTTTCTCACCACCACCTGTAATATCCACCCAAAAGATATCTTAATGTTATCAACTAATACTCCCCTGTATCCTGCATCAGCAATTATTTTGACTAATCGGGGAAAACGATATTTCAAAGATTCGACTACTTTGAAAGCAGCTTTGGAATCGTAATGATTGGCTGCATGAACAATCACAAACAACAATAATTCCATTGAATCAACTACAATATGTCGCTTTCTGCCTTTGACGTTCTTACCACCATCAATACTCCTGTTAGTACCTCCACTTCGGGTTGTTTTGCTTGACTATGAATCAATTATTGCTAAAGATAGCGACTCCAATTTTCCACTCTTTTTACGAGTAAAAGAATGTAAGGATCCATGTATCCCTTCAAAAGTACCCTCATCACGCCATTTGCAATAGTAATAATAGACAAACTCCCATTTAGGGTAATCTTTGGGTAACATGCGCCATTGACATCCTGTTTTCAATAAATAGAATATCGCATTCACAATATCATTTAATGGATATTCTCGTTTGCAATTATCATCAATATACGCTAATATTGTAGTCCACTGAGTGTCGGTTAAGTCGGTTGGATAAATCTCATTCATCTTATTTAAGATATTGGCAATCTTAAATTTACGAATAAAATACCAATTTAAAAAACTGATATCCAGTGTTTCTGTTTATAAATCAATCCAATTCTGATCTCCCTAAACATTCCTTCTTCTAAAATTTAAACAGTTACTAATTCTATAAGTAATTTTTAATATTCATTATCGAATCCTTGATTAAATAGCCAACTTATCACATATACTACTAATAATTAATTCAAGTTGCTAGTTATAAATTATTGCCATAAAAAAGGTAAATAAGTTATTTTTTGGTGCTTAGTACCCAATAAAACAAATTAACCATGGTTAATAAAACCGTTGCAATATATGTATTTTTTGAAGATATATCGAAATCTATGAATCATAAAGAGCCTGAAAGCCGTAAAACTACCGATGCTGAAATCATCACAGTTGTCTTGCTTACCGCCGGATACTTTGCAGGAAACATTGAGAAGTCCCTTTGCTTTGTCCGCTGTACAGGGCTTATGCCTGGCATGCTGGGTAAAAGCCGCTTCAATCGACGGATGCATCAAATAGGGAAACTTCTTAGCGAACTTTTCTTTCACACCGAACAAGCCATAAAAGAGTTGAACCTTCAAAGCGTTTATAGCATCGACAGCTTTCCGGTAAGTGTTTGCCAAAATATCAGTATCGCGAACTCCCGGATTATCAAGGAAAAAGAGAACAGGGGACGTTGTGTATCCAAACGGTGTTGGTTCTATGGATTCAAAGTCCATATGATAATCACTCCGGGAGGAATTCTCGTGGAATTTACTTTCACTGCCAGAAGTAAATATGATTTGAACAGACTTAGGCAATTGTCTGTCAATCTGCCGGAAGAAAGCGAAGTATTGACAGATTCCGCTTATACCGATTATCTGCTTGAGGAGATACTCTCTGAAAATGGAATCAAATTGCTTGCAAACCGTAAAAACAATTCCAGACAGTCCCATAACCCCTGTACGGAATATCTTATATCTATCGGTAGAAAACAGTTAAAAACCGCTTTCTCTGATATCGCTAAATATTTACCTAAAAAGATTCATGCTATGACTAAATCAGGTTTTTGATTAAACTCATTATGTTTATTTGGTCCTATACATTTGATAAATTATACAAAGTATAAATAGCAACTTAGATTAATTATATAAGTTACAACGCAGACACAAGGAGAAAAAGAACAAATCTAGAAGACTTTCTCAATCCCTTCCATTTAAATCATATGGATTAATTATCTAATCTGATATCACGAATACTCTACCAGTATTCTGTTGTACAAATAGTTCTAGTATAGTTAGCTTCTCCGCTATTTCTTTATATATTTTTTAACAAAAGGATAGGAGCAATTCTAAGATAGTAGAAACAAACAGACTGTATAGAATATTTTAAATGAGTTATATTGATAGACTTTAAAACACAAGGATAACAAAAAGACGTTACACTACCCACTTGTCCAACATTTCCTGTACTATGTCTTCATCATGCAAGTGGGTGTATATATCTTTGATGTCGTTCCCTCCGGCATGTCCCATGATACGTTCGGCAATACTGTCCCTGATACCTTTTTTCGCAGCGATGGTGCGGAAACTATGTCGTGCCCGATGGAAGGTCATTGCCTTGTTGATATTCAGGTCTTTCATTATTTCTTTGAGGTAGCGGTTAGTCGGCTGATTGGTTAAAGGCGAAAAGATTTTTTGGTAAGATTCTTTCTATTTTATTTGGTTACCATTTTTCGTCTTTGTTGTTATCATTCTTTCTAATAATTGTTCTACTATATTTGAAACAATGGGTATTTTATACATGACACCCGTTTTCTGGCGTTCATTGGTAAGCAGATAGTATGTTGCCTCGGATTTATCTTTCTTTAGTGTAACGGGCTTTAAATCATCGTAGGTGGCATTATAAAATTCGGCATACGATAAAGAGGTGTAACAGCTAAAAAGAAAGTCCCGTAACACTTCTTTCTTACCTTCGGTGTATTTGTTGCTATCGTAGGCTGTTTGAAGTATTTTAAGTTCTTCTTCGGTCAGGATATCGCTGTTCTGGGCTTTGGTGATTTTCTTGATCTCGAATTTATCGTAGGGGTTCTTGTCAATATACTCTTTGTTTTGTGCCAAGCCTAGCAGGAATTTAAAGTTGGCGTGTTTCTTGTAGATAGTGGATAATTGGTTGCCTGTTTTGATTTCGTAGTCGTGGAAACGTCGGACATATTCCAATGTGATTTCATTGAAAATCAGAGTAGGCTTCCATTCTTTCATCTTATTGATCAGGTTATGGTAGTTATCCATGGTTCCCTGTGAACGTGCGGATTTGATTAAGTCTAGTTCTTGTACTGTAATTGCTTCGT
>NZ_CVRP01000028.1 GCF_001261735.1 Dysgonomonas sp. BGC7 | reverse complement strand
TCCATAAGATTTGAATATATTTTCAGCCTTCAGAATATCACTATTAGATGGCGGCTGAATATCGGCTAGCTTGTAGTCTTGTCCCATTTGCTCCCATTTGTGTATACCCATCTGATGAAAAGGGAGTATATCTACCCGTTCAACATTCGGGAATAGTGATACATATTTAGCCCAATCATGCAAGTCTTGTTCTTCATCAGTAAACTGAGGAACAAGAACATAACGCAACCACACGGGCTTTTTCATTTCAGATAAATATTGCATAAAGTATTTGGTAGGCTCTAAAGGTCTTGCTGTCAAACTCTCATATTTAGTCGGATTAATATGCTTTATATCGAGTAAAACTAAATCTGTCAGATCTAATACAGACTTAACTTTTTCATTTAATATATAACCCGATGTATCAATTGCCGTATGCAAACCATCCGCTTTGCAAAGTTTGAATAATTCTAAGACAAAATCCGGCTGCAACAAGGGTTCTCCTCCCGAAACAGTTATTCCTCCGCTTTTTATAAAGTTTTTGACTTTACTTACTCCTTCGAATGCCTCTTCGGCTGTCATCTCATATGCTTTATCATTCATATTCCACGTATCGGGATTATGACAGTAAAGACAACGTAAAGGACAGCCTTGCATAAAAAACACAAAGCGTATTCCCGGACCATCTTTTGTCCCAAATGATTCGAAAGAATGAATATTACCTTTCATATTTTAGCCAATAAAGATAAAACAAACAGGCAGAAAAGAATCTCCTTCCTGCCTGAATTATTATAATAGCCGAATACTTATCAGAAAGTAGTTGTTATCGTTCTGTTAATTACATCTAGTTGTTGCTCTTTTGTCAACTTCACAAAGTTAACAGCATAACCCGACACACGGATAGTCAGCTGAGGATATTTCTCAGGATGATCCATAGCATCTATCAATAGATTACGATCGAATACATTCACATTCAGGTGGTGGCCTGTTTGCAAGAAGTATCCATCAAGTAAGCCTGACAGGTTCTTCGCTTCTTCATCTCTGTTTTTACCTAGTGTATTCGGAGTAATAGCAAATGTATATGATATACCATCGTTAGCATGTTCGAAAGGAAGCTTAGCTACTGATGAAAGAGAGGCTACTGCACCTTTTGTATCACGTCCGTGCATAGGGTTGGCGCCCGGAGCAAATGGTGTTCCATCGCGACGTCCGTCAGGTGTATTTCCTGTTTTCTTACCATATACAACGTTCGATGTAATAGTCAATACAGACTGTGTCGGTATTGCATCTTTGTACATCTTACGTTTACGGATCTTATTCATAAACTTTTCGACAATTTCAACCGCAAATTTATCCGTACGGTCATCATTATTCCCGAATGGAACATAGTCTCCTTCCAAAATATAATCGACTGCATCTCCATCCGCATCTCTCACGATACGTACTTTACCATATTTGATAGCCGCAAAAGAGTCGGCAATAATAGAAAGTCCGGAAACACCAAATGCCTGTGTGCGAACTATATCAACATCATGCAGTGCCATTTCGAGAGCTTCGTACGAATATTTATCGTGCATATAGTGAATAATATTCAGAGCCTTAACATAGGTTTCGGCTACCCAGTCGAGTGTACGATCAAATTTCTCCCATACTTCATCGAACTCAAGGTATTCTCCTGATACTTTTTCCACTCAGTGCTTTGGTAACACCTGAGCTTTTGTCTTTTCATCCTTACCTCCGTTTATCGTATAAAGTAACGCTTTAGGCAGATTGGCACGAGCTCCGAAAAATTGCATCTGATGACCTATACGCATAGGCGACACACAGCAGGCAATACCATAATCGTCTCCCAACTGCGGACGCATAATATCATCATTTTCGTATTGCAGTGAGGATGTATCTATAGATACCTTAGCACAGTATTTCTTCCATGATTCAGGCAAACGATCGCTCCAAAGAACAGTTAGGTTTGGCTCCGGAGCAGGCCCCAGATTATAAAGAGTATGCAACATACGATAACTATTCTTTGTCACCATCGACTTACCCTGATTAGTCATACCGCCAAGCGATTCTGTAACCCAGACAGGATCTCCTGAAAATAGTTCGTTATATTCGCTAGTACGAAGGAAGCGAACAATGCGAAGCTTCATCACAAAGTGGTCAATCATTTCCTGAGCATCGACTTCTGTTATTAAACCAGCTTTAAGGTCTCGCTCTATATATATGTCAAGGAAAGTAGTTACACGTCCAAGACTCATGGCTGCACCATTTTGGTCTTTAATAGCCCCTAGATATCCGAAATATGTCCATTGAATAGCTTCCTGAGCATTAGCAGCAGGATTAGATATATCGAATCCATAAGAGGCGGCCATTCTCTTCAACGCTTTCAACGCATGAATCTGAGTGCTTAATTCTTCACGAAGGCGAATCAGATCATCTGTCATCACAATAGGATCACATTCCTGAAAACGTTTTGCCCGTTCTGCAATCAGACGGTCTACTCCGTAAAGAGCTATACGACGATAGTCTCCTATAATACGACCACGTCCGTAAGCATCGGGCAGACCTGTCAATAATCCGTTGCTGCGTGCACGGCGAATACTATCTGTGTAAGCAGCAAATACTCCTTCGTTGTGGGTTTTACGATACTTGCTGAATATTTCGGTTGTGATTGGGTCTAGTTTATAGCCATATTCTTCAAGGCTGTGTTGAACCATACGGAGTCCCCCATTAGGGAAAATAGCTCTTTTTAAAGGTTTGTCAGTTTGTACACCAACTATTTTTTCCAAATCTTTATCTATATAACCGGCTTCATAAGCATCTATCTGGGATGGAATTTTAGTTTCGGCATCATACACGCCTTTCTCTTTTTCCACTTTAAACATTTCGCTGAGCTTGTCCCACAATTTTGTGGTAGCTTCTGTCGGCCCTTCCAAAAAACTTTCATCTCCGGAATACTCTGTGTAGTTTTTCAGAATAAAATCATTGACATCAATTTTCTCTTTCCAGGCATTGCCTTTAAAATCTTTATA
>NZ_CVRP01000027.1 GCF_001261735.1 Dysgonomonas sp. BGC7 | reverse complement strand
ATATATTCAAATCTTATGGATTGCCTGTGTAGAGATTTGTAAAGATAAGTTGAGTCAAACTATAAAGATGTTTTTATTGAATAAATAAATGTTTAACATATGTGGTTAAATGTTAAATTTATTCAACGTTGTAATTTTTTTAATCTTTTTGCGTCATATAAGCAGGATCTAAAATCGAAGAGTTCTATTTGCAACTAGAAATAAAATAAACTGCTAGTATTTTCCATACTGTGAAGTTGGAGTAATATTAATAAATTTCACTAACAAACAATCTATGAGATTACATTGTCTTTATTCGAAAAACAGAAAATGGGTTCTGTTTCTGTGGTTATTTTTCCTTTTTTTACTACCGTCTGTATCGTATGCTCAGAATTATAAAATAAGCGGAACAGTGATAGATGTGCAAACAAAGGAAACATTGGTAGGAGTACCTATTATTATAAAAGAGCGTTCTGCAAGTGGCGTTGCCTCAGACGAGAATGGTAAATATAGCCTGACCTTACCTAAGGGAGATTATACTCTGTATATAGATTACATGGGATTTGAGAAAAAACAGATGAAAATTTCTCTGACTAAAAATATTCGACAAGATATTGAACTTCGTCAATCATCAATAGGGCTTAACGAGGTTGTGGTTGCTGCAGAGCGTCCCGATGCTAATGTGTCTGCACCTCAGACAGGTATTCAAAGGATGGAAATAAAGGAGATAAATAAGTTGCCGGTTTTGTTAGGCGAACGGGATATCATCAAAACAATTCAGCTTATGCCCGGTGTTCAGGGAGCTGGAGAAGGTAGCTCCGGATTTTATGTTCGTGGAGGTAGTGCCGACCAAAATCTTATCTTACTCGATAATGTCTCACTCTATAATGCTTCGCATTTAATGGGTTTTTTCTCTACATTCAATTCGGAGGTCTTGCGAGATGTAACTCTTTACAAAGGAGCTATGCCTTCACAGTATGGAGAGCGTCTGGCTTCGGTTCTCGATGTGCAGCAACGCAATGGAGATAATCGGAAATATCATGTAGGCGGGGGTATTGGTCTTATTTCTTCCAATATAAATGCCGAAGGGCCTATTCAAAAAGGGAAGTCTTCGTTTTTGATAGGAGCAAGGCGTACCTATGCCGATGCTGTAGCACGCCTTTCGGGAGTGAAGGATGCTCAGAATGCATATCTTTATTTCTATGACTTGAATATGAAGTTGAATTTCGCTTTATCGGATAAAGATCAACTGTCTATATCCGGCTATCTGGGAAAAGATAAAATGGTGCTGAAAGATGCTGCTGAAACTAATTGGGGGAATTCTTTTCTTGCTGCCAATTGGAGTCGGACAATAAATAATAAATGGATTTCTAAAACCTCACTAGCTTATAATCAATATGATTATTATTTCGGGATGGAAATAGGAATGGATCTTAAGGGAGAAGCAAAAATTAAGGATTATAATCTGAAACAAGAATTTATTTTCCAGCCAAATAAGAAAAGTGAATGGCGTTTTGGGCTTAGTGTAGCACATCATGATATGGCTCCGGGCGATTATGATCTCAACTCTGAGCAACAGAATAGAATCCGCTTACATCACCGCTATTCTCTCGAAAATGGAGTATATGCGTCTAATCAGCTGAAAATAAATGACAATCTTGAGGTTATATACGGTCTGAGAATGTCGGCTTTTATGGCTTTAGGCAAAGGTGAATATTATACACTGGATGCTGATAGGAATGTAACAGACAGTGCATGGTATAATTCAGGTAAGGTGGTGAAGACGTACTTAAACTTAGAACCACGTGTCTCTGCTGCTTACAAACTTAATGATGTATCTTCTATCAAGGCTGCTTATGCCCGTACCGTGCAAAATATGCACTTGTTGTCGTATTCGGCTCAAGGCACACCTTTCGACCGATGGGCTTCCAGCTCAAATAATATAAAACCCGAACTGGCCGATCAGGTTTCGCTTGGTTATTTTAGGAACTTTTCGGATAATATGTTCGAATTCAGTATCGAAGGGTATTATAAGGATATGAAGAATCAACTCGATTTTAAAGATGGTGCCGATATAGAAGGGTATGATGTTATCGAAACAGAATTGCTGTCAGGTAAAGGCCGTGCATACGGAGTAGAGCTTACTCTAAAGAAAAAAACAGGAAGGTTTACAGGCTGGATCGGATATACCTTAGCCAAGTCTGAAAAAAAGATAGATGGTATAAACGAAAACAAATGGTACAATGCGTTTCAGGACAGAACACACGATATATCTATTGTCGGCATGTATGAACTGAATGCGAAATGGAGCTTATCAGCTGCTTGGGTTTATTATACAGGAAATGCAATAACGTATCCTAGTGGCAAATATCAGATAAACGGAAAAGATGTGATGTATTATGCCGAAAGAAATGGCTATCGTATGCCTGCCTATCATCGTCTCGATTTAGGTGCAACATGTTTGTTGAAGAAGACATCTAAGTTTCAGTCTGAACTGGTATTTAGTCTCTATAACGCTTATGGGCGGGAAAACGCATATATGATACAATTCCGAACCAACAGTAAAGATCCTAGCAAAACTACTGCTTATCAATATTCATTATTCAAATTTGTACCATCGATTTCTTGGAACTTCAAATTCTAAATTGCAGAGCTTTCAGAGATCAATAGTGTTATTATTAAAAACTAAAAGAAATATGAATAAGTTTATAAAAATATATATACAGATAATATTGGCTGTACTACTCGTACCTGTTTTTACTTCTTGCGAAAAGGAGATTGATGTCGATCTGCGTTCTATACCTCCTCGCATACAGATTGAAGGCATTGTGAAGCAAAATCAGTTGGCCACAGTAAGAATTAGTCAGACAGTCGATTTCGATGATAATAGCGGTTACCCTTTCTTGAAAGGTGCTATTGTAACCATATCTGATGATACAGGTAACTCAGAGGTGTTGACACAAGATGCAACAGGATGGTATATGTCGGAAAATATAAAAGGAGAAGAAGGTCGAACTTATCATATGTCTGTGGTATATGATGGAAAAGAATATACTTCTACGTCTAAGATGCCACCGCATGTAGAGCTCGATTCGTTGTCTATGTACAAAATGCCCGTAATGGATTATGCTTTTCCTATGATACATTTTAAAGACCCGAAAGGTACAACCAATCAGTATTATAGAGCATTGTTATTTATTAATGGAAAGCAACACCCCGATGTCAATGAGTTTGTGTTGAGTGCCGAGTTTATGGATGGCGATGTATTTCATCAATTTCTTCCTGTGTTTATTAATGATGACGATGTAGATCCTATAAAACAGGGAGATGAACTCACTATCGAATTTCAGTGTCTGGATAAAGGAGCATATACATTCTTTTATACTTTGAGTAGAATAGAAGAAGCGCAAGTCAATCCTACTTCTAATATTTCGAATGGTGCATTAGGATATTTTAGTGCATGTACAGCTCAACAAAAAAGTATAATTGCCGAATGGGAAGAATAAAACAACATTATTTATAATGTTCTACAGGTCGGTGGTTTTTATCTATCGGCCTGTTCTGTTTCTATTATGAGCAGAATATAATATAAATAGTTAATCAGTGACTTCTAACTATTGATGAATTATTGTCAACTCATAACTTTTCATTATATTTGTCCTCAATTTTTCAAGCACGTTTTATACGCATTATGAACAAGCAATTTTCAGAATACAATAGATTTAATTTGTCTGATATCAACAAAGAGATATTAGAAAAATGGGATAAAGAAAATATATTCCAACAGAGTCTGGATGTACGTGCCGGAGCACCGTCTTTCGTTTTCTACGAAGGTCCTCCTTCTGCAAATGGCATGCCCGGTATTCACCATGTAATGGCACGTGCTGTAAAAGATATTTTCTGCCGCTACAAAACAATGAAAGGTTATCTTGTCAACCGTAAGGCAGGATGGGATACACACGGGCTCCCTGTAGAACTAGCTGTTGAGAAAAAACTGGGAATTACAAAAGAAGATATAGGTAAGAAAATTTCGGTAGACGAATATAATGATGCCTGTCGAAAAGAAGTTATGAAATATACCGGAGAGTGGGAGAATCTTACTCGTATTATGGGATACTGGGTGGATATGAACGACCCGTATATAACTTATGATAGCCGATATATAGAAACACTTTGGTTTTTGCTGAAAGAGTTGTATAAAAAGGGATACCTATACAAAGGATATACTATACAGCCTTATTCTCCTGCTGCAGGTACGGGACTTAGTACTCATGAACTGAATCAGCCCGGAGCGTATAGAGATGTAAAAGATACCACTTGTGTGGCTCAGTTCAAGATAAAAAATCCGAAAGAAGAAATGACTCAGTTTGGGGACGCTTTCTTCTTGGCATGGACTACTACGCCTTGGACATTGCCTTCTAATACGGCATTGGCTGTGGGCGCTGATATTACCTATGTAGCTGTACAAACATACAATCCATATACAACAAAGCCCGTAACTGTGGTTATGGCTAAATCTCTTTTCTTTAGCATGTTTAACGAAAAAGCTAAAGACATAGCTTTGGAAGACTATAAAGAAGGGGATAAGCTATTTCCTTACAAGATAGTAGGGGAGTGGCAAGGCAAAGACTTGGTAGGTATGGAATACGAACAACTGATACCATGGATGAATCCCGGAGAAGGGGCATTCAAGGTTGTTGCCGGTGATTTTGTGACTACTGAGGATGGTACGGGGATAGTACATATAGCACCTACCTTTGGTGCAGACGATGCCAAAGTTGCCAAAGCAAATGGAGTACCGGCTTTATTGCTTAAAGATAAGGATGATAATATCCGTCCGATGGTAGATCTTACAGGAAAATATTTCCGTATAGAAGATATGAATCCTGAGTATGTAAAGGAGAATGTTAATATAGATCTATATAAGGAATATGCAGGCCGTTATGTGAAAAATGAATATGACGACACTTTGCCTGCTGACGCAAATACATTGGATATAGATATAAGCGTGATGCTGAAACTTGCTAACAAAGCATTTAAAATAGAGCGTCATGTGCACAACTATCCTCATTGCTGGCGTACCGATAAACCTGTATTATACTATCCTTTGGATAGTTGGTTTATACGAACTACAGCTACTCGTGAGCGATTGATGGAATTGAATGCTACAATCAACTGGAAACCTCAGTCCACTGGTACAGGCCGTTTTGGTAAGTGGCTTGAAAATTTGCAGGATTGGAATCTGAGCCGTAGCCGTTATTGGGGAACACCGCTTCCTATATGGCGTACCGAAGATGGTAAAGAAGAAAAATGTATTGGTTCGGTAAAAGAACTTTACGAAGAAATGCAAAAGGCTGTTGAGGCCGGCTTTATGAAAGAAATACCTTGGAGTGATTTCGAAATAGGTAATTTGGATAAGGCAAACTATGAAAAAATAGATCTTCATCGTCCGTATGTAGACAATATAATACTTGTTTCCGAGTCGGGTAAACCAATGAATCGTGAAACCGACCTTATAGATGTATGGTTCGATTCGGGAGCTATGCCTTTTGCTCAGGTATTTTATCCTAATATAAGTGAAGAAGAATTTTCGAAAGTATATCCTGCCGATTTTATAGCAGAAGGGGTTGATCAGACGCGAGGCTGGTTCTTTACTCTGCATGCTATATCTACAATGTTCAGAGATAGCATAGCTTTCAAAAATGTAATATCTAACGGCTTGGTATTGGATAAGAACGGAATGAAGATGTCGAAACGCTTAGGCAATGCTGTCGATCCATTTTCTACTATCGAAAAATATGGTTCCGATCCATTACGCTGGTATATGATAACCAACGCATCGCCTTGGGATAATCTGAAATTTGATATAGAAGGAGTAGAAGAAGTACGTCGCAAGTTTTTCGGAACGCTTTACAATACATATTCGTTCTTTGCACTGTATGCTAATGTCGATAAATTTACATTTGCCGAAGAGCAAATACCTGTTTGCGACAGACCGGAAATAGATCGTTGGATAATATCGCTTCTCAACACATTGGTAAAAGATGTTGATGAATATTATGAGTCATACGAACCTACAAAGGCCGGACGTGCCATATCTGATTTTGTAAATGACAATCTTAGTAACTGGTATGTACGCCTTAATCGGAAACGTTTCTGGGGTGGTGAAATGACAAAAGATAAATTGTCGGCATATCAAACGCTTTATGCTTGTCTCGAAACAGTAGCTAAACTAATGGCTCCTATATCACCGTTCTATGCCGATAAGCTTTTCTGCGATTTGGTTTCTGTAACAGGTAGAGCAAGTGTGCCATCTGTACATTTAACCGATTATCCTGTCTATGATGCTTTGGTAGTAGATAAACGCTTAGAGGGACGTATGCAAATAGCACAGGATATATCATCTGCTGTATTGGCCTTGCGTCGTAAAGAAAGCATAAAAGTACGTCAGCCATTGACGCAAATTATGATCCCGATACTCAATGATAATCAAAAAGAAGATATTGAGGCTGTACACGATCTTATACTAAACGAAGTAAACGTAAAGGATCTGAAATATGTAAGCAGTTCTGATGGCATATTCGTGAAAAAGGTGAAACCAGATTTCAAAAAATTAGGGCCTCGCTACGGGAAAATAATGAAACAGCTTGCTGCCGAAGTTCAGGCAATGTCTCAAGATGCAATAGCAGATATGGAGAATAGTGGAAGTTATACTTTCCAGATAGAGGGACAACCTGCTGTAGTAGAATTGGCAGATGTAGAGATTATATCACAGGATATACCCGGATGGTTAGTTGCCAATGCCGGGAATCTGACAGTTGCTCTGGATGTAACCATTACAGAAGCACTGAAAAAAGAAGGTATTGCCCGCGAACTGGTAAACCGTATACAAAATATTCGTAAGTCGAGCGGATTTGATATAACAGACCGTATTTTAATTAAGATATCTGATAAAGAACAAATACAAGAAGCTGTTGCTGAATACAATGGATATATAACATCGCAAGTGTTGGCTGATAGTATAGAGTTGACGGATGTGACAGATGGACAAGAAATAGATATGGATGACTATATTTTACAGGTATCTGTAGAGAAAGTCGGATAAAAGAACTATCTTTAAAAAAAGAAAATAATTAGTAAGATGTTTAACTTTTAACAAGTAAAGTTATGGCAGAAAAAACAAGATACACAGATGAGGAATTGAACGAATTTCGTGAGATTATACTCGAAAAGCTAAATAAAGCAAAGAAAGAATACGATGAGTTGAGAGCAGCTATAACAAATGCTGACGGTAATGATGTGACCGATACTTCGCCTACATTTAAGGTACTCGAAGAAGGAGCATCTACTCTCTCTAAAGAAGAGGCAGGACGCTTGGCTCAACGCCAGATGAAGTTCATTCAGAACTTACAGTCGGCGCTTATACGTATCGAAAATAAAACGTATGGTATTTGCCGCGAAACCGGTAAACTTATACCCAAGGAACGCCTTCGTGCAGTGCCTCATGCAACATTGAGTATCGAAGCGAAGAATAGCGGAGTAAAATAACTTTTAACAAAAAGATAAAAGCTATGAAGATGGAGAAAAGATAGATGTGTAAACTTCTGTTTTTTCTTCGTTTTCTTTGCGTAGGAAATATTTATGGACAATAAGAATCGCGGACTTATAGCAATATTGGTGATTGTACTGATTATAATTATAGATCAGGCATCTAAGATATGGGTAAAGACTCATATGTCTTTAGGAGAAATGATTGACATCACCAGCTGGTTTAAAATTTACTTTGTCGAAAATCCGGGAATGGCATTTGGTATGCAAATCGGAGGAGAAGGAAGCGGTTCGGCAGGGAAGTTATTTCTGTCACTATTCCGTATTGTTGCCATTTTCTTTATAGGTTATTATTTATATCTTTTGGTCAAAAAAGGATACTCGAAAGGCTATATCGCTTGTGTCTCTCTTATTTTGGCAGGAGCCTTTGGTAATATTATAGACAGTGTTTTCTACGGAGAAATATTCTCGGCCAGTTATCAGGGACATGTAGCTTCTTTTGTGTCGCTGGGAGAGGGTTATTCCAGTTGGCTGCACGGAAGAGTAGTAGATATGCTGTATTTCCCACTTTTCAACGGAACATTCCCGTCATGGTTTCCTGTGTGGGGAGGAGAGAACTTTATCTTTTTCAGCCCAATATTTAACATTGCCGATTCGGCTATAACTGTCGGTATTTTTATTCTACTTATTTTTTACCGTAAAACATTATCAGTATCTTTAGAAAAAGATAAAGCTTAGGTTTTATGCAACGTTTCACCATTTATATAGCTGTTGTTCTTTTGGTGGTTTTTGCTGCTTGTAGCAGAAGGCCAAGTTATGTGATACCGGAAGAGAAGATGGTCGATCTTTTGTGCGATATTCAATTGGCACAGGCTGTATATAATTCAGATAATCAATTTAGTTCCAATGAGAAAAAAGATGGGCTGGTTGAGGGTGTCCTCAAAAAGCACAAAGTAACGCAGGCTGATCTTGATTCATCTCTTTTGTGGTATGCTGATAACATTGCATATTATGAAGTTATTAATGATTCTGTTGCATCAAGGTTAAGAACAAGAAGCGATAGGATGGTTGCTTCCAGAAGCATCTCTTCTACATCCAGAAACTATTTGATCCCGCCTTTCTTTAAATTAGATACCTATATTCCGACAATGTATTTTGATATAGATTCGGTGAAGATTAAAGATTTGGATGCATCTAAATTTCATTTGAGTTTCAATACACAAGGTGTTAATTCGAAGCAGAATGTTGAAGCAGCAATTTATTTTACATATAGAGATACTCTTGTATATAAAACGATAGATATAGAGAAAGATAAAAGTTATATATTCTCTAAGCCTAACCTGCCTGATAGTTTGTTGAAAAGTATAACAGGGTATATTCATCTGAGAGATATTCCGAAAAATATTTCACAAAACGTATTGTTATATAATATTAATTATATGGATTCCCTTTCTCTAGATAAGGAAAATGGAGAAATATTTAGAGATTCGAATCAGAATACACCTAAGCGCATTCGAGGCAAAGAAGAGCCTGTTACTACAACAGAAGAGCCAGAGGCTGCCAAAGCAGACGAAGTGTCTTTTGGTACAGGCCGGAAAGCAAAATAGTTCGTATTCGCCTGCTATTTAAAAGCAATTACCTATGAAACGTTTTTATTCTCATTATACTTTTATATATCCTGATACTTACCTGAAAAATAATGTGGTAGAATTGGATAGTGAGAATAAAATTGTACGATACTTCCCTTTTTGTAGAGAGATAGAAAAGACTGAGTTCTATTCTGGATTGTTGATCTTTTATCCTGGTAATATTAATATTACCGAAAATCTGAAAACTCAGATATATTCTTATTTTGAGATATCAAAGAGAGAAACAGATACTAATATATTTGCATTCTATGAATGAGAAATTATCAGATATCGATCATTTGGTATCAATTGTGATGCCGGCTTATAATTCGGAAGAATATATTGCCGAATCCATGCAGTCTGTCTTTAGCCAAACTTATCAGAATTGGGAGCTGCTGGTTGTAGATGATGGTTCTACAGATAACACAGCCGATATTGTAAAAGATTTTTCTACAAGAGATAACAGAGTTAGATATTTCTATCAGAAGAATAGCGGACAACATATTGCACGTAACTTTGCGATAGAAGCTGCTAATGGAGATCTGATTGCATTTCTCGATAGCGATGATATTTGGTTCTCAGATAAGCTGGAAATTTCTATCCGCGAATTTGACTCTTACGATCAGGATTTGTTTTTTACAGGTGTTTACAAATTTTATCATTTATCCGATTTAAAATATCCCTCAACTTTAGAGTTGATGACGGTAAAGGATTCTGTCTACAAAGGGCAGGAAGCCTTAGATATATTTGTAGCCGGGAATCGAGTACCTATTTTGGCAACAATAGCTAAACGGGATGTTCTTCTTAAGGCTGGCGGATTTCCTCAGATTCGCATTGCCGAAGATTATTACCTTTGGCTGAAACTATTATTAGATGGCTCTGTTTTTCGTAGTATAAGTCAACCTCTGACTGCATATCGTTTAAGAGAAAACTCCCTTATGTCTGAGATTCCGAACGAAAGTAAAGAAGTTTTGGATATGTTTATATTGCTTTCTGAAGATTATCCTGAATTGAGGACAAATTATAGACGGCAGATAAAGCATTGGATAAGACAATTTATAAAATTCAGATTGAATAAAGATAATATAGGGGTTTTGGAAATGTATTTTTCCTACTTTAATCAATATACAGTGCTTACAAGATTTGTATTCTTATTTAAGAATGTATTAACTTTATCCTCTTTCAAGAAACTCTTGAAATCTGTATTATAATTTCTATTTATGAATAACTTAGTCTCTGTTATTATACCATGCTATAACTCTGCTACAACAGTAGGAGAAACTATCGACTCGGTATTGACTCAAACATATCCTAATATCGAAATAATACTTGTGAATGATGGTTCTCCAGATAATATGGATGAGGTTATTTCCTCTTATTTGAAGAAAGATAATATCAAATATGTTAAGCAAGAGAATAAAGGACTGTCTGGAGCGCGTAATAGTGGTGCAAAGTTAGCTCGAGGTAAATATTTTTTATTTTTAGATTCTGACGATTTAATAGATAGTACATATATCGAAAAGTGTGTTCATGTTTTTGACAATCAAGAGAACGTGAAGGTTGTATATTCAAATGGTTGGATGTTTGGTGCAGTGAACAAAAAATGGAAATTCACTGAATATAATTTTCGGGAATTGATGATGATGAATACTATCCATGCTTCAGCTATGATGCGTAGCGAAGATTTTATCAGGGTAGGAATGTATGATGAGAAGCTTAAGATATATGAGGATTGGAACCTTTGGATAAGTATTCTTAAAGAAGGAGGGGGAGTCGTTTTATTACCTGAATTGTTATTCTATTATCGTAAGCATGAAGATAAGTCTTCATTAACAGATTTAAGAGAGAAAAACCAGTCTTATGAGCGAGAGAACCGTCAACGGGTTTATGACAACCATAAAGATACTTATCTGAAAGAGTTTGGTACAGAGATAGATATGCTAGAGGAAATCTGTATTCAATATCGTAAAATAGAAAGGTATAAACGTAAAGCTTCAAAATGGTACCGTAGATTATTCCGCTTTTAATGGATCTGAGTATTACTCCTGTTCTTTGGAAAACTTTATCTATAAAGAGAACATCTTGTTTCGGGTGTTGTGAAAAGTAACAAAAAATAAAAAGGCGAAAATCTGTTACTTTCGTTACTTTTTAGTTAAAATTATATTCTACAGAATACACAAATTTTAGAAAGCCTATATATTTTTACTATAAATAAAAGAGAAAGATGAAGATAGTATTAGATTGTGAGCGAATGAAATATCCTTTTACAGGATTGAATACTTTTTGTAAGCAATTGGCAGCCGCTATGCGACAGACTGTGGATGAAAAAGATCAACTTTCTTTTTTTGTAGCTCCTAAAGATGAGGGCTTTCTTGGCAAAGACCAAACATATATAAAGCAACACTTTATAAATAAGGTAATTCCTATACAGATCAAAGATCTTGATATATGGCATTCTACTTATCAGCTATCTAAATATACAGGAGGCGGTAGAAATACTAAAAAAGTATTGACGGTTCACGATCTCAACTATTTGTACGAAAAATCGACAGCAAAGGACATAGAGCGATACCGAAGAAAGCATCAGCGTATTCTTGATCGTGCCGATCATATCGTTGCTATATCCGAATATGTGAAGAATGATATACTTCATCATCTGGATGTGAAAGGAAAGCCTGTGTCTGTTGTTCATAACGGATTTCAGGTAATAGGATACCCTGACTTTAATACTCCGACATATTCTCCTCAGCGTCCTTATATATTTGCTATGGGTACAGTGGTGAGAAAGAAGAACTTTCATGTGATTCCTGCTATTCTCAAGGATAATGACTATGAACTCATCATTGCAGGTTCTGTTTCAGACTATGCAGAGGTTATTAAAGATGAAGCAAAAAAGTATAATGTTGCGGATAGAGTTAAAATAATAGGGGCTGTATCAGATGAAGAAAAATATTGGTATCTTAAAAATATGGCTGCTTTTGTTTTTCCTTCTTTAGCCGAAGGTTTTGGCTTACCCGTTATGGAGGCAATGTATTTTGGCAAGCCTGTGTTTTTATCTACTCTTACTTCTCTGCCCGAAATAGGAGGAGAAGAGGCTTATTATTTCGAAAACTTTGATCCTGACTATATGACCGATGTATTTGAGAAGGGGATGTCTGACTTCAATGCTAATCAAGAAAAGAGAATACAGATTGAAGAACGTGCCCGTATGTTTAGCTGGGAAAAATGTGCACAGGGATATTATGATATATATACTCAACTTGTCAGATCTTAGGTTATGGATAACAGTGTAAGAAAACAATGTATAGTACTATTTCCTGTTTATAAATCAATTAGTGAAATAGAAATAAAATGTCTTGAGCAGGCTGTTATTATGACTGAGGGATTTACTAAAGTTTTTATAGCTCCAGATTCACTAATCTTGGATGATTCATTCGCTTCTTTATCCAATATTGATGTAATTAGGTTTTCTGATAAATATTTTGAAGGTATAGCAGGTTATAATGAGTTGATGTTATCTTTAGAATTCTATCAAAGATTTGAAGATTATGAATATATGCTGATTCATCAGACGGATGCTTATCTTTTTAAACCGGAACTTAGCTATTGGTGCTTGAAAGGCTATGATTATATAGGTGCTCCTTGGTTTAAACCTAAAAAGATACTAAAAACCAAGATATATAATTTCGCATTAAGGTTTTGTCCTTTTTTGTATACCGAAAGAGCAAAGAGAAGGCATAGTCTTTACAATAATGTAGGAAATGGAGGATTATCATTGAGAAGGATTAGTTCTTTTAAGCATATACTTGAAATTGTACCATCTATACTATTAGATAAATATAAGAGCAATGATGCTACAGACCATAATGAAGATGTATTCTGGGGTGTAGAAGCTCCTCGATTGAATAGGGCTTTCAAGAAACCTAATTGGAAAGAGGCTCTTAAGTTTTCTTTTGAGGAATGTCCCTCAATTGCTTATAAAATGAATAAGGAACAATTACCTTTTGGTTGTCATGCTTTTAATGTTCACGAAACCGATTTTTGGAAACAGTTTATATCTCCACTCAACTTGTAATCTAAGGCACAGGGTCATAGCCATGTCCTCCCCAAGGGTTACATCTGAGAATACGCCTCGTTGCTAACCAAAAACCTTTGAAAGGTCCGTACTTTTTAATTGCTTGTATGGCATATTCGGAACAGGTAGGTGTATAGCGGCACGATGGAGGTAACATGGGTGATATGCTATACTTATAGAAATAGACGGGAAGCAATAGCAACCATGATAAAGCCTTTTTCATATATTCCCTTCATTTATTTTTCCAACCAATATTGAAATAGATTTCAAAACTGCCTTTTCCATCTCTGTATATGTAGGTAGCTCGTTCTTCAAGTATAAGAATGCGATGTCTATTCTCTTATTTTTCTCTTGGAGAACCTCTTGTAATTCTTGTTTGTTCAATCTGTAAGATTCTCTAAACAACCGCTTTACTCGATTTCGCTTTACTGCTCTTTTAAACTTCTTCTTGGAAACACTAATGAGTACAGTTGCATTCTTATTTTTCTCATCAATCTCTTCTTCGATATAAAAAACAACCCTTAACGGATAAGCTATAAAAGACTCTCCCGAAGAAAAAAGTCTGTCTATCGACTTTGTCCTGCATAATTTTTCTTCTTTACTGAAAGTCTTTTTCTGAGATGATGTATCTGTATCCATTAGCTACGATTGATTTGGTAAAGGTAAGAAGATTTCTCTTTGAATACCATATTCTCTTTGAGTAGAATTTAAGTGATAATGCAATTTGTTTGATAAATGACTGATAATTAGTATTGTTGTTTGTAGTTTGTAAATGTTCTAAAAATAAGATCATTTATTTGTAACTAATTTTTTCTTTTTATCGTCATATATATGAAAGTATAATAAAACCGAAAAAATGAAAGTAGTAAATTTATTAATGTGTATAGTTATCTCTACGATAACATCAATGGCACAAGTTAAAATATCAGGGACAGTAATAAATGCAGATACGCATAGTGCTATAGAGTTTGTGAATATAGCATTGCTCACGCAGGACTCTGTATTTGTTTCAGGAACATCTTCAGATATTGAAGGTCTATTTGCTTTCAATACAATACAAGAGGGTAAATATCTTTTGTCAGGAGCATTTGTTGGTTACAAAAAAATGTATGTGCCGGTTTATGTTGCAAAAGAACCTGTCAATCTAGGAATTATTTCTATGGAGATGTCTGATGTTTCTCTCAAAGATGTAACAGTAACAGCGAATAGCATTGTCCAAAAATCGGATAGAAAGATTATTATTCCTTCCGAAGCACAGATAAAAGCATCAAACAGTGGTGTAACCTTACTACGCAATTTACAGTTGTCGCGTATAGTTATCAATCCGATAAATAATACTATATCTATTCCGGGAGGCGATGAAGTTCAATTACGGATAAATGGGGTGGAGGTGACTATAAATGAAATTGTAGCATTGCAACCGGCAAATATAATTCGTATAGAATACCATGACGAACCGGGAATGCGTTACGGGAATGCTGCCGCGGTAATCGATTATATAACCCGTCGAAAAGATTCAGGCGGAAATATATCTACAAATCTGACAAATGTATTAGCGAAAGCAGGAATTTCTGATAATTTTATGTCGGGAAAAGTGAATCATAAGAGATCCGAGTTTGGTGTAAATGCTTACTGGAGATATAGAGATATTGACTGGACAAGACAGAATAAAGAGACTTTTGTCTTTCCTGATAAAACACTGCTACGTGAAGAAATTGGAGAACCTACTAAGTTTAAAGAGAATAATTTGAATTTGTCTATGAACTACAATCTGAATGAAGCTGACAAATATCTGTTTAATGTAACTTTCCGTAACAATCTGGAAAAATATCCTAATAGCTTTACGGATAGAAAGAGTCTGATTTATTCGTCTGATAATCCAGATCCTCTTTCTATCAAAGATCATACTTATTCACGCTCCAATGCTTCTTCTCTGGATCTTTATTATCAGAAAAATCTGAAAAAAGACCAAATGTTGATATTCAATGTTGTGGGAACATATATAGACTCTAAAAACAGAAGAGAATATCAAGAATATAGAAACGATATATTAAATACTGATATTTTATCCAATATTGCAGGAGATAAATATTCCCTTATTGCAGAAGGTATTTATGAGAAGAAAATTGCAGAAAGTAAACTCTCGGCCGGAATGAAACATACCCAGAGTTATACAAATAATGTATATAGCGGCAATGTAGCAACAAGCTTAGGGCTCAATTTTGCAGAAACATATGCATATATAGAGTATCAGATGAGAAAGAGTAAGTTTAACTATACTTTCGGGCTGGGAACAATGCGCACCTACAATAGCCAAGGCGGAGAACACAATGAGAAGTATATTTTCCGTCCTACTTTACGTGTAAGCTATAATATAAACGATAATACATATGTGCGCTATAATGGATATATATCGGGTTATTCACCCTCGTTGTCCGATCTTAATAATGTAGAGCAGCCTATAGACTCTCTTCAAATACGTAGGGGGAATCCTAATCTGAATACGGTATGGTATTATACACATACTCTGAATGCAGGCTTCAATAAAGGTATTCTGGGTGCTGAGTTTTTTATGAGATACAGCTACGACCATAAACCTATAATGGAACAAGTTACTCTGGAGAATGGCAAATTTATTCGTACCAATGTCAATCAAAAAGGTTTCCATCGCCTCTATTTAGAGACCACATTTAAGGTGAAGCCGTTGAAAGATATTATAACACTAAGTGTTGCTCCCCGATTCAGTCGTTTCATTAGTCAAGGAGATGACTATACACATACTTTCAGTACATGGGGAGTGAGAGGCGCTCTTAATGTTACATACAAGAAGTGGTACTTTACGGCAGAAGGATATACCCGCTGGAAAAACTTCTGGGGAGAAGAATACATCAAAGGTGAAACATGGCATATGGTAATGCTGGGATACAATGCTAGTAAATGGAGTTTAGGTGTAGGCACATACAATCCTTTTATGAAGACGTACGACCAAAATATATACAATTATTCAAAATTGACACCAAATCAGTCGTATGTATTTACTGACAAGGCGGCAAAGCTACTTGTGGTGAGCTTTTCTCTTAATCTGAATTTCGGTCGTCAGTTTAAGGCCGGAGACAAGCGTCTTAATAATGATGATACAGACAGCGGTATAATGACCGGCTCTAAAAAATAAGTTTAATGAGAGATTAAGCTTAATATTGATTGTTTTTGTAAAATTGCCTCTATAAACAGCATGTTTGTAGAGGCAATGCTTTTTAAGGGATTATCGAGACTTTCTTAAAACATAAATTATGCCTACGATTTCCAATAAGAGAATAAACAATACAATGTTACTGGTATTTGGCATACCTATATATCTGAACAATAGAGACATTGCTATTGTAGTCAGAATGATCATAAAAGCCGCAATGTATTTCATCCTTAATGTTTTAAACTATTCTAGCATACTTATCAATTGTAATATTCCGGCATTTGAAGCACGCATAATATTGGCCTCCCTGTATTTGCCAAAATGATATTCTTTTGCTATTTGTTTATTCTTATATGTAGTACATATCCATACTGTTCCTACCGGCTTTGTTTCCGATCCCCCATCGGGGCCGGCAATTCCGGTAGTGGCTATGGAGCAATCTACATTCAGCACCTCTTGAACGCCCTTAGCCATTTCCATTGCGACAGCTTCGCTTACTGCTCCAAATCGGTCTAAAGAGTTTTGAGATACATGTAGTATGTTCGTTTTTACTTCATTGGCGTAAGAAACGATAGTTCCTTTAAAATAGTTAGATGATCCGGGAATGGAGGTTATCATATGTGCTATATTTCCGCCCGTACAACTTTCAGCTGTAGCCAACGTCAGACCTTTCTCAAATAGTCTTTCTCCTAATATCTTTTCAGGAGTAATATCTCTATCGGCAAGAATTGCTTCTCCAAGTAAACCATAGAGTTTTTTAGTTTCTTTCTCCAATGTCGCTAAGTGTTCTTCTCCTCTTACAAACAGGCGAAGCTTCATTAATCCCAATGAGGGTAGATATGCCAGCCCGAAACCTTCAGGCAGATTATCTTCCCAGTCGGCAATATACATGGCAAGAGCCGATTCGGTATATCCTTTTACTATAAAAATTCGTTTAAGGTATTCTTTCGGATCATATTTGTTCTTCAGCCGTGGGATAATTTCATTCTCCATTACATACCTCATTTCGTGAGGTACACCGGGCATAGATACCAAGACTTTATCTTCATAATCGAACCATGTGATAGGAGCAGTGCCAACTTCGTTTTGTATTACAGTACAGTCTTTAGGTACATATGCTTGATTACGTGTAAGCTCGTTTAGATTTGTAAAATTTGATATCACATTCTCTATATTACTAAGGACACTGTTATCAAAAATAAGAGAAGTCCCAAAATATTCGCAAAGGGTTTTCTTTGTTATATCGTCTTTTGTCGGGCCCAATCCTCCTGTCATCAATATAACGTCTACTCTCTGCGAAATATCGTCTATTGTATCTTTTATTTGTTTGGCATTATCGCCTATCGATTGTACTTCTTCTACTTCAAACCCCGCATCGGTAAGCTTTCCGGCCATCCACGCAGAATTGGTATCGACAATTTGACCTATAAGTATTTCATCGCCGATTGTAATTATTGCTGCTTTCATCTTTTATTTGGTAATCTATATTTGTAGCCCGTTTTTTGACTATCAAAGTTATAGTTTTTATACCTCTTATCTTATTTGTAATGGAAGTTTTTTTAATATCCGGTGACTAATAATCTTCTCGCTCCTTTTATTCCGCATTTTTGATACCTGTTATATGCCGCCGCCGCCGATTCTCGTGTTGCTGTCGCTGCTTCTCCTTTTATGTAACTGCTAATGGCATCGTGTAAGGTATATGCTTCGGGACTCATTAGGTGGGTAGACCATAATAGAGGATTTGTATCAGCTGATTTCAAATAAGAAGTAAAATATTGCTTGCTGTAGCATGCCAGTATGATGGCATCCCGCTTCTTACCGTCCGAGTTTTTGTATGTGTTTGGTAATGAAAAGTCCATCAGTCCATTGTGTCCTATATATGCCATAAGCTTAGCGTTGCCATCTATACCTATAGTATTCTTGCCAACCATTATAGTGTCTTTTTTGTTGCCGGAACACGAACGAAGAAAATCTTTGGTACATTCTTTTATATATCTACCATCGTAGGCATCGGCTACAAGGTAATAGTTCTTCTCTTTATGTTTGAAGATAATGCGTTCGAGGATGGTGCCATTTACTTTATATCTGCGTATTTCTTTCCATTCCGCGCTTTTTCTGAAATAAGTACGCACTCCGTATCCGCATCCCCAATATAAGTT
Organism: Dysgonomonas sp. BGC7; assembly: GCF_001261735.1. Lineage (GTDB taxonomy): Bacteria > Bacteroidota > Bacteroidia > Bacteroidales > Dysgonomonadaceae > Dysgonomonas. The sequence goes on along the minus strand of NZ_CVRP01000027.1, from coordinate 1,242 downwards.
AGAGTTCGGGTCTTGTCCGTTTCCTATTCCTTTCGGTACTTTTACTATCCCTTGATACTTGTTGTCGCAGAGTGCAACTTTTATATGGATTGTTTGCAACTCTTGTCCTACAAGAGGTATTAATAAATATAAAGCAATTAATAAGACAGTAATTTTTCTTTGCATAGTTTTCAAGCTTTTTATATATCCATAAATCAAGGAGACGACTATATTTAAAACAGCTGTATTCCTCAATTAGGTTAAAATCTGATTTTAACTAAAAAGTAACGAAAGTAACACATTTTCGGTATTTTGTTTTTTGTTACTTTTCTCTCTATCCGAAACAACGCATTCTCTTTATAGATAAAGTTTCGAAGTGTAGGTAATTACTTTTTATTCTGTATAAATCTGATTTTTTATATAAGTTCGTCTATCTTATTCTATAGAGTGAGGAAAGGCTGAGATTCCATATCGAAAAGATGAAAAATCAATTTTCGAACAGATAATACTGTATTAAGTCTTTAAATGCTTTTTTGTCAGACCCGTGTTTCGCTACTAGTTTGTTCCATTTGTCGGAAATAAATTCTATTTTATTCCCTTTGCTATCTTCATATATTATTTTGTCGAAGATATCTTTACTTAGTGATGCCGATTCTCCCTGATTGTTGCTAAACTGTTGATGTCCGAATATATCTACTTTATATTCTTCCTGATAATCTCTCACATCGCGATAGAGGTTTACCATCCAGATAAAGGCCTTTTTTTCATCATTGTCACAGTCAGTAAGAATCTCATTCCAATATTCCTTAGAATATGTTATTTCATTATTATAACTGTCTTTGTAAATACTGTTGCCAAATATATCTGTCTTTATTGTAATTTTTCCTTTTCGGGTATCTTTATATATCAGGCCATCGAAAGGGTCGCTGGTAATTCTTTTTCTATTGTATTCGTTATCTTTGAATAGAGGAGTACTAACTATCCTCTCTCTCATTTCCACTCTGTTTTCTGTACTTTCTTTATTTAAGAAAAATTCATTGAAAATACTCTTATCCATTGTAAGCATGCTACCATCGCTATCTTCGATACTTATATTACCGAATATATCTTCTTCTATTTTTCGAGAGTTTCCCTTATTATCTTCTATAATTTTATTTCCGAAAATATCCTCTTTAATTGTCTTTCTATTCCCTTTATTATCTTCTATGATCGTATTCCCGAAAATATCTTCTTTTATAGTTTCTCTGTTACCCTTGTTATCTT
>NZ_CVRP01000026.1 GCF_001261735.1 Dysgonomonas sp. BGC7 | reverse complement strand
CCATTTTATACCGATGGTGCGCCCATAAGGGTGCGTAATAAATATCTCTTTAGCAAGAGATTAGGTTAGAGTTCAAATTTTATAACAATGAAAAGAAAACCTACTTCCAGCCGACTTATCCTAAGGGGAAACCCAAGGGGGAGTGTAGCATGTCGGAAAAGCGACAAGTCAACTAATTGTCAGGTTGCGACTGAATTGCGAGGAAGAAAGATAGACACGAGGATGAAGCCTGATTGGTTGAACGATAGTCCTGTGGCAGCTGTAGAAGCTATGACGGAAGACAATTATACACGTCATACTGTGGTACTCTTTCCCAGTCTTCTGGGGGGAAGAGCCAGAACTAACCATAGCACAACCGCAATAAGCGGAACAATGGATGTAAATCGCATCCGACAGTCTATCGCGCTAATAGTTATTACGCACACTAAATGGGGATTGCCTAAACCGAAAGGCCGTAAGGCTATAGAGTTTGCTCTTGAATATTCGGCATGGCAACGGAGCTTCCATAGTAGTCCGAGCAAGGGAAAGCCTTGTACATGGCGAAGGGAAGCAGCTGATAATTTTAATATTAATCAAAGGAAAACGTGAGAGACGTATGAGAAATCCAGAGAAAGTATTAAGCACTCTATGTTTGCACAGCAAAGTTTCGGACTATAAGTACGAAAGGCTGTATCGCGTCCTATTCAATGAGGAGATGTTCTTTGTTGCCTATCAGCGTATTTACGCTAAGCAAGGTAATATGACACCAGGCACAGATGGTCAGACAATAGACCAAATGAGTATTCAGAGAATAGAATGTCTTATTGAAAGCCTCAGAAATGAGACTTATCAACCCCAACCAGCAAGGAGAATATATATTCCTAAAAAGGATGGAAAAAGTCGTCCATTAGGAATACCCTCCTTTGAGGATAAGTTGGTTCAAGAGGTAACACGCATGGTTTTGGAAGCTATATATGAAGGACACTTTGAAAGTACTTCCCATGGCTTTAGACCATATAAAAGTTGCCACACTGCACTAACACATATTCAACGACAGTTTACGGGAGCAAGGTGGTTTATCGAGGGAGATATTAAAGGCTTCTTCGACAACATAGACCACAATATTCTGATAGGCACTCTTCGTGAGCGAATATCAGACGAACGTTTCCTGAGACTAATCAGAAAATTCCTCAACGCTGGATATATTGAAGAATGGAAGTATAATCACACTTACTCTGGAACGCCTCAAGGCGGTATTATTAGCCCAATTTTAGCTAATATCTATCTTGACCAATTCGATAAGTATATAAGTGAGTATGCGAAAATATTTAATAAGGGAGAAGAAAGACAACGTAATGCAGTTTACTTCCAGATGAATACCCAAGCGGTTAATCTAAGGAAGAAAGTTAAATCCGAAACCGATCTTCGTGTAAAAGCAGAACTCACAGAAAAGGTTAAAAGCCTACAGTTGGAAATGCGTAAAACTCCTTGTCGTCATGAAGTGGACGAGAATTACAGAAGATTAAAATATGTGAGGTATGCTGATGATTTCCTAATTGGAGTCATTGGCTCTAAAGCAGATTGCGAAAAGATTAAGATAGAAATTGCACAATACATGAGTGATTCTCTTAAACTTGAACTGTCAGCGGAGAAAACGCTGATAACTCATGCGCAAGATAATGCGAAATTCCTCGGATATGAAATCTCTGTCAGAAAGTCCTCTGCGATGAAACGCAATCGCAAAGGTATCCTTCAACGTAACTTCAATGGGAGAGTTATGCTATTGCTGCCGATGGAAACTGTGAAGAAAAAACTGAAATATTACAATGCCATAAGCTTTGAACAAGTCAAAGGTTGCGAAATATGGAAGCCAAAATCACGGTCATCCCTGACAGCAAAGAAACCACAAGATATATTAGCCCAATACAATTGGGAAATACGTGGTTTCTACAACTATTATCGTATCGCTAATAACGTTTCTGCAACATGTTCCAAGTTTGGTTACATCATGGAATATAGTATGTACATGACCCTTGCTCAAAAGCTAAGAAGCTCAATAAGTAAGATCATGAAACGATTCTATAAAAACAAGCAATTTATTATTCCATACACGGATGACAAAGGGCGAGGTCAATATAGAATTTTCTATGATGGTGGCTTTAAACGTCAAATTGGAATAACAGACAAAGGATGCGACACACAACCATTTACAGTTTTAGTTCCCTATCCCACATTAGTGGAAAGGCTCAAAACTAATCGCTGCGAAATGTGTGGAGCAGAAGGTTCAACGGTCATGCATCACGTTCGCACACTAAAAACTCTATCGACAGAGTATGTATGGAACAGAAATATGCTGAAAAGAAACTGTAAGACCCTTGCAGTCTGTGAAATGTGTAATGCTAAAATACATGAACATGACAAATAGAGTGAATTTATCAGTGGAGAGCCGTATACATGGAGACATGTACGTACGGTTCGGGGGCAGGCTCTCGGAAACCTATCGCAGCAATGCGGTAAGGCGCCGAGTGCCGAGCCTACATGGG
>NZ_CVRP01000025.1 GCF_001261735.1 Dysgonomonas sp. BGC7 | reverse complement strand
ACCTATTCTAGGACGAGACAGAAATCAATCTATTTATTTCTTCATTTTCAAAATGGAATGTAGTCAATAAACAAGTGTCAGGAAGTTCTAATTAATCTTTTAGCGATACAATCCACTTATTCAACATCTCCTCTATTATATCCTCATCATGCAAATGAGTGTAAATGTCTCTAATGTCATTACCTTCAGCATGCCCCATCATGCGTTCGGCAATACTCTCTCTTATATCTTTTTTTGCAGCTATAGTTCGGAATGTGTGCCTAGCTAGGTGGAAGGTTATCGTTTTACTTATTCCCAAATCTTTCATTATTTCTTTCAGATATCTATTGGTCGGTTGATTAGCTAAAGGAGAAAATATCTTTTTACTAGAATCTTTATCTGTATCACTGGTTTCTCTTTCGAGGAGTTGTTCTACTACAGGTGAAACTATCGGTATTTTATACAATACGTTCGTTTTCTGACGTTCATTACATAATAGAAGAAATATTCTATTATTTACCGTGACAGGCTTTAAATCACCATATGTGACATTATGAAATTCCACATATGATAATGAGGTATAGCAACTGAAGAGAAAATCCCGTAACACTTCCCTTTTTCCATTTGAATACTTTTTATTATCATAGGTATATTGAAGAATTTTTAATTCTTCTTCATTCAATATATCACTATTCTGAGCCTTTATTATTTTTTTAATGGGGAATTTCTCATAAGGATTCTTTACCAACTGCTCTTTATTTATAGCAAGGCCTAAGAGAAATTTAAAATTGGCATGTTTTTTATATATAGTAGATTGTTGATTACCGCATTCAATTTCATAATTATGAAAACGTTGTATAAATTCTAATGTTAGCTCTTTGAATGGTAGTGTTGGCTTCCACTCCCTCATTTTATTGATAAGATTCTTATAATTGGATAAGGTCTGCTTTGCCCTTGTAGACTCAAGAAATTTCAATTCATTTTCAATAAACACATAGAAATCTGTATTTCCATGTTGTTTATCTCGAAATTTGTCAATAAATTCACGCTTAGACAGAGGTCTATCATAATGAGCCCAAAGAATACATTCAGCCTTGTGAAACTTTTCTTCTATTATGCGGTTATAGTGTTGATAATTTTTATCTCCTGATAAAACGAGTTCACGCTTGACACTCCAATTTCGGGGATGGACTGAAAATCCCAACCCTAAAAATGTTGTTTGTCTAAAAGATGTGTATCTTAAGCATAATTGACGCTTACCATCTTTTGTACTGTAATTGCTTCGT
>NZ_CVRP01000024.1 GCF_001261735.1 Dysgonomonas sp. BGC7 | reverse complement strand
GGGGGATTAGCTCAGCTGGCTAGAGCACCTGCCTTGCACGCAGGGGGTCAACGGTTCGAATCCGTTATTCTCCACAGAGTCTTCTTAATTTATTAAGAATGACAGACGATCTTTGACATGATGTAAAAAAAGAGCAAGTAAAAGTTAGATTAATAATAATCTATCAAACCCTTCCGATTGTTTCATACAATCGGATAGATAAAGAAAGTAATTAAGGGCACATGGGGGATGCCTTGGCTCTCAGAGGCGATGAAGGACGTGATAAGCTGCGATAAGCAACGGGGAGGTGCAAATGACCTTTAATCCGTTGATTTCCGAATGGGGCAACCCATCAGGCGAAGAGCCTGTTACACTACTTATGTAGTGAGCTAACGCGGGGAACTGAAACATCTAAGTACCCGTAGGAAAAGAAAATAATAATGATTCCCAAAGTAGTGGCGAGCGAAATGGGAAAAGCCCAAACCTGTATTGTTTAGGCAATACAGGGGTTGTAGGACTGCGTTGTGGCACGACGTTATTGAAGTGGAACGTTTTGGAAAGAACGATCGTAGAAGGTGATAATCCTGTACACGAATCAATAACCAAGCCTAGCAGTATCCTGAGTAGCGCGGGACACGAGAAATCCTGTGTGAATCTGCCGGGACCATCCGGTAAGGCTAAATACTCCTGAGAGACCGATAGTGAACCAGTACCGTGAGGGAAAGGTGAAAAGCACCTCGAACAGAGGAGTGAAATAGACCCTGAAACCATGTGCCTACAAGCGGTCGGAGCGCTACGGCGTGACGGCGTGCCTTTTGCATAATGAACCTACGAGTTACTGTCACTGGCAAGGTTAAGAACGAATACGTTCCGAGCCGAAGCGAAAGCAAGTCTTAACAGGGCGGCTAGTCAGTGGTAGTAGACGCGAAACCAAGTGATCTACCCTTGGGCAGGTTGAAGGTTGGGTAACACCAACTGGAGGACCGAACCGGTAAACGTTGAAAAGTTTTCGGATGACCTGAGGGTAGGGGTGAAAGGCTAATCAAACTTGGAGATAGCTCGTACTCCCCGAAATGCATTTAGGTGCAGCCTCGGCGAATTACTTATGTCAGGTAGAGCTACTGATTGGATGCGAGGGCTTCGCCGCCTATCAAGTCCAGATAAACTCCGAATGGGCATAAGTTAATACCGGGAGTGAGGGCATGGGTGCTAAGGTCCATGTCCGAGAGGGAAAGAACCCAGACCATCAGCTAAGGTCCCCAAATACATGTTAAGTTGAATTAACGAAGTATGACTACTAAGACAGCTAGGATGTTGGCTTGGAAGCAGCCATTCATTTAAAGAGTGCGTAACAGCTCACTAGTCGAGTGGTCGTGCGTGGATAATAATCGGGCATCAAACATGTTACCGAAGCTATGGGATAAATATTATCGGTAGGGGAGCATTCTGTATAGCGTAGAAGGCGTTTGGTAATGAATGCTGGAGCATGCAGAAAAGCAAATGTAGGTATAAGTAACGATAAAGGGGGTGAGAAACCCCCTCGCCGAAAGACTAAGGTTTCCTGATCAACGCTAATCGGATCAGGGTAAGTCGGGCCCTAAGGCTAAGCCGAACGGCAATGCCGATGGACGAACCGGTTAATATTCCGGTACTGTTTTAAGGAGTGATGTGGTGACGCAGGAGTGACACTGTTGCCGTGATACGGATTTCACGGTTAAAGGAGGTAAACGTAGATCGGGGTAGGCAAATCCGCCCCGAGAGTTGAAACTGAAAGTACTACAAACCTTTAGGTGCGTAGATATACAGGTAAGCCGACTGCCAAGAAAACCCGCTAAACTTATCCTTAAAGCATCCGTACCACAAACGGACACACGTAGTCGGGTTGAAAATACTAAGGCGCTCGAGCGATTCACAGTTAAGGAATTAGGCAAAATGACCCTGTAACTTCGGGATAAAGGGTACCGTCAGCAATGGCGGTCGCAGAGAATAGAAGAAGGCAACTGTTTATCAAAAACACATGGCTATGCTAATAAGAAATTAGATGTATATAGTCTGACACCTGCCCGGTGCTGGAAGGTTAAGAGGAGATGTCATCGCAAGAGAAGCATTGAATTGAAGCCCCAGTAAACGGCGGCCGTAACTATAACGGTCCTAAGGTAGCGAAATTCCTTGTCGGGTAAGTTCCGACCTGCACGAATGGTGTAATGATCTTCTTACTGTCTCAACTGTGATCTCGGTGAAATTGTAGTATCGGTGAAGATGCCGATTACCCGCGATGGGACGAAAAGACCCCGTGAACCTTTACTATAGCTTTACATTGAATTTGGGCACTTGATGTGTAGGATAGGCCGGAGGCTATGAAGCAGGTACGCTAGTATTTGTGGAGCCAACCTTGAAATACGGCCCTTTAATTGTTTGAATTCTAACTCGCTAAAGCGAGGACACTGTATGGTGGGTAGTTTGACTGGGGTGGTCGCCTCCAAAAGAGTAACGGAGGCTTCTAAAGGTGTGCTCAGGACGATTGGTAACCGTTCGTAGAGTGTAATGGTATAAGCACGCTTGACTGAGAGACCTACAAGTCGATCAGGTAGGAAACTAGAGCATAGTGATCCGGTGGTTTCAGTATGGAATGGCCATCGCTCAAAGGATAAAAGGTACTCCGGGGATAACAGGCTGATCATTCCCAAGAGCTCATATCGACGGAATGGTTTGGCACCTCGATGTCGGCTCGTCACATCCTGGGGCTGGAGCAGGTCCCAAGGGTTGGGCTGTTCGCCCATTAAAGTGGCACGCGAGCTGGGTTCAGAACGTCGTGAGACAGTTCGGTCTCTATCTATCGTGGGCGCGGGATATTTGCGGAGATCTGACACTAGTACGAGAGGACCGTGTTGGACAGACCCCTGGTTCACCAGTTGTTCCGCCAGGAGCATCGCTGGGTAGCTAAGTCTGGATCGGATAAGTGCTGAAAGCATCTAAGTACGAAGCCGGCTTCAAGATAAGATATCCATTAAGGGTGGTTGTAGACTACGACCTTGATAGGCTACAGGTGTAAAGGCAGTAATGTCATAGCCGAGTAGTACTAATTGCCCGGAAGCTTTCAGAGCCTTTTTCTATTTATTATTTTATTATAATAATATAAAAAGGCTATCAACAAACAGAGGTTTGCTACATTATTAACTATCAGAAACATTACTTACTCTTTTACATCAAGTCAACATATACCGGTTGACAGTTTTGCAAGATGATTGACAGTCCAGAACTGTCCGGATTGCTGCTGACTGTTTACTGAGAGAAGCATTCAGGTGGTTATAACACCGGGGCTCCACCTCTTCCCATTCCGAACAGAGAAGTTAAGCCCGGAAGTGCCGATGGTACTGCGTCAAAGTGGGAGAGTAGGTTACCGCCGTTTTAAAGTCAGAGAAGGTTCGTATAGTAATATACGGACCTTTTTTGTGTTTAGACATAGACACATCCCTCACTTATCTACTCTTCTATTCTTCTACTACACATCCCACACATGCTCAAATGTGAACTGTATGATGAGATATAAAGAGACTTCCTCCTTCTGCAGCATCTTGATAACAAAAACCGGAATCACTCAAA
>NZ_CVRP01000023.1 GCF_001261735.1 Dysgonomonas sp. BGC7 | reverse complement strand
TCAAAACAAAAAAAATTTAAGCTTTAACTAATAAGTCCCCAATTATATTTGTTTCCGCCGAGTTTCTTTAGTTGTTTTCGCAAAATAGCATTTTCATTTTTCTCTAATTGAGGATCCTCTTCCAAGACTTTTTGCGCAACTTCGCGGGCACAACGCAGAATTTCTCCGTCTCTCACAATATCTGCAATCCGCAAATTGAAAGGAATGCCACTTTGTTGCGTTCCTTCCAAATCTCCAGGTCCTCTAAACTTAAGATCGGCCTCTGCTATCTCGAACCCGTCATTGCTTTCTACCATTATATCTATCCGCTTCTTTGTTTCTGCAGATAGTTCGTAGGGAGTAACCAATATACAATAGGACTGATCTGCTCCTCGCCCAACCCGCCCTCGCAACTGGTGAAGTTGAGACAGACCAAAACGCTGAGCCGATTCAATAACCATAACAGAGGCATTAGGCACATTCACTCCTACTTCTATAACAGTAGTGGCAACCATTATCTGAGCTTCATTTTTCACAAAGCGTTGCATTTCCGCATCTTTTTCTTTAGGCTTCATTTTTCCATGAACTTTACACACGATATATTCCGGAAAAATTTCCTTTATATGCTCGAATCCTTCTTCCAGATTTTTCAAGTCCAATTTTTCACTTTCTTCTATCAAAGGATATACCATATACACCTGCCGACCTTCCTGTAATTGTTTTTTAATAGAGGCATACAGAGCTCCTCTTTTCTTATCGTATTGATGAATGGTTTGTATCGGCTTTCTGCCCGGAGGAAGCTCGTCGATAACCGACACATCCAAATCTCCGTATACGGTCATAGCCAACGTCCGTGGAATAGGCGTCGCTGTCATAACCAATATATGCGGAGGGTTTACATTTTTAGACCATAGTTTTGCTCTTTGAGCCACTCCAAAGCGATGCTGCTCGTCGATAACAACAAGTCCCAGATTAGCAAACCGAACTACATCTTCAATGAGAGCATGAGTACCAACTAATATTTGCAAATCGCCTGTCAATAAATTCTGATGAATTCTTTCTCTATCTTTTTTCTTTGTAGATCCTGTCAGCAATTCGACTTCAACTCCAAGTCCGGTAAGCAATTCCACTAAAGTAGCATAATGCTGGGTTGCTAATATTTCGGTAGGAGCCATCAGACATGCCTGAAAGCCATTATCTAAAGCAATCAGCATCAACATGAGTGCAACAAGCGTTTTTCCACTCCCGACATCTCCTTGTAATAGTCGGTTCATTTGTTCGCCTGTCGCCATATCCAGCCTGACCTCTTTGATGATCCGTTTTTGAGCATTGGTCAACGAGAAAGGAAGATTCTTTTCATAGAATGAGTTTAAGTATTCTCCTACTTTAGAAAAGACAAAACCTTTCAACTTGTTTTTTCTTTCTGTTGTATATCTTAATATATTTAGTTGCAAATAAAACAACTCCTCAAACTTAAGTCTATACTGGGCATCTCTCAGCAGCTTGGTATTTTCCGGAAAGTGAACATTACGCATTGCCTGCTTCAAGTCCATCAGACGAACATCCCCCACAATAGTATCGGGCAACGTTTCTGTAATATTTTTAATGAACGAAGAGAATGCTACAGCCATCATTTTCTGAATTGCTTTCGAATTGAGAAAATGGCTTTTCATTTTTTCTGTTGTATTATAATAGGGCATTAAACCTGTGGCACGATTCTCTTCTCCCATAAAAGGGTCTATGTCCGGATGGGCAATATTAAACTTATCGCCAAAAAGAGTAGGTTTTCCGAAAATAATATAAGGCGCTCCCACCCTATATTTATCTGTAATAAATTTACCTCCCTGAAACCATACCAAATCTATAAACCCTGTACCATCCGTAAAGTGAGCAACAAGCCGCTTCCTGCGCCCCTCCCCCAAAGTTTCGAAAGCAGTAATGCGTCCTTTCAACTGAATATAGGGCATATTGCCATCAATCTCATGAATAAAATAAATACGGCTACGATCTATATATTTATATGGGAAATAATACAAAAGGTCTTCTACCGAAAACACATCAATTTCCTTATTCAGTATTTCTGCTTTCTTAGGCCCTACACCTGCCAAATATTTGATATCAGTCTGAGTATAATCCACCTGTCACTCTATTTATTATATAATAATTGAGGTAAAGTTATAGAATTTGTCTGACATATCTAAATCGCATTTATCGAGAATATTTACAGATAGTATAAACAAAACACTCACCCAAATGTTAATTAACAAATAAAGCGATGTTTTTACAACTATGAATTATATATTTGTAATTCAATGATGAAAAACAAATAGATATAGGATCTATTAAGTACACATAACTTAGAGAAGCTCCTAAACAGCCAGAAGAACATGTACTTAATCCTTCCTTTAAATAAATAAAACACCTCTTTTTAACTATGAGGATTGGTATAGATATAAGCGGCACTGATATGCGTTTGGGTATCGTCGATGGAGGTCAGATATTCAGAAAATTTGTTGTCCCCAGCATGGCCGACCAACCCAAAGATATAATAATTAAACATTTGATCGAAGCTATCAAAGAAATAATTAACTCTAATATCCGGGGTATCGGACTTGGCGTTACAGGAATAGTGAAAACTGATAAAGGGATAGTACAAGATGCGATAAATATTCCTTCGTGGAAGAAAGTCCCTCTAAAGGATATATTAGAAAAAGAATTTAACCTACCCGTCTTTGTGAATAATGACTCTAACTGCTTTGCTTTTGGAGAACGTTATTATGGAGAAGGCACCATGTTCAAAGACATCATATGCCTTACTCTAAGTATTGGAGTAGGAATCGGAATAATCATTAACAATGAATTATATATAGGAAGTAATACCGGAGCCGGAGAAATAGGGAGTCTGCCATATCTTGAATATGATTTTGAGCGTTATTGCGGGCAAAAGTTCTTTATTAGAAATGGGACAACAGCTCAGGAATCGTACCAAATGGCTCAAAATGGCAATAAAGAAATGATTGCTCTATGGAAAGAGATAGGCAAACATATAGGAGAGCTGATCAAAACCATATTATTCACCTACGATCCGCAGGCTATCATTATGGGAGGAGATATAGTTAAGGGTTATGATTTATTTGCAGACACAATGTATGATAGTATAAAGAAATTCCCTTTTGAAGAAACAGTAGAAAAAGTAAAAATACTACTATCGAAGAAAGAAGACATCACTCTTTTTGGAGCAGCGGCTCTTGTTGTATAATCAAAAAAGAATCCAACAATAAAAACAATATAGATATGAGATTAGATTTAAGTTCACAAATCGTATTAGACAGAGTGCCACAACGGTACTACCGTCCCGAAAATGAGTTTGAGCAGTCTGCTCTGACCCGATATGAGAAAATGCCTACCAAGATATATGAATCTTCAGTAGACGCGTCTTTGCAAGTAGCTACAGATATTGCAAAAAAGATAAAAGACAAACAAGCAAAAGGAGAGAGTTTCGTACTTGGACTTCCCGGAGGACATTCTCCTCAAACAATTTACACAGAGCTTATCCGCTTCCACAAAGAAGGGTTAAGTTTCAAGAATGTAATCATATTCAACATATATGAGTTCTATCCTTTAGCACCTCAGTCGAGCAGCAATCTGAAGCTTTTGAAAGATACATTCCTTGATCACGTTGACATTGATCCTAAGAATATATATTCGCCTGATGGCTCAATTTCTAAAGAAGAAATAATAGACTATTGTCGAAAATATGAGCAAATCATACACAAAGTAGGCGGTATAGATTATTTATTATTAGGACTGGGACGCTCTGGTAATATAGGTATCAATATTGCAGGATCGAGTATGTCTTCTCAAACACGATTGGTTCTACTTGACAATCAATCTAAAAAAGAAGCTATAAATACATTCGGTTCTATTGATCTTGTTCCACCGAGTGCCGTTACGATGGGGCTTTCGACTATAATGAAATCGAAAGAAATAGCTCTAATTGCTTGGGGTGAAGATAAAGCCAAAAGCGTGAAGGATGTTGTAGAAGGAGCTGTATCTGATGCCATACCCGCTTCTTGCCTGCAGGCACATGAAAACGCAAATGTACACATTGACCTGAATGCAGCATACGAATTGACTCGTATCAGCCATCCTTGGTTGGTTACCAGTTGCGACTGGAACAACACGCTTATTCGTAGAGCAATAGTATGGTTATGCTTCAAAGTAAACAAACCGATACTTAAACTTACAAATAAAGACTATCAGGACAATAGTCTTGAAGAGTTATTGACTCTTTATGGATCGGCATATAATGTAAATATCAAAATATTCAATGATCTGCAACACACCATAACCGGATGGCCGGGAGGTAAACCTAACGCAGATGATACAAATCGTCCGGAAAGAGCCAATCCATACCCTAAAACGGTTATTATATTCAGTCCTCACCCCGATGATGATGTTATCTCTATGGGGGGCACTTTCAAACGCTTGGTAGACCAGAAGCATAATGTTCATGTAGCCTATCAAACATCAGGGAATATTGCGGTAGGAGATGAAGAAGTAATCCGTTATGTATCTTTGCTCGAAGATGTGAGAACCAAATATGACCCTACCAATACATCGCTGAAACACAAATACGCAGATATACTGCAATTCCTGTTGCACGACAAGAAAGAAGGCGATGTAGATACTGCCGACATTTTATTCCTAAAAGGACACATTCGTCGCCAAGAAGCAACTACAGCATGTCGTTATGTAGGTGTGGATACAGCTAATGTAAGATTCCTTGACTTACCGTTCTACGAAACAGGGCGTATAAAAAAGAATCCGATATCAGAAGCAGATGTTGAGATCGTGAAGAAATATTTGGAAGAAGTAAAACCTCACGAAGTATTTGTAGCAGGCGACCTTGCCGATCCTCATGGCACACACAAAGTTTGTCTGGATGCAATCTTGGCAGCTATAGACGAACTAAAAGGTGCAGAATGGCTTAAAGAATGCCGCATATGGATGTATCGTGGAGCTTGGGCTGAATGGGAAATAGACCATATAGAAATGGCTGTACCTATTTCTCCTGAAGAGTTACGTTCGAAGAGAAATGCAATATTGAAACATCAGTCTCAGATGGAAAGTGCACCTTTCCTTGGCAATGACGAAAGACTATTCTGGCAACGCTCTGAAGATAGAAATAAAGCTACTGCTGAATTGTACAGACAATTAGGAATGGCATCTTATGAAGCAATAGAAGCTTTTGTAGAATATCATCCACTTTAAAAAATAACTAAAAGAGGTGGCAAGTCTTCCAATGTTATATTGAGAGGCTTGCCACAATCTTATAATATAAAACACTATAATAAAAGTATCATGAGATTAATTATTCAACCCAATTATGATTCCTTGTCTCAGTGGGCGGCAAACTATGTGATAGCAAAAATTAATGCGGCTAACCCTACAGCCGACAAACCATTTGTTCTTGGTCTACCTACAGGCTCATCTCCCATGGGAATGTATAAAGCTTTAATAAAGCATCATCAAGACAAGAAAGTCTCTTTTCGCCATGTGGTAACTTTCAATATGGATGAGTATGTTGGACTACCTCAAGATCACCCACAAAGCTACTATACATTTATGTGGACAAACTTCTTTAATCATATAGATATTGACCGCGCAAATGTAAATATACTAAATGGCAATGCAACAGATCTTGACGCCGAGTGTGCAGCATACGAAGCTAAAATGAAAGCTGTAGGTGGAGTTGATTTGTTCCTTGGAGGAATAGGGCCTGACGGACACATCGCTTTCAATGAGCCGGGTTCATCTTTATCGTCACGCACTCGTCTAAAGACACTTACTCAAGATACAATTATTGCCAACTCCCGTTTCTTTGACAATGACACAAACAAAGTTCCTAAAACATCTGTAACAGTTGGTGTAGGTACTATCCTCGATGCCAAAGAAGTCCTTATTATGGTTAACGGACATAACAAAGCCAGAGCTTTGGCACAAGCTGTAGAAGGGTCTATCAACCAGATGTGGACTATAACAGCATTACAGCTTCATCCAAAAGGAATTATTGTATGTGACGAGGCTGCAACCGAAGAGTTGAAAGTAGGAACATACAAATATTTTAAAGATATAGAGAAAGAGAATCTTTCTATCTAAAGCAAATAAAAGAGGAACTGGCAATCAGTTCCTTTTTTTATTGTTTCCTTTTAGTCAGCTCATTTTTCAGCAGATAGTTTGTAACCTGAACTGTTGCTGCGGCATAGCCTCTGATACTGTCAAATGCCTCTTTATGGTCGGAAGAAATATCTTTTGTACTTCCTGCACGATAGTCATACATCACCTCCTGCTTAGAGGCTGTATTGTAGCCATACAAATAGGTATCGTTTATACATCCTAATTTATCATCTGTCGTAAATACTGCATATGGACGCTTCTCTCGAAAAAGATCAATCCCCAGAGAATTATTTTCATAGCTCATATTCAACAAGCCCATTATAGTAGGAAAAATATCTATCTGCGTACCCATATTATCAATCACCCGAGCTTCATTCTCGAATAAAGGAGAATAAATCAATAACGGAACATGGTTGAGAGACAAAGGCATTTCATATTGCTGCTTGCCTGCTATTTTACCGTGATCGCCGACAAAAACAAATATGGTATTCTTATACCACTCTTCTTTGGCTGCATTTTTAAGAAATTGACCAACACAATAATCTGAAAAATAAACAGCCTGCTCCGACTCGTCAGAGCTTATCGACTTGAACTCTTTAGGCACAATATAGGCAGGATGATTGGTTATTGTCATTATTGTTCCAAAAAACGGTTCAAGTTCTTTATTAAATATTCCTGTAGCATATTTAAACAGATAATCGTCTGCAACCCCCCATGAGTTCTTAATTTCCGACTTAGGATAATTCTCCAGCGAATAAATCTGCCGTGTATTATATCCGTTACGGAGTAAAAACATATCTGTATTGTTAAATGATTTTTCGTGCGATAAGAAGAAAGCAGATGAATAGCCTTTCATATTCAGATTGAAAGGTAAACCCTCACACAAAGGTAAAGTACGATTACCCGAGGCAACCCGGTTGTCCATTATTGTTTTATCAAATAATGCAGGTATACCATAAAGAGTGGCAAAAATCCCCTGATTGGTGTGGGTTGCCGTCGAATAGAAGTTTTTGAAATAAAAAGACCTATTCTTAAGGGCATTCAGTTGTGGAGTCAGATGAGACGCTTCTTCAACGTAGTAAGACGACATTGACTCCATAAGCACAACAACCACATTTGCTCTTAATTCTTTTCCTTCGTAAATGATTTTTCTCGAAATAGGAGAAACTGTGGAATCAAAACTCTGAGCAATAAAGTCTTTTTTCAGCAGCGTAAAAGAATCTTCTAAAGATATAACGTGAGCCACTTCCTTGTCTTTGCTTTGAGGCACAAATGTACTGACCATATAACTATACACCGGATTCATAGTCAATTCATTAACAAACGAATTTGAATGCAAAAAAGTCGTCCATTCGGTAATTGGCTGCATCAGATAATATTTTCTTCTTACTCCCATATAACAAATCAGAGCAAGTGCCAAACCTAAAATAATAAACTTCACGATCATATATTTAGGCTGACTCTCCTCCTCTCTACTATATGTCGTAAGTTTTCGTGAAAACCATATTGTTCCGAATGAAAATAAAACTACAGCTACAATAAACAACAGATAATACTTATAGTAAGCCGATTCTCCGAATATCATTCCATACCCCTCCGTATCGTGGCTAAGCCAATCTAAGACCGAAACATCCATATGTTTATAAAAATACCCGAAATACGGTATATCTGCAATACCAAGCCCCAGTATAAACACGTAAGCTACAATGAAATAAATATTGCCACAATAACGAAATGCTTTCTTCGATATATCGAAAAAGAGAGTGGACATTGCTGCCAGTAAAATGGCAACAGACGATACATAACTGACAACGATATTGTCAATAAACAATCCTAAAGAAAAGGCCTCGAACAGTGAAGAACCTGCTACACCTGCTACATTTTGCAAATTAGCGAGTAGCAAAGCTAACCTGACAAGAGAAAGCATCAGTAATCCTAAGAAATGAACTTTGAGAATAAAAGAAAGTAGAAAGTAGAGTTTGTGTATATATCTCTTTAAAATCATAACCTTACTGATATTTAAAATAACTATTTTGTCGATTGTAGGAGACTGCAATTTTAACTAAAAAGTAACAAAAGTAACACTTTTTACTCGTTTTTTTGCATGTTACTTCTTATACCATCTTTAAATAAACATTTTCTATATAGATAAAATTAGAGAATTACACCAATAGAGTTTGTATATTTATACCAGAAGTCGTACAAACAAGCAAAAAATAAGCCCGAACTATACCGAGCCTATTCAAATTATCTTATCGCTATAAGGAGAACCTACTAGCACGAAAGAATCAGTCTCTTTCCAAATACCGATTTTATTTCTCTATCCTTATTCTGGCATCTACAGCTATTACTTTTTCTTCATTTGCCAGTAATGGGTTTATATCCATTTCCTTTATTTCAGGAGCAAAGCGTAGCATAACAGATAAACGGACTATTATTTCAACAAACAATTTCTCGTTCAACCCTTTCTGTCCTCTAACACCCTCAATTATTTTATATGCCCTCAAAGAACGAACCATTGAGGTGGCTTCATGAAAACTGAGAGGAGCCAGACCCGATGCCACATCTTTAAGAATTTCTACAAATATGCCACCAAGCCCACACAATATAATATGCCCGTACTTAGCCTCATATTTAGCCCCTACAAACAACTCTTGCCCCGAAAGCATAGGCTGTATCATAACAGCAGTAGTATCCGGTATTTGCATCAATCGGTCAAATTCGAGAGACAGATGCTCATCAGAACGAATATTAAGAACAACTCCTCCAACATCAGACTTGTGGATAGGCCCTACACATTTTGCGACAACCGGATAGCCTATTTCTCTTCCAAAAGCAATGGCTTTATCTTTATTATCCGTTACCAGCTCTTTCACCTGAGGTATACCCGCTGCATCGAACAATTCTTTTATTATACTGCTTTCTACATATCCATCCGAAGCCGATTCTATAATTTTTCTTATGCGAGGTATATCTACAGATACATCTTCCATCTTACCTACAGAAGGAGGTGTCCAGGAAACAACCTTAGACAAAGCATTGGCCAGTGCATATTCATCGGTAAAATTCACATGTCCGTTTCTTACAAAATCGTCCATTTCTTTCGTTGCAGAAACCACAGAAGGCAATATGGGATAAATAGGCAATTTGCTCGCCTTTATTTTCTGATCCAGCATTTTGTATGCTTCGGCGACATTGCTAACTCCGGGATTGCCATATATAACAGCAATACCATTTATTTCTTTGAAGTTCTTTTCGCAAAAATCGATACAATAGGCCATATGTTCCCCTGTTCCTGTTCCTATAATATCTATAGGATTGGATACAGCGGCTCCGGGAAGCAAATGATTTTTAAGTTCGGCTGCCAAATCCTTATTCATCTCAGGAACATCAATTTTACCTTTCGACAAGGCATCTGTTAAGATTACAGCAGGGCCACCCGCTTGGGTTATAATTGCAAGATTTCTTCCTTTCAATTCTTTCATGGATAATACAGCTCCTACATTGGCCAGCTCTTCTCTCGAGAAACAACGTATAATACCAGCTTTGCGAAAGAGAGCCTCTACGGCCGAATCGGAACTCGCTATCGCTCCTGTATGAGAAGACGCAGCCCGACTACCAGAAGTGGAACTACCGGACTTAATTGCAGCTATTTTACAACCCTTATTGATAAGCGAAGCCGAATGTTGAAGAAAACGGTCAGGGTCAGCAATTTTTTCAAGATATAGTAATTTTATCTTAGGACTGGTTTGCGGATCAAACTCACTATCGAGATGTTCTAAAATATCTTCTACTCCTATCTGAGCCGAGTTTCCTATCGACCATGCAGAATTGAACCTTAAACCGATTCTCATCGCAGACTCTATGATATATGTAATAGTACCTCCCGAGCTGGATATAATGTCTACACCCTGAGGATCGAGGATAGGTACAGGTCTTGTAAAAATACTTTGATGTACAGTATTAAAGAAACCCGAACAATTTGGCCCAATCATAAGAACACCAGCCTTATTCACAATATCTAAAAGCTGCTTTTCTAAAACAGCACCTTCTTCCGACTCTTCACTGAATCCTGCAGAAAAAACGATGAATGCTTTCACTCCTTTATTTGCAGCAAGATACTCTACTGTATGCAAGCACTGATTGGCAGGAACAGATATTATAGCCAAATCAGTCTGCGGAATATCTTCTATACTCTGATAGGCTTTAACTCCTTGTATAGTTCCTCCGCGAGCATTTACGGCATATAAATCGTTAGTAAATGTTCCTGTTATCAAATTATACAGAACACTGCCTCCAGGTTTCAAAATGTTATCGGAAGCACCTACCACTACGATGCTTTTCGGATTAATAAGCTTGTCATAGATCATAAAACGAGTCTTTATGTGTTATTTTGCATAAAAGTAGTATTTTTTGCGAAATATAAATAAATCTTGAATATAATATAAAACATATAATGCCTGCGATTGTTCTCACATACACAAAACACCATTGGTAATAAATACACAAACCAATACTAACAATTTTAGAAACAAATAATAATTAGAAGACAGACTTATCATTTTTTGTTTATTTTGTTATCTTTGTCTGATTTGCAAAAAGAAAAACAGATTATAGTACTTGAACATGAGGTTTTTATTAGTGGGATTGCTCTCCTTTTTATTTTCTATTCCCAGCTTTGCCTTAAATATATCAGATTATAGATTCCATACCATGTCAGAGACCTCTTATTATGGAGGTATTCATAGCATCACCAAAGATAGCATCGGACGAATATGGTTTAGTGGATACGACGCACTGTTTGTATACAACGGAAACTCGTTTCTACAGATGAACGATCTAGTTACAAAGATTCTTCCCCGTTCATATTGGTCATACGGGCAAGTTATCACAGATAGTTCGAAGCGGCTATATGTAGGTACTAATCATGCTCTGTTACGATTTAATTATCAAACTAAGGACTTCGAGCGTGTTTTGGAGGGAAACATAGGGTCAATCAGTGCATCTGACGATGGTACTATTTGGATAATCAGAGATAATAAAATAGAATCATTCAAGTCTGATCAGCTACCTGAAGTAACTCGTTATCCGCTACCAGCTGATATATCTATTTCTTCATTAGCGTTGATATGTACCAAAGAACATATCTATATTACATCAAACGATAAAATATACAGGTTAAATAAAGCAACAAAGCAATATAGTCTATTTTCCGTTTTAGGTAACGATAGCTATGTAATAAGAGATATTGTAGAATATAACGAGTCTGTTTATATTCTTACCCACATGGATGGTTTATATAAATGTAGCCACGATGGCAAAGTATTGAAACACTATAATCTTTCTCGTGAATACGGAAAATCGGCAAGTACAAAAAAACTATATCTCGATTCGGCAAACGTCATTTGGGTAGCCACACAGTCGGGACTTTTTCTTATAGATCCTCTGACAGAAGAAATGCGTCACTTGCGCTTCAATATTAACTACACATATTCTCTGCCTAACAATTCAGTTTGGTCTATATATCCCGACCCCGATGGAGGCGTATGGATAGGAACATATGGAGGGAAACTGGCCTATATGTCTTTTTTCGACAACAATGTTAATTATTTCAAAGCTACTCCGGGAGGATTAAACCACCCTATTATCAGTTGTTTTGAAGAAGACAAACACGGAAATCTGTGGATAGGGACAGAAGGGGGCGGATTGAATCACTGGGATAGAAAAATAGACAAAATCTCATATTTTACTCAGGAAAACAAAACAGGAATAACGTCGAATATGATAAAGATGTTGAGATACGATGAAAAAAACGACATCTTACAGATCTCTGCCTTCAATGGGGGCATGGAAGAGTTCGACAATAAACAACAACGGTTTACAGACCTAAAAATGTATCATCCTACGACACTGCAACAGTTAAGTATCTATGACTTCGCAATAGAGGGCGATTCCGGAATATGGATAACCAATCCAGACACGGAACTAATGTATAAGAACAAAAAGAACGGAACCATAGAAACTGTTTCTTTATCCAATTCGAAAGGAGAAGTTGTTAGAATGCAGATAGAAACACTATTTCGTGACAAAGGAAATAATCTATGGTTGATAACTCATAATGGAGCGTACATTATAGATGTTGTCACAAGGCGTATTATAAAGCATTACTATATTGAGAATACACCATATGCTATAAACAACCTCTGTTCTTTTTGTATTACATCTGATTCGGACATTTGGTTCGGAACACGCGGTGGCGGAGTAAACAGATTAAGTAAAAATGGCAGCTATATAAATTATGCAGAAAAAGAAGGTCTATTAGGCAAAACAGTTTTTGGTATATTAGAAGATTCTTCGACTAAAGATATATGGTTCAGTACAAATGATGGCCTATATTATTATGACTACAAGAGTCAGAAAATAAATAAATCGCAAATAGACAATCTAAATCTCTGTGGTGCATTCTATGTACGTGCATGCTACAAAACATCGAAAGGAGAAATGCTCTTTGGAGGAACAGATGGATTCATTATGTTCACTCCCAGTAAAATAAAATATAATAATCAGAAGCCAAAGGTATTTTTTACAGATTTATTAATCAATAATAAAAGAATTGTACCAAATACAAAAGATTCTCCTCTCACCAAGGATATATCTACAATGTCTTATTCCGAAAACGATAACAATAAAGTAATATTATCTCACAATCAGTCTAATATCGAAATATGTGTTTCGGCAAACAGCTATTTGTATGCAGAAAAGAATCAATACGCATATAGAATGCTTGGTCTTTCAGATAAATGGAACTACTTACCTCACGGACAAAAAACGATACAGTTTTTTAATCTTCCTGCGGGGAATTATGTTCTTGAAGTTAAAGCCGCGAACAATGATGGTTTATGGGGAGATGAAATAGCATCTCTTAACTTCGAGGTAAAGCCATCCCCATTTCTTTCTGTGTGGGCATATATGGTCTATTCAATTATATTATTGTTTATAATATACTTTATATGGAGGTATTTTACTAATAAAAAGATATTTAAAAATCGCCTTGAGATGGAACAAATCAAAGAGCAAAATATGAAAAAGCTCACTCAGGCTCGAATTAATTTCTTTACAAATATCTCGCACGATCTTAAAACACCACTTACACTGGTTGTCGACCCCTTAAAACATCTCAAGGAACTTTTGCCGGAAGACCAGTCTTCAAATGCTAATGCTTATGTGCGTCTTATCGAGAAGAATGTCAATCGCATTCAACGAATGATTAGTCAATTACTTCAATTCAGAGAGATAGAAAGCCAAAAAATAACATTCAACAATCAACCGGGAGATCTTATTCAGTATATAGGTGACATCTTTTCATTATTCGAACTATATGCAAATAAAAAAGGAATTGAAACAGATGTAAATTCAGAAATTGAAAACTTTTATACCAAATTCGATCATGATGTTGTAGAAAAGATTTTCACAAATCTTTTTTCTAATGCAATAAAATATACCTCTGAGGACGGATTTGTAGGTATAAAAATAAACAAAACCACACAGGAAGAAATATCAAACCTTGCCTTGCCTACAGCAACTAAGGCTGAATATATTTCTGTAGCCATAACCAACACCGGTGCAGAAATACCTGACGACAAGAAAGATAAGATCTTCGAATCATTTAACAGATTAACTTCCGGAAGACCAGCATTCGAAGAGAGCACAGGATTGGGCTTAGCTATCGTTAAAGAGTTAGTAAGTAGTCTGGAAGGGAAGATTACTTTATTTTCAGGAGACTCGAAAGTTACTTTCACAGTAATCTTACCTTTTGCTCTGAATGAAGATAAAGCCGACAGTAATGTTATTTCATACGACTATGCAATTTCTGAAATAGACAATATTCTTGCCGAATCGAAAGTAACAAATCTAGCAGATAAACCTAGTCGCAAAGCATATAGTATCGTTCTCATAGAAGACGATACCGACTTGAGAACATATATGGAACAACGACTTTCCGAATATTATAATGTATACACGGCTACTAATGGGAATGAAGGTATAGCTAAAACAGAAAAGATATTCCCTCAGATTGTAATCACCGATTTGATGATGCCGGAAGCCGATGGATTTGACGTCTGCCGAAACCTTCGATCCAATATAAAGACAAGTCATATTCCTATAATTGTACTGTCAGCTTTAGGGAAAAATACGGAAAACAAGATAAAAGCATTGGAGAACGGAGCGAATGTATTCATAGATAAGCCTTTCGACATGGACTTTCTGCTTAAGCAAGTAAATAACCTGATAAAGAACCAGAATGAACTGAAAGAGCTTTACAGTAAAAAATATATTGCCGAACCATCAAAAATCACAATCTCTTCTATGGACGAAGAGCTCCTGAAAAGAGCAATGGTTCAGATTGAACAGAATATAGATAATAGTGATTACAATGTAGAGTCCTTTGTATCCGATATGGGAATCGGACGTACGCTTCTATACCAAAAAATAAATGATATAGTCGGGATGTCGATCAAAGAATTCATAATGGATATCCGACTAAAACGTAGCGCACAATTACTAAAAGAATCAGACCTGACAATATCTGAAATTGCAAATCAGACAGGATTTATCAATCCTAAATATTTCAGTATTTGTTTCAAAAAACACTTCGAACTAACACCTTCCGAATTCAAAAAGAAGCCATAAAGGCTTCTTTTTTTGTGATAAACAGAGGATTTTCGACAGTCTGTACAAAATAGAACCATTTCTGAATAAATGAGTACCAAGGCGTATATGTATTTTATACACCTTTGTGATAAAGACGAAAGAAAGGCCTTGATTTTTCTCTTTGATGTGCCTAACAGCATAAAGTTAGTAAAATGAATGTACTTACTGTATCATTTAAAAACCATTAAATGATAAGAAAAAAGGTATTCATTAAATAATAACCATAAAACATATGAAAAGAACAAAAGAAGATGAAAACATCTTTATTCCGGCTAATATCAGATCCCCATCCTTACACTCAAATAAAGATGTAAATAGAAAACTAACTTAAATTTTTTATCTTAAATATAAAAAAATGAAAATACACAAAAAGTTAAAAAGCTGCTTAATGCTTGTTGCTTTATTGTTGCTATCAGCAACTCAGATGTATTCGCAACAAGACCTTATTAAAATCACAGGAAAAGTTACCGACGCAAACGGAGATGCCCTTATCGGGGTTACTGTTCGTGTAAAGAATGGAAATGCAGGAACCGTTACCGATATAGATGGTAATTTTGCATTACAAACACCACCTGCCGCCACATTAGTCTTTACATATGTAGGCTTTGCCAATCAGGAAGTTAAAGCCAATCCTTCGGAAGCAATGAACATAGTAATGACTGAAGGGGATAAACTACTTGACGAAATAGTTGTAGTAGGATATGGAACACAACGCAAGAAAGACTTGACAGGAGGGCTTTCGGTCGTTGGTAAAGATCAATTAGAGATGGTATCTACCAGCAATTTAATGGATCGTTTAGTCGGACAGGTTGCAGGATTTAATATTACAACGACCAATGCTGCTCCCGGAAGCGATCAGACTTTACGTATTCGTGGAGAAGGTTCTATATCTGCCAGCAACGATCCTCTTATAGTTTTAGATGGAATACCATATAGTGGTTCGCTTGTCGACTTAGACCCTAATATAATAGAAAGCCTTTCGGTATTGAAAGATGCGTCTTCGGTTGCCATTTATGGCTCACAAGGATCTAATGGTGTAATACTTATTCAGACCAAACGAGGACTAAAAGGTAAACCGACAGTAACATATAAGGGGCAAGCCGGATTTGCTGAGCCTATGCAGTGGATAGAAGTAATGGGACCGAACGAATATATACGCTTCAAACAAGACATACATCGCCTAAAGAACAACTACACAGGAGATCAATTAGATCCTATTGCCGGATCGATAATGAGTGTCAGCGAAAAAGAAAATTACGCCAACGGAATTACTCACAACTGGCAGGATTATATTTTCCAAACCGGTTTTACAATGGATCATCAGGTAAGTATATCAGGGGGTACTGACAATACTAAATATATGGCAGCAGTAGCCTATCTCGATCAGGATGGTGTAATTTATAATTCGAAGTTGACCCGTACCAATATTACTGCAAATATAGATCAGGTATTCAACAAATGGCTGACTATCGGTGTGGGAACTCAATTTATACAAAAAGAAAACGGTGGTGTAACCCCTAACATCGAGCATGCTATAAAACAGAGTCCATATGGTAAATATAAAGATGCGGCAGGCTACTACGTTGCCGAACCAATGGAATATTCTCTTATAACAAATCCGATGATGAACGTAAATGCCGATCAGGATAAGACCAATCGGAACTTTTTCCTCAATGCTTATGCCAATATTCTATTGCCATTAAAAGGTCTGTCATTCAGATCAAACTATGGTTATAACTACCGAAGCGGATTTACCGGAACTTATTACGGACGCGATACATATGAAGGAAGAGAACAAAGCACACAAATTGGAGGAAAAGCTAGTATAAGCAATAGTCATTATACAGACTACACATGGGAAAATATACTTAAATATGAGCGTGAAATCGGTGCACACCGCTTCGATGTAACAGGTTTATTCAGCGTAAATGAGACTAAAACCGTGTCATCATCTCAAAGTGGAGAAGGCTTTGTGACAGACGATACAAGTTACTATATAATGAATGCTGCTGAACGCAAAAAAGAAATATCTTCCAGTTTAACAGAAACAGCGATGTTATCTTATATGTTTCGTCTAAACTATGGATTCAAAGGTAAATATATGGCCACGTTGACCGGACGTTCGGACGGTTGTTCTTTCTTCGGCGAAAACAATAAATATGCATTTTTTCCTTCTGCCGCACTAGCATGGCATATCGGTGAAGAGGCGTTCATAAAAGATAATATTGATTGGTTGGATATGTTTAAATTGAGAGCCTCATATGGAGCTAATGGAAATCAGGCTATCAGTCCGTATATGACTCTCGACCGTCTGTATTCAAAAGTCAAATATATATGGGGTGATGGAGGTACTGCTGTTAATACAGCCTATTTACCTAGCAACGGTATAGGAAATCCGAATTTGAAATGGGAAACCACATATACAACTAACGTTGGCCTCGATTTTCAAATATTAAAAGGCCGCTTATCAGGGACTATTGATATGTATGTTTCCAATACACACGATTTGCTCATGACACGTACTGTTCCTATCATGAATGGCTATGGATCAATTATGGATAATATCGGACAAACCCGCAATAAAGGGATTGAGATATCACTGAATTCACAAAATATAACCAACAAAGACTTTACATGGAGTACCGGAGTCAATTTTGCTCTCAACCGTGATAAAATCGTAGAACTACGTGGAGATGGCAAAGATGATATCAATAACAAATGGTATATAGGACAACCGTTAAGAATATTTTATGATTACAATGTGGTAGGTATATGGCAAGAAGGAGATGAGTTTTCTTATATCGGTTCCGATGGAAAAGAGGTAATAATTCAACCCGGAGCCACTCCCGGATCAGCTAAGATAGAAGATGTAGACGGAAACGGATATATTGATGCAAACGACAAAAAAGTGATCGGATCAAAGAAACCAAGTTTTACAATGTCTATGAGTAATAAGCTATCGTACAAAGATTTTTATCTTTCATTCTTACTAAATGGAGTATTCAATACATGGCAAGAAGACAATTTATCTAATCTTGGATCTTGGGCTTATGGTACAACAAATTATGTACATGGAGTAAAATACTGGACACCGGAAACTCCTAATGCTGATGTTGTCTCTCCAGGCTATGTAAACACCTTAGGGCATGGATATTACCACAAGGTTACATACGTACAGGTTAAAAACATTACTGTTGGGTACAGAATGGGACAAAAAATTGCTAGTAAAGTAGGTCTTAGTGCAATAGATGTAAACCTAAGCATCAACAATCTACATACATTCTCTAACGTAAGACAGGTTCTCAACTATGATAATGGCTGGTTTGCATCGTACCCTACAGCACGTTCTTATATGTTAGGATTAAATTTAACTTTCTAAACCGGAATACAACATGAAAATAAAAAACATAATAAAAACAGGGTTAGCGGCTATACTGATAGTCACAGCTACCGGATGTGAAGATTTTCTTAAAGAAGACCTGAAAAATCAATTATCGCCAAACAATACTTTTACCAGTACATATGGTTTTGAAGTAGGCTCGGCGGGACTTTATGCTCTTACTCGTGCCGAATACAATACATGGGGAGAGGATGATGCTTATATGCATGGCAACGCATGTCCTTACGAAGCTCTGCACGTAGCTACAGATATTGTAGAGGCAATAAATAGCGATGGCTCTCTAACTAATTTCGCAAATTTGACTTTGACTGCAGAAGAAAGATTTGTAGGATCTTATTGGAATTGGGCATATAGCCTCATCGCATCAGCTAACGAAATACTTATATTCTCTGAGAAAAACACAAATTGGGACTCACCTTCAGACAAAGTAAGATTTCAGGCCGAAGCCCGTTTTTTCCGTGCCTATGCTTATCGTACACTGATCTATCTTTATGGTGATGTACCATATGTGGAAACTATATTGTACGATTTTCAGCTCAACTTTACCCGTACTCCTAAAGCAGAAGTATTAGAGCACATCATAGACGACTTGGATTTTGCATCAAAGAACCTTCCTGAAAATCCTGATAACGTTAAGGATGGTAAATTGACCAGATGGGCCGCATACCACTTACTAAGCGAGATGTACCTATTCCAGAAAGAATATGTGTTGGCCGAGAAAGCAGCATTGGAAGTAATTGACAGTAAATACTTCGAACTGATGAAGACTCGTTATGGTGTGAATAAAAGCAAACCGGGAGATGTATTCAGTGACTTGTTTATAGAAAACAATCAGAATAGGAAAGGTGGAAACAAAGAGAGTGTTTGGGTTCTACAGCTTGAATTCAATACTATAGGAGGAGGTACCAATTCTACCGATTGGACACGTAGAGCATGGATTCCTAACTATTCAGGAATAACCGGTTTCGTTTTGGCCGATTCGCTAGGCGGACGAGGTATCGCTCAGATTATACCAATGAAATGGTGGATAGGAACCAAAGGCACTAACCTTACCGACGACATAGCCGGTATTTACGATGGTACAGATATTCGAAATTCTAACTATAACATCAAACGCAACTGGTATTACAACAACCCTGCACAAACAGCTCTGTATGGCAAAAAGTGTAATATAACAGAACAAACATGGTTCTCTACAAAACAGCTATTCCCTGCTCTCACTAAGTTCTTCTACGGACGTTCTGAAAACTTAAGTCTTAGTGGAAGCTATAGAGACCGTATGAAATTTCGTCTATCTGAAACCTATCTCTTATTGGCCGAAGCTTATCTAGGACAAGGCGACACACAAAAAGCCGCCGATGCTGTTAATGAAGTACGCAAACGTGCCGGGGCAAAACAAGTCAATGCCGTTGACATGACAATGGACTATTTGCTTGATGAACGTATTCGCGAATTGGTAGGAGAAGAAAGCCGACGTTTTACATTGGTACGTACCGGAACTCTGATAGAACGTGTTAAAGCACATAACTCAACTATTAAGGATAAGATTTCAGAGAGAGACTTATTGTGGCCTATTCCACAGTCAATAATCGACTCTAACAGAGATATCGTATTTCCTCAAAATCCGGGATATAAATAAATCATTCTCCCTTCAATATTAAAGAGTACATTTATTATTGGAGAACTCAATAAAAGAGCAAATGATTTTTTATTATAAAAATTACATTTATGAAAAAAATAAAATATTTATATAAAACACTGCTGATATTATTCGCTATGCTTTGTCTCAATGCCTGTGAATATGAAATTCAAGATATTGACAAAGTGCAAGAATTTTTAGAAGTCAAGGCTTCATCCACAGATATCACTTTGGATGAAAACACATTAACCGACGATGTTCTTACTTTTACATGGACTCCAGCCAGACAGATGTCTGATGACTATGTTATATCTTATACAACAAAGCTGGATATTGTAGGGAATAATTTCGGAGGATCAACAACTATTATGACATATGAGGACGATGGAACTTTTAGCAAAAGTTTTACATATGAACAAATAAATAACTGGGCAAACGAAAAATGGAAAATAAAAGTAAATCAGCCCTTTACATTAGAGTTTAGAGTTGTTGCCCAATGGGAAGGTGGTCCAACTTTCGAAGCTCCGGAAGTTCGCACCATCAGAGTCAATGTAGAACCAATAAAAGTTATAATTTTTGACGCCGATAAGATGTTTATATCAGGTAGTGCTGCGACAGGCGAAAAAATTGAAATGACTAAAACTCTTGAAAACCAAAGCCAATACGCATGGGTAGGCAACTTAATTCCGGGAGAATTACAGATTCCTGTAGAATTAGATGGCTCTACTTATTACATTGTGCCAAAAGAAGGAGACGGAACATTACACGATGGTGAAGCTGAAACGGTAAAAATGGAGGAAACTCCTGTTTCATGGAATATAGAAACTGCCGGGGAATACCGTGTTGTTGTCAATATGGCAAAATCAGTAATTACTATTTATTCTCCAGCCAAAGCTCTAAAACCAGCAGTAGTAACATGGCCATTGGACGGAGTTACACAAACAACCACAGTAACAAAACTATGGCGTTATGGTTCTGACGGTTGGGCTTGGAAAGAAATAAATTTCGTACCGAGTTTGGCCGATCCTCAAATATTTGTTTATTCGGGTGCAGCCATAAGTGGAAGAACAAAATTTGGTGTCGCCGCTGTTAATGTAGCTTACGTTTATACAGGAAATAAATCCGGTGCAGATACTACTGTTACTCTTGGAAGCAGTTATGATTTGTACAGTGGCTACGGCGGGTCAGGAACTGACAATCCACGCAATTCATATTTCTCTATACCTTCGGGAACCAATTATATTATACTTGATACAAGGAATATGAAAGCTTTCTTTGATCAGCGTTAAAATATAGAAAAAACTCATTGCCGTATCGGACGAAAATAGAATATGTATCTATAAGAAGATACGGCAATACTTTCAAATATAAACAGTTAACAACGAATTCATTTTAATACTATAAATATGAAATTTTTAAACTATAGAATTATAATTTCCTGTCTATTAGCTTCATTATTATGTATATCCTTATACGCTTGTGGAGATGATGACAATACTGATAAAGATAACCTTTATGCAGGAAGCACTTTGGTTAAGACTAAATACAACAGATCGACACCCATCCACAATCCTTTAAATGGTTGGGTGATGTATGCTTCTGCTTCAGCAGAAGAGTCTTACTGGGATACTGAATTTTATGTATCAGATCTAGGTAAAAAAGTAAAGGTGATAGACTACGCATCCGCTTGCTACATTCGCACAAGCTGGGCTACAATGAATCCAAGCGATGGGGTCTACGCATGGAGAGATCCCAATACTAAAGTAGGGAAAATGATAGAAGGAGCAAGAAAAAGAGGATTACCTATAGCTTTTCGTTTCGTAGTTGACGGGCGCGATCAAGGGATGAATACTCCAAAATTTGTATTCGATGCCGGAGCTAAGTCATATTTAGAGAACAGCAACTACCCTACCCGTATCACTCCTATTCCCCAGGATCCTATTTTTCAACAATATTACACTAAGTTTATTGCTGCATTAGCCGAAGATTTCAACAACCCGGAACGTTGTGCTTTCATTGATGCATACGGATTAGGTAAATGGGGCGAAGCACATAACGTAATTTATGAAGACCCAAATACATCGACAGGGGCAAACACAGAAAGGCTTAAGGAAGAAGTATTCGTATGGATCACAGATCTTTATACAAAATATTTTACAGAAGTACCTCTCGCTATCAACTATCACCGTGTAGTCGGGCATCCGGCTAGTGACGGAGATGTCAATATAAACACAGATAAGCTCCTGACAATGGCTATCAACAAAGGGTATAGCCTTAGACAAGATGCTTTTGGCATGACAGACTATTATAAAAGCTGGGAAAAACAGTTTGCCAAAACATGGAATTACAAACGTCCGATAATCATGGAAGGAGGCTGGATCACAGGAGGAACACATCGTTATTGGATAGATCCGAGCAACAAATATAGAGAAGGTCATCCGGAAGATGTACGGCAAGGAGAATTCGATGCCTCACAAGAAGCACACGTAAATATGATGGACTTTAGAGTAGGTAATGAAGTAGAGAGCTGGTTTACTCTGAGCTTTCCTCTTGTACAACGCTTTATTTCCGAAGGAGGATATCGTCTTTATCCCGATCGGATATATCTGCCATCTGAAGTAAATAAAGGAGCTGAAATTACAATAGGACACCGCTGGAGAAATATGGGTTGGGGATACTTTCCTAACAATATTCCTCAATGGAATTACAGATACAAAGTAGCTTTTGCTCTCTTAGACTCCGGTGACAATGTAAAAGAAATATTAGTTGACACTACCAGTGAACCATCAAATTGGCTGAAAGACAAACCTGTATCATATGATTTCAAAACATCAGTAAACTTGCCTGCCGGAGATTACAAATGGGCAGTGGCTCTTGTAGATACAAAAAAAGATAACCAGCCGGCTATAAAACTTGCCGTAAATGACGACAAGACGAATGAAGGATGGATTAAGCTACTTAATGTACAAGTAAAATAAATCAATCATATTTTATAATCTTAAAAGACTAAAAAATTGAAAAAACGTATAAAAAAGGGAATTATAATTTCTCTGTTACTGCTTCTACCCTCAATATCAATTGCCGCCGACCTACTTGTAGAAGCTGAAAGGTTCGACAACAAGGGAGGTTGGGTTGTAGATCAACAGTTTATGGATCTTATGGGTTCTCCGTATCTCATGGCTCATGGGATGGGAAAACCAGTAGCAGATGCCACAACAAAGATTAACTTTCCCCAGACAGGTACCTATCATGTTTATGTCCGCACATTCAACTGGACATCTCCATGGACTAAAACAGAAGGGCCCGGTCAGTTTACGTTAAAGATCAATAATAAGAAACTACCTGTTGTTTTAGGCTCTAAAGAAGCAGAATGGTATTGGCAAAATGCCGGTACTGTTACCATTACCAATCCTAATGCAACTATATCGCTTGTCGACCTGACAGGATTTGATGGTCGGTGCGATGCTATATATTTTACAACCGAGGGTGGCAAAACACCACCCTCGGATTTAAAAGAATTAGCTCGATTCAGAAAAGAAAAACTAAATATACCGGAAATTCCGGCACAAATAGAATCATACGATTTTATTGTTGTTGGCGGAGGTATAGCCGGTATGTGTGCTGCAACAGCAGCAGCCCGTTTAGGCTGCAAAGTAGCATTGATAAACGATCGTCCTATCTTAGGAGGAAATAACAGTTCAGAAATAAGAGTACATCTTGGAGGCTCTATCGAATTGGAACCAAACAAAGGATTGGGACGCATGATCCGCGAATTTGGACATGCAAGAGAAGGTAATGCCAAATTTGGCGATTACTATGAAGATGAGAAGAAAAGTGAATTTATAGCAAATGAAAGAGACATAACTCTATATCCTAATTACAGAGCTATTTCTGTAAAAAAGAATGGTAACAAAATAGAGTCTATTATAATAAAACACATAGAGACCGGACAAGAGCTATGCCTTACAGCACCTATCCTATCAGACTGTACCGGCGATGGCACTATTGGCTATCTTGCCGGAGCCGATTTTCATATGGGACGTGAAGGACGTGATGAATTTGGAGAAGAATTAGCCCCCCTTACCCCCGATAAAATGACCATGGGGGCATCTGTACAGTGGTATTCTGTAGATACAGATAAAAAAACTAAATTCTCTGATTTCCAATATGGAGTAAAATTCAACGATTCGAATGCAGAGAAAGTAACAATGGGTGAGTGGAAATGGGAAACCGGAATGAACTACGACCAAATAAAAGATGCCGAACGTATCCGCGATTATGGGCTATTGGTTGTATACTCCAATTGGAGCTTCCTCAAAAACAGATTAAAAGACAATACAAAATATAATAATCGTGAGCTTGGCTGGGTAGCATATATTGCCGGAAAACGCGAGTCGAGAAGATTACTTGGCGACTATGTTCTGAAACAGGATGATATAGACAAGAATGTATTTCACGAAGATGCCTCCTTTACAACAACATGGAGCGTTGATTTACATTTCCCTGATTCGGTCAATTCATTAAGATTCCCCGGAGCTGAATTCAAAGCAGCAACAAAACATATTAAGATATATCCGTATGCAGTACCTTATCGTTGCCTTTATTCCCGAAACATAGACAATCTCTTCATGGCAGGACGAAATATAAGCGTAACACATGTAGCTTTGGGTACAGTCAGAGTAATGCGTACCACCGGTATGATGGGAGAAGTAGTGGGAATGGCAGCTTCATTGTGCAAGAAGTATGAGACAACACCCCGTAAAGTTTATCAGTCACACCTAAGCGAACTAAAAGATCTGATGCAAGAAGGAGCAGGAAAGAAAGATGTGCCTGACAATCAAAGATTCAACGAGCAAAAGCCGTTAAAAGCCCCGAGAGGACTTAATACAAATCAAAATAAATAACAGAATGAAAAAGATATTTACCATATTTCTTCTTCTGTCCTTTGTTTCAATGAGCTATATAGCAGCACAAGGAGACAACAAATATACAATTCTACTAACCGGAGCATCATTTGCCTCTACTCAAAACGGGTGGTTTGAAATCGGTTGTCGGCAGTTAAATGCCACACCTCTCAACAGAGCAATTGGAGGCGAGGCTATTGCAAACACGGCAAACAGAATGATTGATGGCACTTTGTATTCTTCCGAAGAATTGGACAATATAGACGCTTTAGTCATTATGCAGGTACATAACAAGGATGTTTTTGACGAATCGCAATTACTACCTGATTACAAAAACTATCCTGTACCTTTCGACAGAAGTAATTATGCCGCAGCATACGACTATGTAATAAAAAGATATATAAGCGAATGTTACAATCTTAAAGATAATACAAAGTCGAAATATTATGGTACAAAATCGGGTAAACCCGCAGTTATAGTTCTTTGTACCGACTGGCACGATGCAAGAGTAACATACAATACCTCTATCAAAAAACTTGCCGAAAAATGGGGCTTACCTATTATCGAATTTGACAAATATATAGGATTCTCAAAAAATCAATTACACCCTGCTACTCGAGAACAACAAAGCCTGTTGTACGCCAAAGATACTCAAACCATCGATGGCACAAAGTACGGATGGCACCCACTGAGAGGAGAAGATAAATATATACAGCAACGAATGGCATCTATTTTTATAAACCTGATGCAAATAGTGTTACCTGTAAAATAATATATGAATACCATAAGATGAGACGTAGTTGTTTAATTCTCTTTTCCTTTTTTCTGCTGTTATCCGGCTATTCACAGAATAGTTGTTACAGCCGTTTAGAAAACGATACTCTGACAATAGGAAATGACCTTATAGAAAGAAAATTTATATGGAACAAAGGAAACCTGATAACATATAGTCTGACAGACAAGACTTCTGACCAATGCTGGCTCAATAAAACTAAAAATCCTGATTTTCGTATATCACAAGATATAGACAATATATCAAATTCACTTTACTCGTCAAACGAAATAAAGGAATCATCTATTCATCCGGCATATTTAGAGACCACTGTCTCTTTTTCGTTAGGTACTTTGGACATAAAAAGGGTTTATCGTATCTACGACAATAGTTCCACAATAGCTTGCGACACCTATCTGAAAGGAAGTACAGATGTTATTCTCGATGGGAAAGCAGCCAATCTGGCTGATATGAAAAATATCGAGTTTGCCGAAGATATGAAGTCGAAACAGGTAACGGCCATTCTCGACCAGATCAAACTGGATGGCTTTCATTGGCAAACAAAAATAGTCGAATTCTATGATGTTACCGACTGGAATAACAATCTGGTATTTGAGAGTAATATAATTCCATATCGCAAAAATTCTTACAGAGGGAATCTACTTTTTGCACACAACCAAGAAAACGACAAAGGCTTTTTCTTTCTTAAAGAAGCTCCGTCCTCAAGCGTACAATTGGCATACAACGGATATGATTTCACTGCCGAATTCGGACACTTTGTTGTTAGTGGATTAGGAATAACCGAAAAAGACATAAAAAAAGACGAATGGGTTAAAACATATAGTTATGTTATAGGCGTCTATTCCGGCTCAGAACTTGAACAACTTTTGGCTTTGCGCAGCTATCAGAAAAACATCCGCAAACTTCTGCCCGGCAGAGACGAAATGGTGATGATGAATACATGGGGCGACCGAAGTCAGGATGCGAAGGTAAATGAGAAATTCAGCCTCATAGAAGTAGAAAAAGCTGCAAAACTGGGAATCACTCATTTTCAGATAGACGATGGATGGCAGGTAGGAAAAAGCCCTAATTCAGCTGTAGCCAAAGGCTCTTTCAAAAACATATGGGATAATCCCGACTATTGGAAACCTGATCCGGAGAAATATCCTAATGGATTGCGTCCTATTGTCGAAAAAGGGAAAAAGCTCGGAGTCGAAATATGTTTATGGTTCAATCCGAGTGTGCAAAATGACTATGCTGATTGGCAAAAAGACGCTCAGGCAATGATAGACCTGTACAATAAATATGGTATACGCACATTCAAGATAGACGGGCTTGCCATACCTACAAAGCAATCGGGAATAAATCTACGCCGATTGTTCGACAAGGTACTGGATAAAACAAATAACAATGTAGTTTTCAATCTGGATGCTACAGCCGGACGACGAGGAGGGTTTCACACTTTTACAGAGTATGGAAATATCTTCTTAGAAAACCGTTACACCGACTGGCAAAATTATTACCCATATTGGACATTGCGCAACATATGGCAATTGTCGAAATATGTTCCGGCAGAAAAACTGCAAATTGAGTTCCTCAACAAATGGAGGAATAGTGACAAGTATGGCGATGACATGTTCGCTCCGGGTAATTATTCGTTCGCTTACCTATTTGCTACAACTATGGCAGGACAACCTTTGGCTTGGTTCGAGGGTAGTGGACTACCAAAAGAAGCTTTCGAAATAAATAAACTCATAAAAAGCTATAAAGAGATACAGCATGACTTCCACAACGGAACAATACTACCGATAGGTGATGAGCCATCGGGCAAGTCGTGGACAGGATTCCAGTCTATAGTGAATGCGAACGAAGGCTATCTCATCTTTTATAGAGAAAATAATTCGAGACAAAAAGCAACAGTGGAAACATGGCTACCCGAAACTGTAAAAGTCAGATGTGTACCAATTATTGGCAACGGAGGTAAAACAGAACAGCTCACAAAGAGAAAAGGGGCTTTGGAGATCGAATTACCCAATATCAATGACTTTGTAGTATATAAATATGAAATTATAAAATAATGATTGATAAGAAAACACTATTTATTGTAACTGCTCTATTCATTATATCAATAGGAGCTTTAGCTCAGAAAAGTTATCAACTGCAATCACCAGATGGTAAACTAACTGCTGATATTGTTGTTGGAACTGACATAACCTATTCGGTATCTCATCAGGGAGAAACGCTTCTCTCTCCATCATCTGTTTCTATGCAATTGGCAGATGGTAAAAGTTTTGGTGTTAACTCTAAGCTTAAGAGCATCAAAAAAAACTCTGCTAATCAGGTTATTCCCTCTCCTTTCTACAAGCGGAGTGAGATAATAGATCATTACAATGAACTTACATTAAACTTCAAAGAAGATTTCAATATTATTTTCCGTGCCTATAATGAAGGTATAGCTTATCGCTTTGTATCTACAGGTAAAACAGACTTTATTGTAGAAAACGAACAAGCAACATTCAACTTCAAGAAGGACTATAACGCTTACATACCCTATGTGAATAGTAAAGCAAAAAATATAGAAGGGCAATATTTCAACTCATTTGAAAATAAGTATGAATATACACTATTGAGTAAAATGAACAAGGAAAGGTTGTCATTTACACCATTGGTTATCGAAATGGACGGGGGCAAAAAAGTTTGTATAGCAGAATCTGATCTCGAAAGCTATCCCGGGATGTTCCTCATCAACACAGATGGAACATCCTCACTAAAATCAAACTTTGCCCCCTATCCTATTACTACCGAGCAAGGAGGCCACAATCTGTTGCAACAAGTGGTGACAGCACGTGCTCCTTACATTGCCAAATGCAAAGCTGGCGCCAAATTCCCATGGCGTATAGTGATCGTTTCTTCCGACGATAAAGAGTTAGCTGATAGCGATATAGTATATAAGCTCGCTGCTCCGTCGCGCATACAGGACGTATCGTGGATAAAACCGGGAAAAGTAGCCTGGGAATGGTGGAATCATTGGGGATTATCAGGCGTAAATTTCACTGCCGGAGTAAACAATGAAACCTATATGGCATATATTGATTTTGCTTCAAAAAATGGGATAGAATATGTTATACTTGACGAAGGATGGGCTGTAAACCTAAAAGCAGACTTGTTTCAGGTTGTACCCGAAATAGACCTTCAAAAACTTATTGATTACGGAAAATCTAAAAATGTAGGACTTATACTATGGGCTGGTTATTATGCCTTCGAACGTGAAACGGAAAGGGTTTGTAAACACTATTCCGAAATGGGCATCAGGGGTTTTAAAATAGATTTCATGGACAGGGACGACCAGCCTATGGTAAATTTCCATTATCGAGCGGCCGAAATAGCAGCAAAATATAAAATGTTAGTCGATTTTCATGGAACCTACAAGCCTACAGGACTTAACCGCACCTATCCGAATGTAATTAATTATGAGGCAGTAAACGGATTGGAACAAATGAAGTGGAATGGCACAGAACTAGATCAAGTAACTTATGATGTTACTTTTCCATTTATCCGCATGGTTGCCGGACCTGTCGACTATACTCAGGGAGCGATGCGCAATGGTACAAAAAGAACACATAGGGGTATAAACGATCAGCCGATGAGTCAGGGTACACGTTGTCGACAATTGGCTGAGTACGTAATATTCGAATCACCACTGAATATGCTTTGCGATAGCCCGACAAACTACGAGAAGGAACAAGAGTGTACCGATTTTATATCGGCAATACCTACAGTATGGGACAATACCGTTGCTATGAATGGAGAAATCGGCAAATATATTTCGATAGCTCGCCGCAAAGGTGAGATATGGTATGTAGGATCGCTAACAAACTGGGATACACGCACCCTGAAACTCGATCTTTCATTCTTAGGAGAAGGCAGTTTCCATGCTGAAATATATAAAGACGGAGCTAATGCAAACAGAATAGCCTCCGACTACAAAAAAGAAACAATAGCCATTCCGACCGATAAAAAGCTTACCATATCAATGGCTCAAGGAGGCGGATTTGCAATGAAAATCTATAAAAAATAAAGATATTCTACTTATGAAATTCAAAACAACGACTATTGTATCAATTATTCTCCTATGCCTCAGCTTAGTAAACATATCGGCTCAGGAGTTGATAACCAATGTGTACGGGAGAAAGTATCAATCTCTGAACGGCAAATGGGATGCTATTATAGACCTATACGACCAGGGACGTAAGAATAAAATTTACCTGAATAACAAGCCCGAAGGAAAAACCGACTTTTACGAATATTCATTCGATCACGGTCTGCGCCTCAATGTTCCTTCCGATTGGAACAGCCAAATGCCCGAATTGAAGTATTATGAAGGTACTGTATGGTATGCCCGTCGGTTCGATACAGACAAGTCGGCAGATAAACGACTATTTCTATACTTTGGGGCAGTGAGCTATCGTTGTCGCATATATCTGAACGGAAGAGAAATAGGCTCACACGAAGGAGGTTTTACTCCTTTTCAGATAGAGGTTACTGATCTGGTAAAAGACAAAGATAATTTTCTTGCTTTGGAGGTAAACAACACACGTACCGTAGACGCTATTCCCGCCATGGCATTCGATTGGTGGAACTATGGAGGGATCACGCGTGATGTGATGTTGGTGAACACACCAAAAACTTTTATAGAAGACTATTTTATACAATTAGACAAATACAAAGCAGACAAGATAAACGCAAGTATAAAACTATCAGCGAAAACAGCAAATACATCTATTGATATAGAAATTCCCGAACTGAAGGTTAAACAAAACCTGAAAACAAACAATGAAGGTGTAGCTGAAATCTCATTCAATGTAAAGAAGTTGGAGCGTTGGTCTCCGGATTCGCCTAAGTTATATAAAGTTATTGTTTCTTCAGATAATGACAGAATAGAAGAAATGATCGGTTTTCGCAACATATGGGTAAAAGGAGAAGATATTTATCTCAACGACAAACCCATCTTTCTGAAATCTATCAGTTTCCACGAGGAAATACCACAGCGCAAAGGGCGAGCTTTTTCTGAACCTGACGCAGCTATGCTCCTATCGGAAGCAAAAGCCCTTGGATGCAATATGATTCGTTTGGCTCATTATCCGCAAAATGAATATATAGTGAGAATGGCAGAAAAAATAGGCTTCCTGCTTTGGGAAGAAATACCGATCTGGCAAGGAATAGATTTTGAAAATACGGATACAAAGCTGAAAGCAGGCAATATGATAAAAGAAATGGTTATGCGTGACAAGAACCGTTGTTCTCTCTCATTCTGGGGTGTGGCAAACGAAACGCAACCATCTGAGCCGCGAAACGAATTTCTTAAATATTTGATCCAATGCTGTAAAGACATAGACACTACACGGCTGATAACGGCTGCATTCGATCTCGTCAGATTCAATAAAGAAAGACAAGTCTTTGTTATGAACGATCCGTTCATAAAAGAACTGGATGTGGTAGCAGTCAATAAATATATGGGATGGTACCACCAATGGCCTGTAACCCCAGACAAAGCAATATGGGATGTAGCTAAAGGGCAACCTCTGATAATTTCCGAATTTGGTGGAGAAGCGCTTTACGGACAGTTGGGGCAAGCAGATGTAGTAAGTTCGTGGAGTGAAGACTATCAGGCAACACTTTTCAGAGACAATCTGGAGATGTTCAAAAACATTCCTAACCTAAGAGGGACAAGTCCTTGGGTATTGTTCGATTTTCGTTCTCCTTTTCGCTTTCACCCTACCAATCAGGAAGACTGGAACAGAAAAGGCTTAGTATCTGATCAAGGCTATAGAAAAAAAGCATGGTATATAATGAAAGAATATTACGACGCCATAAAATAATGACATATAAAAAATATAAAATGAAAAAAACAACTTTATATATATTACTTATCATAGCATTCTTTTCTTGTACGAAGAAGCATAATTCAGACAATCTCTACAGTGATGCTCTACTACCGATTATAGACAGTGCATTATCCTTTGCCGAACAACAATCGCTATTGATGGCAAAAAAGTATGAAACTCAGGACGGGAGATTACCTAAGACTTATCAGGACGGGAAAGATATGTCGTCTGACTCCCGTTGGTGGTGCAGTGGTTTCTTCCCCGGATCATTATGGTATATATACGAAAACAGTAAAAACCCAGAAACACTGAACTATGCACAATTATATACCGACCGAGTAGAAAGAGAAAAATTTACAACAGATAACCATGATGTAGGTTTTATGCTCTATTGTAGCTTTGGCAACGGGCTGCGTCTTACAGGAGAAGAAAGATACAAAGAAGTGTTAATGACAGGTGCAAAATCTTTGGGCACAAGGTACAATACCAATGTAGGACTTATACGCTCGTGGGATCATAACAAGGAGAACTGGCAATATCCTGTTATCATAGATAATATAATGAATCTGGAATTATTACTATGGGCAGCGAAAAACTCTGAAGATTCAACATTCAAAAATATAGCAATTTCTCATGCAGACAAAACAATAGAGCATCACTTCCGTCCCGATTACAGTTCCTATCATGTTGTGTCATATGATACCATCACAGGATTGCCTCACCTAAAGCAAACCCATCAGGGCTATTCAGACGAATCGGCTTGGAGCCGTGGACAAGCTTGGGGTCTATACGGGTACACTTATCTGTATAGAGAAACAGGCGAAGAGCGATATCTGGAACAGGCAAAAAATATAGCAAATTTTGTAATTCATCATCCTAATATGCCTGACGATTATATTCCTTATTGGGACTTCAACTCTCCAGATATACCCAATACCCCTCGTGATGCTTCAGCAGCATGTATCATGCTTTCGGCACTTAGTGAATTGATAGATTATGTAAATGCTACACAAGCCAAAGAATATATGAATGTTATAGAGAAGCAAATTCGGACACTGGCTTCGGAGCAATATACTGCAAAGCTTGGCGAAAATGGAGATTTCATCTTAAAGCACAGTACAGGAGGTTATCCGTTCAAGTCGGAAGTAGATGTACCTCTTACATATGCTGACTATTACTATCTTGAAGCATTGACAAGACTAAAGAAAAAATACGAAAAATAGAGATGTACACTAGAAAAAGGTTCTTTTTCAATTTAACG
This sequence comes from Dysgonomonas sp. BGC7, assembly GCF_001261735.1. Taxonomy (GTDB): domain Bacteria; phylum Bacteroidota; class Bacteroidia; order Bacteroidales; family Dysgonomonadaceae; genus Dysgonomonas. The sequence continues at coordinate 59,230 of NZ_CVRP01000023.1, read as the reverse complement.
ATTTGAATAAAAGATATAGCAAAAGGAGTAAGTCTTATGACACAACTCTCTTTAATTTTAACTTAGATATAATAGAGAAATATTACTACATCTAAATAAATACGACAAAAACACTAATAATCAATACCATAAAATGAATAAAAACTAACGTTATTCATAAAGGACATATTACTAAATATATAAGAATAAGAAAAGAAACATGGAAATTTTAAAAGTATCTTTGAGGATTGCCCTAACTGTGCTGCTTTTTATTATACAAGTGCCGTATATTAAAGCCCAAACGCAGTCTATAGATTTAACAGGTTCTTGGGGGTTTCAGACCGACGTAATGGATTTTCGCAGAGGCTCCTTGTCTCCACGCTATAATCACAAATTGCAGGAAACAATCACACTGCCCGGCATTACCGATGACTATAAGATTGGATATAAAGTCCCGTACAAATACATAGACAGATTAACCCGTAAATATGAGTATATGGGGCCTGCATGGTACCAACGAGATATAGAAATACCCAAAGAATGGAAAGGCAAACGCATCTTTATGTATTTCGAACGCACACACTGGCTCAGCTCAATTTATATAGATACAAAAGAAGTAAGTAGAATTGATTATGTCAGTGTACCTCACAATCATGATCTTACAGAATTTGTTACACCGGGTAAAACACATCGCTTTACAGTTTGCATCGACAATCGTTTCCAATATAATACCCACAAATGGGATCATGCCCATACCGAGTTTACTCAGATTAACTGGAACGGAATACTCGGAGAAATGAAACTTGTAGCGATCGATCCTGTATATATTGAAGACTTGCAGGTATATCCTGACATTAAAGACAATTCTGTAAAGGTGAAAATGCAGGTAAATAACTATACAAAGAAACAAATTTCAGGTAATGCAACATTCACGATAACAGGGAAGGACTATAGCATTAGCAAAGAAATCGCAATAAAAGGAAACGACTCTATAATTGATTTCGAAAATGTTATTCAATTAGGAAAAAACATAAAATTATGGAATGAATTTAATCCCAACATATATAAGATAACCTGTCAGTTGAACACAAATAATGGCAATGCTAAATATCAACATGAAAAGTCTGCTGATTTTGGTATGCGTGAAGTGAAACAGGGTAAAAACCATATACTACTCAACGATCGCCCTATACACCTTAGAGGAACTGTAGAAAATGCAGTTTTTCCAAAAACAGGTTATGCTCCCGTAGAAGATGAAGAATGGGAACGTATAATGAAACTGATGAAGGACTACGGAATGAATCATATGCGATTTCACTCATGGTGTCCTCCACGGGCAGCATTTCGCATGGCTGATAAATATGGTATATACTTAGAAGTAGAGATGCCTATGTGGGGCAAAGATGCCGAGCAGGATGAAGAACGTTACAACTTCTTCCGTCGCGAAATGCGGGCTATCTTGAAAGAATATGGAAATCATCCGTCTTTTATTTTGTATTGTAATGGAAATGAGATAACAGGAAACTTCGACTTCATAGAAGAACTTACAGGTACGGGAAGAAAACTAGACAACCGACACCTTTTTAGTGGCTCTACTGCTCGTACCAGAGTTAAATCTGATCAATACTATGTATCTCAACAGACAAACAAAGGTCCTGTAAAAGTATATGAAGGGCTACCATATACCGATTGGGACAGAAATAAAGAATCTGATATAGATGTCCCAGTCATTTCTCACGAAGCAGGGCAACGCTGTATTTATCCTGATTTTCGCGAAATAGAGAAGTATGCAAACAGCCCGGTAGAGGCTCGCAACTTTGAAGTATTCCGAGAAATGCTCGATCAGAATGGAATGCTCGATCAGGCACACGACTTTTTCCGTGCATCGGGAGCACTCACTGTGTTAGAATACAAAGCCGTGACAGAAACCTTACTACGTTCATCTAAATCGGCAGGTTTTCAGCTATTGAGTATAAACGATTTTCCCGGGCAGGGATATGCTCCGGTTGGTATCCTCGATCCTTTCTGGGACTCGAAAGGACTGGTTACTCCGGAGAAATTCAGAGAATCATGTGCGCCCACAGTAGCTTTGCTTCGTTACGCAAAAAGCTCGTATTTTAACAATGAAACATTTACGGGAAAAGCAGAAGTATATAATTTCAGTTCGTCGGCACTAAAGAATGCTAAAATAAAATGGGCACTTACAGATAACACCGGAAAAATTCTTAGAAAAGGGAATCTGAAAACGCAGACAATCGGGAACGATGATGTATTTCCTGTTGGAGAATTTTCTTTCGATCTGAAAGGAATGTCTACACCTCAGATGCTGACAGTACATTTATCAATCAACGATAAAATAAAAAACAACTGGAATATATGGGTATATCCTAAAAATGAAACACTAATGGTTTCGACTGATGAAGTATTATATACAAACGTATATGACGATAAAGCAAAACAACAATTAGCCAAAGGAAAGAAGGTAGTCCTTTGCCCGATGCCTAACAATGTGAAAGGCCGTAAATCGAAATTCCACAACCACTTCTGGAATCCAATCATGTTTGCATGGGCACCAATGACTATAGGATGTCTTATCCACGACAAAGAGCCTGTATTCAACGATTTTGTAACTTCATACCATACCGACTGGCAATGGTGGGATATACTCGAAAATGCTAAAGTAATAGAAATGCAAGACACACCTAAGGAACTTAGACCATTTATTCAGGTGATAGACTCTTACGACAATAATCAGAAATTGGGCATAGGCTTCGAAGCAAATGTGAACGGTGGAAAATTATTAGTTTTATCTGTAGATACACAGAAGAAAATGGATGAACGTCCGGCAACAAGGCAACTACTAGAGAGCGTTGACAAATATGTAAAAAGTGACAAATTCAACCCTCAGATAAAAGTTGAAGAATCGTTCATTCAATCATTCTTGACAAAATAATACAAAAAGGTGACAATAGAAAACATTATAAAATCTGTAACTTTTGTCACCCTGTTTTAACATTTAAGAATTATGAAGAAAGTATATTTATTTTTAGCTGTATTTCTTTGTATCAACGTGGTAATATACGGACAAGAGATACAAATGACCGAAACAGCTTCTTTAGAACAGGTATATGAAGATATTACAGAATCAGAAACTCTGCTTCCGTTCAATGATCTCAATATAGAATTTGGCTATGTTCTTTATAAGGCGGAGATAAATATAGAAGAAGAAAATACAGAATTAGAAATAGAGAATGTACGAGACTATGCTGTCGTATTTCTTGAAGGAAAACTACAAGGCGTACTTACAGATAACAAAAAGAAAATAACTATAAACATAGCCCCGGGGAAATATGTACTTGAACTTTATGTCGAAAACATAGGACGCATAACTTACGGTCCCGAGATACTAGACAATTCAAAAGGTTTGTTCGGAAGTATAACTATAGATGGAGAAGATGTCTCCAACTGGGAAATAATTCCTTTAAACATAAAAGAGTGTGATATGAACAAGCTACAATTCACAACAGAACAAGCAGATGAAAGGCCTTCTTTTCATAAAGGATTCTTAGAAGTGACTAATCCTAAGGACACCTATCTAGACATATCAGGGTGGGGAATGGGCGAAGTTTGGATCAATGGCGTCTACTTAGGATCATATTGGGAAGAAGAAAAACAACAATCAATACAAGTCTCTGAAAGTATTTTGAAACAAGGAAGTAATGAAGTGATTGTATTCGAATTGAAAAATAATAAGCAACGATTGATGAAATTATCCAATCAACCCTTGTTTAAATAATCAAAGGAAATATCTTTGAAAGATAATCAACAATAAGAAAATGAGAAATAGAAAAATTATTTTAGGATTGCTACTAGCAGTCTCATGTATACTAGGTGCTCAAAATAAAAAAAGCATGCCTATTTACAAAGATGCAAAAAGATCTGTCGAAGAAAGAGTAAATGACCTTGTGTCGCAAATGACAGTGGAAGAAAAAGTTCTTCAGCTAAATCAATACACATTGGGCAGAAACGACAATGCAAATAATATGGCAGATCCGGTAAACGACATTCCGCCCGGAATAGGCTCACTTATTTACTTTAGCAGCAACCCTGAACTACGCAATAGAGTGCAAAAAAGAGCGATGAAAGAAACCCGTCTAGGCATACCAGTAATATTTGGTTATGACGTAATTCATGGCTACAGAACAGTTTATCCAATATCTTTAGCTCAAGCATGTTCATGGAATACTGACCTTGTAGAAAAAGCATGTGCTGTTGCCGCACAAGAGGCTCGTATGTCGGGTGTCGACTGGACTTTTTCTCCGATGATAGATGTAGCTCGTGATCCTCGTTGGGGCAGAGTAGCCGAAGGATATGGCGAAGACCCTTATACAAATGCTGTGTTTGGAGTAGCCTCAGTAAAAGGTTATCAGGGGAATGACCTTTCCAATCCTCAAAATGTGGCTGCCTGTCTGAAACATTATATTGGCTATGGTGCTTCTGAGGCCGGACGAGACTATGTATATACAGAAATATCCCAACAAACCCTATGGGATACCTATATGCACCCATACGAGGAGGGAGTAAAAGCCGGAGCTGCCACGCTAATGAGTTCTTTCAACGACATTAGTGGGACTCCCGGTTCAGCCAACCATTATACTCTCACTGAAATATTAAAAGAGCGTTGGGGACATGATGGTTTTGTTGTATCCGACTGGGGATCAATAGAACAGCTACGTCCTCAAGGAGTTGCCAAAGATAAAAAAGAAGCGGCACTAAAAGCATTCAATGCCGGAGTAGAAATGGACATGATGAACAGGTCTTACGACAATCACTTAGCAGAGCTTGTAAAAGAGGGAAAAGTATCTGAAGAAAAGCTGAACGATGCGGTAAAACGTGTTTTAAGGATAAAATTCAGATTAGGACTATTCGATAAGCCGTATACACCTAATGGTGCGGAGAAGGATCGTTTTCTATTACCCAAAAGTCTTGAGATTGCAGAGAAGCTAGCAGAAGAGTCTATTGTACTGCTAAAGAATGACAATAAGACTTTACCTCTTACTAATATCTCAAAGATAGCTGTTGTAGGACCAATGGCTAAAAGTAAATGGCACCTGTTAGGTTCATGGAGAGCACAAGGACAATCAGATGATGCTATCTCTCTATTTGAAGGGTTAGAAAATGAATTCAAAAATAAGGCTCAATTATCATATGCATCCGGTTGCGATTTTGAAGGAGATGATAAATCTGGTTTTGAAGAAGCAAAGTCCATAGCAAAAAATGCAGATGCAATCATTCTTTGTTTAGGAGAGAAAGCTCAATGGAGTGGCGAAAATGCATCCAGATCAACAATTACTCTACCTCAGATACAAGAAGAACTGGTAGCCGAACTAAAGAAGCTAGGGAAGCCTGTCATACTATTACTATCAAGCGGACGACCTTTGGAACTAAATAGATTAGATAAGCTTAGCAATGCGATGTTACAGATTTGGCAACCGGGTATTGCGGGAGCAAATCCTATTGCAGGCATTGTTTCGGGACGTATAAATCCATCAGGAAAACTGTCTATTACTTTCCCTTACTCGACAGGGCAAATACCAATCTATTACAACCACAGACAGAGTGCCCGTCCACATCAAGGCAAATATCAGGATATACCAAGCACTCCTCTCTACGAATTTGCGCATGGCCTGAGCTATACCTCCTATGAATATGGTGAATTACAACCATCAGCTCTTAAGATAAAAAAAGGAAACAAATTATCCGTGAGTATTGCTGTTACAAATACAGGAAATATGGATGGATTAGAGACTGTACATTGGTTTATTAGCGATCCGGTATCAACTATCTCCCGTCCGGTCAAAGAACTTAAGCACTTTGAAAAACAGATGATAGAAAAAGGTCAGACAAAAACCTTTACATTCAATATTGATCCGATCAGAGATTTAGGCTTCGTAAACGGAAAAGGAGAAAAATTTCTTGAGGCTGGTGAATATTACATCATTGTAAAGGATAAAAAGATAAAAGTAGAAGTTCAGGATTAGGAACTATTTAGAACAGATCTGTAATCGTAACGAAAAATACACAAAAGCCTCTTAATATTAATACATTAAGAGGCTTCTATATGCCCGTATTCATAAGCTCTACTACTTACGTGTACTCACATGAAAAAGAAAACGTTGCAATCGGTTTGATTACAACGTCTTACAAAAGCCTAAAAGTGACCCCGGAGGGGCTCGAACCCTCGACCCATTGATTAAGAGTCAATTGCTCTACCAGCTGAGCTACGGAGTCTTTTTTGATGATGCAAAAGTAAAACAATTATTCTTTTTAAGAAACTTTTTCGGCAATAAACTCTTAAAATAACTACATTTGTACCCGAAAGAAAAGCATCTTTCCGTGTATCTTAGAATTAACCACGTAAAAAACAAAGATTTATGAACAAAAAAGAATCCGCTTTAGTTTTGTTCTCCGGAGGACAAGACTCTACAACATGCCTATATTGGGCATTGAAAAACTTTTCATCGGTACGTACACTCTGTTTCACATACGGTCAGAGACATTCGAAGGAGGTAGAAATAGCACAGTCAATAGCACAAGAAGCGAATGTGCCGTTTCAACTATTGGATGCGTCTATCATCAGCCAGCTATCAGTCAACTCCCTTACCAGCGATATTGTAATGGACCAAGAGAAGCCCGCCGACTCATATCCCAACACCTTCGTTCCCGGACGCAACCTGCTGTTTCTTACTTTTGCTGCGGTCATAGCACGTTCGCATGGTATACGCCACATTGTAACCGGAGTATCGGAAGCAGACTATAGCGGCTATCCCGATTGCAGAGACACATTTATTCTGTCGGCAAATGCATCTATCAATCTGGCTATGGACGAGCATTTCCAGATCCATACACCACTAATGTGGAGAGATAAGACTGCTGTATGGCAGCTTGCGGATGAACTAGGAGTATTCGACATAGTACGAACACAAACCTTGACCTGCTACAATGGCATCATTGCCGATGGATGTGGACATTGCCCCGCATGTAAGCTACGTAATCAAGGCTTAGACAATTATCTATCAATAAAAGACAAAGACTAATATGACAATAGAAGGATTGAGCCACTTAGGTGGTAAAACAGAATACAAAGACGACTATGCACCCGAGGTACTGGAAGCTTTCGAAAACAAACATCAGGGAAATGACTATTGGGTAACATTCAATTGCCCCGAGTTTACCAGTCTATGCCCTATTACAGGACAGCCGGATTTTGCAACCATCCACATCAACTATCTGCCGGATGTAAAGATGGTAGAAAGCAAGGCCTTGAAATTGTATCTGTTCAGCTTTCGCAATCATGGAGCTTTCCACGAAGACTGTGTAAACATCATAATGAAAGACCTTATCAAACTCATGAATCCCAGATACATTGAGGTTGTCGGCATATTTACTCCCCGCGGAGGGATCAGCATTTACCCATTTTGCAACTATGGACGCAAGGGTACCGAATATGAAAGCATGGCAAAAGAAAGGTTATTAAGACATACTCCTCAACATACTTATAAATAAGGCTACCTACCCTATTTTAGGCTTTCTTCTTCTGATACGCCTATAAACTACTGCAAACCAAGTTGGCAGTATTATTCCCTTACAAATAGTGGATATTGCAATAGCCCACCATACTCCCGTTATTCCCATCTGCGAAGCTAGATAATACGCTAGTGGTATGCGCAGAGCATTGAATGTTATACTAATAACAGCAGGCTCAATAGTTCGCCCTATACCATTAAACATACCCTGAGTAGTTAGCTCAAACATCATAAATATCTGGACTAAGCCCATTACGAATAAATACTCGGCTCCAGCCCTCATCGCATTTTCTTCGGGTACAATAATACCGAATATTTGAGCTCCGAACAAGATAAAACAGATACTGACAGCCACACCCAAGGTAAGCATTACCCGTATAGTGTAGATATAAGCTTTCCTACCTCTTTCTATTTTATTCGCCGCATAGTTCTGAGCGACAAAGGCACTCAATGCTGTAGAAAACCCCTGAGAAGTATTCCACGTAACTGCCTCAATCTGCCCCCCTGTAGTTTGAGCCATCATCCCCAAATGTCCTCCGTGAATAGATGCCACGCGAGCCAGATTCATATTTATAATAGCATATAAGGAATTCATAACAGAAACGGGAGTTCCCAAAAAGAATATACGCTTGAGGTACATTAACTTCGGTTTTATAAAGAAAGGAAAATACCCTAATATCTTATTTCCATGCCGTATCTGATAATAAAACAAGGCAAAAACGAATAGTTGCGAAACTACAGTACCGATAGCAGCACCGTGTAGTCCCATTCCCATAGCAAACATGAGTATAGGATCAAGTATCATATTGAGTACCAGTCCTGCTGCATTGTTCCGGAAAGGGATTATACTTCGCCCTGCTCCGTTATATATACCTGTGAAATTATAGGACAGGAATTGGAATGGCAGGCTGATAGTCAAAATACGCAGATACAATACAGCATCGGCTGTAATATCGGCTTCCAACTTGAAAAATGAGAGTATTGGATAAGCAAATATAGCCAATAAGGAAACCCACAGAACACTCAACACAATAGAGGTTGTGGTAGAATGAGATGCGTATATAGCAGCTCGCTTCATTTTCTTTGCCCCTATAGATTGCCCAACAGCGACTTCCGAACCAATCATAGCCAGATATGCCACAGACGCCGTCAACCAAAGTAACATTCCTATTGCACCTATTGCAGCTTCCGACTTTGTTGCTATTTCGGGATGTGAAACAGTACCCAAACGACCTACCCACGACATTGCCATCAGAGTATATGCCATTTGCAGAAAACTCGTTCCCATAAGAGGCAAAGCCAAACGAATAAGGGTAGAAAAGATTTTCCCTTCTGTAAGATTTAAAATTCCTGATTTCATTTATACAACAAATTCATAGGATTATAAATCTTTCAACAGTCTGGTTTCGGACTGTGCCACTCCTTTTAACCGAAGAATAGCATTCCATTCGTTACAAAACTCAATGTCGGTATCAATGGCAAAATCTTCGGATCCATATACATCTATTTTCTCAAATAGCGATCCTACAGAAATATGATTTATATCCATAGCAGGGATATATGCGGGCACAAGATGATCATCGGAAGGAGTTTCTACAATCATTCCTATTTGTTGCAGATAAAACAAAGTATCTCCTGTCAGCCTTGTAGGAATCTTATAATGCTCCGACAGTTCGTCGGCAGTATATGGAGTAGATCCTTTTTCAAAACGCTTAACAATCAAAGTCATTATCAGAAGAATAATAAAATCCTTATAACGGCGACTAATGTTAGACGTTTCGTGTTCGAAGCTGTACTTATTTACATTCTGATAGGCAAAAGTTAGTTGCACACCAAACAGGACAAAGAACCAAGTTAGTTGCAACCACAGTAACAATAACGGCAATGCAGCAAAACTACCATAAATAGCGTTATATTTCGAAATCCATATCTGTCCGCTTATATAAAGAGTCTGAAACACTTGAAAACATATTCCGGTAAAGACACCTCCAAGCAAGGCACTTGTAAATTTAACCTTTGTATTTGGGATATATATATTAAGGATAACGAACAACAACATTGTTACCAGAAAAGGAAGTAATTTTATAAAAGGAGTAATTACCAATCCAATCACATGCTGTTCTTCGGCTGTCGTATTCAATATAAGAGTAAGCCCTGCATTACAGACAAGAAAAACAGGAGCTATAATAATCAGAGCCAAATAGTCCGTAAACATACGGAAGTAGGTACGACCTTTCTTTATTTGCCATATTTGATTGAAATTGTCTTCGATATTCGAAAGCAGATTTATAACTGTGTATAGTAATAATACAATACCTATACCAAGGAAAACCCCTCCCTGTGCATATTCTATCGACTTGTCGATAAAAGCAGTTGCTTTATTCAATATCTCCTCTTGCCCCGAAAAGTATGTAAACAGCTGGCTTTTAACAATATTCTGAAAACCAAAACCCCTTGCTATCGCAAACAAGACAGCAAGCATAGGCACAATAGACAATAGTGTACTGTAAGTCAAAGCTGAAGCACGGGTAAATAACTGTCCCCCGTCAATATTTCGAATAGCAAGAATAAAAGCTTTTATTATATCATAAAGACTGTTCTTTTTCGAAGAATGATCTTGTTTGTTTACTCGCCAGATACCATAGGAGAGAAAACGAATAAGCTTTGTCGCAAATTGTTTTATTTTCTCAATCATATATTTGAAACAAAATATTGGCAAAGATAGTTTGTTCTTTTATAGAAAACTCATTTTTATCACAATGTTTAATATTCATTTTAACTAAAACCTGACAAACTTGTATACATTTACGCTTGTTTTCATATATACAACTTTTCTGTCCTGGCATTCATTAGCATAGATAGTTCTGTATAGATAATTATTTATCTGACTATTTCATATACTGTTATTTTTATGTAAGTTTGAATAACAAATCAATATACTATGAAAGAATTCAAATTTTGGGCAATTCCCTATTCTCTCAAACAAATCATGCTGATTACTATGCCTGTGGGTATTATAATGGTATTATTTATTTTCTTCACTGATATTTCTTACATTACCTCTCATTTTATATATTTCTTTTTGGCTATCTTTATTTGGACATTATTTCTCTTTACTTTTTTTGTACGTAGAGTGAAAATCACCTTTAATCACGACAATGAAATATCCATTTTCTACTACGGAAAGGAAATATATAAAACAAAAGCAGAAGGTCTGGAATATCTAATTGGAGACGATATTATCGATTCTAAATGCCAATCAGATATCAAACTCTCTTTTTTTGATAAGAAATTCACATTTACCACCGGCCACACACGAGGTTTGCAGGCATCAAAAATAGATGAACCCATTGCTCTTCTACGTTATATGACTGCAACCTTCGAACTGAAGAAAGAACCTTTCCGAGACAGATTATTTTTAGATAAAGAATATATCTATAGAAACCCCTCTTTCAATCCGAGCCTGATAAAAGAACAGAAATCCTACATCAAAAATGAAAAATAACATCGAATATGGCATATATACAAAATACAGACTGATACGATAAAAATGAAAAGAAGGGGCTCTCGGTGCGTCCGATAGTCTATATCATACTATTGATTATAATCCCCAGTATTCTTTTATTATACTACAACTACAAAGACTTTATCTTTTCTTCTTCTGCACCTGAAAAAGAAAATATAGAAAAAGAAAATAGCAGAGAAAAAGCTATAATAAGCGAGGACAATGAAAAACCATTTATGACTGTAGAGCAAATGCCTTCATTTCCGGGAGGAGAGGCTGAAATGCATAAATATATTGCAAGTAACCTGAAATATCCGGAAAAAGCTAAGGAAGAAGGAATACAAGGCAGAGTGACAGTACGCTTTGTGGTATCGAAACAAGGAGATATAACCAATACGGTAATTCTAAGGGGAATAGATCCCGAGTGTGATAAAGAAGTAGTGCGTATGCTAAAATCAATGCCGAGATGGATACCCGGAAGCCAAGACGGAAAAACTGTTCCCGTATATTATACTATCCCCATCATATTTAAACTGAATAACTAAAAAAACAGTAAGCCTGTAAGCCGGGTTCTGTGTCCTGTAGAAACAGGTGTTTGTCATTTATCTACGCCAGCCGTCACCGACAGACTCTAGCAACCTACCCCCCGACATCGGGCGAGCAGCCCTACATACGCCGGTATACATGGTCTTACAACTCGCAAGTAGTACGGCTCTGTATATTGCTATACAGACCGGTGAGCTCTTACCTCACCTTTTCACCCTTACCCTAAGGCGGTCATTTTCTGTTACCTTAAACTCTGCCCTCACGAACAGCTTCCCATTAAGAAGTACGATGCTCTGTGTTGCCCGGACTTTCCTCTTTCTGCCTTACGGCAGCCAGCGACAAACCGGCCTACTGTTATTGGATTGCAAAGATAGAGATAAAAAAACAGATGTGACTTATAAGACTAAAAATTATACGGCTTAATCTCAATCGGCATTCATTACCACCTGTACCAGATCGGAGTAAAATCGATTATACATATTCTCACTCAATACCTCACTTAAACTAAGAACCAGCAATTCGTGGGAATCATAGCCCTGCCTGTATGCAGGATGGTGATGGTGATAAGGGTTTACTTTGTATCCTAGCTTCTTGTAGAAACAAAGCCTTCTTTTAGATACCTCATCGACCAATGGATCAATTTCGAGCAAGAGTATTTTACGATTATTTTGTGCGAACTTACTAAGAGTAAAACTTCCTATATTCTGTCCCCTCAGCTCAGAGTTCACGGCTAAATGCTCTATGTAGATATAGTCATCGAACTCCCAATAGGATATAAAAGAGGCTAGTTTATCGCCCTTTACCAATGCTACAAGGCAATAGCTATTATTTTTGAAAGCAGCCGATTGTTGTTCCTGACTTCGCTGCTCAAAAACAGGAAATGAGGACTTATATACAGAAAGAAACTGTTTATAATATTTGTCCTCTTCGCCTTTTATTCTACAGAAAGAGTAGCCTTCCATATATTAATAAAAACAATGTAGAATCTTAGAAATCTAAACCTTCGTATTCCGATATAACTACCCTCCATGAATCGGGTATAGGCATAGAAGACTGTGTATGAGCATTGAATGTTACAAAAACAGATTCGCAACGACACTTTATTTCTCCTGTCTTTATATTGCGTATCTGCTGTAAAAAAACACCACTCTTTTCGCCCAGTTTTATCACTTTTGTGTCTACGGCTATATTCTCCTTGTAATAAACAGGAGAAAGAAAATCGGTTTCGAGATGAGCCAATACAATAAGTCCATCAGTCCAACTAACGGCAGAAGGCTTTATTTTTTCAAAGTAGCTGGTTTTCCCCAAATCGAAATAACTAAAATATAGATTATTATTGATATGCCCCAAAGCATCTACATCACTAAATCGTATCTGAATAGGCAATGAAGCCCTAAAGGTCTCTGATTTTACTTCTTTCATTTTATCTGAATACAATATCGTTTACAACATGCATACCCGCATGTTCGTTCAATTTAGAAATAAGTCTGTCTTTAGCCATTTGCAATTCTGCCCGCAGAGCAGCCGAACTAAGAGAGACATATAATATATTATTTCGTAAATAAATATTTGTAGTATAAGAGCTGATCATAGAGCCCAACAATGTTTGCCAACCGGTAACAGCTCTGCTTTCAGCAATCTTTCTCCTAAAAAAAGGGTTTTCTTCGAAATATTGCCTCAAAGCCTCCCCCAGACTTTCCGTATTTCGCTTTCTCATAAATCGGGATTCTTTAAAACAACTTCACCCTGTTCAACTTCGTACAGAAGATAATTGCTGTTGGTATGCGACAGTATTTCATCCAGATGTTCACGATTGGTATCTGTGACAAATATCTGACCAAAATCTTTATCTAACACAAGTTTAATTATCTGTTCTACACGAGACGAATCCAATTTATCGAAAATATCGTCAAGTAACAAAATAGGTGTAGTGTCTGTAGCTTTGCGCAAAAAGTCGAATTGTGCGAGCTTTAGAGCAACTACATAGGTCTTATTTTGCCCTTGTGATCCGACACGCTTTATCGAATAACCATCCATACACATATCAAGATCGTCTTTATGGATTCCCACACTGGTATAACCTATTATACGATCACGTTCTTTTCTTTGTTTCAGCAACGCAAGAAAATCTCCTTTTTCGAAGTGCGAATCGTATGTGAGTTCTACCTTCTCATTCGACAGGCAAATGAAATCATAGAATTTTTGAAAAGTAGGAATAAATTTATCTATAAAGTCTTTTCTTTTTCTGTATATCACAGAACCTTCTTCTGCCAATTGCTGATCCCAAAGATCGAACAGGGTATCATCCGAAAAACCGTCTTGTTTCAAAAGTGCATTTCTTTGCTGTAAGGCTTTGTTGTAACGAATCAGAGCATGAAGGTATTCTTTATCGAACTGAGACAGGAATATATCCATAAACCGACGACGCTCGTCACTTCCTCCGCTTATAAGGCTTGTGTCTGATGGCGATACCATTATCAGGGGTAATACCCCGATATGGTCAGACAAGCGCTCATATTCCTTTTTGTTTTTCTTAAACTGCTTTTTCTGTTTTCGCCTAAAACTACAGAAAAATTCTTCCTGTTTATTATCGAACTGATACCAGCCCTGAATAACAGAAAACTCTGCTTGATGATTGATATTCTGAGAATCGACCGGATTATTATGGCTTTTGCAGAACGACAAATAAAAAATAGCATCCAAAAGATTGGTCTTTCCCATACCATTACTACCCAAGAAACAATTGATCTTAGGAGACAGGCTCAATTCGGCTTGTTCTATATTTTTATAATTCAGTATGGATAATCGCTCTAAAATCATGCTAGTATTATTGAAGATACAAAATTACATTTTTTTATGCAGTCATGGCTGTTTAATAATACTTATTTATCTGATGATACTTTTCATCCGAAGATCAAAGACACTTTTGTTCCCATATCGATCTTCGATTCTATACGATAGTTTATCTTATTTTTTTCTAAAATCCGTAAAGCTATAGATAAACCGATGCCATTACCTTGCATCTGTCCGGAATTGTCGGCACGAAAAAAAGGCTTACTTATGTTTTCCATCTGGTCGTTTGGTATACCAATTCCTCTATCGGTTATCGATAAACCTAACTTACCCGACTCTTTATAAATTTTTATATCCACAGTTTTTCCAAGAGAGTATTTAACGGCATTCTCAATCAAGTTAAACAAAGCCATCAGTAACTGTGTGCGATCTGTAGTCACCGACATAAGTTGCTCATCTTCGGGCAATATATCTACATCCACCAAGACCTTGGAGTTAGAGTAACGTACAGTTATTTTATTTATAATTTCCCAAATCAGATCGTCGAGCCTCATTTGCGAAACGGTATCTGTATCTTTTCGCAGATCGGAAATAATAATTAAGGTATTCAGTATTTCTTCCAGTTGATATATCTGCTGAATCAGCCTCTCTGATAGATCTTTATATTCTTCGGGGCTTCTGTCCTTTATAGAAAAAACTTCCAGATTTCCCAATATAGAAGCCAACGGAGTTTTAAATTCGTGAGAAACATAACTTACAAAATTCTTTTGGATGACAAATGTTTCTGAAATTTTGCCCAGAAGTTCATTGAAAGTAGCCGTAAGGTCTCGAAGTTCATCTTTGGTCGCAGGTAAGTCTATCTGTACATCAAGATTATTTGTCGATATATTCTTCACCTGCTCTATCACATTACTAAAGGGACGATAAGCTATATGCGATACCCATCGACTAAAAATAATAATAGCAAATAATCCGATAAAAAAGGAAGCAGTAAGAATACCTAGCAACAAATTGATCTGCTCTTCGAGCACACTTTTTTTCTCTTTTGCCACAACGACAAAATCACCCTGATTGTCCCGATAGAAAATACCATAACAAAAATATTCATTGACTGAAAATGAAAGATTTTCCTGCTTCCTTATTTTTTCCAGAATTTCGGGAGCAATCTCATCTCCCAGTGCACCATATGCAATGGTATTGTCTTCTGCATAAATCTGATAGCCGGAATCGGGGACAAGCTCTTTAAATTGTTTTTTTACTTTTTCAAATTCAGAAATATTCAGTTCATCTTCTTCGAGATAGAAAAAAGCGGAAATATAGGCAGTTTTTTCAAGTCCTTTATAAACAGACTTCTCAGTATTATTATAATACAAGCCATATATAAGCAAAGATATAATAGCAAAGATGACTCCAAAAACAAGAGAACAAAACAAACTTAAACGAGTCTGAACTTTCATACATAAACACTTTTTATAAAGAAATAGGAAGTATTTAGAAACATCTCTGATAAAGGAAATGACTTACCGTTTTTATACTTAACAAAACAGCAAAATATTATATCTCAGTCGTGAGTGCGGATCAGATAGCCCCGTCCTTTTACGGTATCTATAAGTTTCGCAGTCCCTTCTACATCTATTTTGTTACGAAGATAAGATATATATACATCTACCACATTGGTATTGGTATCATAATTTATACCCCAGACAGTGTCTAATATCTGAGTACGAGCCAAAACCCTGTTCTTATTTTCCATAAGAAGTTTGAGGAGCTTAAATTCCTGTAAAGTGAGTTTTATTTCTCTACCTCCTCTCTCCACTTTATGTTTATCTATATAAAGGACAAGATCTTCACATTTAAGAATATCGGAAGTATCGTCATATCTTAGTTTCGCCCTACGTGTCAAAGCATTGATACGGGCAATAAGTTCTTTGAAATGAAAAGGCTTAGACAGATAGTCATCTGCACCATAATCCAACGCTTTTACTTTATCGTCAGGCTCTCCTAATGCACTTATCACCAGAATAGGTGTATATATTTTCTTGAAACGGGCGTATTGTAACAATTCTATTCCGTCAATGTCGGGTAACATTATATCCAGCAAAATCAAGTCCCATTCTTTTTGTGCAATCCTGCTACGGGCATCGACGCCATTGTCGGAAAGAACGACAGAGTAGCCGTTCTCCTCCAACCCTTTGACTATAAATTCACTGATACGGGCATTGTCCTCTACCAATAGTAATTCCATAACGCATAAGTTTTAGAATTATAAAAGTAATCATTTTAGTTTCAAGTTAGTCGAAGCATCTATTCTTTTAGCCGTTTATCTCTTCTGTATGCAAAATAGAACACCTGAGGTAAAACGGTAAATGACAATATCATACATATAAGTATTCCCCCTACTATCATTATGGCCAAAGGTCTTTGTATCTCCGATCCCATCCCGGTAGACAGTGCCGCAGGAAACAGCCCCATCGACCCCATAAGAGCTATCATCAGTACCGGGCGAATACGGCTCGTGACAGCATCATTTATAGCAAGACGTAAGTTTCGGGTGTTTTGCATACGCTCCTTCATCAATACAATCAAGAGAATACTGTCTATTGCCGTTATTCCGAATAAAATAATGAACCCGATACCAGCAGAAATACCAAACACAGTACCTGTTGCCCACAATGAAATAAAGCCACCAATGAAAGCATATGGCATAGCACTAGCCGCAATAAGGGTATCTTTCACAGTTCCAAAATTGAGATACAAAAGGAACATTATGAGCAAGACGACTACCGGAATAATAATCATCAGGCGGGCTGTAGCACGTTGCTGACTTTCGAACTCTCCAGCCCACACCATTTTATTTTCTGTCTTCAACTCTACTCTTTCACTTACTCGTTTCTGAGCCTCAGCAATAGCGGAGCCCAAATCTCTGTCGCGGATGCTAAACCCTACCCCGACATAGCGACTACTACCTTCACGGTAAATAAAAGTGGGGCCGGTAATAAATGTTATATCGGCAATTTCTTTCAAAGGAACGTATTTACCATCCATTGTAGGGATTAGTATATTGCCAATTTTGTCTTCGTTATCCCTATATTCTTTCTGAAAACGCAGCTGAACATCGAAGGTACGTTCACCTTCATAAAACTTAGTTGCAGCCTTTCCTCCTATCGCCATCTCTACCACAGCCTGAGCATCTGCCATCGACACTGCATAGTTGGCCATCCTCGATTCTTCGAGTTTTATCTGTAGTTCGGGCAATCCAATGCTTCTGAATACATTCACATCTTCTATACCCTGTACATCTTTTATTGCCGCTGCTGTCTGATCGGCAAGAGTTTCCAGTTGGTGAAGGTCGTTCCCAAAAAGTTTTATAACAAGAGAACTTTTCACTCCGGCAACATATTCTTCTACATTATCCTGAATAGGTTGACTAAAGGCAAGAATTACTCCCGGATATATATCCAGCGAATCATTTATTTCTTTTATCAAATCGTCTTTTTTCAACTTTCGCGTCCATTCCTTTTCAGGTTTTAGCTGAGCATGAAACTCTATATTAAAGAATCCTGTGGCATCGGTACCGTCATTAGGGCGCCCTGTCTGCGACAGTATAAATTGGATTTCATCAAACTCACGTAGCTTTTGTTTCATCTGCTTTGTAATCTTCACCGACTCATCCAGATTGATACTATTTGGCAATGTTGCCCGAATATAGATTGCACCCTCATTCATACTTGGGATAAATTCTGTACCCCAAAAACAAAAGCGTACAACACAGATCAGCAAGAGCAGACAAAAAGCAAGAATTGTTCCTTTTCTGTATCGTGAACTAAACGAGAATATCTTATACAATCTTGTAGTAAAGAATCTACTGATAAAGTTAGTTTTCTCTTTGACCGGCTTTGTCAACAGCATCTTACACATTACAGGCACATAGGTAAGAGACAATATCAATGAGCCCAACAAAGCATATCCGAGTGTAAAAGCCAGAGGCGAAAACATTTTACCTTCTACTTTCTGAAAAGAAAAAATAGGAAAAAGCGCTACCACAAGGATAATCTGGGCAAAGAAAATATGAGAAGCCACACTACCCGCACTTTTCTTTATAAGCCCGCTTTTTGCGACCTGATTAAAACGAATACCGAGTTGCCCCGATCGCCGTTCCATAGCCACAAAAATAATTTCGACTATAACCAAAGTTCCTTCGAGCAGCAACCCAAAGTCCAAAGCTCCCATTGATATCAGATTAGCAGGCAACCCCTGAATCCGTAACATTATAATAGCAAACAAAAACGATAGTGGAATCACAGTGGCTACAATAAGAGTAGTACGCCAGTTGAAAAGAAAAATGAAAACGACAATGGAAACTAAAATAATTCCTTCCAGCAAATTCTTAATAACCGTATGCACTGTGGAGTCCACTAAGGTTGTGCGATCAAGGAATGGCTCTATTTTTACATCTTGAGGCAGTATTCGCTCATTGAGTTCTGTTATCTTCTCTTTGAGATGCCCTATTACTTCTCCGGGATTTTGCCCCCGAAGCATAATCACTATTCCCTGTACAATATCATCTTCATCATCGAGCCCAACCTGTCCCAGACGAGGCTTTGAAGAAACACTGACTGAGGCTACCTGCTTTACTCTTATCGGGGTTCCTCCTTTTACTTCTATAAGTATATTTTCAATATCCTCTACACTTTCCAACAACCCTATACCTCTGACAACGTATGCCTGACTTCCTTTTTGAATAATATCGCCTCCTACATTGATATTACTCTTTGATACAGCTTCATAGACTTCTAATGGAGACAGACTAAAATTGTTGAGTTCTGCCGGATTCACTTTTATCTCAAATATTTTTTCTTCGCCTCCAAAGCTGGCTATACTAGCAACTCCCGGAACAGAAAGCAGTTCTCTCTCGACAACCCATTCATTTATAGCAGCTACCTCTCTGATGGGTAAGTCACTCCTCAAAACATAACGATAAATCTCACCTGTAGCTCCCGAAGGCGGCTCGATAGAAGGATCTGCACCTTCTGGCAAATCAAGATCCTGCATCCTGTTTGAAGAATATTGCTGAGCAAAAAAATCATCTACTCCATCTTCGAAAATAACTGTAACAACAGAAAGCCCAAACAGCGAAGTAGACCGTACGTCTGTCTTTCGGGGAATGGTGTTCATTTCTCTCATAATAGGGAGAGTAACAAACTTCTCTACTTCC
This sequence comes from Dysgonomonas sp. BGC7, assembly GCF_001261735.1. Lineage (GTDB taxonomy): Bacteria > Bacteroidota > Bacteroidia > Bacteroidales > Dysgonomonadaceae > Dysgonomonas. The sequence continues at coordinate 39,606 of NZ_CVRP01000023.1, read as the reverse complement.
TCAGCACTTCGCCCCGACCATTGAGTTATTATTCGTACACGGGTATTAGTTACATCGGGATAGGCTTCGATAGGCGTATTGATGTAACAGGCAATACCCGCCACGAAAAGTAATATAGTAAGAAAAAGAACAAGTACATGATTGCGTAGTGCAAACGCTATTATTTTTTCTACAAACTTATGCATAGTTTAGTCCTCCTTAAGCCCTGAGAAAATTAACAACTGATTTTTCACCACTACATTATCCCCCTCTGCCAGACCCGAAGCTATGTATGTAACCTTCTTATTGTGTCCTACAAGGGCAACTTCTTTTACTTTAAATTGACTATCCTCGTTTTCTACTACAACAAAGTAACGATCGTCGTCGAAAATCAGAGCATCGGTAGGTATAGAGATAAATCTATTATGAACTTCATTTTTCAATTTTATGACCACAGACATCTCCGGCTTCAGTTTCAAGTCTTTATTAGATAGTACAATGCGAGCTTTTAGTACTTTTTCTTCCGGATCAAACACCTGAGACAACGTATTGACTTTACCTACAAACTCTTCGCCCGGATAGGAGAGAGAACTTATGGAGACATCCATTCCTTCTCTTACAAATAACAGGTTACTTGCATACACATTGGCTGTCACCCAAACTGTATTCAGATCGGCAACAGTAAATAGCGGCTCGCTATCTGTAGACACCGTGCTACCTGACGACACATTCTTATTTACAATATACCCACTCATAGGTGATTTTATAGAAAATCTGCCGTTACCTCTATTTGTTCCGTGCACACTTATATCGCTCTGAACTTTATCATATACAGCCTTTGCTTGATTCAGTTTCGCCTGTGATTCGAGCAAATCTTTTTCAGACAACAGGTTGTCTTCATACATTGACTGAGTTGTCAGGAGTTCACGCTGTGCGATTTTCACATCCGATTCTGCTGAAACAGCTTCCGCCTGAAGAGTACTAAGATCGGAACTCCTGAGATCAAGCAACACCTGCCCTTTTTGTACTTTATCACCCAAAGAGAAATATGTACGATCGGCAACACCGTTTACAAGTGATACATAATTGATTACTTTGTCGGGATCATATTCGACTTTCCCGGTAAGAACCAATTCCTCGTTATGGTTACTAATCTCAGCTTTCACCGTTTTTACGTTTTTCAGAAAAGCCTCATTTATATTATTTTTCTCAGAGACAGAAGCCTTATTATCACTGCCCGAACAGGACACCAGCAGGCCAATACAAGCCATATATAACAATTTGTTTATCATAATTCTATTTTATTTCTGTTCCTATTGTATATTGTAACTCTTCAAACAGAGTATAAATCTTTTTTTTAGCTGTAAGCATCGTTTGCTTATTTGTTTTGTATGCATCGAGAAAGTCAATGTATTCGAGCATACTTACATTTCTGCTTAATAAGTTTTTATAATACATTCCTAATATATTATCTAATTCGGGCAACAGGCTATCACCATTGAGTTTCTCATAAAATTTATAAGCAAAGGCATAATTACGATACGCAGCAGCCACCTCATGCTCAATAACATTTTGTTGTTGTTGAACTAAATATTGGCTTTGGTCGCGGCTGATTTTGGCAGCCTTAACATTTCCTTGATTCCGGTTAAAGAAAGGAAGATCCATGCTTACACCAAAACCTATAAAATTACCCCACACACCACCATGACGATCATAACTGGCACTAAATGTTAGGTCGGGAATTCGCAAAGACTTTTCATAAGCTAAAGACTTTTCATGAAATTGTGTTTGTAGTTTATAGGCTTTCATATCAGGACGTGATCTATTTGCGATTTCAAGCAAATGCACAAAAGATAAATCTTCGGGATTTTTAGTAGACAAAGGGCTTTCGTCTATCTCTATACGAATAAGAGGATCTGCATTTAATAGGACTTTTAAGGTTCTTTGTTCATCATTCAGATCGGTATAAGTATCGTTTATTTCACTTTCTAATTCCAGAAACGAAGATTGGAGTCTGAGCAATTCACTCTTTGCAACATTACCTTGTTCTACCGATTTTTTATACGAATTTATAACCTGTTCCATAGAAGAACTTTGGTTCTTCAAAATATTAAGATAAGATTGTAGATATTGTATTTCGAAAATAGATTTTCTCAATTCTGTTTTTAAACTTCGAAGGACATCTTCAAATTCCTGAGTAGCAATTTCTTTAGATACTTTCTCTCTATTAATTAGTTTACCCCTCTTGTTTGCGGTTTGCACCAGTTGACTGAGTTCGATACTAAACTCAGTATTTCTTGCAAAAGAACCAAACAACGGAGGTATGACCTCTTTTTCTCCTTCGCGCTGAGACCGTGTACTCCATAAATTTACATCTCCTATCGATAAAGAGGGATTGTCCCACAACCGGGCTTGCAGAATAGCAGCATCGGCGATATCAATATTGAACCGAGAAGCAATCAGTTCTAAATTGTTCTTCAGAAATAAAGCCTCTATCTGCTCCGCATTTAATCTGAGTACTTGTTCTTCCTGAGCTCTTGTATCTAAATAACTTAATAATATTAACAGCAAAAACACATATTTTTTCATCATATCAGGATCAAAATATTTTGCTGCAAATATATTTTCTAAAGATTAAAAGCCTCTTTGAGCAAGATTAGATGAAGATTAGAGAAAGATTAGAAATACATTAGAAAGCTACTCCTTAAGCTAAAAGAAAAAGCCGGAGGCTCAAAAAAATGAGATCGTCCGGCCTATCAGTTCAGATACAGAATTAACACATCGTAGTTTTACAATCCATTAATTGGTATCCAATTCACTGTACTTGCCACAGAAGTATCGCTGACAGCATCTTCACCTCCCTGGCTATCGAATATGGAAAAGTTGACAAGAATTTCTCCCGACTTAACGTTAAGTTTCGAACGGGGGATAGCTATTTCGACAATATACCCATAGTCTTCATCATAGCTATTAAAAACAGTACCTTGAAATGCAGCACCTACAGAGAGATTAAGATTAGCTCCTGTCCAGCTTCCACTATAGACATCAGAGCTTCTTAGTCCATCATGTGATACTCTTATCCGGCAAGCTTCATTAGTCAGTTTACCGTTTTCAGTAACAGGGCTTATATATATGGTTGCATAGTCGTCTTTTGATATCGATTTATCAAGGACTTCGACAAGAAAATATACATTGTCATTATCAAACGTACATCTAAGAGTCCCTTGTGCCTGCGATTTGTCTCCGACAAAAAGTGCATGGTCAGTATTATTCCATTCAGAGTTGTCGCCATCTACCTTAATGTTCCGGCGTGCAGCCGTTATACGATGATTGAGTATAAATGGTGCCAACATAATTATCCCATCGGCAGTATTAGGCATTGCTCCCAAAAGCTGATGTTCATCTATACGTTCCAACGTTCCCCAAAAGCCTTTCCCCGGGAAAGGAGCATAAGACTTATCTGCGAAATTACGTGATTTTGCATCTCCCATCTTCATATAATAAGTAGATGATTTATTGTACGAAACAACTGTTTCACCGGAAGGAAATTGTACTAAATATGGAGCACTACCTTCGAAAGCCGAATCATGACGATCTATCGGCCCTTCTTCATTTACCTTAAGATACTCCCATTCTCCATCTTCGCCCGAATAAGCAAACGATATATTGTAAGAACCAATATTAGCTTCCAAAGCCGCAGCCAATTCGTTACTGCCATTGAGTTTTATAACAGATGGCATTTGATTATTAAAATATGTATTTCCGTTTTTCACATGTTTTGTACGTATCACATAGAAAGGAACACTTCCAAAGCCGGGAGTCCACGTTTTACCATTATCTTTGGAAACTATCATTGCTGTTCCCGTATCGGTACCTTCAATATTGGTACGGCTACTATCTGTAAAATAGCAGTGTATTTCACCCGAAGGTAATTGCAGCAAGTATGGCTCCCAGTTCACTCCCTGATATATAGAAATCGGCGTACTCCATCTGGCGCCATTATCGGTGCTACGGCTCATTACCAGTCCGGCATCAAGAGGCAAATCTTTATATCCTTCATTAGCCCGATATGAAGCTACGACCAGAATATCTCCATTAGAAAGCACTAACCCATCGCTATTAGAAAAACGACGTTCGTTAGCATTGCCTTTACTATCGGTAATACTATAGTTAGAAAATATCTTGCCCTTAGCACTCCACAGCTTAAGATCTTGGCTATATGCATAGTAGCAGCTAGCTCCAATCTGATTATTGTGGAAGAACATTATATAATTACCATTAGCCATTTTTTTAATCCGTGGATAATGAGGTTTATCCACCCCCAAAGCACTTTTACCCAGACTAATATAGCTTCTATAATTCATCTTTAATGACGAACGGGATGTAACATCGGCATGCGAATTGAGTGTCGTTGTACCCTGATTGAGTTTGTCGATAGGTGTAATTTTGAGAGTTGGCTGTTCGGGATTTCCATTATCACCACCTCCGGCACCGTCTTCATCTTTGTCTCCGCAAGCCATAAGACTACAACATATTATAGTCAACAGAGCTGTTGTCCTGAAAAAACTCTTCATAAAATTCTATTTTTTATACGGTTATTCATACGTGTATTTAAAGTTATTTCTGCAGTGTTTTATTACCCCTCTCCTCTTACAATCAAAATACTATCAGCAACAGATCGACAATCTATGTTACAAATTACTAGAATTATCTTCTCTCATAATAACTCGTGATGCATCTTACTTTATTTTACAATAAAACCAAACAATCGACTTTCATGCACCACGAGCTATAATTAAGTAATCAACCCACCGACTTACTATTTTTTCAAGCCAATATAGATTTCCGCGAACTGAACTGAACCTCTGGTACCTGCCGAATTGAAGCAAGCATCTTTTGAACAGAAGAATTTCAGGTATCTATACTTCGTCTTAGGAATAGATAGATTAGGAGTTTCCATAACCTCAGCCTTGGCGGCATCAGGTATAACAACATTAGTAGCAATAGGCGTAAAGTTGATACCATCATCACTACCCGATATCTCCTCGATCATATAATATCTAAGAAGGACATCTGTTCCATTTCTATGGTAAATTCTAAAATAATTGACATCACGAGACTCTTTCATGTCTACAATGAAGTAAATATTACCTCCCTGAGCAGCAGGTGGAACGGTTATAGTAGTGTGTGTCTTACCCGGTTTTACAAGCCCCATCCATGTAGCTAAATCGCCATCTAAAGGGCTGGTAAGAGAATTAGGAGATTCATTGAAAAGTGGATTTTGAGAAGCTGTTAATGTCCATCCCTCTCGAGGATAATCGCCTTCAAATTCTTTTACTGTTATATTAAACTCTCCTTTAATAGTCGGCACATCGTTGGAAGAAACGGTTACTTTCGTTGTTCCTATTTTAAGAGCTTTAATGATTCCTTTTTCATCGACCTGTACAGTCGCAGGATCAGCTGAAGTATAAGACAGGCTTTTGTCTACTGCATTATCAGGTAATACAGTCACTTCAATAGAAAGATCTCTCTTAACTCCGGCCATTATTTCAATATCAGGAGCTGCAATCTGGATTTCAGTTACTTCTATAACTGCTTTTTCTGTAACAGTTAAAGTAAATTCATCCGACTTTCCATCCACAGTTACTGTAATAGTTGTAGTACCTACCGAATTAGTTTTTACTAAGCCTCTGGCATCAACTATTGCAACTTCTGAATCTGACGAGGAAAATGTCTGCATCTTATCAGTTGCATTTTCCGGGAAAACAGTTAATCGGTCTGCAACTTTCAACAACTCGTAGCCAATCTCTATCTCCACCCCCATTTTAAGGTCTTCGTTCCATTCTACTCTCTCTACTTTAACATTATCATATTTAGGTATATTATCATCGCATCCCGTAAACAATGTTCCAATAAATAAGGATACTATAAAGAGGAATATTAGTCTATTTTTTTTCATAATATTATAATCAAATTTTATGGAATTAAAACTATTGATGTAAATCAGTAATTCGAGTAATACAATATTATTTTGCCAGAGAATATCTCATTAGCAGTATGTAGTCGGTAGATAAAGACCCAGAACAAGCCTTACATCTTGCTCACGTGCTTACTTGTAAAATCTTATAGAATAACAAGAAAGCTCTAGTCTTCACATTTTACCCCTGTTCAAAAAACTTTGTCTTTTTCCATCTACCAACTACAAACAAACTAATGAATTAAAAAAACAGTATAAATAAGTATTTTATTACCGATTTGCATCATTTAGTAAATCAAGTCTAATTTAAATCGCCTTATTTACCATCCGGGATTCTGAACCAGAAGTTTACTTTTTTGTATTGCCATATATGGTATAGGATCAAAATAATTTTTCCTTCTAAAGCTACGAGTCTGAATCTTAGTTCTTGTATGAAAAGTTGTTTTATTTCCATCCATATTCATACCGGTAAAGTCTCCTCCCTGCCCTCCTTGTCCGGGACTATTCTCTGCAATCATCCATCTTCTTACATCAAAATAGCGCTGTCCTTCTGTAGCCAGCTCAATTCGTCTTTCTCTGCGAATGGCTTCTCTTTGCATTTGTTGATTGCCTTTTATTGCAGGATTAAGATCTTCCAGTTTAGCCAACCCCGCACGTTCTCGTATACGGTTCACATATTCCAATACATTTGCGTCTGATGGATCTACTTCGTTCAAAGCTTCCGCATATAACAGATAGAGATCTGCCAAACGGAAAATAATAGAAGGTCTGAATTTAGTTTTTACTCCCGGAGAATTCATATGTACAGTCCTGTTTACTCTCTTATACAACAAGTAACCTGTTTTAGGAGATCCTTCTACCCGATTGTCGGCATTACCTCCTTTATAAAACTGAACCTCATTATTACTTACATGCCACTTCTTGCCCGAAAAAGTCACTGTGCTATAAAATCTTGGCTCACGATCAACGTACATTTTAGAGACTTCTAAACCATTATAAGCAGCAAAACCTGTCTCACTATACAGAGTCGATTTAGGGAGAAAGGAAGTACTTTTTATAGGCAAACCATCCTTCATATAAAAATCGTCGACAAGTTCTTGCACAAGAGCGATATCGCCTAATCCTTTGCTCTCACTACGTGGTGTAGTAAAAGTATCGTAATTATTTCCATCTGCACCTCCCCACGAGGTTACAGAACTTGCCCAGATCATTTCTTTATTATAAATCTGGAAAACCTCATAAATAGACAAATCGGGATCAATTGTTCCATCTTTCTTCAGAGCCTTATAAAGCTCATACCTATTACCTTCTTCTGCATAATCGATAAAAGCCTTGCAAGCATCAAGTGCTTTTTGCTTCTTACTATCATCTTTAGCCGGAAATAAATGTTTGCCATCTTTATTTTGCAATTGTAAGGCTTCTGTATATTCTCCATTGTAAAGAGGACTAGCAGCATACATCCACAGTTTTGCAAGAACAGCTAAAGCGACTCCCTTTGTAGGTACTGCTCTGAAATCTTCATTATCGTGATATGGTTCTTGCTCCATTCCTTGCATAGCTTCTCTTAATTCGCTATCGATGAAATTAATCACTTCATCCAAAGAGCCACGAGGAATATCCAAATCGTCCTCTAGTGTGAGAGATCTGGTAACGATAGGTATAGGGCCATTTAATTCCATCAGGTAGAAATGATATAATGCTCTCATAAAACGCACATTAGCCTTGTAACGATCTACTTCGGCCTGAGTTAATACAGCTGCATTAGCTCCACCCTCTTTTTCTATAGCTTTAGCCTTTTCTAAGAATATATTTGCTTGTCTTATGCTCTCATATAGCTCAACCCATCTTTCCGAATTGTTATTAGAGGCATTCCAGTCGTTATATCTCCCTGTATTATTAGCCCATCTGTTATAAACCTCATCCGTATAGGCACTCCATATACCTCCCATACCATTTGGATGACAAAAACGAGAATAATCAGGTCGCTTGTTAAAAACATTCGCATACCATCTCTTGGTATAGTCTACATTTTCAAAGACCTGATTGATATCAGTGAGTCCTCCTGCCTGTTCGTCTGATACGTCTAAATAGTCCGAACAGGAATTTAAAGAACCGAAAAGCAAGCCTATTATCAATATTTTTATAAATTTGATTTTCATACTATTCTTTTTTAAAAGTTTATTTCAACACCAAATGTAAATGTGCGAGGTAGCGGATAACTATTACCTCCATTCGCGTTGCCAAGCTCAGGATCCCAATACTTCACATCATCCCATACACATATATTGTATCCTTGTACATATACTCTGGCTCCATCTATCAGTAGTTTTTTAGTATGTTTTTTGGGTATATCATATCCAAATTCAAGATTCTTGAAACGAAGGAAACGTCCATTTCTCAACCACCATGTACTCGGTTCCTTGTTCACATTATTGGCATAGCCAACATGTAGCCTTGGCATCAGTACATCCTGACGTGGATTGTCGGCGGTCCATCTATTCAAGAATTCTTTACGATAATTCGATTTTTCCACTCCCCAGTTGAAAGGCCAAAATGTATTATTACCACTAGCCAAAAGAATAGAGGAATTTCCTGTTCCCTGGAAAAAAGCACTTACATAGAAACCTTTGTATTCGACATTAAATCCAAATCCATAATTTATTTCCGGATTGTATGGGTATCCTACCCCTCTGACTTTATCGAAATTATCGATTGTTCCGTCATTATTCATATCTCGGTATTTGATATCTCCAGGTCCTATTTTTCCATCCAGAGTAACTTTTGGCATTCCAGGCTTCAACTCATAGATATATGTGCCATTATCCTTTTGTGTTTTTATGAAATCGTCTTCAGTATAAAGCCTTTCTGCAATATACAAATATTGATCACCAACCCTAGAACCGGTAGCTGCCATCCATGGGTATTCAGGAACTAATTCATCATACTCTATAATTTTATTACGTGCAAAAGTAAATGTACCTCTCATACTCACCTTTACAGGACCAAAATCTCTACGAACATTCAGACTTGCATCAGTACCCCAATTATCTACAATTCCATAGTTTGCCCATGGATTGGAATGGAAGCCGGCTACACCGGGGATAGTGTTTCTTTGCATCAAGATATTCTCTCTTCGGTTGTTGAAATAGTCTGCTGTCAACTCAATCTTGTTGTTAAAGAAACCCAAATCAACTCCGACATTCCTCTTTTGCTCTATTTCCCACTGAATATTATTATTGACAAATCTTACATCTTTTATCCCTTTACCAAGTCCATTAGTACCACCATTGGAGCCTATTCCCTGATCGAATCCGTCAGCGCCTTCATTAAATGTAGCTCTATATAAGAAACGATCGGAGCTGCCTATATCATCATTTCCGGCTTTTCCGTACGAAGCCCGTATTTTCACTTTATCCATAACTTTGCTCAATGCTGTGGGATAAAATGATTCGTTTGATATGTAATAGCTTAATCCTACAGCAGGGAAGAATCCGAATTTTTTTCCACTTGCAAAAATTTCACTTCCTGTATATCCAAAGCTACCTTCTATAAAATATTTATTGTCATACGAATATGTTGCACGCCCTACAGCACTTTGTTTTCTGTATGGCAGAACAGTACCGCTCACTTGTCTTTCTTTCTGCATATACAAAAACATACCTCCTACAGTGTGCTTTTCATTGAATGTGCGGAGATAGTTGAAAGCACCTTCTATATATATTTTACGTATAGACTCATTGCCTGTTTCTGCGGCATTTTGCAGTTCAGGTGATCCGGACACAGAAGTCTGAAATATTAGATTCCCTTCTTCATCTCGTCCGGTAGCAAAAAACAGGCTTGGCCAGAAATCTCTCAATGTAGAATAATTTCCATCATAGTCTAATCCGACTTTTCCATTAAACTTGAGGCCTGGAGTAATGAAGCTAAGATCCTGATTGACCCCGACATTCGATTGTATCATTGTTCCCCATTCTTTCCTATACCCTTGATTCATTAGCATATTATATGGATTTCGGTTGTTACTATCGCTCTGCGTGAGATAAGTAGCAAGAGTACCATCACTATATATAGCAGGAAAAAGGTGAGGCGGAGTATGGAGCATAAATCTGAAAATATCGCCGGGAGAACGATTTGAAGTAGTACGACTTACATATTGTCCACTCAAGTCGATATTCAGAGTAGTAGATTTACTCACTCTCAGATCGATGTTACTTCTCAGATTATAACGTTCAAATCCAAAGTTTCCTTTATATTTATTCATTGGATTTTGTTTGAAGATACCATCTTGTTGAAAATAAGCCATCGACACAAAATATTTTGCGTTTTCGGCACCTCCTCTAAAGTTCAGAGTATATCGTTGGTTGTGAGTATTCTTTGCCAACAGTTCATCCATCCATTTGCTATTCGGATACAGATCGTTATCTACTCTGTTACGGTATTTTTCTATTTCTTCCGGATATTTGTAAGGACTCTCACCATCGTTAAAATTTGCCTCATTTACCAGCTCCAGATAGTCCCATGAATCAACAAAGTCCGGCAACCGGGTAGGTTTAGATACCGAATATTCTCCACGAAAAGATATCTTTGGTTTAGATATGTTACCACGCTTAGAGGTTATTAGGATAACGCCGTTAGCGCCTTCGGCCCCGTATACGGCTGTAGCCGCAGCATCCTTGAGCAGGGAGAAAGTCTCTATTTCGTCCGGTTCAATATTGCTTATAGCCCGTGGTATTCCATCAACTAAGACCAATGGCTTTGTTCCTCCTTTGAATGTACTGATACCACGTATCCAAAATTCGGCATCATCCCGTCCGGGTTCCCCCGAACGCTGAATACTTATCAATCCGGCAAGTTGTCCACCCAAATTATTGGTGAGGTTACTGGTAGGGGCTGACAATTCTTTGGAAGTAACTGTACTTACAGAACTTACTACACTTGCCTTATTCTGTTGTCCGTAGCCAACAATAACAACCTCTTCAAGCATTTGTTCGTCCTCTTGGAGGGTTATGTTTATTACACCTTTGTTTCCTACCCGAACTTCCTGTTTAAGAAACCCCACATAATTAAATACAAGCTCATCAGTTTCGAGAGCATCAATAACGTACAACCCTTCGATATTGGAAACAGTACCATTAGTGGTATTCTTAACAGATACCGTAACGCCAATCAATGGATCGCCATTTGAGTCACTAACCGTACCCGTTATGCGTTTCTTCTTATTTTGTTTTACTTCTTCAGGTGCTTTTTTTGAGATATACACCTGTCTGTCTTTTATAAGGTAACCAGTATCCGTCGCTGTAAAAATCTGGTCGAGAACCTCATTCACTTTCTTTCCTTTGACATTTACTGAAACCTTCCTATTCAGGTCGACATCTTTATCAAAATAGAAAAAAACGAATTCGCTGTTCCTTTCGATTTCTTTGAAAACCTCTTTTATGGTCTTATCTCTGAGGTTTAGCGTAAGGTTAGTACTTTGCGAATAGCTACTAACCGCCTGACAGACTCCAATACAGGTAAATAATAATATGGCCGTTATTTTCATAATACGTAATAAACGAATATTGATGGTGTCTTTGACACCATAATTCTCAAATTTTCTCATACATTTGTAAATGGTTTTTAATGAGTTAAAAATATCGGTTAACTTTCTGAAACCAGACTGGACGGCATGTAGGAGTATCGTCCAGTCGTGTTTTAGTCTCTCTTTACTATTGTTTATGAGTTATTCATAGGCTGATTATTTTTGTTATAATTATTACTCATGTTATCGTTTTATGTTACTTGTATAAGTTAAATTATTCTCTTTAAAATATTAATAATGAACTAGTTATCAGTTTCTCTACCAAAGCATTTTGTATATTTCCATCATAAACAGAAACGTGAATGGGCGTGTCTACTCTTTATTGGCCTCTTTCAGTTTCTTTATTATATAAGTTCCATGCACGACCTTTCCTGCTTCGTTAGGATGTAGCCCATCACGAAGAAATCGCTCTTGGTTTTCCTGTGTAATTTCGCATTCTGCATAACAATTAAAATAAGGTACCGACATTCCTTCACAGATCGTCCTTATTACTTCTATTTTTTTCAAGTTGTCGGTATTTTTTCCATCACTTTTGGCCTGTATAGGAAACGAAATATATAGTTTAGCCTTAGGAAACTTTACCTGCAATGTACCTATACTCCATTTTATGGCTCCTGCCATTGTATACAGATCAAGATTGTCTAAATTCGTTTCTTGCAACGCCAATTCGGCATTTCCCATTACAGCTACGCTGCTCAGGTCATTTGTTCCATAGGATAGAATTATAAAGTCCGGTGTCAAGGATTTTTTTTCACTCAAATATTTTTGGATATGCACTATGGCGCAATTATTGATGCGTTTCTGATATTCCAAATCATCCGGATTTGCAGTATTACTATTGCTTATTCCTGCAAAATCAGGATCGTTGTAGTTTTGCGTTCTTATTGTATTACCATTGCTATTTCTTCTTTCCCGTTTGCTCCAGATAGCACCGCCTACAGCTCCATTGTACAAATTACCAAATTGCAATCTACTATAGGCCTGATAAGCCCAGCTATTTTCGGCAGCTGTTATACTATTCCCAAAGGTTACCAGATTTTTATCCTTGAAAACAGACTTTACCGACCCCTCTTTTTTCAAATCTTCTTTAGTTTCATCACTAGAACATGTGAGAAGAAGAAATGCAGGAAAGAATAAGAAGAAGAATATATTTTTCATAATACGTTGATTTAGGAATATGATATTGAGAATTAGAATTAGATTTAAAGAAAGAAGAATACAATAAGAACCGAAAGAAACGGATTGGGCAGACTTGAGAGACATCCTCCCAATCCGTTCTTAGAATCCAACACATTATTCGACAGATAAATATATCTTTAGAATTATTATTCTCTTTACTACTTTACTCGTATAATACAATATTACTTTATTTTCTTTTTACCTCATCGGTAGCTAAAGCATAAGCACACCACATAAGAGCAGCTTGCCCATGCAGATCGCCAACCAATCTTTTACGATTAATGTAATGGTTATAATCGTTTTTAGTCCCTGTACCTTCACATACATTTCTTAGATTGTAATCTTCATTCAGATATGTTAAGAGAGCTAACCATGCTTTGCGTGCAGCAGCACCATATGTTTTTTTGTCGAGCCAGCCATTCTTCACTCCAACAATCATGGCATATGTAAACATAGCTGTCGCAGATGTTTCTCGCCACGAATTAGGATCGTCAATAAGTTGTCCCCACATTCCATCTCGTCCCTGATAACGCAACAAGGTCTTCATCATCTTCTTATAGGCCTCTTCTATCTTTGCTCTATTTGGGTTATCTTTAGGTATTATCCTCAGATTCTGAGCCATCCCTACAGCCATCCAACCATCTCCTCTTCCCCAAAAGAAAGGTGCGTCAGGAGCATGATAAAACAATCCGTTATCTCTTTGTATTTCATTCAGATACATCACCATCTCACGAGACGACCTGTCGATATATTTTCTATCGCCTGTGATTAGATATGCCTGATCCTGAAGAGCAGTTATCATAAACATATCATCGATCCAAAGGCGGGTTTGCCATGAATAGTCCTGGTCTTGCCATTTCTTTTCCGTTGCGCTAGCATTAGCCGGTAATGTCCATTGACCATCGGCATACTTCATACCTAAGTCGAGATATTTTTGTTCTTTTCTTTTTTTGTATATTTCCAATAGCACTGCTCCAAACACATAAAAATCAACCACATTACCTACATTGGGGCGCATGCTTGGTTGCAAAATCTTGTCGGTAGTGAAAAGAGGCTCAAATCTGTCGACTAATCGGTTGTACAGATTTTCTTCTTTTACAGATTGAGTAAACCACAAAGCTCCTAACCATGCACATACGTCCGGGTAGGTAACAAGGGTAACTTTTTTATCTGAACTAACATTTCCCCAAAATGAATGTGGGGTTTGCAGGTATCTTTCAGTTAATTTTATACCTATTTCCTTAGGATCGCATCCTTCTGGAAATTTTTTCAAATCATAATTTTCCTGTTCTGTTTTTGAAGTATTGTTCTCATCTAATGGATTCTCGGAAGAACATCCATATAAATCAGACACAATAAATAGAGAAAAAAGTGTTTGAGTAATTAATAATAAAATTCTTTTTTTCATAAACTAAAAATAATTTTTGATTTAATAAACATAATTTATATCATACAAGTAAGATCTCAGTTATGGAAAGGGACACAGCTTCGCCATCTGAATTAATATCGTAATTAATTAACACAGTCAGAATACTGATATAAAAAGGGTTATCTTTTAGATCTTGGAAAGGCTAAAATAGTGAAGAGAACTTCTCCTCCTTTTGTTACTTTACATTCATGCTATAGCCTTTATTGTATTTCTTTTCATAGTATTCTTCGATTAGGTTTGTTAATATTATTGAGGCTAATAAATTTGATAATTATTATTATCAGATGTATATTTCATGGAAGAAATCGTACTCAAATTATTCAAAATATCGTTCAAGCTTTCTTTTAAATCAAGCTTACCGGAACATTCCAGTTTACTAATTTCGGGACTACACTTTATTGACTTGCCATAATATTTGGAAAGACGCTTCATTATCACACCTAGTTGTTCATTTTCAAATATATACAATCCATTAATCCACGAAGTATAGTATTCTACATTGACTTGTTTTTTTATAGATTTGCCATTATCGAGCAGATACATTTCGTTCGGTTTTAAGAATACAGCCGGACTATTAGTATTGGATGATAATATTTTTACTGCTCCCGAAGCTAAAACAACATTATTTATTTCATTTTCGTATGTAGAAACATTAAATTTTGTGCCTAGAACCTGAATGTCGAATTTATCTGTCTTTACAATAAATGGACGGTCTGTATCTTTTTTTACGTCTAGATACGCTTCCCCATTAACATAAATTTCTCTCTTTCCTTTTTCTCCAAATTCTATAGGATAGGTAACCACTGTCCCCGCATTCACCCATATTTTAGTACCATCCGACAAAGTCAGCCTCGATCTTTTTCCATAAGGAACAATTAGCTGGTTAAACTCCGAAGATTCTTCTTTAGAGATCTCCTCTGTTGCCAGTTTTATATCATCAGAGTCATATGTAATAGCTGGTTCTGATTCTTCTGCTATAATCATTTTCTTATCCGAAATAATGAGTTTAACGGTAGTGTCTCTCAGATCGACTGTTTTATTTTTTTCTATATATGAAAGAATTTCTTCGTTGGCTATAGGTAACTGTTCGGCTCTTGGAAATAAAAGTATGGCAGCAACAACACATGCGGCGACACCTACAGCAGCTCCCATCCAATATTTCAGACTACTCTTTCTTCTCTGACGGGTTGCATGGTTTATAACCATTATATTATCTAAAAGCTGATCCATTTCCAGCTCGGACAACATCTTGTTTTGATCATCCTTTATGGCTAGGAGAATTTCCTTTGCCTGAATAAATTCATGTATATTCGCCGGATCACTTTCTGTAAAATCAAACCAGAAAATATCAGATTCTTCTGTTGGCTCTTTAATTGATTGTATAAAGAAAGAGTCCAAAAGAAAATCTTCTGCTGTATATGTTGAGTATTTCTCTCTATGATCTGAATTAAACATATTAAGCTGGTTTTATATATATAACTTCGGTTTATATTTTTAATACTCACTAAAAAATTATTTTTTTAGGTGTTCTCTAATTTTCTTCAGAGAACGGGATAGAATATTCTGCAACGATTGATAATTTAAATCCATCAAAGTGCATATTTCTTCGGTACTAAGACATTCTATATAACGATAACGGACAGCCTCCCTTTGTCTGTCGGTTAGTAGAGACATCACAAAGGTTACTTTATCCTCGGTGGCTATACTATCTTCTTTTTCGATAAGAATATCTTCTACATTTCTTTCAGAAAGGGTTTCTACATTTGTACATTCGGGCTGCATATCGGCATATACTTTTTCTTTAGCAGTAGCAGTCAGTAACTGGTTGCGCATCGAAGTCAACAGATAGTATTTTATATTGTCGGTATCTCCCAAATTGGAACGATATTTATATAGCTTGGTAAAAACATCCTGAATACAGTCCTTGATAATCTCTTTATTCTGAGTAAACTGAAGTCCCTGATAATATAAACTCTGGGTGTACTTCTTATAAATGAGAATATAAGCTTCGTCATTACCATTCCTGAAACTATTCCATAATAAAACGGGATCGTCAGCTTCATCTTTTTTCATAATAACTTATTTTACAAGTTCTCAAATTCATAATGTGTTATTCATATGTATAATTAATAAAAGATTATATACTATGATCTTCTCTATATTCTTTCGGAGATCGATCAAAGCGTTTTGTAAATTCTTTATAAAAGTGTGATCTTGTCGTAAAACCTGCACTAAACATTATTTCCTGAATAGTCAGAGTAGTGCTTAATATTAATTTAGCAGCATATACTATGCGCTGATCTTTTATAAAGTCTTTGGGAGAAAGTAATTCCAAATCCTTAAATTTACGGTAAAGAGTTCTGATACTTACCTGCAAACCATCGGCCAAGTCTTCGGGACTAAATTCTGCATTACTTATATTTTTCTCTACAATCTGCACCGCCTTCTGAATAAAATCACGGTCTTCTTTAGCCAATAACTGACCGTTAACTAAGTCGAACGCACTTGCTGAACTATTATAATAATCCTGTAGTTTTTTCTTTTTATCTATCAACTGCCTTATTTGTGCTTTCAGATAGAGAATATCAAAGGGCTTGGAGATATAAGCATCTGCACCGGAGTCTATTCCTTCTATTCTGCTGTCTATCGAAGATTTTGCTGAAAGGATAATAAGAGGTATGTGCATCGTGTACGGATTGCCTTTTATCAGCCTTGTGAGAGATACACCGTCTTGTTTTGGCATCATCACATCGGTTATCACAAGATCCGGCATCATATTCTGAAGCTTATTGTAACCTTCTTCTCCATCTCTTGCTATTTGTATATTATAGTCTTCGGAGAGAATATCCTCCAACAACCAAAGCACATCGTCATTATCATCAATAATCAATATAGTATGACGGCTACCCGAATTATGTAAAAGACTTTTCACCTCTTCTCTTTCCCTATCGGCAATGATTAGTTTATCTCTATCATTGGTTTCATTAGCAACATTAATATTATCTGACCCCATGAATGGAAGTTTTACTATAAATCTGGCGTATTCTCCCTCTTCACTTTCTACCTCTATGGTTCCTTGCAGTAAGTCTACCATCATTTTACAAATGGCTAAACCTAGCCCATTTCTTGACGAAAGGCCTTTCAGCGAGTTTGATTCTACATTGTCCAATACAGAGTATCGGTTAAAAATATATGGTATATCATCTTTTCTTATGCCTCTACCCGTATTGTATACCCTAAAGATCAATTCTTCATTCTCTACACTAACAGCGACACCTATTGTCCCATTTTCGACTGTATATTTGAAGGCATTGGAGATTAAGTTGTTTAGAATCTTAGTAATGCAACTCCTATCAGAATTCCAGACTGTTGCAGGAGGAATATTCAGGCTAAAATTAATATGATTTTCTTCTGCCAAATCAGTGAATGATTCTGCTATTTCTGTAAAAATATCGTTTATATCACAAGCCTCAATCTTACATATTTTATTTCCGCTCTCCATCCGGCGAAAATCGATTATTTCCTGAATGAGATCGTTTAGTCTTTCGGCATTAGTCTTAATAATCTGAGCATATCGTTTTATAAAAGAATCGCTCCCTGCATAGTTTAGCAAACGTTCGCTAGGTGTGTAGATCAATGTTAGAGGAGTACAAAACTCATGTGTTATATTGGTAAAGAAATGTAACTTTCCTTCATACATCTCTTCCTTATATTTCTGATCAAGTTGTTGTTCTATTTTAACTTTCTTTCTTTCATATTTCTTTTTCAGATATAGAAAAGATATTATTAATAGAAGTATGAATCCGATAGCATATATAATTTTAGCATATATACTTAAATACCAAGGGGGCACTATCACAATATTAAGGCTGGCAATCTGAACTTTTCCTCCCGACAAATCATCATATTTTACGATCAGGGTGTATTTTCCCGGTGGAATATTCGTAAACTGTGCTTCACGATTATTAGAATTCATCCAAACTTCATTAAAATAATCTAACTTGTAAGAATATTTACCACTGGCTCCATTGATAAAATCGTTTGCAACAAAGGAAATAGTAAAGAAGTTCTGATCATGTTTCAGTTTCAAGTACCTCTCGTCTGCTCCATGTTCGAGAAAATTATCAATATTATATTCCTCATTGAAGACACGAAGCTTTGAGAAATTTATCGAAAGAAAATTATCTTTCTTTATCTGCTCTTTGTAGTCTATCCATACAATTCCATCCACCCCACCAAAGAAATATCGGGACAACTGCTCATCTTTGTGATAGGCATTATCACTGAACTCCATCACTTTCAGTCCTGTTCGCTGATTGAAGCTACGAAAAGTCTCTTTAATTGGATCGAAAAGAACAATTCCGGCGTTGCTGCTTAACCACAATCTACCATCAGAATTTTCCAGTATTCCATGAATTGTATTGTTTGGCAAACCATCATTTACATTAAAATTCCTATAGTCGAATATTCCATCAGGCAGCACTTTCAGATCATTTATTCCATAGCTCGAGCCAAACCACCTGTTCCCTCTTTTGTCTATATATATACTTAACACATCATCCATTGGTGCAATACCATTCTTTTCGAATGTAATGAGCTTGTATTCTCCGCTATTACAATTCAATCTGATAGCTCCGTTACCCCGCATCGCCAACCACATTATAGAATCATTTTCGGGGCATATGGAATAAATTTGATTAAAGATCTGTTTGTTTTTTATATCAAATTCATACCTACGAATATTTCTTATTTCCAGTACATTTTTATTTCTAAAAATATTTACCTTAAACAGATAATTTAAAGAAGCAACCCAAAGAACAGAATCGGAAGTTTCCAATAAGCTATGTACCTCTGCAAAGCGAATAGCTCCTTGATTTTTCAGGATATGTATTTTCTTATCGTTATACGAATAATAGTTCAGATTGGGACCACTAGAGCCTATCCAAAGAATATCATTTCGACAACTCTTTTCGAAAGCAAAAACGGCATTATTGCTCAAGCCATTATCTATAGTAAGATGCTTAACATTTTGCCGATCATATTCTGTTGCGCTACCATAATTTTCTATTTTAATAATACCATTTCCTTTGGTTCCTAACCACAGAGAATTATCCTGATCGCTATAAATAGCGCGGACTGGTCTTTGTTTTTTTACAGGCAGTTCTTCCAGATTGATTCCCTTGAAGGTGAATTCCTGTTTTGTACAAGCGTACACACCTTGTCCATCAGTACCAACCCATAGTATATCTTGCACTTTATCTTTCAACAACGAAAAAACACCGCAATTTATGGGCATTTTCTCCATCTCATATTTTTTCTTGTAATCGAGTCTAATCAATCCATTTGTTCTGAATCCGATAAGAATATCATTGTCATCGAAAATAACAGAAGTAATATCGCCATATTCAGCAATAAGCGATTTTATATTTCTTATAAAAGTTTTCTTTCCGGACTCAATAAAAAATAAATCGCCGATTCTATCAACAATAAATAAATGATTATCATTATTAAAAATATAGCTGACAGATTCTGTATGATCAAGTTTTCCTATATTCACTAATTGAGGCTTTAAGCAGTCTGTCCAATCGAGACGATACTGCTTAATTACTCCATTATTGGTAATCAGTAGTTCATCCTTCGAATTAATAATAAGGCTTACCCAGCTTTTATATTCCTTAGATCCTGGAAAAAGAATTTCTTTAAACTGCTTTGCTTCAAAATCATAATAATAAAACAATCCGGACTGGGTAAGTACAAAAATATTACCATCGCTATCCGAAGCTATTACAGAGTCTTCTTTAAATTCATTGAAATAGGCTTCTACTTTGTCCTCTTTTTTCGAATACTTATTTAACCCCCATCTGGTCATAATCCATAAATAGCCGTCTTTCGATTCCACTATTCTTCTTATTACATTCCCTGAAAGGCTGTTCTTATCGTTAATGTCAGGTTTGTAGATTTTCAGATCAATCCCATTGTATTTGTTAAGACCATCATAAGTACCTATCCATAGATAACGCTCCTTATCCTCAAATAAACATATAACAGCACTGTTAGACAGCCCATCCCTGCTGCTAATTTGCCGGATATTATATGCTTTCAGATAAGATGAAACACTAACAAATAAAAACAGTAATAGAATTGGTCGGAGGTGCTTCATTTGCTACTTTGATTTAAAAGGCTTTTACAAAGATATATTTTTATTAAAGTAATAAAACCCTCGGGAAGCTAATTAATATGCGCTTCCAACCTACATATGTACTCATTTTTGCCAAAAATGTCCTCAATCCAGCAATCACACTCAAGAGACCTCATTTGGCAAAAATGAGGATAACGATTAACTCTTGTCAATCTAATTTTATTCCACAGAATAGAAACCAAATACGATATAACATGTCAATATTATGAAAAATTTATTATTTATCTTACTTTTTATTATTACTATTTTTTCTTCAGCACAAAATGTGCACAAAGAACGTCATTACAATCACACGTTAACTTCAACCGACGGACATAATGGAAAATTTGTCTGGAAAATGAAAAAGGCAAATGAATTGAACGTACGCAGCGAGGATATTTCTACAGACAAAATAGACGACTCGGATTGGATGCCCGCAGTTGTACCCGGTACAGTCTTAAATTCTCTTGTTTATAATAAAAAATACCCTGAACCATACTATGGTATAAATAATAAGTTGGAATCGGAACTAATACCCGACCTTTTTCATTCCGGCAGAGACTTTTACACCTATTGGTTTCGTACCGAATTTAATCTCGACAGAGAACAATTTAAAAACAAGAAGGTATGGCTACAAGTGGATGGCATCAACTACAGAGCCGAAGTATGGCTTAATGGGAGTATGGTTGGTAATATAGCAGGAATGTTTCAACAAAGACAAATAGACATCTCAGACAAGGTAGTCTTCGATAAAGAAAATATCCTGTCGGTAAAAGTTTATCCTATAGATGTGCCGGGAACCATCAAACCCAAAGGAGGGAAATCTTTCGGTGCAACCGGAGAGTTTCAAAATGGAGGAAATGGCGAAATCGGTAAAAATGTAACGCAGCTTATGACAGTAGGCTGGGATTTTACTTTTCTCGATGGTATCAGAGACAGGAATACAGGCATATGGAAAGACATCTCAATTTTCGCAACAGGAAGGACGAAACTGAATCATCCCTTCGTAAAATCAGAATTATCCAAACCCGGCTATAACTCTTCTCGTCAAACCATTTCGGTAGAAGTTGCATACCCGAACTACCTTCAGCAAAACCGTCGCCAAAAGGTAAAAGTAATTGGAGAAATAAAAAGTGAGGGAATCCTATTCGAAAAAGAAATATCCCTATTCAGAGAAGAAGTTCAAGAGGTTATCTTTACTCCCGAAGAGTTTCCTCAACTTGTAATAAACAATCCTCGCTTATGGTGGCCGGTAAATAAAGGAAGTCAAGAGTTGTACGATCTTGTCTTCAAAACTGAAATAAACGGAGAGATAACCGATTCTATATCTACCCGATTCGGAATAAGAGAAATAACCTCTTCTACAAATACACCTGACAAATCCCGCACATTTTACATCAATGGCAAACCAATTTTCATAAGAGGTACAAACTGGTTACCTGAAAACATGTTGCGAACTTCAGATGAGCGAACTTATGCCGAATTAAAATATTCTGCACAATCGGGAATAAATCTCATCCGATTTTGGGGCGGTGGCATTACTGAATCCGATTATTTTTTCCAACTATGCGATGAGCTGGGAATACTTGTATGGCAAGAATTTTGGATGACAGGGGATACAAAACATCCTGTAGATAGAGATATGTATCTTTCAAACTTAACATCAACCGTAAAACGAATACGCAATCATCCAAGTCTGGCATATTACGTTTCATCCAACGAGAGTTCTGAAATGCCTCACGCAAAAGAATTAATAAATAAACTTGACGGTACACGCGGCTACCAAATGGAATCGGAATGTGACGGTATACATGATGGCAGCCCTTACAAGCAAGTAAATATAATGACACATTATGAAAACACAGCATCGGATAGAGGAAGCCGTGTCGACGGCTTCAATCCGGAATACGGAGCGCCTTGCCTCCCGACAGTAGAATGTCTTCGTGAAATGATGGACGAAAAAGACCTGTGGCCAATAAACAAAGAAGTATGGGACTATTCGGATGGTAATGGTTTTCATCTGATGTCTACTATGTATACCGATATGACTAATGAATATGGAATATCTAATAGCATAGACGAATTTGCTGAAAAAGCTCAATTCGTAGGAGCGTTAAACTATAAAAGTATCTGGGAAGTTTGGAACTACAATAAGTTACATTATGGAGACCGCTATACCTCAGGTGTTCTCTATTGGTATCACAATTCTCCTATACGACAAGTCTGCGGGCGTATGTGGGATTGGTCTCTCGAGCCTACGGCTGCTCTATATGCCGCACAAAACGCTTGTGAACCGTTACATCCTCAGTTCGACTATTTGAAAAATACTGTATCTGTTGTAAATGACTATTATAAATCATTCAATAATTATAAAGTAACAGCCGATGTATACGACCTTAATATGAAAAAGATTTTCACGAAGGAAGCAATAGTTAACCTTCCCGAAGACGGTGTTATAAATGATGTATTCAATATTGATTTTTCTTCGGCGACAACTTCTATCCAATTTATAAAGCTCAGACTATTCGACAATAAGAATAAGCAGGTAGGAAGCAATTTTTATTGGCGATCGAACAATAAGTATGAAGGACGTAAAACAATTACCGGACCAGCAACAGCAGGTTTTCAGGATATTAAAGATCTGGCAAAAGCTAAAATCAATGTAAAATATACTACTTCTGTAGAAAATGGAAAACATATTATCAATCTCGATCTGAAAAATACAAGTAAGTCTCTCTCCTTTTTCACTCAAGTACAATGGCTTGATTATGAAGGAAAACCCATAAGACCTTCCTTTTACACAAACAATTTTTTATGCCTATTACCGAGTGAAGGTGAACATATAAAAATTGAGACCGACATAAAAAAACTCACAAAAAGTGAGTATAAACTTATAATTAGAGGGTTTAATATAGAAAAGCAGGAGTTCAAAGTTAAAATAAAATAAAGAATGGAAAATATCTAACACCTATTAATTAAATCTTTACCAGCATTTTGAGAATAAATCATTTCCATTTCCAGCTTTCTTAATCATTAAGATGTAAGGGGAAATACAACCATCCGAAACTACAACCATTAGTCAAATCGGAATTTAACAATTATAAAACATATGCAAACACGAAGGAATTTTCTAAAGACGGCAGCGTTAGCCTCCGCCGGTCTGGCCGTAAGCGGCGTCAATGCGATGTCCGGCCAAAGCTATAACAGAATTGTCGGTTCGTCACGAAAGATCAACATCGCCTATGTCGGCATCGGCAACAGAGGAGAACAGATCATCGGTGATTTTGAGAAAACAGGTATGGTAAATGTGGTAGCCCTGTGTGATATAGACATGGGAGCAAAACATACCCAAAAAGTAATGGCCAAATACCCGAAGGCAAAACAGTTTCAGGATTTCCGCCAAATGTTTGACAAAATGGGCAATCAGATAGAAGCTGTGGCCATAGCCACGCCCGACCATTCGCATTTCCCTATCTGTATGATGGCTATGGCTTATGGTAAGCACGTATTTGTAGAGAAACCGATGGCCCGTACTTTTCTCGAGGCCGACCTGATGATGCAGGCAGCCCGTAAATACTCCAAAGTAGTGACACAGGTGGGTAATCAGGGGCACTCCGAAGCCAACTACTTCCAGTTCAAGGCATGGCAGGATGCAGGTATCATCAAAGACATAACAGCCGTTGCTGCGCATATGAACAATCCCCGCCGCTGGCATACATGGGATGTGAACATGTATAAATATCCCGATGCAGAGCCTATACCTCCGACATTGGACTGGATCAACTGGAATTGTGCTGTTCCTTACCACGAATACAACAAAGTATATCATTACGGAGAATGGCGCAGTTGGTTCGACTATGGTATGGGAGCTATGGGAGACTGGGGTGCCCATATACTGGACACGGTACATGAATTTCTGGAACTGGGACTTCCATACGAAATCAACCCTGTGAAGCTGACAGGGCATAACGACTTTTTCTATCCGATGTCTTCGACCATCCTGTTCAAATTCGGTCCCAGAGGAGAGATGCCGGCTTGCGATGTGACATGGTACGATGGGGTGGACAACCTGCCTCCATTGCCGGAAGGTTACGGAGAGTCTGCCATAGATCCGAATATACCTGCATCGAGTGTGGGAGAGATAAAGAAACAAAAGATCAATCCCGGCAAGATCATCTATGGTAAGGAGCTGACCTTCAAAGGAGCTTCACATGGCAGTACACTGTCTATTATACCCGAATCGAAAGCGAAGGAAATGGCTTCCAGACTACCCGAAGTACCCAAAAGCCCGTCCAATCATTTTGAGAACTTCCTGCTGGCCTGTCAGGGACTAGAGAAGACACGTTCACCATTCGAGATACACGGGCCACTTAGTCAGGTATTTTCTCTTGGTGTTATAGCTCAGCGCCTGAACAGGAAGCTTTATTTCGACAGCCGTACAAACCAGATAACCAACGACAAGTTTGCCAATGCAATGCTCTCCGGGTTACCGCCAAGAAAAGGTTGGGAAGATTTCTATATAGTGTAATAATAAATCAAAATAAACAACAAATGAAAAAATATATATCAGTGCTCATCATATGCCTGTTTTCATTATCAATATATGCACAGGACAATACGCTAACAGAACAAGAGAAAAGAGAAGGCTGGCAACTCTTGTGGGATGGAAAAACCAGTAACGGGTGGCGTGGAGCTAAACTAAATTCTTTTCCTGCTAAAGGCTGGGTTATAAATAATGGAATACTTAAAGTAATGAAGAGCGGAGGAGGAGAATCTGCGAATGGAGGAGATATAGTAACTACCCGCAAATACAAGAATTTTATTATCAAAGTAGACTTCAAAATAACGGAAGGTGCTAATAGCGGAATTAAATACTTTGTAGACACGGAGACAAACAAAGGAGCCGGTTCTTCTATCGGATGCGAATTTCAGATATTGGATGACGATAAGCATCCCGATGCAAAACTAGGAGTGAAAGGTAACCGTAAGCTAGGCGCTTTATACGATCTGATACCTGCCCCGGACAACAAGCCTTTCAAAAAAGGTGAGTTTAATACGGCTATGGTTATTGTGAAAGATAATAAAGTAGAACACTGGCTCAACGGAGTAAAACTGATAGAATACGAACGCAACAATCAGATGTGGAATGCACTGGTTGCATACAGTAAATATCGCAACTGGGCAAACTTTGGTAATGTAACAGAAGGGAATATTCTTCTACAGGATCATGGTGATGAAGTATGGTTTAAGAATGTAAAAATCAAAGAACTGTAAAGACAAGTCTTTTACTATAGATGAAAAAGATTGTAATCTTACTTCTCCTTTTATCAGTTATCAGCCATAGTTCTTACGCATCCGATTATGATTTAGTGATAGTCGGAGGCAATCCGGCAGGTATTACTGCAGCTATAGCCGCAGCCAGAGAAGGCAAAAACTGTGTGATTCTGGAAAGAACAGAACATATTGGAGGCTTACCGGTCAACGGATTAGGAGCAACTGACATTGGAACACGAGGAGCAACTACCGGACTATTCGAACAGTTTGTTGC
The DNA here is from genome assembly GCF_001261735.1 of Dysgonomonas sp. BGC7. Taxonomy (GTDB): domain Bacteria; phylum Bacteroidota; class Bacteroidia; order Bacteroidales; family Dysgonomonadaceae; genus Dysgonomonas. The sequence continues at coordinate 13,735 of NZ_CVRP01000023.1, read as the reverse complement.
TTTAAATAAAGCATACTATATCGAAAAATATGGAGCACAGTCAGTACAGGTTCAGGATTGTAGCGATGGTTATCATTTCGAACCTCATGTGGCAGCCAAAACTTTCGAGAGAATGCTTCGTCAAACAAAGAGTGGTAAGATTACAATACTGAAACTACGTCAATTTGATTCTGAGCCTCGCTATGTAACTAAGCAAGGGAATCGAATACACTCTATACGCATATTGAATAGAGAAACAGGAGAAGAAGAATTTTACACAGGTAAAATATTTATAGATGCCACATACGAAGGTGATCTAGGTGCGGCGGCAGGTATCCCATTTAAACTTGGGCGAGAGGGAGCAGAAGAATACAGCGAGCCTTGTGCCGGAAAAATATACCGATGGTGGAAACATGGACCTGATGCAGAAGGTACAACCTATCAGGGAGACAATGCAATACAGGCATATAATTACCGTCTTTGCCTTACCAATGAGGCAAACATCCGCAAGCTGATTTCAAAACCTGACAATTATAATAGACTTGAGTATATTTCTCTCATTGATGATGTGTTTACTGGCCGCAATACAGATATCCGTTTTAAGGAGATGGATGAGGCAAAAATAGAGGAAAACAGAAAAAAAGTTTCAAGAGGAGAACGTTCCTCCGCCTTAGGAGATATATGGGGAATAGCAAAGTTAAGCAGTATGACTAAACTTCCGAATGGAAAAACAGATGCCAACAATCAACATCTCGCTCTTATATCAACAGACCTTCCAGAAGAAAACTGGCCGTGGCCTACTTCAGGATGGGAATGGAGAGATCGTTTTGCAGAGAGACTCAAATCGTACACTTTAGGACTACTATGGTTTGCACAAAATGATGATGCTTTACCGGCTCATTTCCGAGAAGCGTGTAAACAATGGGGATTGGCCAAAGATGAATACCCTGACAATGACGGATTTCCCCGACAAGTTTATGTACGCGAAGGCAGACGTCTGGAAGGAATACACTTTTTTACAGCCAATGATGCTCTACCTTCAGCAAAAGGAGGACGTCCTCCGATCCATCTATCATCCATTACCGCTAGTCATTATGCACTGGATTCTCATGCTGTACGCAAGCGTGAGCCGGAAAGAATACATCTCGATGGTTTTTTCAGTTATCCATCAGCAGTATATACTGTTCCATATGGAGTTATGGTTCCCCAAACAATAGATAATCTATTGTTTCCCGTAGCAGTTTCAGGTAGTCATGTCGGTTTTTCTACTCTACGTATGGAACCTTGTTGGATGGCACTGGGCGAAGCTGCCGGAATTGCCGCTTCAATCGCAATAGACAACTCCGGGAATGTTCGGAATATTTCTCCATTTAGTTTACAAGAAAAGCTTTTGTCCAATGGGGCAACACTTATATATTTCAAGGATCTGAAGAATACTGATCCGGATTTTTCTTTAGTGCAAAAATTAGCTTTAAAAGGATTCTTCCCAAACTGGGATGCTCGACTAGATAAACCATTAGACAATATAACTGCTGCATTGTGGAAAAAACTCTCAGGGAAAGAGATTGATAATATAGGAAAAACCCGACGAGAAGTTATTCACACTCTTTTCAAGAATCTTCGATAATATCTTTTAAACAATTATACATAACCATTAATTTAATAATATGAAACACTTACATTTAATTATTATTTTTCTCCTATGTTTAAGTTGTGGAGACAGCTCTGGTGAGACAGAAAATAAAGAAAAGCCGTATTTAAGTATAAATACACAAGAGAAATTAGTGGCTAATCCATCCGGATTTTTCAACCTTTATATCACGTCAAATACGTCTTGGAAAATAGAGACAAACGCTTCGTGGCTAAGACCTGAAAAGAAAGATGGTACAGGAAATGCTACTATAAAGATAGTATATGATGAAAACTCAACGAACAAGCGTACCGGCATTATAACATTAAGCAGCAATGGTTTAAAATCTGTAGAACTAACCATTACGCAAAGCGAACTTACCTTTACAAACCCAATAGCAGGAATACCCGATCCTTGGATCATTAAACACAAGGAATATTATTATATCTGTAAAGCCCAAGGAGATGGGATCAATATTTCCAGATCCGGTAAGCTTTCTGAAATAACAGCAACTAAAAGTGTATGGAAAGCTCCGGTAGACAAAGGAAACGAAAAGCCATGGAATGTTACACATGTTTGGGCTCCTGAGCTCCACCGTGTAGATGGGAGATGGTATATATATTATGCAGCAGGGCGTCCAAAGTCCGAGTTGGGATATTATCAACAGAGAAGCGGGGTGCTGAGAGCTAAGACTGACGACCCGATGGGTGAATGGGAAGATATGGGAATGCTATATACAGGAGATAATTATCAAGAAGGAACAAAACCTACTATAGCCAATACATATTATGCTATAGACCTTGGCGTATTCAACCTTAACAAGCAACTCTATGCTGTATGGTCTGGATATCCGGAAGGCACCTCCGAACAAATACTTTATATTGCAAAAATGTCTAATCCTTATACTATTAGCAGCAAAAGGCACATAATATCAAGAGCCGATCAATATTGGGAGCTAGTCGCTTCCTCAACAAAGATAAATGAAGGTCCGGCATTTCTAAAAAATAAAGAGAAGAATAAATTTTTTGTCGTATATTCATGCAATGGATCATGGACGAAGAACTATCGCTTAGGCTATGTAATGCTAAGTGATACCCTGAAAGATCCTACGGTAAGAACAAACTGGACTAAATCTTCGGCTTCGGTATTTACCCGATGCGACGAGACTTCTAGTGTAAATGGAGTTAATGGTGTAGGACATTGTAGTTTCACAAAATCGCCGGACGAGACAGAGGATTGGATTGTATACCATGTAAAAAATCGCAATGACGCAACTTATGAATCTGGAAGATCAACATTTATGCAAAGTTTCAAATGGAAGTCTGACGGCACTCCCGACTTCGGTACTCCTGTAGGCTGGGGAGAGAAAGTTGCGATACCCTCCGGAGAAAGTCATTAATTATAAAACATAATAATTACATATTAATGTCCAAATTTGTTTTCATTTATCTAATATCAATATTCAGTTTAGGAATGAGTGGCTGCCGAACTAAGGCAGTATATTCAAATCCGGTAATCAATTATAGTTTACCCGATCCTTCAATTATACAAGCTCCTGACGGTTACTTCTACTTATATGCCACAGAAGACATACCCAATATACCTATTCATAAATCGAAAAATCTAATCGACTGGGAACTGACAGGAACCGTCTTCTCTAAACAAACCCGCCCTACATTCGAACCTCGCGGAGGACTATGGGCGCCGGACATTAACATTATCAACGGCAAGTATATACTCTATTATTCTATGTCAGTTTGGGGTAAAGAGTGGACATGCGGTATAGGGGTAGCAGTAGCCGATACGCCTAGCGGACCTTTTACTGACAAAAGGATGTTATTCAGAAGTAATACCATAGGAGTACAGAATTCGATAGACCCTTTCTACATAGAGGATAATGGGAGAAAATATCTATTTTGGGGAAGTTTCAGAGGAATATACGGAATAGAATTAGAAGACGACGGGCTTGCACTCAAGAAAGGTAGTGAAAAAGTACAGATTGCAGGAACAGCGTATGAAGGAACATACATCCACAAACACGATGGTTTTTACTATCTGTTTGCCTCCATAGGTTCTTGTTGTGAGGGAGTAAATAGTACCTACACAACGGTTGTGGGACGTTCTAAAGATCTGTTTGGCCCTTATGTAAATAAAAAAGGTGAATCTATGATGAACAATCATCACGAAATACTTATTAGTGCAAACGAACGCTTTGTAGGCACAGGACATAATTCCGAAATTGTTCAAGATAAGAAAGGGCAAGACTGGCTTTTCTATCATGCGATTGATAAAGACAATCCTCATGGAAGAGTCTTGATGCTGAACAAAGTAAAATGGAAAAACGAGTGGCCTGTCGTAAACTATTCTTCACAGTCACGCATAGAAAAGCCTTATTTCTAAATTCTATATATTAAACATATATCAAAAATGGGACGATTATTTTTACTAATTACATTATGCCTGTTAACCATAACAGGGCATTCTCAGTGGTCTCCTGCCGGAGAAAAACTAAAAACGACATGGGCATCGACAATAGATGTAAACAATGTCTTGCCTGAATATCCCCGACCAATTATGGAACGCTCCGATTGGTTAAATCTGAACGGGTTATGGGATTATGCCATTGTTCCTATAGGCAAGTATCAACAGAACCAATCTGATGGAAAGATACTTGTGCCTTTTGCTGTAGAGTCTAGCTTATCCGGTGTTCAAAAAACATTGGGAAAAGATAATGAGTTATGGTATAGTCGCGAGTTTACTATCCCGACAGCATGGCACAATGGCAAAACATTGTTACATTTCGGAGCAGTAGACTGGAAGGCTGAAATTTGGGTAAATGATATTAAAGTAGGTAGCCACACAGGAGGGTATACCCCTTTCTCTTTCGATATTTCCGCAGCTTTGATGAAAAAAAGCAACAAACTCGTTGTAAAAGTGTGGGATCCGACCGATGCAGGGTATCAACCCAGAGGGAAACAGGTGAATAAGCCTCATGGGATTTGGTACACACCGGTTTCGGGTATATGGCAAACAGTATGGCTCGAGTCTGTTCCTAAACACTATATCACTAACCTAAAAACGATACCTGATATTGATAAAGGAATTATCAGTGTTTGGGCTGATACAGACAATAGTAGCTCTGCGGATATAATTGAAGTTTCGGTACTTGATAATGGAAAAGTTATAGCATCAGGAAAGTCTATAAGCGGTCAGGAGGTAGAAATAGCCATGAAAGACTATAAACTATGGTCACCCGATTCTCCTCACCTATACGATCTGAGAGTAATATTGTCCAGTGCAGGAAAGGTTATTGACGAAGTAAAAAGCTACACAGCCATGAGAAAGTATTCAACAAAACGAGATAAGAATGGCATTGTACGTCTCCAACTGAATAATAAAGACCTGTTTCAGTTCGGACCTTTAGATCAGGGCTGGTGGCCTGACGGGCTCTATACAGCCCCAACCGATGAAGCCTTGAAATATGATGTTGTCAAAACCAAAGATTTTGGCTACAACATGATTCGTAAACACGTGAAGGTTGAACCGGCACGCTGGTATACGCATTGCGACAAACTAGGCATTATCGTATGGCAGGATATGCCAAATGGAGACAGATCTCCCGAATGGCAAATGCGAAACTATTTTACAGGAGCAGAAATAACACGTTCTACAGAATCGGAAGCTAATTTCAGAGAAGAATGGAAAGAAATAATGGACTATCTGTATTCATATCCCTGTATTGGTGTTTGGGTACCTTTCAATGAAGCATGGGGGCAATTTAAAACACAGGACATAGTTGGCTGGACAAAAGCTTATGATCCCACACGCCTTGTCAATCCGGCTAGTGGAGGTAATCACTATACATGTGGAGATATGCTCGACCTACATAATTATCCGGGCCCCGACATGTTTCTTTACGATGCACAGCGGGCAACTGTACTGGGAGAATATGGAGGTATAGGATTGCCACTGAAAGATCATCTCTGGCAACCTGACAAAAACTGGGGATATGTACAGTTTAAAAACTCGAAAGAAGTTACGGACGAATATGTCAAATATGCCGAAGCTTTGAAAAAACTTATTACAGCCGGATTTTCAGCAGCCGTTTATACCCAGACCACAGATGTAGAAGTAGAGATTAACGGATTAATGACTTACGACAGAAAAGTTATCAAGTTGGATGAAGCTCGTCTGAAGCGGATCAATCAGGAGATATGTAATGCTTTAAATGAAAAATAAATACAACACATATTAAAATGAAGATCTTTTATCTGATAGTAATTACAGCCTTCTCTTTATTCTTGTCTTGTAGCGAAAACAAAAAGACTGAGAATAAATCGGCTATAGAAATTGAAAATCCTTTGCCCGTAGAGTTTGGAGATCCTTTTGTATTAAAAGCCTCTGACGGGAAATTTTACATGTATGGTACTTCCGAAAATATTAACGGATTTAAAGTATATTCATCCGATAATCTTAAAGATTGGACAGACAAGGGTATTGTATACGAAGGTGCAACGCCAGAATCGTGGGCGCTCAATTGCTTTTGGGCTCCTGAAGTGTACGAAAGGAATGGTAAATATTACATTTGGTATAGTGCCAATTGGAAGCATAATCCAACAAATGAAGGTGAAAACTTTCGTATAGGCGTAGCTGTAGCAGATAGCCCTACAGGGCCATTTGTAGAGATGAACGGAAAACCTATTTTTGATCCGGGGTATCCAATAATAGATGCCAACCTGTATTTCGATGACGAAACAGGTAAAGTGTATCTGTATTACTCTCGTTGTTGTTACAAAAATCCGGTAGAAAGTGAAGTTGCCGATTGGGCAAAAAAGCAAGGATGGTACAACGAGATAGAAGAAAGTTGGATTTATGGTATAGAAATAAAGCCTGACTTTACAGACATTATTGGCGAACCAATACTGTTATTACGCCCACCTCTCAAAATGAGTGATAAACAAGCAGAATGGGAAAGTCGTTCTGTAACATCGCACGAAGTGAATCGTCGCTGGACAGAAGGCTCATATATTTTCAAAAAAGGAGATACATTTTATATGATGTACTCTGCCAATTTCTTTGGAGGAGCAAATTATGCAGTAGGCTACGCAACTTCCAAGAACCCATTAGGGCCATTTGTTAAGGCTGAAAATAATCCTGTGCTTGAAAAGAATGTAGAAAAAGGAGGAGATGTTACAGGCACAGGACATTGCATGGTGCTCACTCTCGATAATGGACAGATGCTTTGTGTATATCATGCACGTACTGAAAAAACCGGAAAAAATCGAGTCGTATTCATTGATAAGATGGAAGTCTCTGACAATGGACAATTAGTTGTTGATGGGCCAACCACAAGCAGAATAAAACTCTAAAGGAATCTAAATTTCACAGAAAGAATAGAAGGATAAAAGGTTGAAACTTTTATCCTTCTATATTTTTTCACAGAATACAACTCACAGTGGTGACGCTCTAATTATCCTGTATTTATCTATCGCATTTAGGAGGTATCGGAAAGTATTCTGAAATAGAAAAAGCACCTACATATCTGTAGGTGCTTTCTCTTTTGTCGGGATACCAGGATTCGAACCTGGGACCCCCTGCTCCCAAAGCATAATTTTTTCATTTTCTTCTGTTTTCAATACTTTTCACTTGTTGCATATTATATTGACATACAGTGATTATATTATTTTTTAACATTATCTAATAGTTGTTTATTTTCAAATATTTCGTATACTTGTGTGCAAATTGTGTGCACATAAAGATTTGCACACAGAATACTTGAAAGGCTTATGGATGCTTATGTTTTAAATGGAATTAGTATCGCATTATTTCTTGATAATCGGCGAGAAATCAAGACAGGGAACTATCCTGTAAAGATTCGGATAACATACAAACGAGACCGGAAATATTATTCGACCGGAAAGAGTTTGTGTGTACAAGATTGGGAGAAAATTGAAAAAACTAAGAATTCAGAGTTACTGAATGTAAAAAAAGACCTGCAAATTTCATTTGAGAAAGTTAGGAATGCAGTTCAAACTTTAGAGAGCGAAGGGCGTTTTTCTTTCGATGCTTTAAACATGTATTTAGGAAAATGTACAGGTGAAACACTAAATATGGCATTCAAAGCAAAAATAGATACATTGATAGAGTCTGGCTCAATAGGTAATTCAGATGTATATACTTCGGCATTTAGATATTTAGAAAAATATGCAGGAAGCAAAGTGACCTTTGATTCCGTAACAATCGATTGGTTGAAGCGATATGAAAAAGCAATGGTTGAAGATGGGAAAAGTTATACTACTATTTCAATCTATATCAGATGTATCAGAGCATTATTCAATGATGCTAAAACAATTGGAGTAGTCAAAGAAGCTCAGTATCCTTTTGGTAGAGGAAAATATGAAGTTCCTTCAGGTAAAGGACGAAAGCTAGCATTAAGTTTACAGCAGATAAAACAGATTATAAATTTTATAGATGGTTTTGAGGCGACAGAACGCTATCGTGATTTATGGTTTTTTTCTTATTTGTGTAATGGTATCAATGTAAATGATATGCTAAAGCTTAAATATTCTAATATAGATGGCGATGAAATTCATTTTTATCGAGCTAAGACAATTCATACATCTAAAGAGAAAAAAGAGATAGAGGCTTTGTTAACACCAGAGATGAAACAAATAATAGAGAAGTGGGGAAATCCGGATAAAAGTCCCAATAATTACATATTCCCTTTTCTTACAGGAGAAGAAACACCTTTACAGCAGAAGCGGACAATACAAGATGTGACTCATCGAATTAATAAACGCTTAAAGAAAATAGGTGAGGCTATTGGCATATCGGGATTAAGTACTTATTCAGCCAGACATTCTTTTGCCAGTGTATTGAAAAGGAGTGGAGCTAATATTGCATATATTTCTGAAAGTTTGGGACATAGTGATTTAAAGACGACTGAGACCTATCTTGCTTCATTTGAAAAAGAAGAAAGGATTAAAAATGCTGCATTTCTTACTAATTTTGGAGAGGATTAATAAAGTTTGTCACAAAAATCTTATACTTTTGTGACATAATGAAGATAAAAGATGCAATCAATTCATCAACAGGTATTAGATATAATCCAAAATTTCAAACGAGGAAGAATTTTCTTCCCTGAAGAGTTTGATCATTTAGGAAATAATGACTCTGTTCGAAAAGCTCTTTCTCGTATAGGCAAAGAGGGGACTATTATTCGAATATCAAGAGGAGTCTACTTATATCCTATTATTGACAAGGAATTAGGCATATTATATCCATCTGTAGATAATGTAGCTCAGGCTATTTCGCAAAGGGATAAGTCTAGAATAATTCCGACAGGATTATTTGCATTAAATAGCTTAGGGCTTTCAACACAAGTGCCGATGAATGTTATTTACCTGACAGATGGGATTCCTCGTAAAATAAAGGTTGCAAAACAAACTATTACATTTAAACAAACTGCACCTGTAAACTTTTCCTTTAAAGGAAGAATAACTCCGCTTGTCGTTTCTGCATTAAAAGAAATAGGGAAAGATAAAGTAAGAACTGAAGAGTTGGAGCAGATTAGAAAAATGTTGAAACTAGAATCAAAAGAAGTTGTAATATCGGATGCCTACATTGCCCCCCGTTGGATTACAGATGTTATTTTATCACTCATAAACACCTCAGATAATGAATCGCTGGCTTAATGTCGAAGAAGAAAGAAGAGTAAATATAATTAAGGATATAGAAAGTAAAACATATTTATCTTCTGCTTCTATCGAAAAAGATTGGTGGGTAACTATGGTATTGAAAGCCTTGTTCTCAACTCCATTTGCAAGTAGCCTATCGTTCAAGGGTGGCACATCATTAAGTAAATGTTGGAATCTTATACAACGATTCTCAGAAGACGTAGACATTGCAGTTGATAGAGAATACTTAGGCTTTGGTGGAGAATTATCAAAAACCCAAATTAGTGATAAACTTAGACGAGCATCATGTACTTTCACTAGAGATATATTGACTACAGAACTGTCAACGCAGTTAGCTAACTTGGGTATAGATAAATCTTTATTTTCAATTACTGTTAATATAACAACTGTAACCACAACAACAACAGATCCTGAAATTATAGAAATCCACTACAAGTCGGTATTTTCTGAGGCTGACTATATTCAGAATAAAGTATTAGTTGAGGTTAGTGGCAGATCAATGAATGAGCCAAAAGAGAAAATAGGAATAAATTCGATTATATCACAAACTTATCCCCAAGTTAGTTTTGCAGAGGAAAACTTTGAAATAGAAGCAGTATCTCCTAAGCGTACATTTTTGGAAAAGGCATGTTTGTTGCATGAAGAATTTCAAAAGATATCTGATGACATTCGTGTAGATAGAATGTCTCGGCATATTTACGATTTAGGAAAATTGATGGATACAGAGATAGCGAAAGATGCTTTAGATGATACGGAATTATATAAGGCTGTAATAGAGCATCGCAAGAAGTTTATTGGATTGAAAGACTTTGATTATGAGACTTTACTACCACAAACAATTTCTTTTGTTCCTCCAAGCGAGGTGTTATCGAAGTGGAGAGATGACTATAGTAAAATGCAATCATCTATGATTTATGGAGATTCATTATCTTTTGATAAGCTGATTGAGAAAATAAAAGACTTGAACAATAGTTTTAGGAAAGTTAGTTTGGATTAAAACTTACGATTATGGATACTATCAAAGACACTCTTTATTACATAGAACAATACAATAGTCTGATTAAATATCAGCTAAAATCCAATAAAGAAGCCTATGCCGGTGAAAGAAAAATAGACTTATTCCTTGAAAGTACCCTGCCGGATTTCGATCAACTTAAATCCGAAGTCCAACATAATCTATCAAGAAGAGAAGCATACCCCGAAGACTTTATCTGTTCAATCAACCGTCTGTTATTCCTGAGCGAAGCCAACAGTGACTTGCTAGTCGAATATAACCCCATTATCAAGCAACTATACAACGAATACCCAATAACCAAACAACTCGAAGAACTATCCTTCAACACCTATCAGTTCATAAGAGATGAAGTCTTCAAAAATCGGGATGAGTTTGAAAGACCAATTATTTATAAAGGCTTTGAAGATGTAATGACAAACTTGCCGGAGTCCTATTTCAAAGACAATAATTATATTCTTTGGAGGCTCTATCACTTTATACCAATTGTAACTACTCCCTATACAAAACAATTACTCAGAGATTTTAATAACGGTAAACGGATCGTTTCAGAAAATGAAACAGGTAAACTCACTCACCAATACAAGGCTGAATATATAAATAAAGCCATAGAGCTATCTACTGATTTTTGTGACCGTAACTTCGTTTCCGATTATCTGCTTGGAAAACCAAGTATCGACAAAAGACACATAACAGGGTATATCTTATCCGATATGCTCGAAAAACTAAATCTATCCGACTATGCCCGGTATTTTGAGTTTAACTACTCCAAATATTCTTTTACATACGATTGGAAGTTTGAGAAGAATTCAATAAACGATTATACCGATCTAACGGCTTTACCTCAATTCGAACACTTAATCCTATTATTAAGCAGTATATTTTTTGTTCGGGAATTAGATAAAGCAGAAAAACCAATTGTTGAAACCGGAGCTGAAATAATTTCGGAACCTGATACAGAAGAAACAGAAAGAACAGAAACTATTGTTGAAGAGGAAATTGACGAGCCAACCACAATTGATGAGCCTATAGAAAATATAGAGATTGAAAACAATCAATCAGTTGATGGCAAAGTGCAAATAGAATCGAATGGCATAATATACAAAGAAAAATTACGTCCGGATTGTATAACGAAACTATCCACCCTGATACAAGTACATGAAGAATTTAATAATACCCTGTGGGAAGACATATCCGTGTTAGGATTTCTGAACGTTTTTGCAACTACAATACAAAAAGTAGAAGCATTTGAGATCAAAGACAAGACCCAGTTTTATTATCTGCTCAAACGAATATGGAAACACAGAACCGATGTATCAACCTATAGGTATGAAAAAGAATGGCTGATTCCCTTTCTTAATGCCTATGACTTATCACATTCCTCTTATTCCAATCAATTTATAGAGAAAGACGGAGTATATAATCACCACAGATTTATAAAAGCAGTAGCCGACATCTTCCCCGAATAAGAAAACCAACAAACGATAATTCATATTGATTCACAGAGCCGAAAGATACCTTTCGGCTCTTTTTTATGTGTATATATTTGATAAACAAAGGTGTAGAATGTGAATAAAATAATGTAAGAATACCTATCCCAGTTAGATAATTCATAAAACTCTTCATATAAAGCCGATTTAACTTTGCTTGCAGACTCGGACGAGTAAAGCAAGGACGCTTGCAAGTAATCAATTATTAAAATCGGACTATATGAAAGAATTTATTTTAACAACCCCCGAACAATTGGAAGAGATTGTTCACAAAGCAGTAAAGAATGCCTTCCCATCAGAACAGGAAACAAAGCCGCAAAAAATTCCCGATAACTGCTGTGTAGAACAAGCTTTAGCTTTTCTTTCCGAAAATGGCTATAAGCTTAGCAAATCGAGGCTTTATAAGATGACAGCCAATAAGCAACTCCCATTCCGTTATTTCGGTCGTAGGATTGTATTCTCACGTACTGAACTGCTCAAATGGATAGATGGACAAACAACTCCCTCTTCAAATTCGGATCAGACACTTTTGGCTATAGCTGAAAGTGCCAGAAAGAAATCTACTAATAAAACATCAAAACAACTAAATAAACAATACGATGAGTCAAAATTCAAAAAATAAAAAAGTAGAGAATTTCAATGTAGATGATTATATCAATCCTCAAAAAGGATTAAGTAATTCTACTGCACCCATTGAACAGCCTCTGGACAGTGAGACAACTGTAAACACTCAGCCTACTGATAATGCAGTGTCAGAAAAAGAAAGTTTGCTACTTCAGTCAACAAAGAAGGCTGTATCCTCTAAGCAACGTAAAGCCGGTTTATCCGACTATCAACAAACCTTTCTTTCAGTTCCGAAGATTACCGATCGCAAAACCGTATTTATCAGCAATGAACTTCGGGAGAAGATAGTCGGTATAGTCCGTAAACTGGGTACAGAAAAATCAAGCGTTTCAGGCTTTGTCGAGAATCTGGTAACTCAACACTTAGAAGAATACAAGGAAGACGTCGAAAGTTGGAAGAAGTTGTAAGTAAATCAAGTAAAGTAAGCATACCGATTGGGATGTAAGCCACCCTTTGCCGTGTTAGCGAAGCAAGGTTATGGAAATGTATACATTTCCTACCTTGCCCCGGCTTCCGCCAGGGGAAAACCGCTCCCGTTGGTCGCAGTTTTGAGAGAGGATACATACAGGAAAAGTTGAAGTTTATATTCATTTTAATGGTAAGAATCATGCAAAATAAAATCGAAAATTCAGTGTCAAAAAATAAAGTTTCTGCCCGCCTGAAAGAGAAAGTCGTCAGTGTCAGGGTAACAACAATAGAATATCTCGCCCTGAAAAAAAGGGCAAGGGATGCAGGGGTAAGCCTGAGCCGCTTTGTACGTTCAGCGTTATTGTCGGCTAAGGTCGTGCAACGGATCAGCAAAGACGATGCCGATACGCTCCGAAAGTTAGCGGGAGAAGCCAATAACCTGAACCAACTGGCACGTGCCGCCAACAAGGACGGCTTTATGAGTGTTGCCGTTGACCTGACGAAATTGAAGGGGATCATAGTAGAAATCATTAACAGTCTGTCCGATGATTGGAAAAATCTCAAAGGGAGCCGCTTTTAAGGGCTGTATCCGTTATGTGACTGGCAAGCAAGACACAAAGCTGCTGGCTGCCGACGGAGTGCTCCTGCAAAACAGGAACAATATTATACAAAGCTTCATTACCCAGTCCATGATGAAGCCGGATATAAAGCAACCAGTAGGGCATATCTCGTTAAGTTATTCCCCTGATGATGAAAAGAAGCTGACCGACGGGGCTATGGTAACATTGGCTAAGGAGTATATGCGGGAAATGAATATAACGGATACGCAATACATTATCGTGCGCCATTTCGACAACGGGAATCCCCATGTGCATGTGCGCCCATAAGGGTATAT
>NZ_CVRP01000022.1 GCF_001261735.1 Dysgonomonas sp. BGC7 | reverse complement strand
TGCGCACGCGGGTTCGGGTTCCCGCCTTCGCGTTTTAAGCGAGATCGCAGCCGATCATATTGGCAAAACGTTTCCTGAAGTTTGGGAAGCTGTTCAACTGAAATAATAGAAACAGGGCTGTTTGCTTTGAACCTGTAGTCCTTCTGCGTTCGCTTTCAAGAACTCGAATTACGATAACACGAATGCGAACGCGGGTTCGGGTTCCCACAATTGTAAAACATTAATCAGAGCAAAGGCCCCGCCCCTTGGCGAAAAACAAATATTCAAAAGGTGTTAGTAGGAATACCGAACGCTCCGATAAGAAACAAAGGCATGAAGCGAAAAGGAAACTTATACAGTAGAATATACGATTTGGATAATCTTTATCTAGCTTACAGTAAGGCAAAGCAAGGTAAATCGAAAACAAGAGGTGTATTGCAGTTCGAGAAGGATCTGGATAGAAACATTCTTCAGATACAAAAAGTATTGATGAACGAAACTTATGTTACATCGGAATACAATGTATTCGTTATCCGCGATCCTAAAGAGCGTACCATCTATAGCTTACCGTTCAGTGACAGGGTTGTACAGCATGCGATAATGAACGTATTGGAAGATATATGGACCTCTGTGTTTATCTCGCATTCTTATTCAAGCATCAAGGGCAAAGGCATACACGGGGCATGGAAACATATCAGGCGCGATTTGAGAAACCGGAAAGAAACTACTTATTGTCTGAAAATGGATATCACAAAGTTCTATCCATCTGTAGACCATGATATATTGAAACAGATTGTCCGGAAGAAAATAAAGGACACTAAGCTTCTGGTATTGCTAGATGGTATAATAGATTCTGCTCCGGGCATACCTATCGGAAATTACCTCTCTCAGTTTCTGGCTAATCTGTATTTATCCTATTTCGATCATTGGCTGAAAGAAGTAAAGAAGGTAAAATATTACTACCGGTATGCTGATGATCTGGTTATCCTGTGCGATAGTAAAGAGGATCTGCACCGGTTACGGATAGATATCGGATCTTATTTATCCGGAAAGCTCAATCTGAAGATGAAACAAAACTATCAGGTATTTCCCATAGTCTCGCGCGGAATAGATTTTTTAGGCTATGTATTCTACCATACACATACAATGCTGCGAAAACGCATAAAGAAGAATTTTTGCAGGCGTGTAGCCCGGTTGAACAAAAGTATAATGACAGCAAAGGAATACAGGATAAAGATATGCTCATGGATAGGATGGTGTAAATATTCTAATTCAAGAAATTTAATTAAAACGATAATTAAGCATGAAGAAGTTCTCGGAGCTTGGAATTAAGATACAGAACAATAGTAAAATATTTGAAGTGCCTAAAATATCAATTACGGATATTATTAACTGTGAAATAATTGTGATTGCTTTTCAAAAGGGAGTAAAAACACAGCATGGTCCTGATAGGTATGTAATAAAGATACGGCATAACAATAACGATTATAAATTCTTTACCAATTCGGAAAACTTAAAACAGGTACTTGATAAAATACCTGAAAATGGCTTCCCTTTTACAGTTACTATTAAGCAGCAAAGTTTCGGAGTCGGTAGTGGCAAAACATTTTATTTCACCTAAAAATAAATAATCATGCACAATTGGTTTGAATGTAAGATAAGCTATGACAAGCAACTGGAGAATGGTCAACAAAAGAAAGTAACAGAGTCTTATTTGGTCGATGCGTTGTCTTTTACTGAGGCTGAGGCCCGTATAATAGAAAACATTAAGCCTTATATCTCCGGAGAATTCAGTGTCGCCGATATAAAGCGAGCGAAACTAAGCGAAATATTTTTCAATAAGAATGGGGATCGCTATTTCAGGGCAAAAGTATATTTCATCACGTTGGACGAAAAGAACGGACAGGAAAAGAAAACGCCTTCGAATATGCTTGTACAGGCATGCGATATAAAAGAAGCTCTGAAGGTCATCGAAAAAGGGATGGAAGGAACAATGGCTGATTATACAATCGGATCGTTAACCGAAACTGGCATAATGGATATATTTCCTTATGATGCCGATAAAGCGGAAAAGCCAAAGCAGGAGCCCGATCTTTTGGATGGGATATATGAAGATCCTCTATATGATCAGGCGAAAGATCTATTGGCACATCATACAACCGTTAGCCCATCATTACTACAGCGTACCTACTCAATAGGCTACAACCGTGCTAACAGGCTATTAGATGCGTTGGAGCAACAAGGTATTGTAGGACCGTTTAACGGAGCATCGCCCCGGCGTGTGCTGATAAATGAGGAACATGAGTAAGAAAGCCAAACAGACGGAATTTCCTCCTATTATTGCCCGGTGCGAATACTGTCGCAACAATGAAGGTGAAAATAAGCGATTCGGCCATATGTGGAAATGTAAGGCATTAGGCTATTGTGTGCCTTTGGGTTATGGAGTTATAGTACCGGGAGAAGAATCACTTCATTATTGTGAAGCTATCCGCAAGGCTAAAGGCTTCTTTGTGTTGGATGAGGAAAAGTATAAACAGTTTGAGAAAGATAAAAGGTAATGGAAGAAAAAGAGTATAACGCATTCCTTAAAGGAAAAATAAAGATCGCAGAGAATTATGGCTTTAAACTGGATTTAGACGAAATAAACCCTCGCATGAAGTTGCATAATAAGCTGATGGTAAAATGGCTTGTAGAAGGCGGCAAGAGGGCTTGCTTTGCCTCATTCGGGCTTCATAAGACTGTAACCCAATTGGAAGCTGTCCGCTGTATGCTTGAAAAGTCATCCACTAATAGGGGACTTATAAATCTTCCTTTGAATGTAAGGCAGGAATTTATAGAAGATGCAGTAAATATATTGGGATGGAGTGAAGCCCCTAGGTTTATACGTCGCAATAATGAGGTAAAAGGAGATGGTATCTATCTAACGAATTACGAAAGTGTACGTGACGGACGTCTTGATCCTCGATTATTTCAGGTGGCAAGTCTTGACGAAGCCTCTACACTGAGGGGTGGCGGCAGTTCTAAGACCTTTCGTGAATATATGCGTTTGTTTACGGGTGATGCCGGACCTATGCAAGTTAGACGCGGAAAAGAGAATGTAAAATATCGTTTTGTAGCTACGGCGACACCATCACCTAATGACTATATAGAACTGCTAACCTATGCTGATTTTCTGGGTATCATGGATATATCGCAGGCAAAGACACGGTTTTTTAAACGTGATTCTACAAAAGCCGATAACCTGATATTACTCGAACACATGGAGGAGGATTTCTGGATGTGGATTGCTTCATGGGCCGTATTTGTGAATATGCCTTCCGACATAACGGGCAACCCTGCGGACGATGAGGGGTATATCTTGCCTGAACTTGATCTTCGATGGCATGAAATACCTACCGATCATAGCAAAAGTGAGGTTGAGAAGAGTGGACAATTCCGGATGTTTAAGGATGTAGCATTGGGTTTGCAGCAATCGGCCAAAGAAAAGCGAGAAAGTCTTGACGCACGTATTGACAAAATGATAGAATTACGGAGTGAGAATCCGCATGCACATCGTATTATATGGCACGATCTTGAAGATGAGCGAAGATCAATAGAAAAGGCAATAACAGGTATAACCTCAATATATGGATCACAGGATTATGAAAAGAGAGAAGAGGCAATACATGATTTTTCATACGGTCATATTCCTGAACTGGCAGCGAAACCCGTAATAGCTGGTAGCGGCTGCAACTTTCAACGTTATTGTAGTTGGGCTATATATCTGGGCATAGGTTATAAGTTTAATGATTTCATACAATCTATACATCGTTTGCAGCGATTTCTTCAAAAGAATACAGTTAGAGTAGATCTCATTTACACTGAAGCTGAACGTAATGTTCGCAAATCGCTAGAGGACAAATGGAAAAAACATAATAAACTGATACGAAAAATGACTGAGATAATAAAGAAGTACGGATTATCCCATGCGGAAATGGCACAAGCCCTTACTCGAAAAATAGGAGTTGAGCGTATGGAAATAAAAGGAAAGACATACACAAGTGTTAACAATGACAATGTTCCTGAACTAGCAGATAAAAAACGCTATCAGGATAATACTATAGGGCTTATACATACATCTATTCCTTTCTCTACTCAGTATGAGTATTCTCCTAACTATGCCGATTACGGACATTCGGAAAGTAATGAAGAGTTCTTTAAACAAATGGATTTCTTAACCCCGAATCTTTATAGAGTATTAATGCCCGGTCGTTTGGCTGTTATTCATGTGAAAGATCGTATAGTGCCTATGGGATTATCGGGCATGGGATGTCAAGAAGTTTATCCTTTTCATTTGGATGCTATAAACCATTACAAAAAACATGGTTTTGCATACATGGGGATGAAAACAATCGTAACTGATGTCGTAAGGGAGAATAATCAAACCTATCGTTTAGGATGGACAGAGCAGTGTAAAGATGGTTCTAAAATGGGTGTAGGTATGCCTGAATATCTATTATACTTTCGCAAACCTCAGACCGATCGGACAAATGCTTATGCCGATATACCGGTAGTAAAAGGAAAACACTATGTGAGTTCAGACAATGATTATGTTGAGTGTCCAAATTGCAAAACTAAAATTCATAAAAAATATGAGAGCACAGAGGAAAAAGGAACTTTTTATTGCCATAAGTGTGAAAAGGAAATGATTCCATATAGTAGGGCCCGATGGCAGATGGATGCACACGGATATACACGCAGTTCTGGCAATAGATGTCTTACACCCGATGAGCTGGCGAAGTTGGATTGTGATGTCATATTTCAGGAATTTAAACGGTATTCTTTGAGCGAAGTATGGGATTTTGAGCATGTGGTTACTATCGCAGAAACATTGGAACTTCATGGTAAGCTTCCTTCCGGATTTATGTTATTACAGCCTCAGAGCTGGAGTGATGAGGTTTGGACAGATATAACACGTATGCTTACTCTTAATACCCTTCAATCAGGGAAAGGTAAAGAAATGCATCTTTGTCCTCTTCAATTCGACATAGTAGACCGCGTAATAGAGCAATGTAGTAATATCGGCGATACGATTCTTGATCCGTTTGGGGGTATTGGAACAGTGGCCTATAGATCAATATTAAAAAAGCGTAAAGCAATTATAATTGAATTGGCTCATAAATATTTCTTAGACGGTTCCGTTTATTGCCGGGCCGCAGAGGAAGAAGTATTAATGCCGTCTCTATTTGATATCGTGGAAACTGTATAATTATATCTCCTATGCAAAGAACTATAATCATACCGATCCGCGAATGGAACGAGGCAAAGAGCCGCCTTGCATCCATAGAGCTTAAATTGGATAAGATACTGGTCGAAAGACAGAAGGATCTGTTAACCCCTGTTGAGGTCTGCGAGATATTAAAAATAAATCGCAATACTTATCAGCGATATGTAAAAGAGGGGATAATAGAACAAAAGAAGATAGGTAGCGGGGCAAATAGTAAGGCTTATGTGAAACGGGGCTATCTGGAAAGACTTATAGATGAGGGTTGCATATGATAGACCTTATCACATTGGTAAAGCCGTCATTGAGCGATGAGGAGATATTCAATATTGTTTGGCGTAACGGTTTACAAACAAATTCGAAGGATGGAGTTGTTTTTTATGACAACATAGGTACTAAGAATTTAAAGCAGCAGAACGGTCTGTTTATCAGGATAGAAACAAATGGCCGCCTAAAGCTAGAGGGAAGTTTGCATAAGTACCGAAATGACATAACGAATAACGGCCGGAATAACTTCGATCTATTTACGATGTCCGAGGCAAAAGGGACTATAGAGAGGCTATTATTTGACAAAGGTATTGTTGCGGAAGGTACTAGGGTGTATAATTATGAAGTGGGAATAAACCTGAATGTATCGAAAGATTGTAGGGCCTATATGGATAAAATGAGAAGTATAGGTCCGGAGGGAAATTTAAAGCCATTCTTTGTAAATGCCCGCTATAAAGACAAGCGAACAATAACAACTCTTTTTCATAAAGATTTCCGAAAATACTTTAAAGTATATGATAAAGTATTTGAGATGAAGGATCGTAAAAGTAAGCTGATACCGGAAGGAAATATATTGCGGATAGAAACAGTATTCAGGCGACAAGATAAATGTTTTGTTAACGATTTCTTTTCGCCTGATAATCTCCGAAAGATGGTAAATACATTCTTCCGCGATTGGAGAACAATACAGTTTGAGAAAGACATCATTACTCCTAAAGGAACAGGGCGCGCCCGTCAACAGCTATGTATCGAGATAATGAACAAAGGCCCTGATATTGTATTGCGTCAAGCCAAAGAGAAGCATGATAGACGTGTGCTAACAGATTGGGAGTATCGAAACATCCGGGAGTTTGTAACAAACGAATGGAATGTCCTGAAAAAAGAAATTCGCTATATAAAGAGTGATGAGGAATTGGAGTTCAGGCAATTAATGGCAGATTGCCAGACAATTATAGAGAATGATGATTACAGCACAAAATAGTAAAAACAAGAAAGGTTAGTTATCAATGAATTACGATGCAAATAGAATACGAAAAGGCATAAATGAGTATAAAAGTATAACTCATACGGCGACTTATATACATGCCGTAATATTCCGGTTGCTTGTCGTATATTTCCCGAAAGGGTAAGCCGATAGGCTTCCAAAAGGGAAATCAAAAAAAAGAGAATATGAGAAAGAACGAAGGAATAAATGTATTGAGTCTCTTTGACGGTATGAGCTGCGGTCAGATCGCTTTACGCCAACTCGGAGTAAAGATTCTGAACTATTACGCATCCGAGATAGATAAGTTTGCTATACAACAGACACAACATAACTTTCCTGATACTATACAGATGGGGAATGTAGTTCTTTTGAGATATGCTATGACTTGGAAAGAAAATACGGTTAATAGATTCTACCAATCGAAATGGATTAGTGAAAGGACAAAAGAAAGATTTAGACAAATATATAAAATAGACTGGAGTAGTATAAATCTTGTATTAGCGGGATCACCTTGTCAGGGTTTTAGCTATGCAGGAAAACAGTTAGCCTTTAATGATCCCAGAAGCAAATTGTTTTTTGAGTTTATTAAAATATTAAATCATATAAAAAGGATAAATCCAAATGTGAAATTTTTGCTTGAAAATGTAGATATGAAACGATCTCATATGAGAGTTATATCTGACTATTGCGGAGTGTTCCCTGTCAACATTAACAGCAACCTTGTATCGGCTCAGAATCGTAACCGTTGGTACTGGACGAATATCAGAACCAAGCAAGTAGGAATATTTGGAGAAATACATTCTGATATATCACAGCCAAAGGATAGAGGTATTTTATTACGTGATATTTTGGAAAAGAATGTAGATGAGAAGTATTATATTTCTCAATCGGTTGTTGATCGGATAAATAGGAAACAATATTCGAAGCCTGCAATTGATCCGGATAAAACGGGAACATTAAACACTAAAAATAATTCAGGACAAATGTCTATTGATTCGGGGACTACATTTATTTCAGTAAACGGAAAAGCCCCAACACAACGGAGTCCAACAGGAAGATGTCTTGATAAAAAATATAATTTTCAGTTCATAAAGTTAGACAAACAGGGTAATCCAAAGAAAGACCAATCCAAAGCATCCTGTTTTACGGCAGGTGCGCATTCGGCAGGTAATCACTCCGATATGGATTTAATTTGTGTTGCGTGCCTAGCCCCGAAACGTACCGAATATGGTAAACAAATAAGAAAAGCCTATGAAGCTGGGGATATTAAGGAGCAAAGGAAGAACATCCAAAGCTTAGAACCCCGTGAATATGGTAAAACAAATACATTGACCAGTGTTCAAAAAGATAACCTGATTATACAACTCGGAAGAGGATTTAATAAAGGTGGCATGCATAAAGACAAAACACCTACTCTAACAAAAAACAGTTGGGAGCATAATAATCATGTAATCCAATTAAATACATCTACAGAAAGCGGGGGTAAACAGCCATATCAACAAAATAGAATCTATGCTGATTATGGAATAATGCCGGCTCTAACGGCTGAGCTTGGAGGTAGAAATAATATAAGTACGAAAGATCGAATACGCCGATTAACCCCAAAAGAAGTATCACGCCTTCAAACTATTCCTGATTGGTACGAATGGATAGTGTCAGACACTCAAATTTACAAGATGTGTGGTAACGGATGGACGGTTGATGTAATAGTTCATATACTCTCATTCATGTTTATAGAAGAATTTAAACAAGTAACAGAACAATAAAGGACAATGATTATAGCAGTAGATTTTGATGGAACGTTGCACGATGGTGTTTATCCGGATATAGGAAACCCTTTTCCCAATTCGATATATGTAATGCAGCAATTAAAAGATAAAGGACACTATCTTATAATATGGACATGCAGAAACGGAGATAGATTGACAGATGCGATAAATTGGCTTTTAGAGAATAATATCCCGTTTGACAGGGTAAACGATCACGAGCCTGAAAATAATGCTAAATATGGAGGCTCAACCCGCAAAGTTTATGCACATCTGTATATAGATGACAAGCAGGTAGGCGGCCTCCCATCGTGGCCCGTGATATATGAATATGTATGTAAAATAGAGAAAGAATATTATCAAACTAAAATTATAGGAGAATTAGAGCAATGATACGAACAGTAACAAAAGTAATGGGTGAACCTCATTTGTTTGGCAATAAGTGGCATGTGTTGGTAGAATCCCGTAATTGGGGAAGTGCCCCTAATCACATTCTGGCATTTGACAGTAAAGAAGCGGCCTCCGCAATTGAGATCGGATATAAATATTCAACAGATGATATATACAGAGGCCAGCAAACGCTAAAAGTACAAGCCTTATCCGTTCAACAGCCCTTTGCTCTATTGGAAGTATTAGGAATAAAATATATTGAAAATAGGGCTTGGAAAACTGATTACAGAGGCCGGATATATATTCATGCGTGCGCTTGGAAAAAAGGTCGTTCAGCCTATCAGCTGACAGAGGAACAAGAAACTATTATATCACAAAACCCGATAGTGACCTCATTATTGAGCGAGAAAGATTCAATGTACTCTGCTATTATCGGTCATGTTGATCTTGTAGACATTGTTGAGAATAATAAATCTACATGGGCCTTGAAAGATCATTATCATTGGGTGCTGGCTAATCCTGTACTATTTGAGAACCCTATCATTAATGTAAAAGGACAATTGGGTATTTGGAACTGTAGAGAGATTATGATAAACGGAAATTTTAAATAACACAGCCATGAACGATAAAGATATAGAAGAGAAAGCGAAACAGAGAGCTAATGATAATTGGCGTCTGCCAGATGAAGTTAAATTGACATTGGAAATTGAAACGCTAAAACGATATACCGCTGATGACTATACGACTGGCTACACTCAAGCCATCACAGACCAATCCGACACCCTCTCTCAGTACAAGGAGGTGCTGAGAGAGTTGGTAGAACTTGCCCCGGTTGTAATTGACCCATGTGTAGCAGAAACTTACTTCGAGGCATTGGAGTGTAGACGCAAGTATATTTTAGCTTCTGAAAAAGCCAAACAACTATTTAATAACGAATAATATGGAAATGCCAGTACCATGTGACAAATGTGGAGAATGGGTAGAATTAAATAGTACCCGACAATCCGAAACAGATAGAAACAAGCTCTATTGTGAATCATGCTATGAAGTTGATAACGAAGTAGACACTTTGCATCAAGAAATATTAGACTTAGAGTATGATTTAGATAATGATGCCGAACACATGAAAGGTCAACGCAGGGAATATAAGAAAGAGATCAAAGAAAAGCGTGCCCGAATTGCTGAACTTGGCTATGACTATGAAGATTTATAATTGTAATAACGAATGATATGAGAAAGATATATGATAGTTCAATGAAGATAAGTAAGCCTTGGTCTAATATATATGACCGAGAAACACGAGAAGGTAAATTATACTGTGCAGGGCTATACACTTGCAAATATGGATTTGTGAAATGTACATCGGAGTATGATAATAATAGATCATATTTAAGATTTGCTTATAACGGTGTCCTTTATATGAGGACTATCCAAAAGTCATATTCTCCTAGAGGGCTTGCTATCATGGCAGGAAAATTTGTAAACGAGATCATTAACCCCGAATTACTAACCTCAAAATAAAGAAAGATGAAAGAATACAATAAAACAAAGTATTTCTATATACGGAATAAAAGATTCCATTTTAGATATAGTGGGTGGGATAGATGCTTCAACATACTGCCTTACATTGTTGTCAGAGCTAATCCTACAAAGATAGATTGGAGTGACTTCTCTATTGAATGCGGATGGCTTCTGTGGGCTTTTGGAATAAGAATAGAACCAAACTATAAATACGATTAACAATGAATTTCAAATACAGTTGCATAGGCGACAACACGCCTGAAAATAGAGAATGGTTAGAGAAGTTAGGATATAAAGATGAATTGCAATTAAAGCATCCAACCCCTATCATAGTAATAACAAGTGACGAGCTTACACAATACGCTCAGTTTTACACTAGTTCTATTGAAAAAGTAAAAGAAGCATATCCTGATTTGATTGATTGTACTGGTAATGATGAATTATTCCGAGCCGTAACAGCTATGAGGGATGATAGCGATTATATGCAGTGGTTTACGGATGGGGTGAAATGGACTCTATGTTATGAAGAAAACATATCGAAGTGGAGAGATATATACAATTTTAGAGATAAGAGTTTGATACACAAAGCCACCCTCGAAGAATTAATCAATCACTTTAGCGGATTCCACCATAAGTCAGAGGTGTAGAATAAAATTGATATGGTAATAAAAACAACAGATAGTATAACAAAAAAAATACTTATTCTTTTCTTTCTATTCAGCCAAGTTATACCAGCGCACAGTAACGATAGTATCGCAACAAGGGGAGAAAAAAGAACTGAGTGAGCTATTACTGTTTCAACCATACCTCAAAAGTAATAAAATAATTAAATCACTTTAAATAGAAATGAAATACAATGATCTAATAGATAAACTTGGTAAAGTAGTTGAAGAATCAAAATTGCTATTGCGTATAGATTCTGATGTAATTGCCATTGAGGGTAAATTCTTTCACGAATCAACAATAAATAAGATTCAACGGCTTTTGCAGCTATATGGCGAATGCCAATGGTGGATATATCCGTCTCTTACAATACAGGATGGCGTGATGTACACTATAAAAATATATCAATATAAATAACTGCCAAAAAATAGTAATTATCGAAATGAAAAAATTAAATGAATGGTTTAATATAAAGACAGGTATTCGACATTGGTATAGAGTTAAGTTTACCTATAAAGATAAAAGAGGAGTAAGGTTATGGGATGTAACAATGAATCGTTCCTTATCTGGAAAGCGATATATAGCAGATCACAGAATGCTATCAAGGTCAGTCAATTTGTATCAGATAGCCAAACAAAACAATCTCCCTTTATGTAATGGCGCATTAGAATCTGATCCGCAATGCTATCTAGGGTATTTTAGAAAATAGTAAATAAGATAAATAGCAAATAATAAGGGAATAAAGAAAGTCGAATTGTATATCTGTACATGTGATAATTGCGAATGTGATTATGAAGAGTATGATCTTTACATGGTTTATCCGGATCAAGAAGAGGCAGACAATGCAGTAAGAAATAACGGCGAATGGATAAGAGAAGGAGATAAGTATTATTGTCCTGATTGTTTTCGATATGATGAAAACGATAATCTTATCATAGATAAGAGCCGAAAAAGGCAGGAAGAGTAGTATATCTAAGAATAAGTTCAATATATATGATTAATGAAGAAAAAATAGTATATTTGAGTGTATTTAAGGATGTTAGATGTCCTTTTTGCAGGAAAGTACTTGCTAAAATATCAGAGGATACGGTTGGAGAATTAAATTTTAAATGTTCCCGGTGTAAGCAAGACGTAATAATTAGAGCTTCTAAGAAAGCCAAATAAATAGAGTTCCAGTTATCGCAGATACAGAGAGCCATTGATAGCGTAAATACGTTATCGGTGGCTCTCTTTTTTATTTCGAAAGTATGTTAGAAAAATTAACTGTAAAGCAAGAAAAATTTTGTGATCTGTATGTAGAAATGGGTAATGCCAGTGAAGCATATAGGCAGGCATATTCATGTGATAGTATGAAGCCGGAAACAATTAATGAACGATCGAGCAGATTACTAAAGGAGTACAAGATTAGTACAAGGATAAAACAATTGCAGGATAATTTGCGGCGTAAATCAGATATAACCAAGGAAAGGATATTAGAAGAGCTATCAGCGATTTTAAATTCAAGAATAACCGACTATTTGTCTTTTAAAAATGGCAGGATAAAATTCAAGAACTTCTCCGACTTATCGGAAACGCAAGTAAAGGCTATAGAAAGTATTAAAAAAGGTAAATACGGTATTGAATTAAAACTTCATGGTAAAAGTTGGACAATAGAACGTATCTGTAAAATGCTAGGATATGATATGCCGGAAAAGAGGGAGATATCAGGTGAAATAAGTCAATTAACCATATTTGAATTACCCGATAATGGCAGAAATAAGAATAAATAAGATACGTCCGCAAGACGGGTATCAGATGATGGCATTATCCAGTCCAGCAGATATTGTTATAGGCGGTGGAGCTGCCGGAGTGGGTAAGACATTTACACTGCTATTGGAGCCGTTGAGGCATAAAGATGTAAAAGGCTTTGGAGCTGTCATATTTAGAAGGACAACCCCTCAGATAAGAAGTGAAGGTGGGTTGTGGGATGCCTCTAAAAAACTATATAGTTATGTATTTGATGCCCGTTCGAAAGAATCATCTTATGAATGGCATTTTGGAGATAGATCGAAACTTAAATTTTCGCATCTGGAGTATGAAAAAAATATATATGACTGGCAAGGATCCGAGATACCAATGATAGGCTTCGATGAGCTGACACACTTTAGTAAGAAGATGTTTTTTTATATGTTGTCACGTAACCGGTCCACGTGTGGAGTAATACCTTATGTGCGCGCTACATGCAACCCTGATCCTGATAGTTGGGTATATGAATTAATAAGCTGGTGGATAGATCCCAATACGGGATTGCCAATACCGGAAAGAAAAGGAATCGTAAGATATTTTGTGCGAGATGGAGAAAGTTATATTTGGGGTGATACAAAAGATGAGGTTATAGAGAAGGCTCGATACTATTTAGAGCCGATGGTTGAAAGTTCTAAAGGACTAGCTACATATGACAACTTTATAAAATCTATAACATTTATAGGAGGATCTATATATGACAATGTGGAATTGTTGAGTATCAACCCTGAATATTTAGGTAATCTGGCTTCTTTGTCGGAAGAAGAAAAAGCCCGGCTATTATTAGGCAGTTGGAAACCTATAATAAGCGATAACGATGTCTATGACTATTATGCGTTTCGTGATATATTCTCTAATTCATTCGTCAGTAGGGGAGAACGGCGCATAGTTGTAGACGTTGCCGGAGAAGGTAATGATAAACTCGCAGCCGGATTTTTTGAAGGTCATAGGTTGGAGGATATAGAGATATACGATAAGACGACCGGCAAGGATGTAATAGATCTTCTTCTCAGATTCAAGGTAAAACATAAAGTAAGAAACTCGAATATACTGTATGATGCCGATGGAGTAGGTTTCTTCATCGGAGGAGAAAAAAATGGATTTATACAAGGATCAATACCTTTTCACAATGGAGGTAAGGCTATAGATACGGGTGATAATAGAACGTTTGCCAATCTGAAGACTCAATGTTATATCTATTCGGGAGAAAGAGCCGCCCGGGGTGAATCATATATATCTGAACATGTAGCGAATAAAATGTACGATGAAAAGAATACTATTCGTCAGCAGTTTATGCTCGAACGTAAAGCGATAAAAAAACAGACAAAGAAGGATGAGGAGGCAACCCGGCTGATACCTAAAGATGAAATGAAACAGAAATATCTGAATGGAGAGAGCCCCAATCTATTGGATATGTATATGATGAATGAATGGTTTGAGCTGAATAATAGTCTGATAAAGAAACCTTCAACATATAAAGAAGATGAATGAAGAAAAGAAAAATACAAAACATAAAATGATATTCGCAAAAGCCACCGCGTATGGCTATTGTGCAATAACAGTTTATGAGAATAAAGAAAAATTGATGGTGTGTGATATCGTAGAATCCGGTGATATAGATCAATTTATAGAAGATTTATCGTTTTTGGCCAGAAAGCATATCCCGGAGTTAGTTCAATATGAATGTACGGTGTATATGCATGAGTGTACCACTTTACGTAATATACTGCAACACGACAATATAAAGGTTAGAGGATATAAATCGGAAGGAACATATATTAACCGCATAGTATCACAAGCTCACTGGATAGAAAGCAATGTACTGGTAAATGAAATATTCCCATCTTTTATTGATAAGATGACGTCTTTCAATATATCCGATCCGGACAAGACAAATATAGCCTTAGATGTATTGTCGGATGCAACACAATATTTAAGAAGATTTTATTTCAAATAAAAAAGTATGGACATGAATGATATTATAATGAAAGTTAGTGAACTGACAGGTATATCACAAGTAGATATACTATCGAGAAAAAGAACACAGGATATATGCGAGGCCCGTAGGATATTTATATACATAATGATGATAAGGTTAAGTGAATCAAGAGCTGCTGTAGCCAAATATCTAAGAATGACAGATCAAAATGTATCGTATAACCTGATTGTATTTAATAATCAACTGAATTTATATAAAGGACTGAAAAACAAGATTGCAAGAATAGAAAATGATATTATTCCCATAACATAATACAAAAGTTATTTGCGAGTTATTTGCGGCTATTCCATGATAGGGATAGAATTAGGACTTTTGTTATTATTCGATTTTTATGGGCATATTAGAAAAGATATTATCAAGAAAAGGATATTTCAAAGGCCTTCCAATGAGTTGGATGACTTGGAAAGGAGATTGCAATTCGCCGGGATTTACTATCAAACTGGATAGCATGTCTGGATTGCGTGAAGCCTATTGCAAATGTTCGCCGGTATCTACTATTATAAATCGTACAGCATCATCTTTGTCAAATGGTAAATGGTGGATTGTAGACGAAAAAAATAACGATTCTAGTAAGCGATATAAGAATATATCCGATCTTATAAAGAAGCCAAATCCGCTACAGACACGTACCGAATTTATAATACAAACAGATACATATCGAAGTCTTTATGGTATTACTCATGTATATGCAGTAGTTCCTGAAGGTTTCTCATCTGTATCAGATGCAACAGCACTATGGCCCATAAATCCGGAACGTATAGAACCAATATTTAAAAAGGATATTATCTACTTTGCCCAAAGTATAGAGGATATTATAGAAAAATATGTGATTACTATAAATGGATCTACTATTGATGTTAATCCACGGCATATACTTACTATTCGGGATTCGTTCGGTGACATATCATATCTTAATAGAAATAAAAATACATCTCGCATAGGAGGGCTTCATTACGAGATACGTAATATTATTCAAGCTCAGGAAGCTATCTATTCCCTGAATAAAGATAGAGGCGCACAAGGCATTATCACCAATAAAACTAAAGATGCTTCCGGAAATGTACCATTTTCCCCTATAGAAAAAGAAAAAATACAATCCGATTATCAAAGAAAGTATGGACTAAACGAGTACCAGTCAAAAGTTATAATAACGGACTCAGATTTGGGTTGGTTACCACTATCCTTCAATGTAAGGGATTTGATGCTTTACGAAGGTATTAAGCAAAACATAGAGAGTGTGTCTGATGCACTTAATTATCCATTCGAACTTTTGGCTAACCAGAAGGGAACAACATTTGCCAACAGATCAGAAGCCATCAAATATCTGTATCAGGATAATGTGATACCTACCTCACGGATTTACGAAGAAAAATTTACAGAGTTCTTGGATCTTGAAAATGCAGTCATAAGCATTGATTTCTCAGATGTAGAATATCTGAAAGAAGCTGAAAAAGAGAAAGCTGAAGCACTTCTGAAAATGAATCAGGCTCTGCAAATACCTTATAAACTAAAAGTGATAACGAAAGAAGAATATAGGGTATTGTTAGACATGGATGAGAAGCCGAAAGGTACAACATACTATACCGAAGAAAATGGAAACAAAGTTACCGGTCAAAGTTGATAAGAAGATACTCGACCAAAAGAAGCAGGAAAAGGAGAAGCTATTAACAGATAAGAAAATAGTGAAGAAATGATAGACAAAAGTAAGTTTCAAAATAAATCAGAATTATTCAAATTTCTCAAAGATAATGAGAAACAGCTTGTTTCGCAGAAGAAGTTTGAAATGAAGAAGGCCGATGCAGTTTCCTACATTGTTCATTCTGTCAATGAGAAAGATGAGGCCGAAAAGGCCGCTGATAATGTGCAATACCTGCTTTCGAAAGATAAGATAAAGGTAAGAGTGATTATCAATACAACAAAGCTGTTAGACAGTCACGATGATGTACATATTGATGGCCTCTGGAAGAAATCCATTAAAGAATTAAAGCTGGTTTATCATCTTCAGGAACATTTAATGAAGTTCGATCATGTCATATCCGATGAGGTTACAGCATCTGTAAAGAAAATGACATGGAAAGAGATCGGGATAGATTTTGATGGACAAACAGAGGCTTTAATATTTGACAGTGAGATTGAAAAAGCGCGCAATCCTTTTATGTTCGAACAATATGCAAGAGGATATGTCAAGAATCATTCAGTAGGTATGAGATATGTTCAGCTATTCTTGTGCATAAATAGCAATGAAGCCTATTACTCATCCGAAAAGGCTAACTGGGACAAATATATTAACGAAGTGGTAAATAAAGATGCCGCCGAAGATAATGGATATTTCTGGGCTGTAACAGAAGCTAAATTAGTAGAAGGATCAGCTGTTCTTATGGGTTCCAATTGGGCTACACCTACACAATCAGTAAAAGAATCTGAGCCGCCGAGAGGCACTCAATATGAAGGGCCGGCACAGCCACCCGCACTAAAAAGTATGTTCAGTAAATTTAATCAATTAACAAAAAATTAAGATGAAAGAGATTTTTAAGAAAGCAAAACAAAACAGTCTGTACGGGCGCAGATGCAGTCGGCTGTTGAAAATGAAAGGCTTTGCAATCATAATGTTGCTATTTGTGGGCATATTGTATGCAGGGTCAGCCTTTAGTTCAGACAATACAATATCTAAGGTAGGCGGCACCGTGATGGGCGTGGCAATGGCTGCTCCTTTGGCGTTTGTGGTACCAAAAGAATTGGGATTGAGTGAGAATGAAGAGAAAGGTTTGGAGTCGCTGGCCAAACATTTGGGAGATCAATTAGACCAGCATCAGAAAGGATTATTAGATGGCCCTGAATTAAATGAGAAAGTAAAGAAGGCCTTCGAGCATTTTGTTGAAGATTATGGTATCAATAAAGATACACTCGGTAAATTAGAAAAAGCGTTGAAAGATCAGGGCTTGGAAATAAAAAAGATTAAAGACAAAGGAAGCCCTAGCGGAGAAACATTTAAAAAACAATTAACCGATTTTTTAGGCTCAGATTCTTTCAAATCTCAGATGAAAGCCGGTAAAGCAGAGGGTATGGAAATAAAAGCAGCCGCCGTAATAACTACTGCAAATGCGACTAATGCACCTCATGCCTTAAGTTATGAAGTTGTTCCGGGAATACAAGAATCTCCATTCGAACAACCGGTTATCCTAACAACCCTATTAAAGGGAATGACTTCATCCAGAACTATAATTTGGATTAATCGTATAAATAAAGAGGGAGGTGCAGCATTCATAGCAGAAGGTACACTAAAACCCCTTATGGATTGGGAATACGATGAAGAATCCTCAACAGCGAAGAAGATAGCTGTATCAACAAAGGTATCAACAGAAATGTTGCAGGATTTCGAATATATGGAATCCGAAATAAGACTGCTTTTGAATAGGGATCTTTATCAAGTGTTAGATAATAAGCTTTTGAACGGTACTGGAGGAACAACGGATCCGGCTGGTATTATAACAAACGCAGGGGGGTATATAGGAACGGGATTAGATGGAAAAATATTTATGGCTAACAATGCCGATGCTATCCGTGCGGCTATGCTTCAAATGAGACTACTCAATTACAAGCCAAACGTTGTGTTTCTAAATCCTACTGATTCCGCTGTAATGGATTTGACAAAATCAACTACCGGAAACTATATCAAGATAGAATTGGAAGGGATATTAAGAAGCCTTAGAATAATTGAAACGACTGAGATTCCCGCAGGTAATTTCTTGCTGATGGATACTGCAAAATGGATGGTTCGTGTTTATGAAGACTTCCGTCTCGAATTTGGCTGGGAGAATGACGATTTTCGCAAGAACCTTGTAACGGTAATTGCTGAAATGAGATTGCACTCCTATCAAAACTCTATAGATGCAGGATCCGTAATATATGAATCATTTGCAACAGTGAAAACTGCAATTGATGCTCCATCGGATGCAGCGTAACAATTTATAAACATATAATTAGAATATTATGTCAAAAGATACAGATAAAAAAGGGGAAGTGATCAAGCTGAACGAAAAGGTAACAGTTTATGCTACAGATAAAAGCAGACACTACAAAAAAGGGGAAGAAATAAAAGTTCATCAGGTATTAGCAGATAAACTGATAGCGGCTGGTAAAGCTACAAAAGAATCTCCTAAAAAATAGTAAAATGATCCTTATAGATAATACATATTTCATCGGGGAATTATCTCTACCTAACATACCGGTATCACCATCGGGAACGGCTAGTAGTGGCGTTGAGTTAGCATTGCAGACTGTAGGTGAAAATAATATTGACATATTTATAGATAAGTATGTTATAGACTATCTAACCCGCCTGTTTGGACGTGAACTTACCATAATCTTTTTGAAAGAAATATCTGAATCTTCACCCGATGAAATATGGACAAATCTAAGGGATCAGTTACTTATTGTAACAGTACCATATAAAGCATCCCCATTGGCCAACTATGTTTATTATTGGCTAATAAGGGATGCCCGTACAAAAACAACTCAAGCCGGAGAAGCAGATCCTACATTTGATAATGCCATAAATGCAAATAATAACTATAAGATGGTTAAGGCATGGAATGATATGGTAGATATGACATTCGATATTGATAAATGGTTCTGTAATCATATTGAGGATTATAAAGAATATGCAGGATGTTATACAGGGCGCAATGTGTGCAGCATAACCCGTAATATAAATACGTTCGGACTATGAAAGCAACGGCAAATGAAATAATGGGAAGTCTTATTTACAGGACATCACAAGCCCTTAATAAGAACCAACAATTCATTGATGGAATAAAGGAGTATTATTACTGGCTTTCGTTGATAAATGAAAATAAGCTCCATTTATGGCATTTTCCGGGAACTATGCAAGAAATATCACAAGTGTTTAAGGCCCTTGGAAAAGACTCTATAAATGGTAGTAAGTTGAAATTTCCTGCAATATTGAGCTATCAGGGTATCTATCAGGAACATAATTTTAATCCGGGTATAACTCTTATTCGATACAACCTTGCAATAGTAGCTCCTGTGTTGTCAGAATGGACTACCCAGAAACGCGAATCACAGGTTTATAAGTTGGTTTTGCGACCTATAGAAGAAGAGCTGATACGGCAAATAGAATTAAGTTCTTTCTTTCAGAAGCCAACAGGGAGATATCCTTATTCGAGTGCATATATACCAACAACGGGTAACACTTTAAACTCGATTATAAGAATTCAGTATGGTGATTTTATAGATGCTATAGAGTTGCCAAATTTTACACTAAAGGCCTTGAATAACATTTGTACGGCTAAAAGTAATGTAATAACAGAAGAAAGCGAAAAAGTAACAGATGAAATTAAAAACTTAATAAAATGAGTGGATTTATAGCAAGCCTATGTAAAGGCAACAAGAAAGCACATACAAGAGTGGGTGAATGTTCCATGTTTGAGGGTACACCCCATGGATTTATTATCCATGACAAAGGGAAATACTATCCTTTGGATGAAACACTATTCAATGCAGCTATTCAGGCAGGCATTATTGCTTTAGGAGCGGATCGCATTACTCCATTGCTCGGAGGTATCACAGACTACCAGCCGACCGGAGGAGATGTAAGAACATCACAAGAAGGATTCGGCCCTGAAACACCTATCGGTATCAATGCTAAGCGAGTGGATTACATAATCAACGAGGGAGGGCTTTGTTTATTCAAGGAATTGGGAAAGCTTAACGGAAAGCAAATACGGCTATTTCCCGTAGACAAAAACAAGATTGCATACGGTACAATAGCAACAATAGAAGGTAAAGATCATTTCAGAGGCTTTCTTGCTAAATTATGGAGAACAAAGCGTGATAATACAGGTTCTCAGACCGGGGCAATCATTTTGTCTGTGTTTTATGATGCTGACTATGAAAATGAAGAAAATGCGATGGCTTCTATTGCTCTAACTGGAGATGTGGAAGGACTTACAGGAGTCGTATTGCAAAGAAGCGGAGCAGGTAAGGCGAAGTTTGTTATTGCATGTTCCGGCGAAGACCTTACAGAGACATACGGAGCAACATTGGCAACCGCGGCTTTATATAAAGATCCTACAGGTGCTAATCCTACAACTGTGACATATGCTGCCGGAGAATTGACATTTGATCCTGTAGGCAAATATATGATTGGAGATGCGTCTGTTCTTGATGCAGCCGATATAGAAGGGTATGAGGGAGAAGAAGAATATACTGACCTGACATGAAACAGCCAGTTTATACAATCGGGAATTTCTCCATCGGTTTTTCAATAGAAAGCATCCGGAAAAGATATACCCCGGACAAGAAAGAAGAATTCTTTGATGATGTTCAAAAAAAACACGAAAATGTAAGTAAAACGGAATTGAAGAAGGTTCTGAAAAGGATATGGGAAGAAGCATTTCCGCAAAAGGAAAATAACGAAAAGGGTGCGGAATAGCACCCTTTTATATTTATAGATATGGCGACAATAGCAGGATTTAAACGACAATTCGAACAACTTTATGGAAATGAAGGGGAAGGAATAATGGTCATTGTATCAGAAGAGGTGAATAAAACATCAGATGTTATACTCGATCTGAACCGTGATCAGCTGCTATATGGACGCGATACAGCCGGAAACGAATTAACCCCCGGTTATTTATCAGATCCTTACTTTAAGACTTTTGAGCAGGCTAGAACATACTTTTATATGAAATTTAGCATGCTGCAAGATCACGAATCTATGAAAAGCTATACAAAAGTACAGCTTTTCCCGAAGAAGGATTATAACACCCCCAATCTGATAGTAAATGGTAATTTCTTTTATAACTATTTTTTCATAACCGTAAGCCTTGACAACTATACAATAGGATCGAGTGGTAAGGCTGCAAGTGACATCGAACAGAAATACGGCAAAGTTTACGGACTAGCCCCGCAATCTCGTCAATTCTATTATGACAACTGGATCAGGCCTATGATATGGCTAAATATTTTAAAACACTTATCGAAAAAATGAGCTGTAAAACATGTAAAAAAACAATATCTAATGAGGGATATCAAAAGATCAGGGAACTTGCGAAAACTATTTCCCAAAAAGATAATAAAACACAAATCATTATCGAAATCGAAGGAAAGCGATATATCGAATGTGAAGAATGCTGGATCAAATCCGGACGAATCGGGCAACCAATCGAATACTTTATTGTATGACGTATATACATGCCCGTTGTCTGTATATATTGACATTACCTGCAATGAAGATAAAATAAGAAGCCTGATCATAAAAGGAGATGCGACACTGGAAGAGTTGGAGAATGCCCGGTTTAAATTAATATCCGATTTTGCCGATATATCCAATAATGGAGAGCTGCAAGCCTATTCCGATGTGATAGGATCTTTGTATTATCAACGAAATATCATATTAGGATATGAACTGTCTCTTAATCTTATAATAGGCGGCAAATTTGATACAGCAATAGGCTATCTGAATAAGAACGGCATACAGTGCTATATCCCTCAAAACAAAGAAGAATTAAAGAAATTAGTAGATAAGATACTGCTAAAAAGAAAAAATAGATTAGCAAAGCTAAAAGAAGCTCAGGGGAGGTATAATGCTCTTTCTTCCGGTAAGGGAGAAAAGCCAACACGTAGATACTATAATAAACTTCTTGTGATGTTATCTACCTGTGAAGCAATAAAAATGCAACTGAAAGCCAAAGAGATGACAGTTGCTGAATTTGCTGAATATATAAATATGTTCAATGAGTACCAAAATCAATTAAAAGTGAGGAAAAATAAGCATGGCTAATACAGAAATGATTGATCAGCTGGTCAGTGATAGTGCGCTGAAAGGCTTAGATACATTAAATACAAAGTTGATTTCTTCTTATGATGAAATGGAGAAGCTCTTGGGACAAGTACAAGAATTATCGACAGGATTAAATAAAGCCGGAAATTCCTTTACCGATGTTTCGAAACTAATAGAGCGTCAAACAAAAGTAGAGCAGGAACTTAACAAGGTAACCGAATCTAATATTAAGATAAGAAAAGAAATAGATGCGGCCGCCAAAGAAAATGCTCAGACTACCAGTAATCAGGTAAAAGCAATGGAGGCTTTACGGAATGAGTATAACAATTCCGCAAAAGCGATAGAAAATCAGACTCGAGCTGCGAATGATAGTTCTGAGGTGTTTAAAGAAGCCCGAAAAAATATAGATGATCAGGCTAAAAACCTTGTGATCCTCAAAGGTGTGCTTAGTGGTACCCAGCAAGAGATGAGAAATCTTGATAAGGTGTATGCATCCGGAGGAATGACCATTGAGGACTATAAGAACAAGAAGGCTGAGCTAATAAAGCAGGAGCAACAGCAAAAACAAGAAATAAAACAAGAACAGAGCCTGCTAAAATACAATACACAGGTACTTAATACCAATATAGAAAGTTACAATAGGCTGTCGGCTCAGTATAACATAATGAAGGCTGAACTGAACGGATATTCAGAAGCGGAAATTCAAAGTTCAGAAGCTTTGAAACAGAAGCAAAAAGCAGCTCTAGATGTATATACCCAAATGAGTAAATTACAAGAGGCTACCGGAAAACATACTCTAAGTGTTGGTAATTATGCAAAGGGATGGAACGGGCTGAATGTTCAGGTAAACCAATTAGTAAGAGAGTTGCCTGCTTTAAGTATTGGTTTCAATACGTTCTTTCTTGCTATATCCAACAATTTCCCTATGCTATTGGACGAAATAAAGAAAACCCGCATGGAAGTAACGGAACTGAAAGCACAAGGAATGCAAACGGTACCCGTATGGAAGCAAGTTTTATCGGGATTTTTGTCATGGCAAACATTATTAGTGGTAGGTATTACCCTATTATCTAAATACGGAACCGAACTGTTTAAAATGGCCGCAGGATTATTCAAAACAAACAGTACTGTAAAAACATCCATAGAGTTGCAAAAGGATGTCAACAAAGCTATGCAAGAGGGAAGTTCGAGTACAGGAAATCAAATAGTAAAAATAAAGACACTTCAGGAAGAATGGAATAAGTTAGGTAATTCATTATCCGAAAAAACAAAATTTATAAAAGATAATAAAAGCTCGTTTGATGAGCTGGGAGTTTCAATAACGACAGTAAATGATGCTGAAAATTTACTTGTAACGAATACTGACAGGTTTATAGAATCTTTAAAGTTGAGGGCACAAGCGTCCGCTGCTGCTGAGTTAGCCAGTAAAAAATACAAAGAACAAATAGAAAAAGAAGAAGAAGCCCGTATAAAAAGGGAAGAAGCAGAAGAAGGTCGCCGAAACAGGACTATAAACTCTACAGACGTTATGAGAGATACCCGTTTTGACAGATCGGGTGTGACAGAAATGGCAGATCAGAGGGCTAATGCCATAGATAAAGAAGCAGAAGCGTTAGATAAAGAAGCAGAAGCGTCACGTAAAGCCGGAGATGCATATTTTGATCTAAAGACATCCAGAGAGTCAGAGGCCGATGCAGCCTTAAAATCAGCTGGCATTAAGATTAAAGCTCTGACAAAAGAGAAAGATGCACAGGAGTCTCTTCTTGAAAAACAAAAGAAATTTCTTGAAGAAGAAGCTAAATTGAGAGAGGATAACAAAGCCAAATCTATACAAATAGAGGCTGAAAAGCATAAAGATATAGCTTCGAGTGAAACAGAAGCTATGGAAAGTCGCCTTGCAGCAGTGAATGTCTATTCTCAGCGACTACAGGAGTCTATAGAGATAACGCGTAAAAATCAGATAGCTACTGTAAATAAACAAATGAAGGAACTAGGCTTGTCGGAAGATCAGGGTAGAGAGCATATATATCAGATAAACCAGAAGGCAGATGAGGAGATTTTGAAATTGGATCGTGAAACCAACAAATTAAGACTTGATATAGCAAAGGACTTTGAAAAAGACTTCATTAAGAATGCAGAAAGCGCTATGAGCAAAAGGAGTGCCGCCATAAATGAATCGTTACAAAAAGACTTGGTATTGGCTGCAAAAGTTTACGAGCAAACGATGAAAGCTGCAAACAGCGAAACAGAACGTAATAAGATAACAGAGGACTACCAAAAAGAACGCTTGCAGATTATTCGTCAATATAACAATCAGGCATACGAAGAAGAAATAAGCTATCTGGAAAAAGTTGTGGAATTGACTGATATAGGTGAAGATGAAAAGCAAAACATTAGAGATAAAATAAATGAATTGCGAAAAAAACATGCCAAGGAAGTAGCCGACTATGAAATTGACCAATTCGAGTCCAGTGCAGAAGGAGCAACATCTGCTCTGGAACAACTGTCTAAAAAAATACAACGTATATTAGACGATCAGCGCACTAAGTCCATATTGGAAACGTGGGGGATGGTATTCGATTCCATGACTATGTATTATGATGAGCAAATAAAGTCGATAGATGCATTGGAAAAGAGAGAGCAGGAATATTATGAGGACAAATTGAAAATGATAGATGAAAATGTAGAAGCTGGGTTGATGTCTGAAGAAGAAGCTGATGCCCGTAAGCGCATACTCGAAGAAACCCAACTGGAAAGAGAAAAACAATTTGATGAGCAGCGTAAAGAAATGCAGCGTAAGCAAGCTATATGGAACAAAGCCAACTCTATAGTACAAACAACAATCGCCGGAGCTCAGGCCTTTGCCGTAGCATTAACCGCAGGGCCTATATTGGGGCCTATACTGGCAGGTATTGTAGCCGGAATGGTAGCGGCTCAGATAGCTATGATTGCAGCACAACAAATACCGGCTTACGCTAAAGGTACGGATAGTCATCCCGGAGGGCTTGCCCGTGTCGGAGACGGAGGTAGACCGGAGATGGTAATATTCCCATCCGGAGAGATCTGGAAAACACCCGCAACCGATACATACGCATATTTACCAAAGGGTACGGAGGTATTACCTGACTACCAGAAAGCCATGTCGGAAATGATGGTTCACCCTTCTTTATCGTATTACGATGATGATAGCGGCAAAATGATATTGCTTCATGATGATGTGTTGAGGCACAATACCAGAGAAGCCAATAATCAGCTTAATTCTATTAACAGGGGTATAAATGCCATACGATTGAATAATATATATTCCGGCAATAAGTACGGATCAAATAATAGATTAACAAACAATATATTTAATTAAATTATGTCACAATACAGTATTACGCCACCAAGAGCTAAGTTTGAACTCCATGCCTATGGAGAAGTATATGATTTTTCATTGAAAAGTATAGAAAACTGGAAACAACTAGAGTTTACACTGAAAAGAGACAGAACATCGGGAATATTCCACCAGATAAGCTTTCCTTTCGAGTTTGCCCTTGAAGCTTATGATGTGGTAAAGAACATATATGAAACCTACAGGCACCGTTCGCAGGGAGATATGTATATTTATTTACTGAAAAATGATTGGCCGTGGGTAGAAGAACAATACCATGAGCCGCAAATATTCAATCTCGATTTCATATCATATAGCAAAACAGACAACATAATAAAGGTAGATACTAAAAGAGTAAGCTTATATGACTACCTGAAAGTAAAAAACAAGATGGTGTATGATATTCCCGTATCGGAGCTAAAAGCCGAAAAGACATGGAATTTTGAGCGCATAATGATGGCGAATACAATTTCGTTAAGGGCTGCAAATTCGTCTGGGTTTAATTTCAAAAGTTCAGGAATATATAATAAGACTGTTGGTATAAGCTATGAATCTACAGAAGTAGCAGTGAAGGATATTGTATATGAAAGAACAATAGCCTCATTGGCTGATTTTAATTCAGATTCTCATTTTCTGGAAGTAAACGATAAATTAGAAAATCCCGTAGAGATTACGTTTATAATCAATCTGACAGAGATCATGGCATATATCGATCCATCCCATCACGCCTCCATCAGAAGAGCCCGGCTTATATTGTCTACAAACTATGATACGTCTGATCCGTGGAGTATCTCTGCGCCCCATAAAGATATTACACCGGGATTAGATACTACATCATGGATAACTACAGAAAAATTTATGGCATATAGAGGTAACAGGTTTTATCTTATTCTGGCGTTGGATTTGAAGAATGATCAGGAACCGTTTCCTAAAATAGTCGCGATTAAGGCAAACGGAACCATAAGAGTAGAATATAATGCAAAATATAAGCCTGTAAGTGTGGATATGATAGATCCTAAAGTACTATTGCAATCGATGGTAGACAGAATGACAAACAGTACGGGAATTTATACATCCGACATAGAAGATTTCAATACAGATAGTAACAATCTGATAATGTTATCGGCGGCAGAAAGCATAAGGGGAATACCTGTGACGGCTGATAATGAGGCTAAAGTGCATACATCGTACCGTGATTTTGTGACATGGATGAATGCATATGGCTATGAGCAGCATGTAGACGGTACACACCTGAATATACGAAAAAGGCATAAGGGATTTAGGGCTGATCTGACAGCTATGGAACTTGGAGAAAGAGAGTGCGCCGATCTTAGAGAGTATGTAGATGAAGAGCGTCTGTATCCGGGGTTAAAGATAGGGTATAATCGAAAAGAGATAGATAATGTAAACGGCCGTTTCGAGTTTAATGGCATACATGATTATGTAACCGACCTGAACATCATAGATAAGGTATTAGAGCTTATTTCCCCATACAGAGCAGACTGTTACGGAATAGAATTTCTGACACAGGAAAGGGGAAAAGATTCTACCGATAACAAATCGGATAAAGATTTGTTTCTTGTGAATGTAAAAGAAGCCGCATCGACATACGAAACAGTAACGAGCGTTTTTTCGGGTAATTATCCCGGAAGCAGTACCATATTTAACGGTAACCTAAACCCGTACAACCTGATGAAGATAAATGAGGATCTGCTAGGGGTAAGTGCAGCCCGAATGGAATTTACGGCCAGTGATTCAAATGCTCAGATAATAATAGACGGCCAACGAATAGACCAAAACTATGACATACCCGAAGGATCAGGATTATTCGATCCTACTATATATGACATTGCAAGCCGTAATATACAGCATTTGCCATCGGGCGAAAACGTGAATGGAATAGTGCGATTCAGATACAAAGGGCAAGTTTATGAGGGATTTATAGAAGAAATATCTAAAAACCCTGCATGGGAAATGGAAACAACATGGAGGTTGTATAAAAAGAAATAGCTATTTATCTGCCTTCCTGTAAGCAATTATAGGAAGGCAATCTATTTCACCTTTATCATAGAGGTATTTCCAATCTTTATTGCTTTGTTCAACGCGCCCTTTTACATCTATTTCTGTTGTTTTAGGACTTATCGTTGGATAACCTGCCAATATTTCTGAATATATGCTAGGGGAACAGTGCAATTCGCTTCTGTTTGAAATATACACTTCCCAATAATATTTATTATCGTCATCGTCAGATGAGCAAGCAATGAAAAGAGGAAATATGAATAGTAGTAAGAGTATTTTTTTCATAAGTTTATATATATATATTTATTTATGTTGCCAGCACCGGCCGCCACCTTTTACTTTTCTTTTACAATAACCTCCATCCTTAGTGCGAGCTCCACACGTATATGATGTTTGGCTTCCTCCGCTACCTCCTGAATTATTTGAGCCTAAGTTGTCAGCTAGTCC
The DNA here is from genome assembly GCF_001261735.1 of Dysgonomonas sp. BGC7. Classification (GTDB taxonomy): domain Bacteria; phylum Bacteroidota; class Bacteroidia; order Bacteroidales; family Dysgonomonadaceae; genus Dysgonomonas. The sequence goes on along the minus strand of NZ_CVRP01000022.1, from coordinate 29,658 downwards.
GGAAATACTAATTGTTTTCGTATTATTACCAGAAAAATACAAACCGTTTCTAGAATCCTTTTTTATTATTCCATTCACTACATATTCATAGGTGATAGCAATATTATTTCCTTTGGTTGTTATTGTTTGAGACTTCGAATTATAATTAATTTGCTCAATTGTAAATTTTTCTATCAACTCGCCAGATGAAAAATCTTTACATTGTATGATTACATTCGTTATACCATCTTCTATATAATCATTATAAACATTGAATTGGTGTGATATTAATGTATTGGATTCATCATTTGAACTGGAACACGAAAATAAGAAAGAACCCAGAAAGATGATTAAGAGTATTTTTTTCATAGTACCTGATATTTTTTTATAAAAGTAATTACTTTTCGCTATATATAAAAAGTTATTTGCGAGTTATTTGCGAGGCTGTTTACTGATATGTCATCCTTTTACCTTTGTGTAAATGGCATTGGCATATGATTATAAATTCAAAATTCAGTAGTTTATATCTTGGCAGGAAGGAGAACTGGAAAGCGTCATTCGATCAGGATGTATGCTATATGCAGCGTTATGCAATAAGAGAAGAAATAAGGATTCAGTTTATAGGAGATTCGGGGGGATTTGTCTCTAAATATATAAGTAAGTCAGGTGATGAAGTTATAGTTCCGGTAACAGCTTTGTATCTGGAACCTGATATATATGGAAGAGTTCTCTATGAAATAGTTTTCTCAGTAGAGACAGCCGGATTATATAGTTTTATGCTTACTAATGAAGTTGATGAGGTTTCTACGTTTTTTTATATTGCTCAACCGGAAGATCTCGCTGATACTATTCTTTTAAATTATACACATCGTAAGAATGAATACGATACTATCTTCATTGATGAGGATGGAGTTGATAAGAGGTTTAATTTTCGTGTAGAAGGCGGTTTTTATCCCGGAGACAGAGTACAGGCTGTAGAAAACGAGATATTTCGAGATCAACGATTCGAACCTTTCCAGACAGCCGCTGAATCATACGAAATATCAGCGTTAACCATAGGTACAAAAAGAGGTGTTCCGCAATGGGTAGGAAACAAGATAAATTCCATATTTAAATTATCTGACATCCTTATAGACGGTATAGAAACTACCCGCAATGAATCTGCAATTCCTGAACTTATAAAATTAGGTACTTATTATCCGCTGTATGTATTCAAAATGAATGTAGAGCAGCCGGATGAGGATCGTATATATAGCGGAACCTCCAACAGAATACATATAAATGCATTTAACAATAAATTCAACTAAAATGGCAGTAGGAAATACGATACAGGACCTTATAAACTGGGGAAACAAAATAAGAAACTCAACAGGCAGAGAATCAGTAACCCAGATAATGGAAGGAGAAGCCATTCTGACAGCGGCCAATGCGATAGCCGGACAATCTTCATTAGGTATAAGAAAATCATATGCAACCTATGCTCAAATGGTTGGCGATGTAGATTCTCCTATAGCTAATGATGGTACACCTATAAAGTTAGATCAGCTAGTTAGTGTCTCAAATGATCCTACTCCTTTATTGAACGGAATATACCGATATACAGTGGATCCAGAAGATATAAATATAAGGACGTGGGAGTTTGTATCAGGAATCGTTGTCCCTGCTGATATAATGCCATCAGGGGGATATGAAGGCACAGGGCAACAACTTGACAACGACAAGTCCGACAAAGGCGGCTCTACTCTATCCATGCAGCAGATGGATGAAAAGAAAGCTGACAATGTATATTTAAAAGTTCCATTTACGTTTCCGGTAGTTTCAAACAGGTATATAAATTCTGCTGGGGTCGAAACTGTTGCAGCGTCTGCAAGTTATGTTGTTTCTGATAAAAAATATGACTGCATACCCGGACAGGTATTTACAGCTCAAAACTATATGTCTGCTGTTGGTCTGGGTATTGTTGTATTCTATGCTAACGATAATGACAGCAGCTTTATTTCGGGAATATTTTCAACGAATGTCGCTGTACCTGAAAGAAGCATAATAGCTCCACAGGGGGCTACAAAAGTTAGATATGGGAAGGTTACAAGTGTAAATACTATATTTAGCAGAACAACTCATCTTACAGAAATAAAAGACGAAGTAAATAGCACAGAAAAATTAATTATTACAGGGTCTAATATAGCTCCTAAAGGGTATGAGCTGCTTCTCGGTTATTGTACAAATGACACTGGAGGTATAGGGGGATATAGTGGTTCTAGATGCTATGACAGATTTATACCGATAAAGCCAAATGCAATATTCAATTATAACGGTAGTCTTAACGGATGGGCTGCTATACAGTTTTTTGATAGATTTTCTAATCTTATCTCTGTATTATCTGCTAACAAAACGCCCGATCTTATAGGAGATGGAAAGAACTTTGATTTTACGACACCTTCGAATACAGCATATATCAGATACGGCTCTTTAAATAACATATGTAATGTTTTCTATAAAGGTGAACTTACCCTGTCTACATTATCATTGCTCTCTGATAAGATAAGAGATAACGCATATGATATAAAGACAATTAATAGTATCATATCTATAAACAGGCTGTTAATACCTAATATTATTTATGCAGTTGTGGGAGTTGAAAAATCAATATATCTGGAAAATATCACGATGAACAACCCTACACTTAAAATACATATCACATCCTCTTTCGGTACTGTGAGAAATAAACGTTTCTACTTTACTCCGACAGCAGGAGGTGATCAGACCGTTAATTTCAAACTTCTTTCGTTAACAGGTACGGTTATAGCCAATAAAGATGTTATAATAAGAACCGTTCAAAATACACTGAACATTACAAAAACTGTAATTTGTCTCGGTGATTCAATAACACAAGGGAATAATCTTGCTTATTATTGGCTCGATGCATTAAAAAACATATTGACACCCGGTAGTTTATTACCTCATTTTTCAGGAGTTCAGGGAGGTGTCAGCGATCCATACTCTCCAAATCTTAATGCCTATCACGAGGGGTATTGGGGTACAACATCAGGTCGTTTTGTGGCACTAAATACAGGAAACCCTTTTTATAACGAAACTACTAGCCAAATTGACATTGCGAATTATCTGACAAAGGCGAAATATGCCGATACAACAACAGGCGATGTTATAACGGGAATACCTCAAATCGATGTCGTTTCATTTCTGATAGGATTTAATGATGCTAGTTCAACAGCTATTCAGACAGCGATATCTACTGCAAATAACATAAAATCAGTTATAGATTTTATGAAAGCATATAATCCCGAATGTAAGTTTATCGTGAATTTTACGACAATGACAGGTTTAGATTCGCCTAAATCAACATTTAAGAATAATAATATTCTGTTAATCCGTCAAAATATCTTAGATATGTTCTCAGAAATGGAAAATGTATTTATCGGAGACATGGGTTTATGTATTGACAGATACAACGGATATAACGGGCAGATCGAAACGGTTTCGTCTTTTTATCCGGGGAAATCATTCGACATGCGTTATCCTGTTTATACAGATGATACGCATCCTGTGTTAGGAGGCAAAAAAGAAATGGTAACTAATTCAATAGGAGTCCTCTTAGCTGCGATAAAAGCATAAAATGATAAAAGAGATGAAAGTAATTATCAACAAATATATTCCTCCGAAGGGTTATTTAGCTATAACCCTCTTCGGGTTGGTATTCGCTAAGAGAGAACTCGGCAAAGAAGAAAGCAATCACGAAGCAATACACATCCGACAGGGAAATGAAATGCTTTGGATATTCTTCTATCTGTTCTATGTTATCGAATGGCTTATCAGGCTGATTCAATACAGGGATAAGGCAAAAGCCTATTACAATATCTCTTTTGAGCGTGAAGCATACAGTAACCAACATAACTTAAACTACCTGAATACCCGTAAATGGTATAGCTGGGTGAAATATATATATAACGATGGAACTATTACCAATAATTAGCCAAGTGATAGCGAATGTAATAGATAAGTTACAGAAGATAATATCAACCCTTTGGGGATGGGCGGGAAGTTTAATTGCCTTTATCCTTACATGGTTAGTAACATGGATTGGTGACACACGGGAGATGTGTGTGTATTTGGTTTTGGCTGCTATTATTCTTGACTTAATATGGGGTATTGCATCGAGCGCAAAACGTGGATCATTTGCAATGAGCATAGGATTTACCAAGACATGTATTAAACTGGCTGTATATATGTCTATCCTAACGATAGTTGTAATAGCGGAAAAAGCCCTTTCTGACAATTGGGATATAATGTTCAGACTTGCATCTTCAGTACTTATAGTAGCCGAAGCAGTCAGCATATTTGGTCATATACTAATAATTAAACCTGATACACCTGTAATAAAACTTTTATGGAAAGTCCTGAAAAGCGAAGTCGCAAAGAAATTAAATATAGAAGTAAAAGATATTGAAGAATATATAAACAATAACAGCAATGGCAACACAATTAACTAAGAACTTCACATTAGAAGAAATGTCTCATTCCAATACAGCGAAGGCAAGAAACATGAAGAATGAGCCTAACATCGAACAGACTGACAATCTGTTCAGGTTATGCAACCGACTTTTACAGCCGTTAAGAGAGGCATATGGAGAAGCGTTTATTATAAGTAGTGGATATAGAAGCCCGGAAGTAAATAAGGCTGTTGGAGGTGTACCTACATCACAGCACATGAAAGGTCAGGCTGCTGATGTATCGGTGAAAGATCCTCGCAAACTATTAGCAGCTCTTTTGAGAAGTGGATTGGACTTCGATCAGGCAATATTATATCAGGATGGAAGAAACAACTTCTTACACATGTCTTATAATTCGGGACATAACAGGAAGCAAGTATTATACAGTAAAGGAACAAAACCATAAAAAGCCCCGCATTTCTGCAAAGGCTCTTTTAATCTCAGTTATACTAAACTTATCAAAAATATAAAATAAAAATGAAACGATATATACCGAAGCTGTTAATATGGATTCGAAATAAGTTTTCTTATAAGTGTGAGTTATGCGGATGCAGATTAAGATTTTCTCATTTTCATGGAGATAACATCCCGGATGAGCATAGTATGAGAATGTATAAATGTAGGAAGTGCAATAAAGAATATATAGCGTTATGAAACAAGCGTCAGCCATAGTTATAGCAATGATTATCTGTTTAGTTGTCGGTTTCTTTATCGGCAGATCAACTATAGATACATCCACTAAAATAGAATACATAAAGGGCAATACTATAACAGGATCTGTTAGCCCGAATCAGTTTGATCCGGTAAAAGAAGAAAAACCAAACATACAGTATCGAGATACAGGAAGTGTAAAGTATGTAAATCTTCCGGCAGATACAGCAGCTATAATTGCAGATTGGGAGATGAAACGAACATACAACCTTGTAGCCTTTGATAACAAGACACAAGGTAAGCTTGAGTTATTTCCAACTATACAATTCAACAGGCTATCGGCTTTAGATTATAATTTCACTCCAGTTATAGAACGGCAAACGATATATAAGACTAAAGTATGGCAGCCTTTTGTTTCAGGCTCTTATTCTACCCTTAATTATGTTGGAGTCGGAGGTGGTATATTCTATCATAATCTGGGATTTGAGTATCAGTATCAAAAAAGCTTAGGCAATTTAGGCAATGGGCATTTGATAGGAATAAAATATAAGTTTTAGGTATATAGGTTAAGATTGTTTGGATCCGCTTGTCTGGGAAGATAGGCGGCTTTTTATTTAGTTAAAAAATAAATGACAATAGTTGTAAATAAAGCTAAAATTGAAACTATAACGGCAATAGATGAAACTAGCAGCGTCTTTTTTGAAACTAGCAGCGTCTCTTCTGAAATCTTCTTGTTTTCTTCATCCCGCTTCATTAAGCCTTCTGCACCACCTGTTATAAGATAATCTGATCCGGATTGAGTTATTTGGCAAAGAAATGACATATGGAAATAGTTACAATAGCTATTGTAATACATATTATAAAATTGTATTAGCCCTTTCCTATTGGCCAATACAAGTGTTTTTTCTGGTATCTTATACAGCCCGATAATGTCAGAGCCTTTCACTCCGCTACCATGGTCCTCTAAGAGTCTCAACAATTTTACTATTTCTTCCATTTGATATTCCTTTTGATAAATAATAGTGTTTATTCCGAATATTTACTTTAATGTATAGATAAACTATTTTACCAATTTTACAATATTTTTTTCATATCGTCAATTACTTTTTTTCCTAACAAACGGGCATAAAGTTGAGTTTGTTTGATATTGGCATGTCCTAAAGTCTTAGATACAGTTTCAAGAGGTACTCCTTTGTTAAGTAAATATGTTGCAAAAGTGTGCCTAGCAGTATGTGAGGTGACTTTCTTATTAATATTTACTTCCGGATGAGCAATCAATAACTTTAGATAATCATTGTACTTCTGATTACTTATTTTAGGTAAATTATAATTGTATCTTTCCGCTATAATTTTAGCATCGGGTAAAAAAAGTAATATGAATGACTCATCTGTCTTTGTCCTACTGCTTCTTATTATTTCTTGTTCGTCTATTATCTGAATGTCATTTTTTGAAAATGATTGCATATCGACATAAGCCATTCCGGTGAAGCATTGGAAAATGAATAAATCTCTTGTCCTTTCAAGTTTATCATTTAACCCTGATAGTTTTTTTATCTTGTAAACTTCATCTATTGTTAAAAATACCGGCTCTTTATTTTTCCCTTTTGGAGGTATAAATAAATCGTATGGAGATCTTGCTATTAGTTCTTTATTTATGGCTATTTTGATATACATATTCAATAGAGAATGGTTTTTATTTATAGAAATGTTGCCTATCCCTTTGTCTCGCATGTATTTGTCGAAAGATGTTATATTGACATATGTTAGGTCTGCAAACGTCTTGATCCTTTTAAATTCGTTCAATTTGTTTACAAGTGTAACATGGGCCTTTAATGTATTATACTCCATGTTACGAAGCCTCATTTCAGCCTCTATAAATGGGACTAGCAACTGTTTATTGTCTTTCGATTTCCAGCCTTTTATATCTTTTAAAGTTCTGCATTTATCGGAAATGGCATATTCATGGATTGTATTAAATAGGTCGGTAGCCTGTTTCGTAATTGCATCTGCGATATCGTGGTTTTTACAAGTAAATCCCATTTTGTCGGAAAATTGATTTTTATACAATCTTATTCCTGTGGATATAAGTACACAATCATTGGTTCCAAGCTCCCTCGCTTCTATGTGAAGTAGGCCTTGTTTAGTCTTTGAAGCTTCATTTCTTTTATCGAAGCGGAATCTGAGGCTGATATTATTCATTTTTCGGACAAATTAATAAGCAAATATAATAAATGTCCGTATAATGTCCGAAAATAGAATGGATTTTATAATATTAGTTTGGATTGTGTTGGATTGTTGAGGGTTTGTTAGATGCTGTTATTTAGGTTTTTATATAGTAAAACCCGCATTGTTAGCGGGCTTTAAAGTAGCACAGCCGGGAATCGAACCCGAATCTAAAGTTTAGGAAACTTCTATTCTATCCATTGAACTACTGCGCCTTAAATTCCGTCCTGTCCTGTGACGGTGTTTTTATGGATGCAAAAGTAATAGAATTTCTACAACATGTCAAATTCAATTGAATTTTTCATCAAATAGTGTTAATATGTGTTGTGCCTGAACCTTAATTAGAGATGAGTTTTTAAAAAAGATTATCTTTGTTAAAATTTTTAGATCAAAAAGACTATAATGATTCAAATAGGAGATACAGTTGTTTCGTTGGAAGTAATAGAACAAAAATTCCTGTGCAACTTGTCGGCATGTAGAGGAGAATGTTGTGTAGAGGGAGACTCAGGTGCTCCTCTCGAAAGGGAAGAAGTTAAGATTATCGAAGATTTATTGCCGGAAGTCTGGGCCGATTTATCTCCCAAGGCTCAAGAAGTTATAGAGGCACAAGGTGTTGCTTACGAAGATGAGGACGGTGATATGGTGACTTCTATAGTCAATGGTAAAGACTGTGTTTTTACATATTACGACGACAATGGCATCTGCAAATGCTCTATAGAAAAAGCTCATAGAGAAGGACGTGTCGATTTCTACAAACCAGTATCGTGCCATTTATATCCTATACGCTTGCATAAATATAAAGATTTTACGGCGGTGAATTATCATCGTTGGCAGGTATGTGACGCCGCCCTTGTATTGGGAAAAGAAAAAGGACTAAGCATATACAAATTTCTTAAAGAACCCTTGATTCGTTGTTTTGGAGAAAATTGGTATAATGAGTTGTCTCTGGTTGCCGAAGAATATAATAACACTAAACAAAAGTAAGACTATGCATCCGTTAGCTCAGTTTAAATATTGTCCTAAATGTGGTTCAGACCGTTTTGTGGAGAATAACTTCAAATCGAAGAGATGTGAAGATTGTGGATTTGTATATTATTTCAATTCATGCTCTTCTACAATAGCTCTTATTGTTAACGAAAACAGAGAGTTGCTTGTTGCCACCCGTGCTCATGAACCGGTAAAAGGTACACTTGACTTGCCGGGCGGATTTGTGGATATGAACGAAACGGGTGAAGAAGCTGTTATACGAGAGGTAAAAGAAGAAACAAATATGGATGTGACAGACGTGAAATACATGTTCTCTATACCAAACCGATATGTATATTCGGGCTTTGAAGTGCATACTTTAGATATGGTATATCTGTGTAAAGTAACAGATGCTTCAACGTTTAAGGCAGAAGATGATGTCGCAAAACTTCAGTTTATAAAAATAACCGATCTCAATCCCGATTTGTTTGGACTACTGTCAGTAAAAGAAGTGGTAAGGAAAATACAAAAAATGAATATATGAAAAAATTGCTAGTAGCTTTAAGTATTGCATTAAGTGTGCAATTTGCTTATGCGCAGAAATCTGTTTATACGGAGCAACCCGGAAGACTGTTTACGCAAGGCAAAGAAATGTTCTTGGACAAAAACTATGTGGGTGCAATGAATACCCTCGAAGAATTTAAAACAAAATCGAAAGATACTAAACTGATGCCCGAGGCAGACTATATGCTTGTAAGCTCCATGTATTATACAGGAAAAGGCAATGTCGGCAATCTGCTGAAAGACTATCTGGAGAAATATCCCGAAACATATCATAGCAACCAATTGTATTTCTTTATTGGCTCAACACACTTTGTGAAAAAAGACTGGAAGAAAGCCTTATATTGGTTGTCCAAATCGGATGTAGATTATCTGGTAGGAGACGAGCAGGAAGATTATAGTTATAGGGCTGCTTATGCAAATCTTCAAGAAGGCAATAGAGCCGAAGCTAAGAGATTGTTTGGCTTACTAACCCGTAATAGTAATAAATATGGAGAGCCGGCCTCATACTATTTGGCCTATGCTAATTTTCAGGATGGTGAATATGCACAGGCAACACCTATTTTCAGAAAATTGAAAAATAAAAGCGAATATAAAGAAACAGCAACATTCTTCCTTATTCAAAGCTCATTTTTGCAAGGTGATTTGAATGAGACAATTTCGGAAGGACAAAACTACCTATCGTCTTATCCTTCTACCGATAATGCGGCGGAGGTTTATCGTCTCTTGGGGAACAGTTATTATCGCTTAGGCAACACCAGTAGTGCAATAACTGCTTATGAAAGATATTTGGAAAAAACAGAAAGTCCCTTTCGTGAAGATATGTACCAACTAGCCGAAGCGTATTATCAAACAGGTTTGTATTCGAAGGCAGTGGGAGCCTTGAAAAATGTTGCATCCACCTCCGATCAACTTGGTCAGGCCGGGTATATGCTTCTCGGACAGTCTTATCTGAAGATCAGTGATACACCCAATGCAATTATGGCTTTCGATGCTGCTGCACGTAGCCAGTTCGACAGGGTAATTAGCGAAGAGGCTTTGTATAATTATGTGATGCTGATGAACAAAGACGGCGGTTCTGCTTTCGGCCAAGCTATTACAGCTTCGCAGCGATTTTTGACAGAATATCCTGCATCTAAATATACCGATGACGTGAATGGAGCATTGGCTACTACTCTATTGTCTACTAAAAACTATACTACAGCTCTCAATGCAATAAATAGTATAAAATCGCCCGGAAAACAAATTCTGGATGCTAAACAGATTATTCAGTTCCAAATTGGAGTGCAGGAATTTATCGACGGACGCTACGATAATGCTCTTCGCGATTTCAATACAACAATCAATCTGGGAAGTTACAACACAGAAGTACGCAACGAGGCCTATTTTTGGAGAGGAGAAACCGCTTACCGAAAAGGGGACTATACTACGGCAGCACGCGATTACTCATCCTATATTGCTCAAGTATCGCCTACACAAAAGAACTATCCGTTAGCATTGTACAATCTGGGCTATGCAAACTTTCAGCAAAAAGATTACAATAAGGCTCTGACTAATTTCCGAAAATATATTTCAGCCGAAGTAGATCGTCAATCTCAGAACTATCCCGATGCTCTCAACCGTATCGGAGACTGTTATTTATTCAACCGAAATTTTAGTGAAGCAGAGAGCTTTTACTCTCAAGCGGCACGGGTAAATCCTAATAATGCCGATTATTCTGAATTTCAGAAAGCATTTGTACTAGGGTTGCAACGTAACTATAATGGGAAAATCTCAGCCCTTAATAATATGATGGCTAAGTATCCCGATTCACAGTATTACGATGATGCTTTGTTCGAAAAGAGCCGTGCTTTGGTTATGCTAGATAAGGAGAAGGATGCCATTTCTGTTCTCGAAAAACTGTTGCAAGACTATCCACGTACAAATTTGGCTCAAAAAGCAGGAATACAATTGGGACAGTTATATTTCAATACCAACAATCCTCAGAAGTCGATAAATGCCTACAAGAATGTAATCAGTAATTACCCGAACTCGGAAGAAGCCCGTACAGCAATAGAGAGTCTTGAGGGGGTATATAAAGACATAAACGATATTGGTTCTTATGCCTCGTATGTCAACTCTTTGGGCAAAGGAACTGTGCTTTCTGCCAGCCGTCAGGATTCTTTGACTTACCTTGCTGCCGAAAATGTGTATATGAAAGGTAGGAAAGAGGAATCAAAAACAGCTTTGAACAGTTATTTGCGCACATATCCTCGTGGTGTATTTGCCAGCGATGCACATTTCTATCTGGGAAGTATGGCTTTTGATATCAAAGATTTTGATTCGGCATTAAGCAATTTCAAAGAAGTAATAAACTCTAACAACCCTAAATATATCGATGATGCGTTAATATATGCTTCGGGGATAGAATTTGATCGCAGAAATTATGAATCGGCCTATGCTGCTTATGAACATCTGAATATGGTAGCAGCTAGTGGCGATAATCGTAATGTAGCCAGACTGGGTATGCTCAGATGTGCTTATCTGATGAAAAAAGATAATGATGTGGTTACTGCTGCCAATAAAATATTGGAAGATACTAAGCTATCGACTACTGTTGCCAACGAGGCTCGTTTCTATCGTGGTCAGTCATTAAAGAATCTGGGACAGGGTGATAAGGCTATTGCCGATCTTCAGATTGTAGCCAAAGATACCCGCAATGTATTTGGTGCCGAATCTCAATATCTGTTGGCCGATATATATTATCAGTCGAAGGCATATGATAAGACAGAGAAGCAAATACAAGCCTTTATGAAAGAAGGAACGCCTCACGAATATTGGATGGCAAGAGCCGTTGTCTTACTGTCTGATGTATATGCAGCTAAGGGAGATAAATTTCAAGCTCGTCAGTATTTAGAAAGCTTGCAGGCTAACTATAAAGGATCTGAGGCGGATTTGGCAGAAATGATTTCTTCTCGTCTTGCTAAGTTGAATTAAGAAGTGTAGATATTATAATCTGAAGTACAAATTAGAAAATCAAGAACAATGAATATATATAAAACGATTTTTACAATAGGTCTGGCTTTTGTCTCATTGACTGCTGCCGCCCAGAAAGATTCTACAATAATTCGTCAGGTATTGCTCGAACGCGAATATAACCCGACTTTGCAAGATGCATCGAAGATAAATACATTGCCCTCTATTTACACCCCTGTGGTGAAGGCTAAAGACTTTAAATATGTTAGTTCGGCTCCTCAGCTGACCCTTAATAATAATCGTTTGGGCAGTGCCGAGCCGGGAGATATAAAGACAGATGTTGTATTCAGTAAGAAGCGTGGCTATTTTGTCATAGGAGGAGGTTCGCATGCGAATGTAGAAGGTGCATTGGGGTATAGAATATTAGACTCTGACAACGATCGTCTGGATATTACAGCAGCTCATTCTTCTACAAGTGGCAATGTCGATTATCTGGATGGAGACAAATATTTCTATAAAGATGCGAAAGCAAAGTATGCGGCAAGTCAGGTAAAACTGAAATATCAGCATTCTTTCGAGCCGTCAATTTTGTCTTTCGATGCTTCATTCCTCAACAATTCGTTCAATTATTATGGTAACACATTTGTCCCTAAAGAGAGTCCTGTTTTTCCTTACGATATAACTACTCGTCAGAATGTCGATGTTATTAATATTGGTGCAAGCTTACGCTCAAGCGAAAACAATGATGGCTTATTGAAGTATAAAGGCTCTGTTCGTTATCAGAATTTTAAAAGCAAATATGGATTGTATACCGATAATAAAGGTCCAAAAGGTGGACAATTCGATATAGATGTAGACTTTTATACAGACTTTGCGTCAGACAAAGTGATAGGAATAAAAGGAGGCATAATGAATCAGTCTTTTGGAAGTAAGAATGAAACCTTTCATAAAGATGCCTTTCATAGCTTTACGAATATAACTGCAAGTCCTTATTTTAATATGGAAGGTGGTAACTGGGATGTAAGTCTAGGCTTGAATATAAACAGTCTATTCGATATCAAAACAAAATTTTTGGTGTCTCCTAATATCAAAGCTCAGGCCAGAGTTAACGAGGAGAACACATTCTATGTAGAAGCAACAGGGGGAGTGAACAATAACACTTTTCTTGATATTCTTCAAGAAAACAGATATGCTACACCATTGGCTCGTATAGAATACTCGAAAACGCTATATGATGCTAAAATTGGTTTTAAGTCGGGAGTAATAACAGGCTTCGAGTTCGATCTGTTTGCGGGATATAAAAAAACTGACAAAGATCATTTGTTTGCTGCTTCTCCTTTGTATATACCGGTTGTTGCCGGAGACCCTGATCCTGATTATACAGCATGGGGTAATGTGGGTACTCCTGTTTATGCAAATGTGGGTACAGGTCATATCGGAGGTTTGATTAAAACAACATTGATACCTTATACCGACTTGTCTGCTAAGCTTACAGCCTATTTTTATAATGTGAAATATACGAATGGATATATAGATGGTCTGTTCGATACAGCTTTGCTTTCTGAGAAAAAGGCGTGGGGACGCCCTACTTTTACCGCCGAATTTAATGCAGATGTAAGACCATTCGATAAACTGATATTATCGGTGAATTATCTGTTTGCAGCAGGTAGAAAAGCCCTTGCAGCAGATTATGGAGTACTTAATTACAGAGTAGAAAAAATGAATGATATAAATGAACTTAACTTTAAAGGCGAGTACGAGATTGCCGATTGGGTATCTGTAAATGCTAGAGTTAATAATATATTGTTTCAGAAGTACGAACTGCAATATGGTTATGCTTTACAAGGTTTTAACTTTATGGCTGGATTGAGCTTCAAGTTCTAATCTTATAATACAATAAGAAGTAAAAGCTGTTCGAATAAAAGCGGACAGCTTTTTTTATTGGATATTGAATAAAAAAGCAAATGATTTATTTATACCTTTGTTATAGGTGGAGCTCTTTCTGTGTAAAAGATGTATCTGAGTCTCTATCTCCTGGATTTTGTTATTCATAAAATACTATGAAAAATAGCAAATTGAGTAGTACTTTCTGTTGTGTTTAAAGCTATTTAATGGGCTATTATATAATTTGTAAGGAATAAATTTGAAAAGAGATATACAATAAGACAGGAAACTGAGACGTTCTATGTCAGGTAACTATGTCGTTGATTAAATTCATTAAAATAAGTAATATGCAAAACATAAAATGGGGTATAATAGGTGCCGGAGATGTGTGTGAACATAAAAGCGGTCCTGCTTTTTATAAAATAGAACATTCTACGTTGGTCGCTGTAATGCGAAGAGATGAGGCTAAAATAAAAGACTTTGCAACCCGTCACCATGTCGATAGATATTATACTGATGCCATGTCTCTAATAAATGATCCGGATGTAAATGCGATCTATATAGCGACTCCTCCAGATACACACAAAGAATATACGATTAAAGCTCTTGAGGCGGGCAAGCCTGTTTATGTAGAGAAACCTATGGCATTGAATTATCAGGAGTGTTTAGATATGATAGACGTTGCTAATCGTTCAGGACAGAAGCTATTCACTGCTTATTATCGCAGAGCCTTACCTTATTTTCTAAAGGTTAAAGAATTGCTCGATGCCGGATTTATAGGGAAAGTAATGACTGTTGATGTTAAGTATATCCGTCCTGCAAGTGAAGAGGATAAAGATGTGAACACTCAGCCATGGCGGGTGAAGAAGAATATTGCAGGCGATGGCTATTTCTTCGATATGGCTCCTCATACACTCGATATTCTCGACTTCCTTTTAGGTGAGATAGAAGATGCTACAGGATATGCCCGCAATCTGGCTGGATATTATACGGTGTCGGATACTGTATCGGCAGTGATGCAATTCAAATCAGGTGTTGTAGGGACAGGCTTGTGGAACTTTGCCAGCCCTAAAGAGATGATGCAGGACACTGTTACTATAATAGGAACTGAGGGGTGTCTGAAATTCAACACATTCTCTTTTCAGTCTATTGCATTGGTTACAGGCAGTAAAGTGTCTTATTACGAAACCATTCAGCCCGAACATATTCAGCAGCCATTGATTCAGACTATTGTAGACGAATTGCGAGGAGTGGGAGAGTGTCCTTCCAATGGAGTGTCCGGTGCACGTACCTCGCGTATTATGGATCTGATAACGAATAATAGGGTAGGATAAGATAAGGAATTATCATCTTAGCCTTTTTCGTTCGAATACAATTCGGGAATAGAACCAATATATAATTGTACTAAGTAAACACAATCCCGATGCTACAAGATACAGTGTCGGGAAAGAAAATATTCCGGTTATATATCCGCCCAAAAGCATTCCAATTGCCAGTCCTAGGTCGAACCCGATAAGATAGGTTGAATTTGCTGTACCTCTCTGGCTGTTCTCGGCCATGTTGATATATAAAGTTTGCAGTGCGGGAAACATCATCCCAAATCCTACTCCAATAAATAGCCCCGAGATACAGAATGCGTAAATGTTATGTACAGTGGCAAATACAAAAAATGAAATAGCAACAATGGTCATCGCCGAAACGTTTACTTCGTGTATCTTACCTTTGTCTACTAGTTTTCCTGCAAACACACGTGAAGCGATTATCCCCCCTGCCCAAAACAGGAAAAATATGCCTGCATTTGGAATATCTATTTGCTTACCATATTGAGCCACAAACGGTCCTATTGTTCCCCATGCAAAACAGGGAAGAAGTTGGTTGAGAAAAATAGGCAATCCTTTCACAAGAAAAAAACGGTCTAAAGATAGCTTTTGTGTTTGTTCTACTACTGGGCGCAAGGGTGCTTTTATCAATGCAACGGTGATAATTCCAAGTGCACCCATTGCAATGGCACACCATAGCAAAATGTCGAACCCATAGTTGTTATATATATGAATGGCGATGAAAGGGCCTATAGCCATAGCTACATTCATAAATGTGCCGTAATAGCCTATTCCCTCGGCTCTGCGTTCCGATGGAACGACGTCTATGGCCAATGTACTCGATGATACGGTCGATAACCCCCATGTAATACCATGCAGAAAACGTATTAGGACGAATAGTAAAACAGTAGTTGCCCAAAAGTAGCCGAGAAATATCAACACGTAACAAGAAAAAGAAATCAGCAATATTTTCTTGCGAGAATAAAGGTCTACCACATAGCCGGAAAAAGGGCGTACGAACATTAATGCAATGGCATAGGATGCCAGAACGATTCCTGTTTTGGACTGCTCTACTCCCATTTGCTCCGTTATATATAGTGGAATAGATGGCATTAGCAGATTAAACGAACATGCCATCAAAAAATTAGCCAGACAAACATTCAGATAACTCAGCGACCAAAGCCTTGGTTTCGATATTGCTTCCATTTCCTTCATTTTAACTAAAAAGTAACGAAAGTAACACTCTATTGAGCAATTCTCAATTGTAACTTTTTTACTCTATATTTACTATTTTACTATAGATAAACGTATAATTAGATATTTGGTTTTCTCTGATTAGAAAAAGAGGTAGGAAAAGATTTTACATCAATTCGCTCAACTCCATCCAGCGCATCGTTTTTTCGTCTATCTCATCTATAAGTTCGCTGATACGGCTCGACTTCGAGATCAGCTGCTCAGCTGATAATGTGCCGCTGGAGAGTTCATTTTCCAACTTGCCTTTTTCTTCCTCCAACCGAGGAATAAGAACATCCAATTCTTCAAACTCACGTTTTTCTTTAAATGACAGTTTCTTCTTTTCCTCCTTTTTGGGACTTATGGCTTCAGACTTTTCTTCTTTAATACGCACAGGCTGCGCCTGCTCTTTTTCTATGATCTCTTGAATTTCTTTCCATTCTCTGTATTGAGTATAGTTTCCAGGAAAGTCTTTTATTTGTGCATTTCCCCGAAATGCAAGTAAATGATCAACGACCTTGTCCATAAAGTAACGGTCGTGCGAAACCACTATTACGCACCCTTTAAATTGTTGGAGGTATTCTTCCAGTATATTTAGAGTAACTATATCCAAATCATTCGTTGGTTCGTCCAGAACAAGAAAGTTGGGATTGGTAATAAGCACAGTGCAGAGATACAAACGCCGCTTTTCTCCCCCCGATAGTTTATATACGAAATTGTGTTGTTTCTCGGGTGGAAACAAGAAATGTTGTAGAAACTGCGAAGCCGTGAGTCTGCTACCATTACCTAAGTCTATTACTTCAGCAATGTTTTGTACCACATCCAGCACTTTCATTTGCTCATCAAATTTCAGCCCATCCTGACTGTAATAGCCGAATTTTACTGTTTCTCCTATATCAAACGTACCTTTGTCGGGAGCTACTTCACCCATCAGCATTTTTATGAAAGTGGATTTCCCTGTACCGTTATTACCTACTACACCGAGTTTCTCGTAGCGAGCAAATACATAATTGAAATCTTCCAGAATTTTCAGGTCTCCGAAAGACTTGTAGACATGTTGTGCCTCGAATATCTTATTACCTATATACGCACCTTTCATTTGCAACTGAACATTCCCTGCATCACGTACTTGTTGAGCTTTCTTCTCCAGATCGTAAAAAGCATCGATGCGTGATTTTGCTTTTGTTCCTCTTGCCTGAGGTTGACGGCGCATCCATTCCAGCTCTTTACGCATAAGATTGTTAGCCCGGTCTATCTCTGAATTTTGTGCACTGACACGCTCATCTCTCTTTTCCAGATAGTAGGAATAGTTTCCTTTATACTGATACAACTGTTGCTGGTCTATTTCTATTATCTCGTTGCATACTCTGTCCAAAAAATAACGGTCGTGCGTTACCATTAATAGGCTCAGGCGCGAGCGTTGCAGATATTCTTCCAGCCATTCCACCATATCCAAATCCAAGTGGTTGGTTGGTTCATCCAGAATAATAAGGTCAGGTTCGGTAATAAGTACATTGGCAAGAGCTACACGTTTAAGTTGTCCGCCCGAAAGTTCAGATATCTTTTGTTCAAAGTCTGTGATCTTCAACTGAGCCAGAATTTGTTTAGCTCTGTGTTCATAATCCCATGCTTGCAGAATATCCATTTTTTGGAGTATCTCATCCAGATTGGAATGATCTTTCGAACCCATAACCCTTTCATATTCGGCAATAAGGTCTGTCACTTCATTTCCCGAGTGAAAACATGCCTGCAATACTGTAAGCTCTGAAGGATATACAGGGTCTTGTTCCAGATAGGCTACACGCAGATCGCGGCGAAAAACCACCGATCCGTTATCATAGCTCTCTTTTCCTGTAAGTATATTTAGTAAGGTCGTTTTTCCTGATCCGTTTTTGGCTATCAGTCCTATTCGTTCTCCTTCTGCTATACCAAAAGATATGTCAGAAAAAAGGACAAGATCTCCAAAACTTTTTGTCAGTAAGTCTACCTGTAATATTGATGCCATAAAATTATTTTTTGCAAAGGTAATCTTAATAGCTCAATAGTCAACAATTTTCGACTATTAACCGAGCTTTGTCTTTGAAGTCACAGAGCTGAGATTAATTGATGGATTATAGGTATCAGTAGGGCTGTCATAACGCCCATTAGTCCAATGGCGAGCCCACTCAAGGCTCCTTCTATTACCCCCATTTCCATAGCTTTGGCTGTGCCAACTCCATGGGCAGATGCCCCCATTGCGAGGCCTTTTGCTACACTACTCTTTATTCCTAATAGTCGCAAGATAGGAGGCCCGACTATACTGCCGAATATACCGCAAAAGAGAACGATTACGGCAGTGAGAGATACATTTCCTCCCGACTGTTCGGCTATGCTCATTGCAATAGGTGTGGTCACCGATTTAGGCTCAAGGCTCATTATCAGCATTTGGTCAGCCCCGGTGAGCCTGGCTAAAAGAATTACACTTGTGATACCGACCATACTCCCTATAAAGATAGAAGTAAGTATGGATAATACATTGCCTTTGAGATAAGATAATTGTTCATACAATACATATCCGAGTGCAACTACCGAAGGGCCGAGCATAAAACTGACGAAACTACTGCTGTCTTCAAACGTTTTGTAGTCGATACCCGATATCTTGAGGAAAGCTATAATTATAGCTATTGATATAATCATAGGGTGTAACAACCCTAATTTCGTTTTCTTGAATACCCACTGCCCAAACAGATAACTACCGAATATGAGCATGAGTGTAAATTCTGTGGATTCGAATAGTGCTTTCATTTTTTTCTTTTTTCCATTTGTTGTTGAATGATTGCTACTACTGCTATTACAAGCACTGTACTTACCGAACATACAATAAGTATCGACATCCAGAATTTACTTATAAGTCCGTACGAACCAAGAAGTCCGGCTCCTGCCGGAATAAAGAATATAGCCATATTGCGGGTAAAGGCATTGGCGACATCTTTTATATTGTCTGGTTTGAGGGCTTTGAAATAGAGACTAAGAAATAATAATATCATTCCAATGATATTCCCGGGCACGAAACCACTGATCAGATAACTGATACCTTGTCCTAAGAAATAGAACAGAAGAATGATAAAAATACCTTTTACCATTTTCATATTGATAACCTTCTAATTTTTACTCGGGTGCAAAGGTACATATTTTTACTGGAGAGGGTGGTTTTTTTTCTTAAATAAATACTGCTTAATTTAGCTGCGTATTAAACAAATATATGAAATAAGTTTATGGCAAACAGAAGTTATCTTTACTCTATAGATTTTGACCTTAGCCGGCAGGAGAGGTCTGATTCCGACAAGATTTTGTCAATAGCCGAATGGAACTATAATATTCCTATTGCATTCAAACTCCTATTGTCAGTCCGTCCTCGAAAATGCCCATCTTTGTTATGGAATTATAAGCATCCTATTGCTCTTGTAGGAGACTATGAGCAGGGTAAAGAACGGTTATATGATTTCTTGGATGATCTTGCCAAACAGGACATGTATGATCATAAATATTTGCAAGATTGCATAAAATTAACTGAGGATTTCCTTGAAAGAGAAGATCGTCGCCAACAATATTTTTTCATGGAATGTGGAGAGATATTTGATATGTCGAGTATTCCGCTCGAAGATCAGAATGAGGTATTGTGGCAACAAATAAGCAATATTGATGACGAAATCAAAAAGTTTTACTCTGAGATTTCAGAGATAAATAAGAAAATATTGGATAAGGAAGATGAGTTGGATAGTGCTAAAAATAAGAATGTCCTGCTTCGTATATTTACAGGAAAAGAAGATATTCCCGCCCTCGAAAGAGAATTAAGAAATCTCAACAGGGATAAATACTCTGCTTTAGGGATAGATAACTGGAGTGAAGTTCTTTATTTCGATTTTGAGACAAGGAAGAATCAGGATTGACTACTCTCATCGAAGATTTCGAGAGAAAAATTCTCTCCGTCAAAGACGCCGTAAGAGAAGTAATTTATCCAATCGCCCAATATAACGACTCTGCCGCTTGCAGTCAGAGCCAGATCGAGCATGATATGGCGATGCCCGAATATAAAGAAATTGATGTTTGGAGCCATCTGTAGGTGCTTTTTTGCAAATACGACAAGATGCTCTTTGTTTTCTCCGAAATAAGGAGGCATTTCGTCATTTTCTCTGTTGTGATTCGACCACCAATGAGCGAACCCAACAGTCCATCGGGGGTGGATAGCTGCATAGGCAATACGGCAGATCTTACTGTGAAATATTTTTCGCAGAATTTTGAACGACAGATTTTCGTCGCCTAGTCCGTCTCCATGTGCAAGGAAGAACTTTTTACCGTTGATATCTCTTACCAGAGGTTGCAGATGTACTGTCATACCGCATTCCTTTTGCAGGTAATCGGTCACCCATATGTCGTGGTTGCCAATGAAAAAGTGCACGGGTATACCCATGTCTGTGATTTCTGCCACCTTACCAAGGAAGCGTACGAATCCACGAGGCACTACATCTCTGTATTCGAACCAATAATCGAAGATGTCTCCGAGCAGGTATATTTCGCTGGCGTCTTTTTTTACCATGTCGAACCACCGACACAACTTTCGTTCTATATCGTGCAGTGGAGTTACACTATTATATGCACGAGTAGAAGGCAGGGTCATCTCCTGAAATTTATCTACATTCTTTTTGTGAAATGCAGATCCTAAATGGACATCTGATAAAAAATAGACTTTCTTTCCTTTCACCCTAGTCTTCTTATAAAAATCCGAGTTCCAGTTTGGCTTCTTCGCTTAGCATGTCTTTGTTCCACTGAGGCTCGAATGTAAGATTCACAATCACATTGTTTACTCCCTTTACAGATTCTACTTTATAGCGAACATCTTCAAGGATGAAATCGGCCGCCGGACAGTTTGGTGCAGTCAGCGTCATTGTAATTGTTACATTCTTATCATCGTCGACCTCTACTTCGTAGATAAGTCCAAGGTCATATACATTGACAGGTATTTCGGGGTCGTAAACTGTTTTCAACATGTTTACTATTTTGCTTTCCAATTCTAATAAATCGCTCATGTTTTTATTTTTATGTTCGTTATAAACATTTGAACAAAGCCGATAGTTTATAACTATTCCATATTGTAGTGCAAAAGTAATGAAAAAAACTCAGAATTATATTCTTCCCTTATCCAGATAACTGTAATAGGTGTGATCGCAAACGATGATATGGTCAAGAAGACGAATATCCATTATTTGTCCGGCTTCTTTTAATTTGTGTGTGATTTTGTCATCGTCTCCGCTCGGATTGGGATTTCCTGAAGGATGATTGTGACAAAGGATCATGGCTGAAGCCAAAGAGTCTATTGCTTCTTTCATTATCAGACGTATGTCTACAATCGTTCCGGCTACACCTCCTTTGCTTACCTGAATTTTCTTCAATATTTTGTTGGCTCTGTTCAATAGCAATACCCATACTTCTTCATGTTTGAGGTCTGCCAATATCGGATGAAATATCTGATACACTGTTTCGCTAGATGTTATCTGAGGCTGAACAACTATTTCGGATAGTTTTCTTCTTTTCCCCAGTTCCAAAGCTGCAACAATAGTGATCGCTTTAGCTTCTCCTATCCCATTGAAATTTTTTATTAACTCTTTTATTTCAAGTTTCCCCAATGTGTTGAGATTATTCTCTGTGCTGTGTAGTATTCGTTGAGCTAGCTCTACGGCTGTTTCTTTTTTGTTTCCCGAGCCTATCAGTATCCCTAATAGTTCGGCATCGGACAAAGCCGAAACTCCCTTAAGAAGCATTTTCTCCCTCGGGCGGTCTTCTTCTGCCCAGTCCTTAATGTTGAGTTTAAGTTTGTTTTCCATTTCTAACTAAAAAAGAGACATGCCCAAAGGTATGCCTCTTTTCTTATATTTAAAAAACTTTGTTAGCTTTTTACTCTTTCTACATACGAACCGTCAGATGTGCTGATTTTTATTTTATCTCCTTCATTGATGAAAAGAGGAACACGTACTTCAGCACCGGTTTCTACAGTTGCAGGTTTCAGTGTGTTAGTTGCTGTATCACCTTTTAGTCCAGGTTCGGTATATGTAACTACCAAAACAACGTTTTGAGGCATTTCGGCAGTCAATACTGTTTCTGTTTCGGCATGTACCTGTACTTCTACCAAGTCGCCTTCTTTCAGGAATGCTACACCTTCTATCATGTCGCCGGCAAGAGATATTTGTTCAAATGTTTCGGTATTCATAAAATTATACCCCATGTCATCTTGGTAAAGATATTGATAAGGACGTCTTTCTATACGCACTTCGTCTAGTTTTACTCCTGCATTGAATGTTCTTTCCAATACACGTCCGGTTGTAACGCTTCTCATTTTAGTACGAACAAACGCTGCTCCTTTACCAGGTTTAACATGTAAGAACTCAATAATAACATAGTATTGTCCATCTATGTCGATGCACATACCGTTTCTTATATCTGCTGTAGTTGCCATTGATTATATTTTATTATTTGTTTAAAATTTCGAGTTGCAAAGATAGTAAATATCATTATTTTACAAAACCTCTGTTCTTTAATAGATAAATAGGGTCAGGTTCTGCTCCTCTAAATTTTTTATATAGCGTCATCGGTTCGTCCGATCCTCCTTTCGAAAGCACATTTTCCCTGAATGATTTGGCTGTTTCCTGATCGAATATATTTCCTTTTTCTGCGAATGCCTGATATGCATCAGAATCGAGAACCTCAGACCATAGGTAGCTGTAATATCCGGAAGAGTATCCTCCGCTGAATATATGTTTGAAGTATGTACTTCTGTATCTCGGAATGATTTCGGATATCAATCCTATTTTTTTCATAGCATCTGCTTCAAACTTGTTTACATCCAGATTTTTCAATCCTTCCGTAGTAGTTGCATTGCTGCCGCTGGTCATTGTATACCAGTTCATATCAAGGATAGCAGCAGCTACCAGTTCGGTAGTACGGAATCCTTGATTGAAATATCCTGCATTTTGTATTTTCTGAACCAATTCGTTAGGTATAACTTCACCTGTTTCATAGTGTTTGGCATATATTTTCAATACCTCCGGCTCAAATGCCCAGTGCTCCATTATCTGCGATGGAAGTTCTACGAAGTCGCGAGCTACAGAGGTGCCCGAAAGTCCGTGATAGTTACACTTCGATAACAGGCCATGTAGCCCGTGCCCAAATTCGTGGAACATAGTTTCTACCTGATCCAATGAAAGTAAAGCCGGTTTGCCGCCTGTTGGAGGATTGTAATTCCCTACATTGTAGATTAGAGGGTGAACAAATTCTCCTTTAAATACTTCTTGTTTGCGGAAGCTGCTCATCCATGCTCCCGAACGTTTCCCTGTTCGTGCAAAATCATCAAAATAGATAAGTCCAATGAGTGAACCATCAGCATCGCTTACTTCATATGCCTTCACGTCTTGCTGATATACGGGTACATCTGTTCTTTGTTTGAATGTGATACCATAGAGTTTGTTTGCTACGGCAAAGATGCCTTCGCGTACGTTATCGGCCTTGAAGTATGGTTTGAGGGCTTCTTCATCTAAAGCGTATTTTTCTTTACGTAGTTTTTCTGCATAATATGCCCAATCCCACGACTCTATTTTTATGCTATGTCCTTCTTTTTTTGCAATAGCCTGTAGTTCGGCAAGTTCTTTCTTTGCCTGAGGTAATGCGTATTTCCATATATTGTTCAGAAGCCCCATTACGTTTTCCGGAGTTTTTGCCATTGTATTTTCCAATACATAGTCGGCATGGGTTTTGTAACCTAGTATATTTGCTTTCTCCAATCTTAGGCTGACAATCTTTTTAATATTTTCTTTGTTGTCTGCATCATTGTTGTTGTCGCCACGCATATACATAGCCTTGTATAGTTTTTCGCGCAGATCTCTGTTGTCTGCGTATTGTAGAAATGGCTCCCAGCTTGGTTTGCTCAGTCCAAATAGCCACTTGCCTTCAAGACCTTTGTCGCTGGCTGCTTTTGCCGCCGCAGCAATAACTCCTTCGGGTAGCCCCGAAAGATCCTCTTTGTTTTCTATTATAAGTTGGTAGCTGTCTGTTTCTTTCAGTTCGTTTTGGCTAAAGCTTAATGTTGCAGCACCTAGTTCCTTGTTTATTTCACGTAAACGGCTTTGCTTCGACCCATCCAATAAGATACCCGAGCGCACAAAGCCTTTATAGGTTTTGTCGAGCAACATTTTTTGTTCGGTGGTCAGGCCTGCTGTTTTTATACTGTCGTCGTGAACTACTTTAATACGTTTAAATAGGTTCTCGTTGAAATTTATATTGTCATAGTGATTTGTTAATATAGGAGTCAGGTCGGTTTCCATACTTCTGTATACAGAGTCAGACATTGTGCCTGTCATGACAGAAAACACAGAACTTACCCTGTCGAGCATTCTGCCCGATTCGTCTAAAGCGACTACTGTATTTTCGAAAGTAGGAACCTCAGTATTATTTACTATAGAGTCTATTTCAGCATCGTGCTGTTTTATAGCTTCCTCAAAAGCAGGCATAAAATGTTCTGCTTTTATTTTGTCGAAGGGAGGAACACCATTTGGTGTATCAAACTCGTAGAAAAATGGGTTGTCCACATCTTTGCTGCTTGTATTCGTATTACAAGAATAGACCATAATTAAAAAACTAATAATGAAAAGAAACTTATTCATACACTTGTATTTAGGTGAGTTGTTTACTTGTAGGCAAAAATAAGTAAAAAATACTACTGATTAAAACTATTTCGTTTGCTGTAGGATAAAAAAGATAGGAATTAACTAAAATATTTTTTTTATTCCTTTTTTCTTTGTGCTGACAATATTTTATATTTCTTTGTGGGTGATAATATTTTGTTTAGTATTTATAAAAACCTTTTAACACTAGCCTATGTTTCAAAATCCTTTTTCTTTCAGTGGGCGTATTCGTCGAATGGAATATGGAATCAGTTATCTTATAACGCTTGTATTCTTTTTTATAGTTGGCTTTATTATTGGCTTATTAGGATTGCCGGAGTCGATAATGTATATTTTTATGATTCCTGCTTATTGGTTTCTATGGGCTCAAGGAGCTAAAAGATGTCATGATAGAGGTAATACAGGCTGGTATCAAATAATCCCCTTGTATTTTTTTTGGATGTTGTTTGCCGATGGTGAATATGGTGCAAACTATTATGGCCCAAATCCGAAAGGGTTGGGCAATGTAGAAGAAATGATCGATGAGATAGGAGACTATAAAGAAGATTACTAAGTAATTTAGAAAAACTTTATATTTTTTAATATTAGGTTCGCTTTAGATGAGGTTATTGTTCATCTGGATCGAGCCTACTGTTTTTATAGCTTTTGATCCTTATGAAGAAAAAAGATAGGAATTAACTAAAATCCCGATTAATTTTGTTAAACTTGTATTTATAAAGAAAAACAGGCAAGATATCATATTTTGTGATATTAATCATGGGAATAAGAAATAGATATATGGAAAAACGATGGAAGAAGCAGTTTATGTTACTTTTTTCTATAGTATGCTCAGGGCTGCTTTTTACACAATGTAATAAAAGTGTGGATGCTCGTTTGAAAGAACTGGCAGAAGAAACGAATAAGATGTGTCCTCGTATGTTGGATCAATGGACACGCCTCGATAGTTGTGCCGTTCAATCTGGTCTTGCTATGCGATATTATCATAGCATAATAGGTGAATTAATCGTAACTGATACTACACTTTTCAAATCGAAATTGGAACCACAAATAATAAGTGCTATGAAAACAAACCCTGATGTGAAGTTCTATAAAGACAATGATATTACTATGGAGTATCAATATAACGATACAGAAGGGAAATATATATTCTCAATGATTATTACTCCTGACAATTACAAAAAATAAATTTATAGTATGATTTTAGACAGTTTAAAAAATGCAGAGGCTTATTATAGCTTGCATCCTTTATTTAAAGAAGCATTTGAATACATCAAATCGGTAGATTTCTCGAAAGCTGAACTTGGCAAAACCGAACTTAAAGGAAAAGATCTTTTTGTGGTGGTGAGTGACAGCGATATGAAAACTGAAGAGGATGCAAAAATGGAAGTGCATAATAAGTATATCGACATCCAATTGCCGGTAAGCAAAGCCGAAACTTATGGATGGAAAGCCCGCATAGAACTAAAAGAAGAGCGCGAAGCCTTTAATGAAGAAAAAGATATTCAGTTTTTTAAAGATAAAGGAACTACACGGGTTACGGCTGTGCCCGGAGATTTTGCAATATTCTTTCCTCAGGATGGACATGCCCCATGTATAGGAGAAGGAAAGATAAGAAAAGTGGTTGTGAAAATACGATTATAAATTGTTCTTGTATTCAATGTAAGTTGTAGTAGTTATACAAATCAAATAAATCTCTGAACCATGCTTAAACTGATAAAAAACGATCCGTGGCTCAAACCTTATCAGGAAGCTATAGAAGGACGATACAATTATGTGTTGAAAAGGGAAGAGGAGCTCACCGATAAGGGAAAAGTGACTCTTTCGGAGTTTGCTTCAGGTCATTTGTATTTTGGCTTGCATAAGATGGCTCGCATGTGGGTTTTCCGTGAGTGGGCACCTAATGCAACGACTATATATATGGTAGGGGATTTCAATGGCTGGCAAAAAGATGATTCTTATAAGCTGCATCGTAAAGATGGCGGAGAATGGGAACTCAAAGTGCCATTGAACAATATAAAGCACGGAGATTTATATAAGCTTATCGTATGCTGGGATGGGGGAGAAGCCGAACGCATTCCCGCATGGGCTACACGTGTAGTTCAGGATAATAATACTAAAATATTCAGTGCTCAGGTATGGGATCCCGCCGAACCATTCCTTTTTAAGAGGAAAAACTTTAAGCCTAAGACCGATCCTCTTCTTATATACGAATGTCATATCGGTATGGCCGTAGAAGAAGAAAAGGTTGGTACATACGAGGAATTCAGGATGAATATTCTGCCTCGTATCAAAGCTGATGGTTATAATACCATACAAATAATGGCCATACAGGAGCATCCTTATTACGGGTCGTTTGGGTATCATGTTTCGAGTTTCTTTGCAGCCTCTTCACGTTTTGGTACACCTGATGAATTAAAGCACCTTATTGATGATGCGCACTCTATGGGCATTGCCGTGATAATGGATATAGTTCATTCTCATGCCGTGAAAAATGAAGTAGAAGGGCTTGGGCGTTTCGATGGGTCGTATACACAATATTTCCATTCGGGTAGCAGACGGGAGCATCCGGCATGGGACTCTCTTGTATTCGACTATGGAAAGGATGAAGTAATACATTTTTTGTTGTCTAACTGTAGATATTGGCTCGAAGAATATAACTTTGATGGCTTTCGTTTCGATGGAGTAACTTCTATGCTCTATTACAGTCATGGGTTGGGCGATAACTTTTCCGGATACCCTGATTATTATAACGGTAATGAAGACGAAGATGCCATCTGCTATCTTACACTAGCCAATAAACTTATACACGAGATCAACTCCAAAGCTATTACCATAGCCGAAGAAGTGAGCGGTATGCCGGGATTGGCTGTCAAAGTAAAAGATGGAGGATATGGTTTCGATTACCGTATGGCGATGAATATACCCGATTACTGGATTAAAATAATAAAGGAAAAGAAAGATGAAGAGTGGCATCCTACTAGTATTTTCTGGGAACTGACTAACAGGCGTGCCGATGAAAAGACTATTTCATATGCAGAAAGCCATGATCAGGCTCTGGTAGGAGACAAAACCATTGTCTTTCGGTTGATAGATTCCGATATGTACTGGTATATGTCGAAGCACTATGGAAGTTCGTACATGACAGACAGAGGTATCGCCCTTCATAAAATGATACGTTTGGTCACAGTATCTACTATAAACGGAGGATATCTCAACTTTATGGGAAATGAGTTCGGGCATCCCGAATGGGTCGATTTTCCTCGCGAGGGGAACGGATGGTCTCATAAATACGCCCGCAGGCAGTGGTGGCTGGCCGACAATCAGGATTTGAAGTATCACTATATGGGCGATTTTGATAAAGCAATGCTTTTACTTATATCTTCTGTAAAGCACTTTGAGCAGACTGAGATTGTAAAACTTTGGGATAAAGATTCAGATCAAGTACTTGCGTTTATGCGTGGCAATTTAGTCTTTGTGTTTAATTTCAATCCAAGGCAATCATTTTTTGATTATGGCTTTTTAGCACCTGAAGGCAAATATCAGGTTGTTTTAGATTCAGATTCATATACTTTTGGAGGCAACGGCCTTATAGAAGACTCGATGGAGCACTTCACTATTTATGATAAATTATACGCAGAGGATGGGAAAGGCTGGTTGAAGCTATATATACCTTCGCGTACAGCTTTTGTCCTGAAAAAAATAGATTGAAATAATTAACTAAATGCTTTTGCAGGCAAAATAGAAAGATCGAAAAGATTGATTATTTTTGTAAGGAATTAATTAAACAAAAAGAATGAAATTATATCCATTAAAGTTTAAACCCATTCTAAAGTCTATTATTTGGGGTGGTAACGAAATATGTAAATTTAAAGGTATAACACCTGTTCAGGAAGGTGTTGGTGAGAGTTGGGAGATATCCAGTGTGAAAGGAAATGTCTCTGTAGTCGCTAATGGAGAGCTTGCAGATAAAGATTTGAGCGAGGTTATTGCTACATATCAGGAGCAATTGGTTGGAAAACGCAATTATGAAATATTTGGAACCACATTCCCTCTTCTTATCAAATTTATCGATGCCCGAGATAATCTATCTATTCAGGTACATCCTGACGATGTGTTGGCAAAAGCTCGGCACAATTCGTTTGGAAAGACTGAAATGTGGTATGTGATTAATGCTGCTCCTGGGGCATTCTTATATTCCGGTTTCGAAAAACAGATGACACCCGACTCGTATGTGAAAAGTATAGAAGATAATACTTTTATAGATTCCTTGGCTAAGCACGATATAAAGAAAGGTGACGTGTTCTTTCTTCCTGCTGGGCGTGTGCATGCTATTGGGGCTGGAACTTTTATTGCAGAAATACAACAAACTTCCGATATTACATATCGTATCTACGATTATAATCGTAAAGATGCGAACGGTAATGGACGAGAATTGCATACCGAATTGGCAAAAGATGCAATAGACTTTAAATTGTATGATAACTATAAGACGGCATATACCCGAAAAGAAAATCAACCGGTACAACTCGAATCTTGTCGCTATTTTACAACCAATCTTCTTGAACTGACAAAAGATGTGACCAGGGATTATTCGTCTGTCGATTCTTTTGTTGCATATATCTGTATGGGCGGTTCTTGTGAAATAAGGGATGATAAAGGTAATGATTT
>NZ_CVRP01000021.1 GCF_001261735.1 Dysgonomonas sp. BGC7 | reverse complement strand
AATTATTATCGAGATTGAAAACTACATCGCCCGTCTTGTCGCTTCCTGCACGGATCAGCTTGCCATCACGATTGAAAACCACATCGCCCGTCTTGTCCTTGCCGGCACGCACATAGTCGCCATCGAGATTGAAAACAGCATCACCCGTCTTGTCCTTACCCGCACGAATGAGATCTCCATCAATATTGAAGACAATATTCTCCTTCTCCACAGGAGGTTTCGGATCGGGATCCGGATTGGGTGTTATGGGTTCTTCATCGCCACAAGCTACAAAAGAGATGCACAGCAGTAGCGTATATATGTAGTGTAAGGTTTTCATACCGTCTCAAGAGTTTGGTTATAATTGTTGGACTAAAGATAAGAATAAAAGGTTTAAATAAGTAGAAAAAAGAATTTACTGCCCTATGTTTCAAGTAGGGGCAATCTCTTGTAGGAGCGAAACAACGTTCGGCGTAGCCAATAAATATTCGCCCATTATAATCAACGGGCGAAAAATTTTTCGCCCCTACACCAGATACTGAAAATATATCATTAGTTTATATCAAGTACTGAAACTACACTATATTTCTTATCTTTAATGCCACATAACAGAGAAAAAGAAAATGGTAGAAATAAAACAAATATCGCTTATCGACAGCGACATCACCAATGCTTTTGCAAGGCTCATACCACAGCTTTCGCCCGACTGCAAAATCCCCGACCAGCAATACCTGCAACGGATGATCGACACTCGTGGTGTGTTCCTCTTTGTGGCATACAACCCTGCCATTGCAGGCACACTTACCCTTGTGGTAAATGAAACGCCTTCGGGAGCAAAGGCTTGGATAGAAGACGTAGTAGTCGATTCCTCGGCCAGAGGACAAGGGATTGGCGAAAAACTGATAAACTATGCTGTCGGATTTGCACGAGGGCTTGACATTTCGAGTGTAAACCTCACCTCTCGCCCCAACCGTGTGGCAGCTAACGAACTGTACCGTAAAGCAGGGTTTGCAGAGCGCGACACCAATGTGTACCGTATCAAAATAGACAAGTAGATATAATAATAAAAAGAGAAACCTCCTTGCTGTAAGACAAAGAGGTTTCATAGTTATTTAAGGTCGCAGACCTATTTATTACTTTGGTAAGTATAGCAACTATAACTAGTTACTACTTGAAATTATATCATTTATTAACTTCTTTTCTTCACTTAATAAAAAAAGTGATGTTTATACGCCGAGTTTTGCTTTAAGCATTCCCGGTATATCGGCAGGTTCTTTAGCCACTCTTACACCCGCAGCTTCCAGTGCAGCTATCTTGTCGGCTGCCGTACCGCTACTTCCTGCTATAATGGCACCTGCATGCCCCATCTGCTTGCCCGCAGGCGCTGCCTGTCCGGCAATAAAGCCCACAACAGGTTTGGTTACATGATTTTTTATATATTCGGCAGCCAGTTCTTCGGCATTGCCGCCTATTTCGCCTATCATCACTATGGCATCTGTCTCAGGGTCGTTTTGCAACATTTCCAGCAATTCGCGGAAGTAAAGTCCCACTACAGGATCGCCGCCCATACCCACTGCCGACGATTGCCCCATACCGTTGACCGTCAGTTGGTAAACCACTTCGTAGGTAAGCGTCCCACTACGACTTATTACCCCAATGTTCCCCTTCTTGAATATCTGTGCCGGCAATATACCCACAAGGCTTTTTCCGGGCGACATCAGTCCGGGGCAATTAGGCCCTATCAGCATCGCGCCTTTTTGCTGTACAAACCGGTGAGCCTTTATGGCATCGAGAGTAGGCATACCTTCCGATATACATATAATAAGCCCGATACCCGCATCGGCTGCCTCCATAATGGCATCGGCCGCAAAACGTGCAGGAACGAATATGATAGAAGTATTGGCTTGTGTCTGTTCTACTGCCTGATATACCGTATCGAATACAGGAATGTCAAGTATCCGGCTACCACCCTTTCCGGGCGAAGTGCCGCCGACTATATTAGTGCCGTATTCTTTCATTTTTTGAGTATGGAAGCTACCGTCTCTTCCGGTTATTCCCTGTACTATCAGTCGTGTCGATTCGTTTATTAGTATGCTCATAATATTAAAATTAGCCCCTCCATACCTCCCAAAGGGGAGGTTTTTCTTAAGAGAGTTTTTTGTTAAATAAATTATGTATCGGGGAGTCCCCCTTGGGGGATTAGGGGGCTGTTACAGCCTGCCGTACAGCTTCGCTCATCGTTTCGGCCACTCTGAAGCGTGTTCCCCGAAGCATTTCACGCCCCTCTTTCTCATTGGTTCCGGTAAGGCGTACAATCACAGGTATATCGGTTTTCAGTTGTTCAAACGCTTTCAGCAAACCTGCTGCCACATCATCGCATCGGGTTATTCCCCCGAATATATTGATAAGAACCACTTTCACCTGCGGATCTTTGAGCAAAAGGTTCATAGCATCTATCACTTTGTTGGGATTGGAGCTACCGCCAATATCGAGGAAGTTGGCAGGAGTACCGCCATACAGCTTTATCATATCCATAGTAGCCATTGCCAGCCCCGCACCATTTACCATACAGCCTATTTCGCCATCGAGGTGTACGAAACTGAATCCTTTTTCTTTGGCATAAGCCTCTGTTTTTTCTTCTTCGGTAGGTTCAAATATTGCTTGTATCTGAGGTTGGCGAAAGAGTGCATTGTCGTCGAAAGTCATTTTGGCATCTATAGCCGACAAGTTTCCTTCATCCGTAAGCACGAGAGGATTTATTTCTGCCAACGATGCGTCTTTGTCTACAAATAGTTTGTATAGCTTCTGTAATATGTCTGACAGCTGATTTACCTGCGCTATGTCTTTGAAGAGGGTAAATGCGAACTTACGAGCCAGATAATCGGGTAATCCGATAAAAGGATCTATAGCAAACTTAAACAGCTTTTCGGGCGTAGTAGCAGCTACTTCTTCTATATCCATTCCGCCTTCAGCACTCATCATTAGTATCACCGACTTTGAATTGCGATCGATAACAAAACTAACGTAATATTCGGAACGGATATTTACAGCCTGACTAAGAATGATCTTTTCCACCGGATAGTCTTTGATCGTCATGCCAAGTATAGCTTCGGCATATTTCAAAGCTTCGTCTTTGCTGCGAGCCAGTTTTACCCCTCCGGCCTTCCCCCTGCCTCCGGTAAGTACCTGAGCTTTTACCACTACAGTGTTCATAGCCAGAGAGTCGTATGCACCTACCACATCTTTCACGGCATTGCACAATACATACTTCTCTACAGGGATGCCATAGGATGCAAATAAGTTTTTGGCTTGGTATTCGTGTATTTTCATGGACTAATTTTTTTTAGTGAATACAAGTATTACTTAACTATTAACGTTAAAAATACATGTTAGTTCTTATAAAACATCATTTTTTGAGCGTTTTTTTTACACAATAGAAGATAGATAATATTTATAAAATGATAGATAAAGATGTAAGTGCACATTAATATTTACCGAAATGTAATATCAGATTCTTTTTTTGATTATATTGCTTCTTTGAAAAAAACACAGAATAATGACAGAAAAAGAGAAATCGGAAAAAGGACTATTGTACGATGCCAACTACGATAAAGAATTAATAGCCGCCAGACAGAAGGCAAAGGAAATATTATACGACTACAACCACTCACATCCGGCAAAGGAAGACGACCGAAAGCAACTGCTTCGGCTGCTACTTGGCAAAGCCGAAAATAATTTTGTATTCGAACCGCCCTTCTATTGCGACTACGGATATAATATAGAAGTAGGTGAAAACTTCTATGCAAATACAAACCTTGTTATCCTGGACGGGGCAAAGGTAAAGATAGGAGACAATGCTTTTATTGCTCCCAATGTAGGTATTTACACTGCCGGACATCCACTCGATGTAGAGCAGCGCAACAGGGGATTGGAATATGCATACCCCGTTACCATTGGCAATAATGTATGGATAGGTGCAGGGGTGAGCATACTACCCGGCGTAACCATAGGCGACAATACGGTGATAGCTGCCGGCAGCGTTGTAAACCGAGACATACCATCCAACTGTGTGGCAGCAGAAAATCCCGCCGTAGTGAAAAAGAAGATCGAAAGCTGAAAACACATAAATTCTAAACCTTTTTAATCAATTTTTAATACGATGAACACAAAACAGTTTATTTTATTCTTTCTATTTCTTTTCAGCGGAATAGTTTGTGCACAGAAAAAGGAAGTGCAACCGTACATCGATTTCCTAAAACAGCAAAAGACAGATCCCGTAGATTATATTTTCGATCTTTTTGAGAAATACGATATAGTTGTATTGGGTGAACGTGACCACCGTGATACGACACAATACGAATTATTTACCAAAATAATATCTGATCCGCGCTTTATAGAAAAAGTAGGCAATGTATTTACTGAAGTGGGAGTACACAATCAAAGAGACCGAGCCAACGAAGTACTGAAAGGCAATTACGCTAGCTATGCTGATTTCGAGAAGGAACTCCGCAAACTATATAGAGACATGGATTATGAACCAATGTGGGCTTGTTATAACTATTGGATATTACTTTCTTCAATCTATAAAGTAAACTCAAAATTACCGGAAAAAGATAAAATAAGCTATTATCCAACCGATATCGAATATGATTGGGGAATAGTTGATACCCATCGCCAACAAAAAGCTTTTAAAGAATTTGTTAGTACAGGCATTAGGGATGGTTATATGGGGTATCATTTTATACATGATTACGAACGTATATTAAAGGATTCGAACCAACACCGCAAAAAGGCATTAGTAATATTTAATCGGCCTCACAGCTATCAAAGCTATGTTACTTTTAGAGGTGATTCTGATAATTATGCAGCCTCATATATTTTTAATAAATATCCGGGAAAGGTTGCGAATGTAATGATGAATTGGGTTGTATTTCAAAAGTCGGGAAAAGATTATTTGATTTCGCAGGGCAGATGGGATGCGGCATTCAGAGCACTGGGAAATCCGTCATTAGGATTCGATTTTGCTAATACTCCTTTTGGAAATAACGCATTCGATCATTATGACCAAACCGAAACAAATGCAATCGGTTATAAAGATGTTTATACAGGTTTTATTTTTTATAAACCCATAAACGAATGGGTATTTACATCAGGAATATCCAATATAATAGATGAAGATTTTAAGCCCGAATATAAGAGAAGGCTATATCTCGTGAAAGAGAAATTAACTGAGGAAGAAATAGAATCAGATATCAGATATCAGAACAATTCCAAAAGTTATAACCCTAAAGAAGGGTATGGATATAGAGAAGATACCCCCCAAGACTCTATTGAATCATATATCAATTATTGGTTGAAATAGCTGAAATAAAGACATAGAGATTTATACACAAATGTATTTCGCTTTTTTAACACTATAAATTTCCAGATACAGATTAAACAATTTAATTTTGCACAATATAATTTTAAACAATGATATGTCTGAAGATTTGAGATTAAATAACCAATTATGTTTTCCAATATATGCACTATCGAGGCAGATAACGGCTCTGTATCGTCCCCATCTCGACAAACTGGGACTTACATATCCGCAATATCTGGTACTGATGGTATTGTGGGAACAGCAATCGGTAACAGTGAAACATCTCGGAGAACAGCTATGGCTCGATAGTGGCACACTTACCCCACTACTCAAGCGGATGGAAACCAATGGATTGGTAGAAAGAAAACGTTCGGAAAAAGACGAACGAATTGTAAATATTAACATTACAGAGCAAGGAAAAGCTCTCGAAAAACAAGCAGAAGCTATACCTGCCCTCATAAAAGAAGGACTGGAGCTTTCCGATAATCAAATTGTAGAATTGAGAAAACAGCTGAAAAAGATATTATTCTGTACAGCTGACGACAAATAAATATATTAATTTTTTAAAAAAACAGTATCAGATATGAGCTTAATTAAAGATCTGGAATGGCGATATGCCACCAAAAAATTTGACCCTTCGAAAAAAGTAGACCAAAAACTGGTAGATGAAATAATAAAGGCAGCATGGCTGGCTCCTACCTCATCGGGTCTGCAACCATTCAAAGTAATAGAAATAACAAATCAGGAACTAAAGGATAAGATAGTACCTATAGCATACAACCAGCAACAAGTGGCTGACGCATCTCATGTGCTCGTATTTGCTGCGTGGGACAACTATACCGAAAATCGTATAGACACCATATACGGTAAGATAACTAAAGACCGTGGTCAAGACGAAAACCAGTACACGCCATACACCGACAGGCTGAAAAAAGCATATCTGAATCGCGATGCACAAGAAAACTTCGAACACGCTGCCCGACAGGCATACATCGCCTTTGGATTTGCAATGGCAATGGCAGCGGAGCTGAAAGTAGACTCTACGCCGATGGAAGGTTTCGACGAAAAAGAACTGGATAAATTATTAAATTTGAACAAGGAGGGGCTAAAAAGCGTTACCATATTACCGCTCGGCTATAGAGATGAAGCTAATGACTGGCTAGTGAATTTGAAAAAAGTTCGTCATCCGGAAGCTGATTTTCTTATTCAGGTTAAATAAAAAAGGAAAAAAATACTAAATTTATATACGACATAATAATTTACTAAAAAACAAAAAGAATTATGGCTACAATTACATTTAAAGGAACAACAAAAGTAAATACAAGTGGCGAACTTCCGGCAAAAGGAACAGCTGCACCTGACTTCACATTGGTAAAATCAGATTTGTCTGAAGTATCATTAAAAGACCTGAAAGGAAAGAAAGTTATTCTCAACATTTTCCCAAGTATCGACACAGGTACATGTGCAGCATCGGTACGCAGATTCAATAAAGAAGCTGCCAGCTTGCCAAACACTGTAGTATTAGCCGTTTCGGCCGATCTACCTTTTGCTGCCGGCCGTTTCTGTACCACCGAAGGTATAGAAAACGTGCATCCTGCTTCGGTATTCAGAAATCCTGAATTTGCAAAAAGCTATGGCAACCTTATGGCTGATGGTCCGTTGAAAGGATTATTGGCTCGTTCGGTAGTAGTCATCGATGGCGATGGCAAGGTAGTATATACCGAACTTGTACCTGAAGTAACAGAAGAGCCAAACTACGAAGGTGCTTTGAATGCAGTAAAATAAAACAAGGCTTTACACTTGACAAACAAATAATTATGATAAGGAATCGAATGTATTCGGTTCCTTATTTTTTTTGTCACAAGAAATATAACAGCGAACAGAAAACAGATACATAGTGCAGCTCCAAACCCCCGAAGCAATTATTCGGAGGCTTGTACTACAATACGCAAAGTTATAAAGGCTGGAAAGCTATTTATTTATATTTCCTCCACATAGATGCAGGGAATAAAATAACTTTAAAAAATATGATTTTTGTTATTTGAAGTATTTTCCAAAAAAGTTACCATAAAATGTACATAGGTGAATTGTCTCTCTGTCGGCAAAGATAGCTATATTTACTTATACAGGAAACTAATCACAAGAAAAAAGCTATGCTATAAAGCATATCAACATCCTGATACATAAGAAACAGTGCTCTGATCGGCAAATAAACAATTTACTTAAAAGATCTCACAATCAGTTTCCGGTTTATTTATCTATATGGAAAACAAGTATTACATAAAGAGTAAAAAACATCGAAAACTATGTTGAAAGTAAGATTTAACAAAACAGAGATCAACGTTCCCGACAGTTGGAAAGATATCGCACTTGGCGATTACGAAAAATGGTTTACACATACCCCTACCAATAAGATGGAGTATGTGCATATGATAGCCGACATTTGCAAGATAGATGCTCAGGATTTGCTCCAATCGCCTACCCAATTGTTTGATGTAATCACAGAAGCTCTCAAGTTTGTGTTCGACACCGACTTCGAACCGGCAACTCATACACGGATAGAGGGACAGGACTACTTCATCTCCGTTTCGGACAAGCTCATTTTAGGCGAATGGATAGACATGGAAGAGGTTCTGAACAGCGAAAGCGAAACCAAAATATCGGAATTGCTGGCAATAGTGTGCCGACCGGCAGGCGAGACCTACAATAGCAGCACAGCCACAGAACGCAAAGACCTGTTTCGCAAGCTATCGTGCGACAAAGCACTGCCACTGATCGCTTTTTTTTTGCACAAAAAGACAGAATCAGAAGCGATTTTGAACCATTATTCTCAGGTAGTGGGTCAGGCAAACCAATTTCTAAAGGATACAAAAACTTTTGTAATAAATGGGGGTGGTATAAAACTATTGCCGATCTGGCAGAGGATAAGATATATTTATTTGACCAAATCGTTGGAAAAACAGTTGTCGAAGTTTTCGGATTCCTTCTCTACCGAATAGACAAGTCACGGGCTGAAGAAGAACAATATAAATTTGAGAAGCAAATAAGAAAATAAAATTTTAAAAAGTATATCTTTGTCGTTTATAACACAAATTTTACAACCAATGAAACAAATCAAATTATTATTATTTGCAACTTTATTTCTTTTTACGGCCGTTTCTTGTAGCAGCAACGATGACGATAGAAACGACAATGCCAACAACTCGATTGTAGGAACTTGGGAGTTCGATAAATCGACAGACTTTACATTAGTGATCAAATCCAATAACGAAACGTTTAATTCTGTACTCAAAGAATATGTAATAGCTGACAGAATATTCGGAGAACAATCTTTCACATTCAATGCCAACGGCTCTTACTCGTCTGTTATGAGATTCGCCGAAGACAGAGAAGAAGAAACAGGTAATGGAACATACACTCATAAAGATAATATATTAACTCTTATAGTAGAAGAAGATGATGATGAATCTCCGGAATCGGCTTCCGCTATGGTAAAAGATAATGTATTAACACTTACAGCTGATATGTCAGCAGAATTTAAAAGTGAGGCTTTCTTATCAGATATCTATTATGAATGCTCGGAAAAGCTGAAAGATGTAGATAAAAATACATTAGAAATACAACAAGCTGCCTATATTTTTAAATATAAGAGAAAATAAAATCTCAAGAAAAACAGAAAAGGCAAGGATTTCTCTCCTTGCCTTTTTTATTTCTATATAAGACTCAATTTATTAATTTTTCTTGCAACGAACAGAATAGAATGTTTTTCTGTTGAATGCACCACGATAATACTCCACTCGCGAGTAGTTATAGTTCCTTGCTAATGCCACAGTATTATACTGATTGGTATAACTGCTCGACGACCAAAAAGAAGCCCCACTACTATAATTGTGGCTTGTTCCATCCTCAGCATCTCCAACAAGTATTACATCGAATCCTCCAACTCTAGCATCTTTCGATTCGCCTGCCGAACTATAGGTATTATGCAAAGGATTTACTACCGATTTCATTATAGTTCCTGTAACCAGAGAACGCCATCCGGTGATGGTAGTTTCCCAAGCGGTACTCCACGTTATTTCCGCTCCACTATAAGTGCCCGTAGCATACTTTGAAGCCTTTTCTGTAAGTTCTTTTTCAAGACTTGTCCATTCCCTGTCGCTAGGCAAGTGCCAGCCTGCGGGACATATACCTTTTATAAATCCTTTCTCTTCTTTAGTTTCTACTTCCAAGAGCCCCGGAACACTACCCAACAGTCCTTTCTGATCCTGATCGGCATTGCTACAGTTATGGTGATCTGTTGCAGTATACCAGTCATACAACAGTCCTAATTCAATACCCGCAGCACGGTTTTCGTTATAAAAGTCGGAGAGTGTAGGATTTACCGAACGTGGATAGGCTCCCACTTTCTGAGGTTTGCCACTTGCATCTTTCCCGTTAGAAGTCTGCGAACCGGTCATAGATAGTTTGGTTCCGTTAGGCGTATATTGTGTTCTTAGGTTTTGAGTCATCCACACACCAGCATCTCCAAAATATGCATAAGGATAACTTTCTGCTTCGGCAGGATCTGTTCCGTTGTTAAAAGACATTGTCAAAGTACCTACTCTAATACCATTAGCACCTACACTTTCTTGTCCATAAGAAACAGAACGCACATCTTCAACTACCTTGTTTAATAATTGCCACTTATCGCCTGTCCATACATAAGAACCGGGCAAAGGAGGATAGATATCTATCTCTGGCATACATCCTTCCGGGTTGCTGTTGTACACAACCAAACCCGTATGAGCTTCGCGATTATACTCTCCTGTGGCATTCCCTATCGATGCTGCCAGTTCGTTGTCTGTAGTCGGATTTATTTTTGTTAATTTTACTCGAGGTAGCCCCAGTCCTCTATTGGCAGTCTCACCATTGGTGTATGTGCCATCATCTTTCAGGTCGAGTAATGCCCCCGACATGTTTTGTTTCGAACTGCCAATAGTCACCTGAGCACTAACCTGTGCCACAAGCAAGATACCTAGCAGAAATGTTAATGTCCGCATTGTTTTCATTTGCTATAGTTTTATCAATTAATGAAGTGTAAAAGGCTTTATTTGTCTCACTTTTCCTTTACATTATCTTTACTTTGCTTTTGTCTCGGTCTACAGTATTATAGTGTGCAAATATAATATTTTACATGCAAAATTAATTCAAATAATTCAAAAATTGTTAAAACAGCGATAATAATTAATTTTAGCTACAGAAAAAAACCTCTAATGTTTCAAATTAACAAATATATGTCAAATATAAGTACCAATGATTATCCGGAAAGGAACTAAAGAGGATTGCAATTAGGGGGAAATCTAAAATAAGAGTATTAGAGAAGATACATTATTATACACCAAGAGGCGGTTAGTATCGCCTCTTCTGATTAACATTTATCTTTTCCTTTGTGTGTATATTTATTATTGGCGGCTAAAAACCATCCTGAACACAACCTTTTCTACTTCTATAACTTCAGGATTTTGTATTCCATTAATATCATGAATTATATCTCTGCATAAATTGGTCATATCATTTTCCAACACAAGGTATTTTTTGTCCACTTTAAAACCACTGGCTACTGTTATACTCTCTACACCGGAAGATAAATTCAAATTAGGAGTCAGACGAAGAGAGTCTCCATCGACAACATATGCGCCTTTTTGCCCATTCACATCGTACACTCCATCTTTAAAAAACTGATATTCTACAGTAGCAAGAGTAGTTTTATATTCTTCAAAATATCTCTTTATAGCTACATTAGCCTGCTCATCATTTGTCTTTACCTCCTTGAGTTCAGCATAGTTTATTCTCCATCGCCCTACAATTGTATCTTCTTCTTTATCACTGCTACACGATAAGAAAAAGCAAGAAAGCAATGTGATTGCCAATAATAACAAATTGTTTTTTTTCATAGATTATATAGTTTTATCAGGTGTAAAATTCAACTTATAGAGTTGTAAATATAATATTTTTTAACACGAAAGGCAAGCTATATATTAAAATATATTTATAAAATTATTTTATCAGAATCTAAAATCTTTATCTATGAATAAAAACAATTATTTATAAGAGCAGATATGATAAACAGCATTTTAACTATTTTCAGAAAGCAGGCACAGCAACACAAGACCATCAAGGCATTCTATTACAACCGCAGTTATGAACAGGGAACCGGAAAAGAAACATATCCCCTACTCTGGCTCGAAGACCCTCTCTATGGTCGCAATCAGGACAATGTATTCATCAATTCGGTAAGTTTCTCGGTTCTCTTTCTTCCTCAATCAACAGAAATGATAAGTCAAATGCAAAATCTGGCTTTCTCTATCGGGCTGAATATTATAGAACGCATAAAGAAAACACCCGATTGCGGCATATCCATACGTCCCGACTGGACTTATACCACTCTGCGCAACTACTATGATGACAATGCCTGCGGATGTCGTTTTTCGATCAATTTCACTCAGGTCAATATGCAGAACATGTGTCTGATAGAAGAACAATTCAGTACTGATAAAAAATTTGATGCAAAAACAGATTTACTACCCGATTTCGATCTGCAAAAGACAGAAGGCTGCGAGGTATTTGCCCACAAGTTACCTGATTTTGATATCGTTACCCGTAAATAATCTGTTGCCGATATGAATCAGTCGATTGTAAAAGTAATAGAAACCATCGCAGCAGAGGTACTGGCTATTTCTCAAAGCCTATTCAACAGTAACGAAATTGGCATCAACAAAAAGACAGGACGCAATACTCTAAAAAAAAGCATCCTGAAAGATTCCATAAAGGTAGACACACACTACAATGGCGACTCGATAGTCATCGAAACCTTGTTTGACAATTATATCTCCTTTATAGAAAATGGACGCAAGCCTCGCACAGGGAAACAACCTCCGATA
The DNA here is from genome assembly GCF_001261735.1 of Dysgonomonas sp. BGC7. Taxonomy (GTDB): domain Bacteria; phylum Bacteroidota; class Bacteroidia; order Bacteroidales; family Dysgonomonadaceae; genus Dysgonomonas. Next base: position 10,407 of record NZ_CVRP01000021.1, on the reverse strand, counting down.
GATGCTTTGCGTGATTGGGCTTTGGAAAACAATATACCTACAGACAACAGTACTCTTTTTCTTATCAGCAGAGCTATCTGGCGCGATGGACAAGAACCCCGTCCCATATTGGCCTCGCTAGAGAAAGAGGTGGAACGGATGATGGAAAACGAGTGGGCAGATAAATTGCTGGAAGCAATAATGGAAGAATTGAACAAATATTTTGAATAATACTAAACAAAAGACATAACATAAAAATGGAAAAGATAGTAGAAATAAAAGAGCCAAAGAAAGTTACGTTAAACAGCAATCCAAATTTCTTTGAGATAACAGGAATAAAGAAAGAAAATGAGGAAGAAGATCCAAATACAGGCGAAGAAGCTCTCCTAAAAAAAGTACATTTTGAGATAATAGGAGGCGGGATAGAGTTCGATTACGATGAGGAGAAACAACAAACTATTTTACTAAACTATACGACCATACAAGTAAAAGAAACAAAGACAGGGATTATACATTCTTTCAAAGGGATGCTTCATAAAAGAATACTTGAAATATTCGAAGAAGTCAATATCTACGATCATAATGTTTATGAAGGATTTGTCACATATGAATTAATTAGTGAAGACAATAATAAAAATGAAATTTCCGACATAACTTTAAGACTAAAGAATTGTATGGCTGAATATTCATTCTTCAAAGAGAAATTCGATTTAACGATTGACGAGAAGAATCCATGCATAATAGAAATAACAGCAAAAGGGACAGGCCCGGAATACGATTTCGAGATAGTAGTCGACCCTTCATTTATAAACATATTGCATGACTCGGGACAATATGGATCGAAATACAATTTTATCGATTTCATGCTAACAGTAAATAGCAACGGTTTTTCGACAGACTTCTCTACCATCAAGTTTGTAAGGCAGAATATGCCCGAAGATATATTTCGAGGAACAAAGACAATATCAGAAGTGAACAGTACTACTTTTTTTGTACATGAAGACAGTGCCATCACTGCCGAAAACTTCAGGATGTGCCTCATGCAAAACCCTTTTTTCAAGAACAATTATAATATAAGTATTGCCCCTGTAACAGGAAACGGTAATTCGATAAGAATAACAGCAAAAGAAAAAGGCGAAGCATATTGCTTCAAGAGTATAAACGCTTCTGCGCTATTTATCAGCGTGACAGGTAATCAGTCATTTTCGCTTTCGCAGGATATGCTATTGAGAGATAGTGAAACTTGCGAAATACAATTAGATTTGTACAAAAACTCAGAAATCTTTTTGGGGAGTACTGACAATACCAATCCGGGAAAATATGTCATCACCCTATCGAAATCGTATTACGGAAAGCCTCTTTGGTTCGATGTAAATACGTTGTGGACAAACGACAATAAATATTCCAATGATTTTCTTAAGGTCTCTCATAATTGGTGCGATACGGGTACGGCTCATGGATTCAGATTTGTAGCCAAAAGAAATGACGGTATAAATACCGAAACTCTGTATCATTCAGATATGTTGTATGCCATAACGGGCTATACCCGCAACCTGCAAATTAACGATCTGCAAGAATATGTGTATAATATAAATACTGACAGAACAGTAAAACCCTTGACTAATCAGCCCGAACTGACACACATAAGAGATCAGAAGCAATATTTCAACTTCATATTGTCCGATCCTGACAGGCAAAGTAAGACTATTGATTACGACTTGGGAATATTATATAAAGCTTACACCCAGTCGGGGAGATATCTGGGCAGCGTTGTGATGCACAACCAATCGGTAAAAGAATTCAACATAGCTAATACAATTCTTTTGGACATGAATCCTGTACTCGACCAATTTCCACAAACAGGCATTATAAAAGCCTGCCTGCATCGTGACGGAAAAGAGGTGAGCCTGCCTCAGACATACCGGATATTGCCTTCATGCCTTTATAAGATCAAAGACTTTGCTTTTCTCAATGCGCTTGGAGGATGGAGCAGCTTTAGCTTTGGAGGTTCGGAGCAAACAGAATTTAAAACAGATTCGACTCGATTTTACAGAAGCCAGACTCCCGATTTTGATATAAGTAGCCAAATAGAAGCGATATTTAATAAAGAGATAGAAGAACAGTTTACTGTACAGACCTACCCTATCACCTCTGGAACAGCTAATTGGCTAAAAGAATTGAGTGCATCTACAGCTGTATATGAATTGTCGACAAAACGCTACATTATAGTAGACGATATGAGTATTAAATATGGTAGTAAAGACGATCTCTTTACATTGCAAATGAAATACCACTACTCGGACTCATACAACACACGTTTTAAGTAAGATACGTCCTTGTCAGTCTTATCTATCGCCAGTATCAGGCTATCTGCTATACAGTATTCTGTATGATGTTAAGAAAAGTTTTAGTGTAAAGTCTTTTTATTTTTACAAAAAACATTATCTTTGCACTCGCTAAATGCGAAAAGGATGGTTCCGTAGCTCAGCTGGATAGAGCAACAGCCTTCTAAGCTGTGGGTCGAGCGTTCGAATCGCTCCGGGATCACTAGGCGAACAGAACCTTTAAGAAAGTTCAACGCCAAGAGAAAGTAAAAGTCTTCTAAACTAATGGTTTAGAAGACTTTTTTTATTGTCTGATGTCAATCTCGATGACAATTAAAGGCAGGAAAAAGACTTCTAAACGTCAAAATTTACTACTGAATAACTACTATTTCAAATTTACTATTTTTTTAGTAGTTTTTTTATTGAAAATATCTCATTTACTGCATCTTGTCGCAGAGTTGTCTGGTATTCTTCAAAACAAAAAACAAAAATTTGTAATTAAAAATTGAATATTATGAGATCGACAATCAGAACACTTTTTTATCTCAGAAAGAATCAGCCGAAAAGAGACGGAACCGTAGCTGTTATGGTTAAAGTCTCAGTCAATGGAGAATCTGTCCAATTTAACAGTAAAGTAGATGTTAATCCACTTGTTTAGGATTCCAAAGTGGGAAGAGCCATTGGACGCTCCAAAGAAATTATGGATATCAATTTATCCCTGGATAACCTAAAAGTAGCTATTCAAAAATCCTATAACAAACAATTGGATGAGTATGGGTATGTCATACCTGAAAAAATAAGAAATCAGGTTTTAGGTTTGGAAAGAGGTGCTAAAACTTTAATCGAATTTATAGAAACAGCCAAATTGATGGGACAGCTTAAACTGGCTAAAGCCAAAGGTACTAACCTGACTGAACTTAACAGGATAGAGAGAACACAAACCTGCTTATACTCGATGGCTTTGGCTTACAAGCTTTTGACTCACAGGCAAGAGTCACTCTACTGGATATCATAGAAGACAGGCATGGGAAGAAGTCTACATTGATTACATCCCAGATACCGGTCAAAGAATGGTATGACATTATAGGGGAGAAAACGATTGCCGATACTGTATTGGACAGGATTGTACATCAATCCCTGAGAGTTGAGTTACATGGCGAATCACTCAGACGTAAAAAGTCTAACCAGGAATGTTTATATTTGTGAAATTTAATTAGTAAAAACTGACAAAAATGATGACTTTTTACAAACAAAAATTGTTGCAATCACATTGAAAGAAATGAGAGAATATGCAAAAATAGGTATGACGACAAAAGAATTGGATGAATACGGAGCAGAAATACTTAAAAATTACGGAGCAAAGTCGGCTCCTTTTGTAACATACAAGTTTCCGGGATGAACCTGCATAAGCGTTAATAATGAAATGGCACACGGTATACCATCTTCAAAAGTCCTTAAAGAGGGTGATCTGGTTAATATAGATGTGTCTGCTGAACTAAATGGATTTTATGGAGATAATGGAGGTTCGTTTGTCCTAGGAGAAGAGTGTTGTTGCTATCGAAACATTCATTACAACCGATTCCATATCGGTTAATACACTGAAGGATGGTTGGACTCTTGTGGGTAACAAAGGAGGTTTCTGTGTTCAGCATGAGCATACTGTTTTAGTAACTTCCGATAAACCTATTATTTTGACAGCAAAAAACGGCATTTGATATTTCAGAGAACTCAAAAAGGTAATTCATGATTTATGGGAACTCATTTCTTTAGAGACTCATTAAATTCTAATCTCAATAATATCGTTTAAATTAGTCGTATAACGTTTTGAGAGATGCGCAGACTATCAACAAGGTTATTCACTTGCCTGTACAAAAAAGATTAAAGAAAGAGAATACGTTAAATTTAGATGTAAGGTAGAACTATTTAGCTGTTTATGGACAAATCCTGTAATCTATAAGTGTTACAGGATTTATTTTTCATTTAATTACCAATATATTCCTTGATTATCATAAGTATCACTTGCCCACGTCTCATAAAAAAAGAAGTATTAATAACTGGGCAACAAGTACGCGAAGAAACATTGTTAGAGGATATACTGAGGCATAGCTTACAGCTGGAGCGTCATTATCTGCTGAAGAATTAGCATATGCTAAAGCAGGGGGATCCGTCATGCTACCAGCCATTAGTCCGGTTAATGTATAATAATTCAATTTGAATATTTTACGAGCGATAACTGCAACAATAAAAAGAGGTACAAGGGTAATGATGATACCATAACCAACCCAATTTAGCCCACCCTCATACAAAACGGTATTCACAAAGTTTTCACCAGCACCTAACCCAACGCATGCCAAGAAAAAACAAATACCTATTTCTCTGAGCATTAGGTTCGCACTCAAAGTTGTATATGTGATCAATTTATACCTGACACCAAGCACACTCATCAATATAGCTGCAATAAGTGGCCCTCCAGCCAATCCCAGCTTCACAGGTTGTGGAATACCCGGAAATGTAAATGGTATACTACCAAGAAATACTCCAAGGAAGATTCCTATAAAAATTGGAATTAAGTGGGGTTCATTTAAAATTTTCAATTGATCACCTAACGTTTTAGATACATTCTGAATTGCGTTTGCATCTCCGACGATAACAACTCTGTCACCGATCTGTAACTGTAAACTTGGATAAGCTACTAAATCTATACCAGCCCTGTTTATTCGAGTAATATTTACTCCAAAATTACTTCTGAGATTTAGTTCACGAATTGTTTTCCCGTTTATACTAGAGCGAGTTACAAGAACACGCTTAGATATCAGTTGTTTATCTAGTATAGCCCAATCATCCTCTAACATACTGATTGTACTACCTGTAAAAGTAGTAATGATTGCTTTGTCTTCAGGTGTTGTAACCACAAGTATTTTATCTCCTTCATTAAGTTTTGTGTGTGACGAAGCTATTTCTATCTGCTCATTTTCGCTATGTAGTATTCTCGATACAATGAATTTGCGATTACTTAATAAAGGAGCTAAATCTTTAATCGTTTTTCCAAATATAGCAGGATTGCTAACAAGCAAAGAAAGGAGTTCTACTGTTGAGGTACTTAAGTTCGTTTGCGAGAGCTTCTCCTCCTCTGTTTGTAGATTTACCTTGAAAAGATAACGAACAAGTATTATTGAACCAATAATACCGATAACAGCCAATGGATAAGCAACAGCATATCCCATTGCTATGGATGAGTCCCCAACTCCATGCGTATCAAAATATGCTTCTTGAGCAGCACCCAAACCTGGAGTATTAGTGACGGCTCCTGACATAATTCCAACCATTGTAGACATTGGTATATCTGTTATGTAAAATAATACAACTGTGGTTATTGCTCCTAGAACGACTATTAATACCGCTAGTAAGTTCAGTTGTAATCCTCCTTTTTTGAACGATGCGAGAAACCCCGGACCAACTTGCAGTCCTACAGAATAGACAAATAGAATGAGGCCAAATTCTTTCATGAAATGTAGCACTTCGTGATGAATTTTAAAGCCAAAATGTCCTGCAGATATTCCAACAAAAAGAACAAAGGTTATTCCAAGAGAAATACCTTTTATTTTTATTTTACCTAACACAATGCCTCCTGCTATAACAAAAGCAAAGAGCATTATACTATGAGCAACCCCTTCTCCGAAAATTAAGGACTCAATCCAATTCATATCTCTATTTTATTTTAAGTTTTTATTTGCTTCATTGATAAAAGTCCCTAACACCCTTTTTTAATTTGTTCCATTCTATAGGATCATGACCTGTTACTACCTTCGCATTGGTTTTATTTGCTATAACTCTTAACCGTGCAACAGACCGTGCAGCATCCTGTGCAGATGTCAGAAATCCAGGTAAAGCTTTATTTTCCCAATGATCCGTTGTATATGCGGCATCTGCTGTTAGTATTATCGATCCGCTTTGAGGAAGATTTATTATAAAGCTGCAATGTCCCGGAGAATGTCCTGGAGTCGGAACCATGAGAATACTATTATCTCCCATAACATCATATATATCATGATCTTTGATATTAATAATATTCCAATCAAGATTTGCTCTGTCAAAATCATTTCTTATATATCCCCCTTTAGCAAACCAGTCGGCTGTATAGGCATATTCGTATTCTTTGCGGTTTACAACATGTGTTGCGTTAGCAAATCGTCCGATTGCTCCAGTGTGATCCAGATGAAGATGCGACTGAAGGACAAATTTCACAGAATCTGGATCAACTCCCATACTCTTAATCGTGTTATAGCAGCCTTCCTCTTCTGTCATTTCGGGCCAATATACATCACATATATCTCCCCAATAGTTGCGAGCATCTGTTGCACATTCTACAGCGTTTCCTCCATCAATAATAATATTACCTTTAGGATGCTTTATGAAAAACCAAGGCACAGGGATTTCATATGGATCTAATGAAGCATTCATTTTGATGTTGTTCTCTTTACACTTCAATACACCCGTATTGAACATATATAGTTTGATCGATTCTTCGTTATTCATTTTTTATAAAGATATCTAGTTATAAATAAAATCTAACCCCGAGCAATGAGCCATAGCATCGGGGTTAGAGGATTCACACATCTATGGCAGTATCAAGATTGCCATATTTCTTCATCCGTAGGAACATGAATACGTGGTGATAGTGGCGCTATACGTGTTATGTTCAAAAGGTGTTTATACGTGAAATTTTCTGAAATAGAGTTATTACCCCAACTTCCGCAACCGAGTGTATTCGTTACAGCAAGCCCGTTTTGTAAAGATCCCCCAGCAGTTGTTGCACTTGGAGCATTCACAATTAGACGAGAGACAAACAGCTCACTTCCTGCTTTAATGATATTCGCCTGATTATTAGAGTGTATAGCAGCCGAATGTCCGCTACCTTCAAGATTCAGATTTGTCTTTGCAATCTTAATTGCTTCCTCGAAGAAATCGTAGGGAAAAGCGGCCAAAACAGGACACATTTTTTCTTTGCTTATGATATCTTCATGTCCCACACCTTTGGCTTCGACAACCATCACCCTAGTTCCTTTAGGAATTGTTATTCCTACTCTTTCAGCAATAACTTCAACATCTTGTCCTACAATATCCCGATTAATACTTCCGTCAATGAACAGTGTGTTTACAAGTTTATCTCTGTCTTCTTCCGGAATAAAGTATGCTCCGTGACGACTAAAAGCTGCAAATACTTCAGCTTTATCTTCTCTTGGATAAATAATACTTTGTTCACCTGAACAGATGATTCCATTATCAAAACTACGTCCTGTAATTACTTTTTCGGCGGCATCATCCAAGTCGATATAACGGTCGAGAATAACCTGAACATTACCGGCTCCCACTCCAAAAGAAGGCTTCCCTGAAGAATATGCAGACTTGACCATTGGCATACCTCCGGTAGCTACAATCACATCGCATTCTTTCATTAATTCTTGAGTTCTATCTAATGTTGGCTCTTCTATTATTTGAATCAAATCTTCAGGTACACCATGTTCTACAATTGCTTCTTTTATCAGTTTCACTGTATAGGCACAGCAATTTTTAGCTTTAGGATGAGGTGATATGATGATTGCATTTTTAGTTTTCAGTGCAAACATAACTTTCGACATAACTGTAACAACAGGGTTTGTCATCGGAATAATGGCAGCAACAACCCCAATGGGCTTAGCTATCTCAATCAGGTTTGTAACCTCGTCAATTCCAATAATACCCATTGATTTTTTACTTTTTAAGTCCTGCCATAGAGCTTTCGATTTGTTCAAGACTTTAGCTTTCTTATCCGGATAGTTTCCCATACCGGTTTCACTATGCCCCATGCGTGCTAACTCATCAGCATTATCAAACATTGCCTTTGCTGTAAGTTTTACTACAAGATCAGCTTTTTGTTGATCAAAATACTCATCGTAGGTAAACTGTGCCTTTCTGGCAGCAAGAACCATTTCTTTAATTTCCATTGTTTTTTATATTCTTTAATGTAACTCTTTAAAAATTGCTCTTATATCTTCTGTAGAAAAAGGAGTATAATTATTTGTAAGTAAGCGTTGTTGAGATTTTTCGACATTTTCGGTGAAAGCATCGATGTCCGTTTCTGTCATACCATATTCTCGTAGAGGCTTCTTCGGCAGCATTCTACCTAAGACAAAATCAAGTTGTTCATAGACATTGTAAGTCGATGTGTGCAAACTTTCTGCTAGTATCTGGTTTAACTCAACAATACTTCCTGCCGGATTTTTTTCTTGATACACTTTAAATACTTTGGTAAAAAATTGGTAGTTTGCTTCGCCATGTGGTACATGATAAGTTCCTCCAAGAGGATACGAAAGAGCATGCACAGCTCCAACACCTGCATTGCCAAAAGCAATACCGGCATAGTTGCTGGCTATAAGCATATCTCTTAATCGTGAAAAACGATATTCTGCTCCTTGTTGAGCAATATTTCGAAAGATATCAAGACTTATGCAGATAGCTTCTTTACTAAACAGTTGACTATAAGGAGTCGCTTTAGGTGATACATATGCCTCAACTGCATGTATGAGAGCGTCGATTGCACTTGCTGCATAAAATCGAAATGGTAATCCGCGGAGTAATTCAGGGATCAAAACAGCATCGTCTGCTAATAACGCGTCGTCCGCTAAGCCTAGTTTTGTATGTCTTGATTTTAGCTCAGCAATGGAAATGTTAGTTACTTCACTACCTGTACCACAAGTGGTGGGTATAATGATTAGCTGCTTGTCTTTTATTATTGGAACCTTTCGTTCAAAAGCGTCACATATATTATTTACATTTTTCAGAACAAACAACTTAGAGATGTCAATAACAGTTCCTCCTCCTATTGCTATAATACGCTTATAGCTGAGATCACGAACATCGTTTAGTATCTGATTCATCATTTCATCAGATGGTTCACCTAATCCATACTTCTCCTGCATAATGTAATGACAAGCAAGATTGAGAGGTTTCATAAATGGGATGAATAGGAACTCATTGGTTATAACCAAATCATCTTTCCCGAGGTTGAATTCTTTTGCAAAATCAGCAAAATTATTGAATTCAAGAAGTCTTGTTTTTAACTTAAATAACTGCATACCATATATTTATTAATATCCTTACAACAGTTTACTATGTTCAGGTATGAGCATGAAAAGCCATGTGTTAAAATGTAACACTCTTGCATTGAGCAATGTATTGCCCAAAATGATATGACTCGATAATAAAATTATCTAAGCCAAAAGACTTTCATGCAAACGATGTTCTTTGCATACCTAAACATTACGGACACAAAATGTCCTAAATTGTGATTTAAAAATGTGCATATCAAATATTTCTAATCCCCGAAATATGAGACAATGACTATCGTGGCAGGTCTTCTGACTCGTTCCGAATTCTGCAGTCTTCCCATCTCTTTATTTAGACAGTGACTTATTGGTTGCAAAATCCATTCTATCTGGAACTTACAGCTGAGGGTACAGCTCCGGATTTGCACCGGATTCCCTTTTCAATAACTATTTCAGAAATAAAATAGCCATCACCAAGACAGATGCAAAGGTACTAAAACTTTATGAAAAAAAACTTTTTTAATTATATTTTATCTGTTTGTCAAATTGTTAACTTGAGATTACAAAATAACATCTTTTTACATAAAAATAAATTCTGAATAAAATCGTATGCTTCTTAAAACTTGCTATCTTTGTAACCGAATTTGGTGTCATTTTCTAAAATCTTAGAAAATGGTGAAAAGAGAATCAGGTGCAAATCCTGAACAGACCCGCTGCTGTAAGCTCTACCGAAGTCTTTGAGCAATACTCAATCCACTATTCTATTACGAATGGGAAGGACGTTCAAAGATGGAGTAAGTCAGAAGACCTGCCAAAATGTATAATAGTTTGAGCTTTCGGGAAACAAAGCCATCAAACATAGAATTGAGCGAGCCTTTATCAAAGAGCTGGTCTTGATATGTTTCTATCATGTTTGAATTATAGCATCCGTTTCCTATAGCAAGGACTGTTTCCTTATGTACTTAGTTTTAATATTAAAATATTTAGGATATGGAAGCATATAAAGATTTTAAAGGCAA
>NZ_CVRP01000020.1 GCF_001261735.1 Dysgonomonas sp. BGC7 | reverse complement strand
ACCATAAATCAGCAAACTCATATCCATATCGTTTTATGTCTCTGCCACGAAGAATCGGGCGTATAATTTCAGCGTTTTTTGATGATTTGGCGACTAATTCTGCCTTCTTCTCTCCATTAATAATAAATGCTTCATTAAAACCAGTCTTTATACCATAATTGATTTGTATATCCCAGTTTTTGAGAGGGATGCCTACTTTTTCTATCTTTTCTTTTATTCTTTTCTCAATATCCGATAGAATAACAAAAGATGACACAGATTTTTCGCTAAAGGATGATATTATAGAGAATTGATTAAGGTAATCGCTCAATTTCATTGTATCAGAATTGAAGCCTTTAATTAGACAACTCTCTGTATTATGCTGATTATTTGCTTTCTGAAAAGTCATGATATTTACATCCACAGTAGCTTCATCAAACACCTTTATACCCGCAAAATCAATCAATAAGACTGGGTTCGTTTGCTCCACAAAATATCTGCGCATACTTTCCCCATATCCAGCACGCATCCATTTATTCGAAGTAATAAATGATAAGAAATAATTTTGTCGAAGAATATTATTCCCCAATTCATAAAATAAGCAATAGATATCTCCTGTACGTTCGAAAGTTTCAAACTCCATCTTTTTATAGATATCGGTTATCTCTCCCATTGATTGAAGTTGGATATAAGGAGGGTTACCAATAATAGCATCAAATCCAATAAAGTCACCATCCTCATTTAACACTTCTGGAAATTCGATACGCCATTCAAATGCATTTTGAAATATTTTATTGTTCTTGATTTCTTCAATAATAGCAGAGTATTTCCCAACAGCTTTTTGAGCTAAATCTATTTTCTTTTGTAAAGCTTTTTTCTCCTTGGGTGTTCGCTCAAATAAATCTGGTGCTGTTAAATCGGATAATTCTTTTTTTGCTTTAAACAAGGACTTACTATTCTTATCGTTTTTGCTAATTTCAGTTTTTAGATTAGTTTTAATCTCTTTGATAAATTGTTCTAAACGTTTTTTATCTTGCTTATTGTGAGCATTCCTATAATTATTAACAGCCTCTTTATATTCTGAAATTGAGATATTCAGCCCTCGAAGAATTGGTTTTAAATTTTCGTCTAAGCCGAAACGACTAATTAGTGAATTTCCACATTTGATATTAATATCAATATTAGGTAGAGTTTCTAATCTATTGGTCTTAGTTATGTAATAGGTATGTTTCAAAAGTTCGATCCATAGACGAAGTTGACAGATCTTTACAGAATTTGGATTAAGGTCAACGCCAAATAGGCAGTTTTCAATTATGGTTTGCTTCTCATGAAATAATGTTTCTTGTACACGCTGACTCTCGTGATGGTGAGGGTTGTACTTGAATATACCATATTCATTATCGCTGACTATCAACTCATCATTCTCTACACTAATCTTATAGCCTCTTAATAATTTTCCTTCTCTATCCGTAAGAATACCGAGTTCTGATTTTAAATAGATCATTTCATTTAGACTTGAAACTAAAAAATGACCTGATCCGACAGCTGGATCACACAACCGAATAGAATTGAATATCTCATTCGCTTCTTTTATATCTGAGATTTTATTATGTAGATCTATGATTGTTTTGCATTCCCAACCTTTAGTCTCATTAAATTTTTGTATAACAGTGCGAGTTATAGTATCCCTACACATAAACATAGTAACAAAGCTTGGAGTAAAGAAAGAGCCATCTTTGTATCCGTTTATTTTTTCAAAGATCAATCCAAGAACAGACGCTGATATCAATGCTTTATCTTCCTCTTGTATATCTTCTGAACTTTCACTGCTAAAATCATAGGCATCAAGAAATTTCAATAAGTATTCTAAAGGAGTAAGCCTCTTATCAACTTGTCCTTTAATCTTCAATACAGATTTAGAGTATAATTCTATTTTTGCTTTATCTTGAAGTCCGCTAATCGCAATAGTATAACCCTCTAATTCCGTTGGTTCGAAAAGAGAGCTATTCAGATATGGAACATGAGAGAATTTTTCTTTTAAATTTCCATCTCGCCGCTCGTCTTCTTTGCGAGCTAATATTTGAAAGAATAAACTATTTAAATCATCATACCCTTCAATTTTATCAGTTGAAAGAAAAGAATATTTTTTATTCCCGTCGTGATATTTAATAATTTGAGCTTCTAGCAATTTTAAAAACAGGACTCGATTGACCCACGTAATGCTTAAGTCTAGAGCTACATTATATAATTGGTCCTCATAGGTGTTTCCATATTGTTTTATGTTAGATAGCATAGATAATTTATCCATAGCATCTAATTCGTTTATCGCATTTTCAATAATTGAACCATTATCCCTTTTTCCTTGAGACTTTCGAACAATAAATTTTTGAGACTTTTCTTTGACCTCTTCTAAGCCAAGTATATGTAAAAGCTCTGCATAAAACTCTTTGTTTAACTCATTATAATCTTTAGCAAAGGATAGTTTGAGTAAATGAATCGGAGATAAAAACTTATAAAGAGCAATTAGTTTTCTATCGTCCTCCTTATCCTTATTACGCATAATTTTATCATAATCCCTAATATCAAAATGAGTATATGGGATTTGATCTTTCACTTTCTCTATTTGAGGCGATGCGATCTCCTTGTAAAAGTGGTTTGTAGATGAATCATCCGAACGTTTATTTTGGAATTGTTCAAATAAGTCTACAAATTTCTTATCATCATAAAATAGTTTTTTGAAGTCTTGAGCATCAAAAATAAACCACTCGTTGATATTCGTAATAATTAAATATCGTAGTTCTAGATTCTTGTTTGCCTTACGTTCTCTGAGATAATAAAGAACCAATTCTTGAAATGCTTTAGCATTGAGGTTTTCTTTGCTGATCATTTCACTCTTGTTAGTTGGCTTCTTTACTTCTATCAAGACACCAACAGGTGATTTAGTATCTTTCTCGTTATGAATAACTAAATCTGTTCTACCATATGTATTAATATAGTGATTGTTTTTATAGTAAACGGAATTTAGGAAATCTATAATTAGGTTTTTATGAAACTCCTCCGATTCAGTATCGTTTATTTTATCCAACAGAGAAATAAACTCTTGTTTAAACAATTCTATTTCTTTGCGATCCGGTTTTTGTTTTAAAAATGCTGGATTTAAAGCTTGTTTAGGAGTTTTCATAATATTGTATGATATATAGATACGTTTTTATTAAACACAAAAATATAACATATAAAATGTAAAGTATCCTTTTTGTTTAGAAATATGTAATGAGAGCATGTGAAGAATAAAGCCAGAAATAGGAGGAGTTTTTTCAATAAAAGATATAACTTTATAAACTCTACTCTAAAAATATTGGATTATGAGTAACTCTTTTGTAAATCTATTAGAAGAGCGGGATATAAAGCCAACAGCTATTCGCATACTGGTACTAAAAGCTATGCTTGAATTTAACAGAGCATTTAGTTTGTCAGATTTAGAATCTCAACTTGATACCGTAGATAAATCTACAATATCAAGAACAATACATTTATTTCATGAACATCAATTAATACATAGCTTTGATGATGGCTCTGGTTCTGTTAAGTATTCTGTATGCAGTAGAGATTGCCACTGTAGTATTGAAGATATGCACGCTCATTTTTATTGTAATTATTGTAAAAAGGCATTCTGTCTGGATAATATATCTATTCCAAGATTTCAATTATCACCCATTATGCAAATAGAAAGTGTAAACCTTGTAATTAAGGGATATTGCGGTCAATGCAATAGGCTTATTAATTCATAATATTTGCTCTCTATGTCTCTCTTTTAATAATATATAGATCGATTTTAAACCTCTTTTTAACAAATAATAGAAATCTGCAACTGAGTTGCATGAATTTATTTTTATATTTGTAGCATAAAGAAAAACAAAATGAGACCATTTGTCTTTATAATAAGTATTTATTTTCTGTGTCTTGCCTTGCTTCCATGCAATTGCAATATACAGACTATAGATTCTTTACAAAATAAGACAGAACAGGTTTCAATGGCTCATAATGAAAGTGATTCCTCTCAGGAAATCTGCACTCCGTTTTGTGCATGTTCCAGCTTTCACAATCCCAATTTTATAGCAAAGAATAGCTTTGATCTTCGGAATATGGATAATACTCCGGTCAAAAAGATTGCTATTTATAACGAGAACCAAACTTCATCTCATCTGAATAGTCTTTGGAGACCTCCTAAAGCTTAAAATGTAACATTCTTGTATTCATTTGATATGTCTGAAAGCGGATGTATCCTATAAATCTATTGTTATATTTTAATATCCAAAATATGTTTCAAAAACTAATTAAATTCTCGATAGAGAATAAATTGGTAATTGGAGTCATGACTGTAGCACTCATTATTTGGGGTACCTACTCTCTGTCTCAATTACCATTCGACTCTACCCCTGATATTACCAACAATCAGGTACAGGTCATCACTCAGGCTCCATCGTTAGGAGCACAGGAAGTGGAGCAATTTATCACCACTCCCTTGGAAATGGCTCTAGCCAATATTCCCAAAGTCATAGAAAGAAGAAGTATAAGTCGAAGTGGCCTGTCCGTTATAACTATTGTATTTAAAGAAGATGCTGACATTTATTGGGCACGTCAGCAAGTCAGCCAACAACTAAAAGAAGCCGAAGAGGTCATCCCTCAGGGAGCAGGAAAAATTAGTTTAGCTCCTATCTCTACCGGATTAGGGGAAATCTATCACTATACAATACGGGCAAAAGAAGGCTATGAGGATAAATACAGTATATCCGACTTACGTACCATGCAAGATTGGATCGTTAGAAAGCAACTCTCAGGTACAGAAGGTGTAGCAGAGATAAGTGGCTGGGGAGGTTTTGTAAAACAATACGAGATAGCCATTAATGTGGATAAACTCAATGCTGTAAATATAACAATCCCTGAATTGTATACTGCACTTGAAAACAATAACGAAAATACAGGAGGGAGCTACATTGAACAATACAGTAATCAGTATTTCATACGAGGGTTAGGTATTGTCAAGTCTTTGGAAGATATAGAAAAAATACCGATTAAAACAGTCAATGGTACTCCTATCCTTGTTCGGGATGTAGCAAAAGTACAGTATGGAAATGCAACACGCTATGGTGCTGTAACCCGAAATGGAGACGGAGAAGTTGTTGCAGGTATTACCCTGATGTTGAAGGGTGAAAACTTTCAAGAGGTAATAAAAAATGTAAAAGAGCGTATGGCTCAGGTACAAAAGAGCTTACCGGAGGGAGTCATTATTGAGCCGTTTATTGACAGGACACAATTGGTAGACAGAGTAACGAATACTATTACCAAAAACCTGATAGAGGGAGGATTGATCGTTATCTTCATTCTTGTACTTTTCTTAGGAAATTACAGAGCCGGATTGGTAGTAGCTTCCGTAATACCACTATCTATGCTGTTTGCATTTGGTATGATGCGTGTGTTTGGTGTAAGTGGAAACCTGATGAGCCTCGGAGCTATCGACTTCGGATTGATTGTGGATGGGGCGGTCATCATTGTCGAGGCCGTCTGTCATCATATAGGAGTCATGAAAGACCGATATAAAGGGAGGTTGCTGACACAGGCAGAAATGGATCAGGAAGTATTTGATTCAGCTTCTAAAATAAGGAATAGTGCAGCATTTGGAGAAATCATTATCATGATTGTTTATATTCCACTTTTCACTTTGGTCGGTATAGAAGGTAAGATGTTCAAGCCAATGGCTATGACAGTGTTCTTTGCCATATTGGGTGCATTTATTCTATCTCTAACTTATGTGCCTATGGCAAGTGCATTGTTTTTAAGTAAGAAAACTGAGCACAAGCGGAATATCTCAGATAAGCTAATGGATAAGCTTAACAATTTCTATCGTCCTATTATAACCAAAAGCTTGAATTGGAGCAAAACTCTAATCATAAGTATGGTTGCACTATTTGCAGTCAGTGTATTCATGTTTAATAGAATGGGGGGCGAATTTATACCTAATCTCGAAGAAGGCGACTTTGCGGCAGAAATAAGTATGGCTCAGGGAACGTCCTTGTCACAGATGATTAAAAGCTGTTCTCAAGCTGAAAAAATACTCAAAGAACAGTTTCCTGAAGTAAAACAAGCCGTAAGCCGTATTGGTAGTGCTGAAATCCCTACTGATCCGATGCCTATTGAACGAGCGGATATGATGATTGCTTTAATTCCTAAAAAAGAATGGACATCAGCCAAAACCAAAGAGGAGCTGATGGAAAAGATGGAAAAAGCTATCGGAGAGATACCCGGATTAGGAGTGGAAATGACACAGCCGATACAAATGCGAACCAATGAGTTAGTGACAGGTATTAAACAGGATGTAGCCATTAAAATTTATGGGAATGACCTGGAAGTACTTAGCGCATCTGCCAATAAGATAGCCTCTTTGATAAAAAAAGTAGATGGAGTGAGCGATCCGTTTGTTGAAAAAGTTACCGGATTACCTCAGGTTCAGGTTACTTATAATCGAGATCAATTAGCGAAATATGGTATATCAGTCAAAGATGCCAATATGGTACTTAAAACAGCATTTGCCGGAAATGAGGCTGGATATGTGTTTGAGGAAGACCGTAGATTTGATTTGGTATTAAGAATGGATAATGATCTGAGAAATAATATCTCTTCATTAGAAAATCTATATCTGCCCCTTTCTTCAGGAGAAACAATCCCTCTTTCTCAGGTAGCTGAAATTAAATATGAAGATGCGCCTGCACAGGTAACACGCGAAAATGGGGAGAGACGAATTTATGTCGGATTTAATGTCAGAGGACGTGATGTCCAAAGCACTGTGTTTGATATTCAGAATATATTAGACAAAGAATTCAAACTACCGGCAGGATATTATTATACATACGGAGGACAATTTCAAAATCTGAAAGAAGCAAAAGACAGATTGATGGTTGCCGTTCCATTAGCATTGTTATTAATACTCTTTCTTCTATATGCCACATTGAAAAGTGTAAAAGAGTCCTTGTTTGTATTCTCTGCTATACCACTTTCGGCTATTGGAGGTATCTGGGCTCTATGGTTACGTGACATGCCTTTCAGTATTTCAGCAGGTGTCGGGTTTATTGCTTTGTTCGGCGTAGCAGTATTGAATGGTATTGTTCTGATTGGGCAATTCAACATATTTGAAAAAGAAGGAATGACAAATATTCGTGAGAGAGTAATCGAAGGGTGTATGCTTCGTTTACGTCCCGTCATCATGACTGCGCTTGTCGCATCATTAGGATTCCTGCCAATGGCATTATCTACAGGCGATGGAGCCGAAGTGCAAAGACCTCTCGCAACAGTGGTAATAGGAGGACTATTAACGGCAACGGCTCTAACATTGGTTGTGTTACCTTCTATCTATAAAACATTTACTAAAAATAAACAGGAATGAAAACAAAAAGAATAATATCGACTATTGTATTCATAACAATGACTGTTGTTTTAGCTCCAGCTTTATTTGGGCAAAACACAACAAAATCATTGGAGGAATGCATTCAATCGGCGATAGATAACAACCTGACCATGAAGTCGGGTCGTATCTCAATTGAAAGAGCAAAAGACTTACAAGGAACTGCTTTTAATATTGATAAAACAGGCTTTTCGTTAAGTCAGGACCCAACATCAGGAGGAAGTCCTGATAATAGCATATCATTAAGCCAAAGTTTTGAGTTCCCTACAGTGTATGGTTCTCGCAGAGGCTTATTGAAAGCCGAAACGAATCTGGAACGAAGTAATTTGGACGTTACACGCAATGAACTTGTAAAAGAAATATCAGCAACATATTATCAATTGCTTTATGCAAAGGAAAATATCAAAATATTACAGGAACAGGACAGTATTTATGGTAAATTCTTATTCCTCGCCAATGCAAAGTTGAAATCAGGGGAAACAGGACGTTTGGAACAGATGAATGCTGAACGACTCTATAATGAAAACAGAATTGAGTTACAAAAGGCTGAAAAGAATTATCAGAGCATACAACTAATCTTACAACGCTGGATGAATACGGATGAGGCAGTCGAACCTGTTGAGCCTACTTTGACTGTTTTGGATGCAGCCTATCCCTTTAATGATTTTAATCCAGAGCAAACTCCACTTGGAGAGGTTTATGCTAATAAAAAGATCATAAGCGAAAGGAACCTCAGTGTGATTAAACAAGGATATCTGCCCAGTTTCAATTTTGCATTGAAAAACCAGTTTCTTATCAAAGGATTTAATCCATATGATTTACAAAGAGAACATTTTGACAAAGGTAATTTCATGGGTTTTGAAGTAGGAATAAGTGTTCCTCTGTTTTTTGGAGAACAAAGAGCCAAAACAAAAGCTGCTAAAAAAGAAGTCGAAATAGCAAGGGTTCAGCAGGAAGAGGTTATGCTTACTATGCGTAAGAATTATCAGACTTATCTGAATGAATATACCAAGGCTAAAAATGCTTTGGACTATTATTCACTTCGTGGCAGCAAACAAGCAGAAGATATAACACGCATATCACAGGTTTCATATGAAAAAGGAGAAATAGATTATGTCGAGTATATCCAGAATTTAAAAACCGCAGTAGAGATACATTTACTATATGCAAATGCTATCAATGACTACAATCAAACAATCATTATGTTAAACTACCTGCAAGGAAATAAATAACAAAAAATTATGAAAACAATATATATAGCGATAATTGCTTTGTCTCTTATATTTTTAGGGTCATGTGGACAGAAGCCTAAAAATGAGGCAGAAAAAGAAAAAGAAGGTACAGAAGAATCTCATGGTGGCGAATCGGTAGAAGTAGAGCTAACCGAATCACAAATGAAAGCTGTGGATATTCAACTTGGCAAAATTGAACAGAGAGACTTAAATAGTATTATTCGAGTAAATGGCGAAATGGCCTTGGATCCACAGAAAAAAGCGGAGGTAACCTCTTTGTTAGGAGGGATCATCAAACAGGTAATGGTGATTGAAGGTCGAGCCGTGAGTGCCGGACAAGCTGTAGCCTATCTCGAAAATACGGAAATAGTGGAGTTGCAAAAAAATTATCTGACAACTAAAAAAGAGGCGTTGATTGCCGATCAAGAATACAGGAGACAAAAAGATTTATCGACTCAAGGTGCAGGGGTTGAAAAAACTTTGCAACAGGCAACAGCTAATTACGAGATAACTAAAGCGCAGCTAACAGGTTTGGAAAAGCAGCTAAGACAATTATCCATTAGCCCCGAACAGGTTTCTTCAGGTAATATGGTTACTCAAATTCCGATAAAAACTCCTATTTCAGGAACTGTCAGCAAAATCAATATCAGTACCGGAAGTTATGTCGATATGCAAACTCCACTAATGAGTATTACCGATAATGCAGGTATACACTGCGATGTTAAAGTCTTTGAAAAAGATATTAATATGGTAAGAACCGGACAGGAAGTGGATATTACCCTCACCAACCAACCCGGTGTTAATCTCAAAGGTGAGATTTATGAAATCAACAAGTCTTTCGAAGGGGATACCAAGGCAATTATCGTTCATGCAAATATAAAAGGTAATACAGATATTAAATTAATTCCGGGTATGTATGTAACGGGATTGATTAATGTTGGAAAACAAAAAACTGATGCTGTACCCAATGATGCTATTATTAGCAATGAAGGAAAGAAATACATATTTGTGTTAGAGAAAGAAGCTAATGAAGAAGGTACAAAAACTTATCATTTTGAAAGGATTGAGGTATTAACAGGTATAAGCGAACTAGGATATACACAGATAACTCCGGTAAATAAACTGGAAGAGGGTGTGACTATCGTTAAAGCCAATGCATTTTATTTAGCATCGATGAGTACAGATCATGGTGAACATGGTCATTAATCTTTTTGAAACATTAAATAATAAAATCACATGAAAGAGATAAAAGCTTTTATTAAACCGTTTAAGGTTAATGATATTCTAAGAGAACTACTAGATGCAGGATTTCCAAATCTTACTGTTTCAATGGCTGAAGGCACAGGGCATTTAAAAAGTGAAGATGCTTCTTTATCCATGAATTTTGCACTTACCAATAGTAAAGTTGCGAAGATTGAGATTGTGTGTAACAATGATGATGTGGATAGAATAATTACGATAATATCAACATATGGTAAAACAGGAAATTCTGGAGACGGTATAATCTATGTCTCTGATGTTGAAAGAGCAATCAGAGTCAGAACCGGATTGCCTGATGACAGGTGGCTTCTTGATTAGTTATTAAATTTTTTAATAGAGTCAAGATGTTGAAAAATGATATTGGAATAAATGCCGGAGTAATATGGCAATTATTGTCTAATGAAGGAGCGTTATCCATAAGACAAATAGGAGAACTGACCGGATATAATGATAAAAACATATGTTTGGCATTAGGATGGTTATCTCGAGAGAATAAGATCCAGTTCATTTACAAAAATGAAATACTCTATCTTGAGTTGAATAGCTCTACGAGTGAAATGTATTATTAAATACTTATAGCAATGAATACAGAGAATAATTATAAATGCACATCTTGCGACTCTACCGAGTCGCAGATGTTTGAAAATAACTGGAAGCAATATATCCCGGTTTCAATAAGTTTACTTATGCTACTTGTTGGTATTGCGATGGATAATTTTATTCCAGATATATTTAACGGCTATCTTCGTTTAGGGTTGTATATTATAGCTTACATCCCAGTTGCCTTTCCCGTTTTTAGGGAAGCCGTTGAAACGATCAAGGAAAAGGATTTCTTCACTGAGTTTACCCTTATGGGAATGGCTACACTTGGAGCTTTCATTATAGGCGAATATCCCGAAGGAGTAGCTGTAATGGTATTTTATACGATTGGAGAATTGTTTCAAGATTCGGCTGTGAATAGAGCCAAAAGAAACATTAAGGCATTGCTTGATGTACGTCCTGACACAGCAACTGTTTATAGAAATGATTCATATCAAACAATATCTCCTGAAGAAGTAGAAATTGACGAAGTTATTCAGGTAAAAGCCGGAGAGAAAGTCCCTTTGGATGGAATAATGCTTACATCATCAGCAAGCTTTAATACAGCAGCATTAACAGGGGAAAGCAAACCGAAAACTATTTCAGCCAGCGAAAGCGTACTAGCAGGAATGTTGAATCTTGATAAAGTGATTGAAATAAAGGTTGCTAAAAAGTATCAGGATAGCTCTCTTGCCAGAATCCTAGAAATGGTGCAAGATGCAACTTCCCGAAAAGCAAAAACAGAGTTATTAATTCGCAAGTTTGCCAAAATATATACTCCGATTGTATTCCTGTTAGCTCTCTTTATAACAGTCATTCCTTATTTTGTGGTGAGCGACTATATATTTAGCGAATGGTTATCCCGTGCATTGGTATTCTTGGTAATCTCCTGTCCGTGTGCATTGGTTATCTCCATACCCTTAGGCTATTTCGGCGGAATCGGAGCAGCTTCTAAAGCAGGCATACTCTTCAAGGGAGCTAACTATCTCGATTTAATGACTAAAGTCAATACAGTCGTGATGGATAAAACAGGTACTTTGACCAAAGGTGTGTTCAATGTGCAGAAAGTTGCGTCGGTCGATGAAGATAAGCAAGAGGAATTTGTCGCTATTGTTGCTGCCATGGAGAAATTCTCAAATCATCCCATTGCTAGAGCAGTTGTTCAATTTGCAAAGATTTCAGATAATTATACAGCTACAGATGTGGAAGAAATATCAGGGCATGGACTTAAAGGGATCGTAAATGGAGAAGAAGTATTGGTGGGCAATGCTAAGTTGATGCAGAAATTTAATATCTCCTATGACAGAACAATTGAATTTATAGTTGAGATTATCGTGATTGCAGCTATTAACGGAGAATATGTGGGCTATATAACAATAGCGGATGAGGTAAAAGATGATGCACAGACTGCTATTTCAGATATGCATTTATCCGGAATCAAACAAGTTGTAATGTTGAGTGGGGATAAATCTTCCATAACGAATAATGTTGCATCCAGCCTTGGTATTGACAATGCTTATGGAGACCTCTTACCTGAAGATAAGGTTCGTCATATAGAAGAATTGAAAACTGATAGGAATAATGTGATTGCTTTTGTCGGAGATGGTATAAATGATGCTCCTTCACTGGCATTAAGTGATGTTGGAATAGCAATGGGCGGAATGGGGAGTGATGCTGCTATCGAAGTGGCCGATGTAATTATTCAGACAGATCAACCATCCAAAATAGCAACTTCGATTAAAATAGCTAAAGTCACAAGACAAGTGGTTGTACAGAATATAATATTGGCATTTTCGGTTAAACTGATCGTACTTATTTTAGGTAGTTTTGGTTTGGCAACCATGTGGGAAGCGGTCTTTGCTGATGTTGGAGTCTCTCTGCTAGCAATACTAAATGCTGTTAGAATATTAAAAATGAGGTTCTGAAAGTCTTGTAACTAACACTATTATCGTCATGAGTAAAAAGAGACGTATAAGAAGATTAGCAGCAAGAAAAGAAACTCCATCAAAACTGAATCCCATTATAAAAAGATATCTTTCTCTGATAAGTATATCTATAGGTGCTTTGATGGGAATAATTGTATGGCTTATATTCTTCAGATGTAAGAGTGAACATTGTCCAAATCATTTTAATCCGATTCCATATATGGTAGTGTTTGGGTTTAACACATGGATTATAGCTAATTATATTTTCAGAAAGTAATTTTTCAAAATTTCGTTTGGCTGAACACAACTCTTTAGCTCAGCCAAACGAATCTTATTATTATAAAAAAACAATGAATAACATATTGGTTTGTATTGTCTTCTTCTTGCTCTTATTCCAATCGGTAAAAGCGGATACAGTAGATAATGATACACTACAAAGCAACTACCCAATCATCGATTTTTCGATTCAGGGCAGTGATATACCTTCTACTAATTTCATTTCTGTAGATACAGTCATTTCTGACAAGATAAAACCTGTAAAACAGCTTAAGTTTTCATATAAGCAATTAATTATTCCTTCGGCTTTAATTGCTTATGGTGTATTTGAAACAGCTATAGAGCATAATTATTTGCTTAACAGGCAGGTAAAGCATGAAGTAACAGAACATATTGATTCGAAGTTTACCATAGATGACATTTCGCAATATGTTCCGGCAGGAAGTGTATACGCACTGAATTTAATGGGGATAAAAGGTAAAAATAATTTTAAAGACAGAACCTTTATTCTAGGAATATCTACTCTTTTTATGGCAGCATCAGTAAATACAATAAAGTATTCAACAAAGATAGAGAGACCAGATAAATCAGCGAAAAACTCTTTTCCCTCAGGTCATACAGCGGTAGCTTTTATGGGTGCAGAATTTCTTTGGCAGGAATATAAAGATGTTTCAATATGGTATGGAATAACAGGCTATACGATTGCAACCGGAACAGGGATATTTCGTCTATATAATGATAAACACTGGTTTGCAGATGTTATAGTAGGAGCTGGCCTCGGTATTCTAAGCACAAAGGCTGCTTATTGGCTTTATCCCTATTTGCAGAGGAAGTTTATGAATAAAGGTACATTTAGCAAACAAATCTCTTTTAGCCCTTTTTATAATGGAAAACAAGGAGGTCTGGCTATAGCCTTATCTCTGTAGTTGGAGACATGTCCTATATGAACTAATTATAGGCTTGAGCGATTATTATGACTTATTCTTTCTTCGACTAGTCTAAAATAGGAATCTAATACATAAAAAACAGAATACAATGGAGCAATTTATTCGCAATATAAAAGAAAATATCAATAAAGAAATTCAGCTTATTGATTCTGAGGAATGTAATATCTTTCAGAAATCTATTAGTATTATTTCATTATTGGAGTCTACATTTGATGAATTAAAAGAATTTGTTTCAAATTATACATTTAAAAGTACGCTTGATGAAATCACCTTTTTTAAAGAGACGAAACCTCAACTTTTTAGTATTCTTATTTATCATCGCAAGGTATATAATTTGGAGATGAGAATGCCAACAGGAAGTTATATCGATCGGAAAAATTATTTGGAAGGTATGTTAGGTCGTATAAAGTATTTCTTCGACAACAATGCTGATTTTTATCAATATTATCGCTCTGGAAGCACCCACCTTGATAAATATTACTTTTTGAGAGGCAAGCCAGATATTCAGTTAATTCTCGATTGTTTTTATTTCGAAAGAGATAGTAGATTTTCAACGAGCTTCGATTTTAAGGTTGCAAAAATGATAGCCAATGAGAGATTAACGGTATATATCAACAATAAACTTTTACATATAGGAAATATAGAATCAAATATCCAAGAGGTATCAAGTTTACCTAAAACAAGGCTTAGCTGGACTGCGAAAAAAGCAGAACTTGTTGAACAGATTTATGCCTGGGATAGTGCAGGATGTTTCAATAATGGCAATACGAATATAAAAGAATTGGCAGAATATATCGAAACCGTTTTTAATATTAATCTGGGTGACTTCTACCATACTTTCCTTGAAATCCGTGAACGCAAAGGTAGTCGTACTCTGTTTTTAGATAAAATGATTAAATTTCTCGAAGAAAGAATGAGTGGATTAGATAATAAATGAATATGACTTTTATGAAAAAATACTATATTTGTCAATGGGAAAATAACACTTCTTAATAGCGGACAAAGGACAGTCAACAGTTGTCAATTAGCTTCCTCTAAAGTGTTCACCTCAAAGCGATCTGATCGAGTAACATGTTGAATAATATATGGTTGATAGGTGTGGTTCAGAAGCCCCCGCTTCCGCTTTAAGAAAAGACAAAAAGCGACAAAGCTTGGATAAATCCTACAATATTAACATATTGTGGGATTTTTTTATGTTTTCACTTTTCCTCCGAAAGACATAAAAAAACTACTTTCAGACAACAGTTAGCCACTAAAACACTCACAATCAAGACATAATAAACAAGATCGCATGAGAACTAAACTTCCAACAGACTATAATTTATTGTAAAGTATTTTTTCAGACATTTCAATTATGTAAATCAGCAGACAATTACAACTACTGATATTTACCGCAAAAAGTAACTACAAAGCTTCGCACAAGATTAATTGATTTCTCCAATTTCCTGCACACAACTTTCGAAACTATTTCTATCTACGATTGAAAAGTTTTTGACTTTATTTCTGTAGTTGTAAATAGTTTGTGGCGAGTAACGCAAAAAAGAAGATATCTTAGAACTATCCCTTATACCTAATTTGATAAGAGCAAAAATGCGCAATTCTGTATTTAAAAGCTCACCCTCTTTCAACTTAATTTTACCTTCATCAACAAGAAGCTCATTAAATTCATCAACAAAAGAAGGATACAATCTCAAGAAAGCATTATCAAATATTTGAATAAAAGACACTTGCATAGACTGCCCTGGTTCAGAAACATTGCTGATTTCATATAGCTCATCAATTTGTTTTGCTAGTATTTTCCTTTTTACTGTTTCTCTAAATAGATCCATTTTATTTATGTATGATGAACTTAGGTCTACAAAAAGAATTATAGCTTCTCCTCTTATTCTATTAGCATTCAATAAAGCATTATTCAACCTATTAAGTTCTTCATTCAAATCCGATAATTCCTTTTTATCTTTTTTTACTATCTGAAATTGCTTATAGGCATAGATCAATAGAATAATTACTATGGCTAGAAGAATACTAATTGCAATTAAAGCTTTTTGCAAATTCTGACTGCTATCCTCATTCTTTTTTTGATATGCTTTAATAATAACCGGCATATCCTGCCCTATTTGAATCATACGTAGCCTATTATTATAAAAAAGAGCATCCTCCATAGCATAATTAATATATTGATATGCCCGAACCAACTCCTCCGGCTTATGCTTAAATAAAAATACAGCAAGTCGCTGCATTGCAGTGTTCTCTTTCAAAGCACATCTTTGATCTGAAATTGCAGCTAATATGAGATATTTTTCGTAATCTTCGAAGTTCTTCTCCAATCTACTTATAGTAGCCAAATTACTATTAACGATTGCATAGATTCGTGTATCTGGTTCTAGACTACGATACAGTTCTAACAAACTCATTTTTGCACGCTCAAGGTCTCCTTCTTTAAAAAGCCGATATCCTTCATAATAAGAATGGATAATAGAGCCTTTCGGCAACATATTGCAGATAGAATCTATATATGCTCTTTCCTCTTTTCTATATTGTGGAGCATATATATTATCATTAGAATAACTTTGTGCTATATAGTAGATATTTTCCATTGCTTCATTATATAGCAATAACAAGGAACTATCTAACTCGTTCCGTTTTATCAACTGCATATTATTTAAAGCTTCATTGATCAATCCTGCTGTCGACAATAATTTCGAGAAATTAATTTTCACCTCATTCTCAAACTCTACATTTTTTAGTTTAGCTGCTACTTCTTGACTTTTCAAGAGGTAATGTATTGCTGAATCATATTTATATGTACAGTATTCTTCAAAAATATCATTGTATATTTTGTAGCGATTTGCTAATAGAGTATCTATTCTAAATTGTTTTCTCAGATGATCTATTTTTTCATTTTTAATACACATATACACATGTCGCTGACCAATCTCCTGATCTAAAACCCTTAGAAGACTATCAGTATTATTCGAATATATGTTAACAGACATAAATATTAACAACACTTTCAATAAAAGCTTCATATATGTTAAGTTTTTTAAGGTTATTCTAGTAAATATCGAGACAAGAAATATTCTATATAAGCTCTATAAATTTTCAATATCTTTTTCCTTAAAAAAGACATCATGATATAAAATTAATATTTTTTTATATAAAATATCAAATAAGATCTACTTTAATATATTTTCACATAAAACAAAACGCACTAATAATCAAATATATAAACAAAATTATAAAATAAAACAATCTACTTTTCATAAAACCGATGTTAAGTTCTGTGAAAATATAATTAAATTTGTATAAGCATAAAACTGGAAGTCATCTCTAAATACCCACTTATAAACTCAGACCTTTATACACTAGTATAAAATTCATAAAGGGATTTATTAGATTTTTTAATTATACTTTAAAGAGTGTGAAAGTGCAAAATAACTCTAACAAAAATACAATATTTCACTCAAGTTTTCTTCCTGAAAATTTGGATGTTATCTTGCTTTTATTAGAGAGAGAGAGAGAGAGAGAGAGAGAGAGAGAGAGAGAGAGAGAGAGAGAGAGATAAATCAACCTCTTCCTCTTTTTATCAAAAATACAAAACAAAAGGGTAATCGTTTATTTTCATAAACGATTACCCTTTTGTTTTTATACTTGAAAAGCAAATCAATTCTTACACATTATATTAAACTTAGTTTTTAATCTTAAACTTAATGGCGCTTATGAAAAAATTGGGAATAATAGCCCTGTTTTTGTTCTTGGGTATAGGTATATCCTTTGCTCAATCTCAAGTAGTTAGAGGGCTTGTTACAGACGAGTCTGGTGAACCTATTATCGGTGCAACAGTATCTGTAAAGGGAACTACTACAGCAACAATGACAGACATTGACGGAAAGTTTACACTGACAATTGCCAGAAGTGTAACAGCATTGACATTCACCTATGTCGGCTACGAGACTATAGAGGTGAAAGTAGGGCCGGATATGAGAATTCAGATGAAGTCCTCAGCAACAGAATTAACGGAAGTTGTTGTAACTGGAATGACATCTATGGATAAGCGACTATTTACAGGAGCCACAGACCGCCTGAAAAGTGAAGACATAAA
Organism: Dysgonomonas sp. BGC7; assembly: GCF_001261735.1. Lineage (GTDB taxonomy): Bacteria > Bacteroidota > Bacteroidia > Bacteroidales > Dysgonomonadaceae > Dysgonomonas. The sequence continues at coordinate 119,811 of NZ_CVRP01000020.1, read as the reverse complement.
AATAGACGGGATGCCCGAAATCACACGTGCTTTGGAAGGACGTTCGGCAGGAGTATCTATTCAGAATGTCTCAGGAACATTTGGGGCAGCTCCTAAAATTAGAGTTCGTGGTGCCACTTCTATTTATGGCGATTCCAAACCTTTATGGGTAGTAGATGGTATTATTATGGAGGATGCGATTAATGTGAGTGCCGATGATTTAGCCTCTGGTAATGCTAATACTTTGATTAGTTCTGCCATCGCAGGTATAAATGCAGAAGATATAGCCGAAATTCAGATTTTGAAAGACGGATCAGCTACATCTGTTTATGGTGCAAGAGCGATGGGGGGAGTTATTGTAATTACAACAAAGAAAGGATCTCCAGGACAGCATACGATTAATTATACAGGAGAATTCACAATGAGAGTTAAACCTATGTATAGAGATTTTAACATTATGGACTCTCAACAACAAATGGGTATTTATAAAGAAATGGAGTCAAAAGGTTGGTTAAGATTTGCTCAGTCATTCCGCTCTGCAGATAGCGGGGTCTATGGCAAAATGTATCAGTTAATGAATACTTATAACCCTCAGACGGGGACATTCTATCTTGATCATTCGGACGAAGCAGCCAATGCCTATTTAAGACAGGCCGAGATGAGAAACACAAACTGGTTTGATGAATTATTTCAAACCACTGTTATGCAAAACCATAGTGTAAGTATATCTTCAGGGTCAGAAAAATCTTCTATATATGCATCTTTAGGAGCATTACTAGATCCGGGCTGGTATAAACAAAGTAATGTAAAGCGTTATACAGCTAACGTTAACGCCACTCATAAAATATTGCATAATTTATCCTTTAAATTAGGAGCAATGGCTTCTTATCGTAATCAGAAAGCTCCGGGGACATTATCCTCAGATGTAAACGCAGTTACCGGACAAGTAAAAAGGGACTTCGATATCAACCCATATAGTTATGCACTGAATACATCTAGAGCTCTAGATCCTAATGAATATTATCAATCGAACTATGCTCCATTCAATATATTAGATGAGTTAGAAAAAAATAAGATGGAATATGATGTAACAACATTGAAATTCCAAGGAGAGGTCACTTATAATCCACTATCTAATTTAACATTGAGAGCCTTAGGAGCATTTAAATATGACGTAACAACACGAGATCATTATATACTCGATGATTCGAACCAAGCTATGTCGTACAGAGCAATGTCCGACCCAACAATACAAAAAGCAAATCCTCTTTTATACAATAACCCTGACTTTCCGTATGAATTACCTGTAACTATCTTACCCGATGGAGGTATCTGGTATCGTAACGACTATAAAATGTCAGGTTACGATTTGCGTGTATCTGCTGACTGGAACCAAACATTCAACGATGTACATATTGTAAATGCTTTTGCCAGTATGGAACTCAATTCTGCAAATAGAAACGAAGCTTTTTTCACAGGATGGGGAATGCAATTTGGAATGGGAGAAATACCATTTTATGTATATGAGTTTTTTAAACAAGGGATTGAACAGGGAAACTCATACTATAGTTTAGGCAATACAAGAACAAGAAATGCAGCATATGTAGGACAAGCAACTTATAGTTATTTAGGTAAATATGTATTATCCGGAACACTACGTTATGAAGGTTCAAACAGATTAGGGCGTTCTCGTAGTGCCCGCTGGCTTCCAACATGGAACGTTGGTTTAGGCTGGAATATTTACGAAGAAGAATTCTTTAAAAAATGGCAGCCAACTATTTCTCATCTACAAATAAAGGGTAGTTACAGTATGACTGGAGACTTGCCTCCGGGATCTATGGCTAGTAGTGAGAAAGAACTTGGTGCTTACAAACCGTTCAGACCATTTACTGATATACAAGAAACTGGTTTAAGAATAGTGAATCTAGCTAATACAGAGTTAACTTATGAAAAGAAACATGAGATAAGCTTGAACTTACAAGCTGGATTTTTTAAGAATCGTATAAATCTTGATCTAGGTTGGTATGATAGAAAAAATTATGATCTGATTGGCTATGTAAACACTTGGGGAGTAGGTGGACAGATTTTGAAGAAGGCTAATGATGCAGAGATGCATTCTTGGGGTATTGAGGCTACAATAAACACAAAGAATATTCAAACTAAAGACTTTAGTTGGTCTACTGACTTTATTTTTGGTTACACAAAAACAAAAATTACAAAACTACTGACTTCCGGAACAAGAGTGTTTGATTTGGTACGAGGAGTAAGTCCTTTTGAAGGCTATCCTCAAAGAGGAGTGTTTTCAGTTCCTTTTGTGAGACTGAACGAAATAGGTCTACCAGTGTTTCTTGACGAAAACGGGAACGAAACAACTACAGGTATTAATCTACAAATGAGCGATCCGGATAAACTTGGATACTTAAAATATGAAGGTCCTGTAGATCCAACAACAACTGGAGGTTTCCAAAATACGTTTCGGTATAAGAATTTTTCTTTAGGCGTATTCCTCACATACTCATTTGGAAATGTAATAAGACTAGACCCTGTATTCAGTGCGCGTTATACAGATTTAACATCCACACCAAAAGAGTTTAAAAACCGTTGGATAATGCCGGGTGATGAAAACTATACAACAATTCCTGTTATATTGAATACACGTCAATATAGCAAATACAGTAACATGACTAATGCGTACAGCTCATATAATTATTCAACAGAACGTATAGCTAAAGGAGACTTTATAAGACTAAAAGATATTTCTTTAAGCTATGATTTACCAAAAGAATGGTTAGGCCCACATGTTAAAAATGCATCAGTAAGATTTTTAGCTACAAATTTATTCTTGTTATACGCAGACAAAAAATTGAATGGACAAGATCCGGAATTCGTACAATCCGGAGGAGTAGCAGCACCTGTACCTAGACAGTTTACACTATCGGTAAGATTAGGTTTTTAATTATGCTTAAAAAGGAAAGGATAGAAATATGAAAAATATACTAAAAATAAGCCTGATACTGGCATCTATATTTATATTAATACCATCGTGTGATGACTATTTAGATACGCTTCCTGACAATCGCGCAGAGTTGGATACAGAAGATAAAATAGTAAAACTATTAGTATCTGCATATCCTAATGCTACTAGTGCTATGTTGTGCGAATACTGGAGCGACAATTGGGATAGTCATGATTGGAACTTGAATTACAACAATTACATGGAAGATTTGTGGAACCTGAAAGATCAACCTAACAGGTCTGGAAATGATACTCACTTCCGTTCTTGGGAATATTGCTATAGGTCTATAGCCTCATGCAACGAGGCTTTAAAAGCGATAGAAGAAAGAGGAAATCCAGCTTCACTACAAGCAGCTAAAGCAGAAGCATTAATTGCCCGCGCATGGAATCATTTTGAATTAGCTACTCTTTTTTGTCTACCTTATGGAGAAACAAGTAGTACTGATCTCGGATTGCCATATATGACCGAACCTGAAACGACAGTAAAACCGCCTTATGTCAGAGGTACAGTCGAAGAGTTCTATCTCCAGTTGAGTAAGGATATAGAAGCTGCTTTGCCTAATATTGATAACAGTATTTATACTCAACCTAAATTCCACTTTAACACCAGTGCGGCCTATGCTTTTGCTACAAAGTTTTATATGGCATATGGAAAATTTGATAAAGCAATTGAGTATGCAAGTAAAGTTTTAGGTAATAATCCGGCACAGGTATTAAGAAACTGGAAAGCAACTATCAATATGAGTATGGATAACACAGAACAGCCAAACGCATATATGGCAAAAAACAATCCGGCAACGCTCTTAATGTCTTATCCTACATCAGGGTGGTCTACATCAGGGCCAAATAACTATAGCACAGGAAACAAATACTCTCATTCTTTGCTAGTTGCTAAATATGAAACGTTACAGTCTCAAGGACCATGGGGAAACCAGAATAATATATATGTAAGAACATGGTGGAATTCAAATACAAATAAGATATTTCACAAGAAAGTTGGTTATTATTTTGAATATACCGATCCTGTTGCTCGTACCGGATTTCAACATACAGGCATAGTACAATTTACAACAGATGAAGTTTTATTGTATCGGGCAGAAGCTTATATTCTTACAAAGCAATATAGCAAAGCTTATGACGACTTAACTACCTTTATCACTAATTACACCAATAGTCGCCCGGCATATGATGATATTTTAAAATTTTATAGAGATATGCCTTATTATCACTACAAAGAAGTATATGAAGATGAAATTGGTCTAATCGGATTAAAACAATATCCAACACCTAAAAAGACATTACATCCGCCATTGTATAAAATAGAATTAGGGACAGATCAAGAATGGCTAATACATTATGTCTTACACTTAAGACGTATCCTACTTATGGGAGAAGGACAACGTTGGTTAGATATAAAAAGATATGGCATTACAGTTCATAGACGTGTTGTAGATAAAGGGCATCGTGTTGTAGATCTTAAAGATTCTATGGACTATTTAGACAAACGTAGAGCAATGCAGATTCCTCAGGAAATTATCAATGCTGGTTGTCCTGCTAATCCTCGATAAAATAGTGTAACTAAAACTAATGAAAGAATAATATGAAAAAAATATTTATATTTTTACCTATATTACTATTAGCTCTATCCTTTTCTTCTTGTGGAGACGATTTGGATACAAGTTATAGTATTTTTGACGACTCAATCATTAAAGAAAAGAACGAATTTGATATATGGTTGGATAGATATTACGTAAAGCCTTACAATATAAAAGTAATATATAATTATGTTGATATTCAATCTAATTATGATTATGATCTTATACCTGCCGATTTCGAAAAATCGAAGGCTTTAACGATTGCTGCGCGATATTTGTGGATCGAACCTTATGAGGAGCATGTCGGTTCTGCATTTTTTCGTCAATATGCTCCTAGAGTTTTACACTATGTTGGTAATCCCGGTTGGAAAAGTAACGGTTCTGTAGTATTGGGTGAAGCCGAAGGAGGGTTGCGGATTTCATTCTTTAATGTAAATGCGATTACAATAGGAGACCCTACAACTCTTATGCGCTATATTAAAACAATGCACCATGAATATGCTCACATATTTCAACAAAAGAAGATTACCGACCCGGCATTTGACCAGTTGACTCCAGAAATGTATGTAAGTGATAACTGGACAAGTTCGTCGGAAATTACAGCATGGAGAGGAGGATGTATATCTACATACGCAACTAGTTCTCCAACCGAAGATTTTGTCGAAGTATATTCTATATTTGTAGTAAATACTCCGGAATGGTGGGAAAATATGTTGATAAAGGCCTCTACTGATGCGAGTGGTAATGCTGTAGAAGGCGCAAATCTAATAAAGAAAAAATTTGATATTGTATATAATTATTATAAAGAAAGTTGGGGTATAGATCTTTACAAGATGAGAGAAATTGTAGGTCGACGGAAAAAAGAAATAGAAAAAATCGATTTGAATACACTTTATAAATAATTAAATATTATGAGAGATTTTAAATATTATATATTACTTTTTGCTGGAGTACTATTCATGCAGTCATGCTTGCACGAAGAGGAAGATATTTTTGGCAAATCTGCTGCAGAAAGATTAAATGAAGCACAAAAGCTCTATGAAAACATTCTGACTAAGCCATCAAATGGATGGGTACTTGAATATATAGCAGGAGATACAGATGCAACACGTAGGGGTGCTTTCAATTTCCTTTTAAAATTTGAGAATGGTACTGTAACAGCTGCTGTTGACCAGAATGCACTGGATGACATAGACCCTTCAATGAATACTCATAAGAAAATAACCTCACTCTATAAATTAGAGCAGGATATGAGCATTACATTATCTTTTGATACTTATAATTTATTCCTTCATTACTATCATGAACAACATGGTAGTTATACAACATACAAAGGAGATTTTGAATTTACCATTATGGAGGCTTATGATGATTTGATAATCCTCAGAGGCAAAAAATATGGTAATATAATGGAAATGCATCGTTTACCGGATAACGTTACATGGGACGACTATCTTGATCAAATAAATAACATTTACAATCAAGTCAGCGAATATCCAGAATTTTCTATTCATCAATCTAACAACCAGTTATCCAGCGGATCGATACTCGAAACCAGACAATTTTCATTCTCATATGAAGGAAAGTCTTATTTAAAAAATATAGTTTATACTCCAACTGGAATGAAGCTTATACAGCCTCTAACTATCAACGGAAAAGAAGCTCAAAACTTTATTTGGAATAGTGTAAATAGCTCATTTACATGTACCGATAATGGAGCTACAGATATTGTAATTCAGATGACTATTCCTGCTGGACATGTAAGATATAGTGAATATCTGGGTACATACCTGTTTAAATATAAAGATACAGCTGGAACTGAATACAGCCGAACGGTCAATATTATTCAAAAGGTAAGGGGCAAATCTTATATTGTTGAAAATTTTGCCTATAATGTATCCGATGCTGTAGTTGTTATGCAGTATGACAAATCCAGGGGGATGCTCTGTATAGGTGCACACACAGTAAAGCCTGTAGGAATCGATGATAATTATAACTTGTACCCGATGGTTGACACAGGAAACTTCTATGCTAGCTTAGGAGAAGCTTATGGACGGTTTATGGGGAAATTAACTTCATCCAATTTAATACAACTTTCAAGAGATCCTGAAGGAAGCCTTTCTACAACTACTGTTGGCTTTAGAGTTATTCGCCGGGTTATAAGTAATGGAGTGACAAGCAACTATGATACCGGGATTCAAAATCGCTATATGGTAATGTCATTTCAAAAACAGTAATAAATCTGTTTTTACAATAACTGAATAAATACAATAGGCTATTATGAAAAAAATATTAAATATAATACTATTTATCTCTCTAGGAATCTTCCTTTCTTCGTGTGAAAAAGATACTGGTGTAGATGTTCCAGACGGAAAATTAAAAGTAATAGAGTCAAATATTCTTTTTGAGCAAGAAGGAGGAACCGGCTTTATTAAAATTGAATCTGAAGAAAACATATCTGCAACAACAGAACAAGAGTGGATAACTATTAGCGTATCAGGTAAAACTGTAAATGTATCTGTAGGAGCCAATAAGAATATTGGAGGTCGTAATGGAATTATCACCATCAAAGCAGGAAATGAAAAAGTTGATATGTCAGTAATACAATTATCATCTGTTTTCTATTTGGAAAACGTTGATGATTATTCTCTTAAATTTCCATTTGTAGGTTTAACAAAAGAGATACCATATAAAAGTTCTCTTCCTATTGTTCTTACAGCTCAGGACACATGGGTAAAAGCCATCGTTAGTAATAATGGAACTATTGATATTACTGTGGATCCTAGTGCAGGAATAGTGAGGTCATCAAAAGTTACTTTTGCAGTTACTTTTGCAGATGGATCTGAGAGTAAAAAAGAGATTATTATAAAGCAGGAAGCATCGTATCTTGATATATTAGGAGAATGGAATTTTGAATATACAAATCCAAGTCTTACTGGTCGACAAACAGACATCGTCACCATAACTGAAAAAACGACTGATGCATCTGTATTGTTAGAAGATCTTCCTGCCAACTCTACTAAAACAGTGAAAGGGAATGTACTTCTCTCTTATAATACTTCCAATAACAACCTTCTTGTTAATATGGGACAGCTTGTAGCTACAATAGATCCTTATTATATATATCTATGTGCAAGAACCTCCGGAGGAAGTCTAAGTTATACAAATACGATTCAGATGCTAGGAGAATTTTCAAACAATAATGGCACTCTGACATATACATTTAAAGATAATGGAACATGGAGTGGTCAGGTTGTCGGAGGTTGGGGACTTTATGGTTATACTACTAGCCCTCCTTCAGGAAGCCAGGTTACATATATTAGATATATGGATATAGTAATGACTAAAAGACAATAACTCATACTATGTGATATAGTTATTTAGTAAATGCAACACTACTTAAAAAATACCCTCACTAATGTGAGGGTATTTTTGCAAATTAAAGAATATTGTTTTACTAAAATTTAGAATAAATATAGAAAGTTTAGTTACATAATCAAGCATGCTACCAGTTTACTGAGATGTACTTTTCTGCTATATTTAGTGACCATTCTTCTCCTTCAATATTTTCATTAGTTTGTCTTAAACTTCAATAAGGATCTCTTTCTGTCTGAGCTTTTCCCCAATAAGGTTCCGGATCTCTGGCAATAATTTTTCCGCGTTGATAATTTACATCATATATTTTGACAAGTTCATTATTATTCGAAACCTGAATCATCATATAATCAGACCATTGTTCAGTTTGTTTATTATACACAGAAAATGTTCCGATATCACCTACCGTCTTTTGCTCAAAAGGCAATACATCTCGAATAATAACTTCATCATTATTTGATTTCTCGATTAGGACAAGCCATAAATCCTGTGTTTTTGTATTTTCCCATCTTTCAATAAAAAATTTACCTTCCCCATAACCTAATTGATTTCCACACCAAAACCCAAGCCTATCTTGCAATGCCCGCTGAGCTTTATAACCAGCCATCTTTTGTCCAATCAGCTCTTTTATTATTAAATTATCATTATTATTGGGATCTTCATTTGGGTTGGAAGAGCCTGTTTTTTTGTTCAAATAATCTGCTTTTACATAAGCTATATTCCCTTTAAAATCAATTTTTGCAAAATTATTTTCAATAGAATAAACATAAACATCTTGATTTCCTTTCAATTGACCTATCACCCTCGCTTTTGAATTTGGTTGCTCACGTACATTCAAGACTGTACTCACATTACAATAATAATTAGGTTCATATAAAACTGAGTTTAAATCTATAGTTCTATCTTTAATAATGTTTATTGGATTCAAAAAAGTAATGAACAGGACAATTGCTAGAGTAAGTAACAATGTATAAATATTATAAAAGACATATCTGATAACAAAAAAGAATATTCGCAAAGTAAACATTAGCATAAACATGCCGATGGCAGCAGCATAGTAAACAACTACCCCCCCAATAATAGCAGTTAACAACGCACTCCAAAAACTAGAACTAATCCAGAGTATTATCACCCCTATTGCCAGTCCAATCCAAACTAAAAAATAGAAAATGACAGAAATATTATTAGCAAATGCCTTTTGATTTTCATCTACCCAAGTACCAATATCAGCTATAGATTCATTTATTCTTCCCCAACTATTACGATTACGATTTCTATTTTGTCTCGATTCAAAGCTATATATAGGTTGCGCTTGAAAATTTTTATTCATTAGTTTACCATACTTCTCAAGCTCGTCAGGAAATATCATACTCCCCATAGTGTCAATCTTTACTATTATCAAACAATCCAATAAAAAAACAAACACCTATAAATACTAATGTTCCCACTCCTGCTGCTTTCAGGTTAACCCAGAAGTTACTAAACAGACCAATAAAACAAGTAATTAAATAGTAAAAATAACCTAACCCTGCAATTGCATATAATACATCGGATAAATTCTCCTCGCCTTTTAGCCAATCTTTTATTTGCAATATTATTGTAAACAATACAAACCCTCCAACGAAAAGCTTGACACTATTTACAAATGAAAAAAAGCAACCAATAATACATCCAATCGTTAAAAATATAATTGCAAAACCAATTATAGTATCATAAATATCACTATCCTCATCCTCCTTATTTAGTCCTGTCACTGATTTAATAAGCTTTTCGCCAGGAAAATGCATCTGTCCCATATTATCTTTGTATATGATGTAAAACATTCTGTAACCATGTTGTAGCAGAAGCTGTAACTCCCATACTGGCCATAGATATTGCTTGAGCAAATCCTTCTATCGACACAACAGCAAAAGAGTGTCTTCCACTGCTACAAGTCAAACTCATATCTAAAAGATGGGCTTTGTTTCCACAACGTCCACTACAATGAACCCATGCTCTCTCATCCAAAGTGAGTATCCCATTACAATCGGGACTGCCATGTCTCCAATATTCTTTTGAACAGTTGTATCTATGTTGTAAACATAGTGGACAGGCCATATAAATATCAATTCTCATTTATTATACTTTCCTATTAATTCGTTTTCTTTATATATTGATATTATCTGCCCGATAGGCATATTTTTATATTTTTCAAAATTTAAAAGTTCCTGATTATAGTCATTTTTAAGACTATTTCTAACTATATCTATCGATGTGTCAAAGTCTAATTGTTTTTCATACCCCTTATATTGTAATAGAGAATCCGGAACCTCTGTAATATCTTCACAAGTCAAAAATGAGATAATTTTTAAATGTTTATTCAATTTATTAATCTCATTTAATATTTTGTATGCAAATAAGTTTTTCTTCTCTACTTTTTCCAGATTGCTAAGTACTAAGACAGAAGGAGCGGTTTGTTTGCTTTTTGTCATTGTTTCATCTATACGTTGATATGCTTCAGACATAGAAAACGAGGATAGTGATATAAGGTCTATTTCTAATATTTCATATCCAAACTTTTGAGCAAATGCATGAATAAATGTATGTTTCCCTGAACCTTTTTTCCCTTTTAATAGAATATTTGAGAATGAAGGACGCTGTTTGAGAGAAGAATCGGTTAATACTATATTTAACTTAGTATTAATTTCTTCCAATTCTTTCTTTTGTTCATCAAGAGCTATTAATTGTGCCCAATCAACATCATTTTTTCGGATATCAGTTCCACGCAGTGATGTTGGAACAATCGATCTCATTGCAGTATAGAAATCGTCATCAAGCAGCTTTATGTCATCAACTTGCCTTAATATATTTATTTTCCCCGTTTGAGAGCTAAATTCTATATTATTTCTAATCCTATGCATAACAGCTTCTCTATATAGAAGAGAAATATCTGCTCCCGAAAAGCCATTAGTCAATTCACTCAACATGTACAATGTGTTCTCATTGACTGACTTATCGAGAAGATCCTCTTTCTCTAGTTTTATGTATTTAGACAGAATATCTTGTCTTGCTGATAAATTAGGTAAGGGAACTTCAAACTCTAAGTCGAAGCGTCCGGGTCTACGCAAAGCGGGATCTATAGCATTTAACCGATTTGTTGCACCAATAACAAATATCTTATTTGTACTTTTCATCCCATCCATTAAGTTGAGAAGAGTGGCAACTATCGACACTTGAAATTCGGCACTGGAATCACTTCTCTTCGATGCTATAGAATCTATCTCATCAATAAATATTACACAATTTCCCTTTGTTTCAGCCTCTTCAAACTTCTCTCTCAGCCTCTGTTCTCCAACCCCCACATACTTAGACATTAACTCGGGTCCTTCTATTGTGATAAAAGCAGAGCCCATAGAATGAGCTACAGCTCTAGCTACCATTGTTTTTCCATTGCCGGGAGGCCCATACATAAGCATTCCTTTAGGAGGTTTGACACCAAACTTTTCCAGATATTCAGGATGATTGATTGGAATTTGTATTATTTCGCGCAAACGATTAATTACATTTGACAATCCTCCTATCTGTGAAAAATCGATAACCTTCTGTTGTTCGGCAGGCAGTCCATTAAATATTACTTTTGTGTTACTATCAAGCCGATACAACTCGAAACGATTGTCTGATTTAGGATAAATAGCATCAATCTCTCCTATAGTAACCTTTTTGGTTCCGGGTTTTATAAAAACCATTTGCGAATCGAAAGAGACACGATTCTGAGTTACAAAATAATTCTTTGCATTATTTGCTTCATCTTCCGACCAGTTTTCAACTAATTGAGGGTTGAGATCAATTATAATCGACTCAGCAAATCTTAGTTCACCAAGATTTTCGACAAGAGAAACTTCTACTTTTGTCGATTTACCTATCAACCATGATTTATGTATAAGGTCTTTAGGTATCCAAATATGATTATCGCCCAACTCTACACGACTATTGATTATCGCAAGCTTGGCATACATAGTGAATTTACAAAGGATATCCTTACATTCAACCTTGACGAACTGAGGTTCATTCGTTTCGGTTATACCATCATACAACTTATCTTTGTCATTTTGCGTTATCCAAATATTCATATCTGCACGGGGGAAACCAATGGTATTATCTGGGCTGAATACTTTTAAATTTAATTCCATAAAGTCATGATTTATTCAATTGTCAAATTCATATTCTTTAGAAAAGTAGATAGCCATGCTATTCCTGTATATGTTACCATCTGACCTGCTGTTGATACAGCTTGGACTAATATCGGATCTGCTTTCTCCAGTTTATTTATTTCTACATCAGAATGGACCGTACAACTATATATCCATTTCGTAACATGAGCTGATTCTTGACATTTTTCACAAACAAAATAAGCATTATCACCAATATAAATACTACCGTCACATCCACATCCGTTATTAACCTCTGAATGAAGCCAATAATCTTGTGCCACCATATATCCTCTGTCAGAACAAACAGGACAACTTATATACAACTTGAAATAAGTTGTACCGTCTATTTTTAACGAATCAACATTCATAACTCATACTACCTTTTCCATATTTCTAAGAAAATTTTGCAACCATTGAATACCTGTTGCCGAAACCATTTGCCCTGCAGTAGCAACAGCCTGAGCTAATGCAACATCACTTGCTTCCAGAAATTCATATTCTGCTCCGCTTGAGTGATTTGGACAACCATATTTCCACTTCATAACATGGCTTGTTGCACTGCACTTTTCACAATAATAGAATGCATTTTCTCCCATATATATATCACCATTACAACCTCTGTCATGGTGAGACCAATAAGATTGAGGAGTCATGTTCCCCCTATCCATACAAACCGGACAGCTTATAAATAATTCGAAATAGGATACTCTATTTTTCTCTAACTTTTTCAATGCCATAATAATATATTTTTATTGTTTATTTTTTTTCTTCGAAGAAAGTATCTATAGCTTCATTTGATATTTCAGGGCATTGTTCTGCAAGTTCGGGAAGGTAGTTAGAGATAGTCAAAACCAATAGTTTCACAGGAATAGCCTCTTCATATACATTACAAAACGTCAGATATAACCGCTTATAACCATCTATTGAGTCACCACGCTTGTGAGATGTCAAAACAACATCCTCTCCAGACTCTTCAAAAGCTTTATTTGCTTCTTTAGTATTATGATCGGCAAGAACAAACGCCTTAAATCCCTCTATTACAGCCAATTCTTTTTCTTCGTCAGAATAATCTTCCAACCCTTTTATTTTTCCGACATATTTTTCAACAGCCTCCATAATATCAGCTACAGAAGTAATCTGCCGACTAAGAGACACAACTATTGGCAAAAAGAAATTTTCAACTTCATTAGGCTCTACTTGTTCACCTCTTCCCCCATACCATTCTAATAAATCATTCAAGAAATATCTTACTGTTTTTTCAAACATTTCTTTATCATCAAATTTTGTTTGAAAGTATAAGGCTGAACATTGAAGCTGCACCTCTCCAAAAAGCAATTCTCTATTAGGAGGGTTTTTCTCGTCATCGTGTAGGTCACGATCGGTTTTTATTGCAGTCTGTTCTATAATATCTTTTGCCTCTTGATTTTTCTCAATCTCAAGAAACATTTCCAGCCTCTCCAATGCAATAATTGTTCGATGAAAGACATCGTCTAAACCTTTCATCCTAACCTGAATTGTTGTTTGAATATGTGTTCCCATATTTGTAATACTTTAATAATTAATTATTTTTTTTCTGCATGTAATTCATTTTCATCCGAAGATCTTGGAGAAGCATTTAAGTACACAGTTTGTAAAGAAGACAAATAATTTATAAGCTCCTTCTTATCAACCAACTGACCAATCATCGATACAGCAAAAGAATATGACAAATCCTCAAAATTATCTTCGACAGGGTCACTCTTTACTTTCATTACATATTGAGATTCATCAACAATCCAATCTGTAATAAGAGCCTTGATTGCTTTTTTCTCACACTCTATAGTCCAATCATTAGTATCTAAAGTAAGAATGGAATCCTCTTCTCCGACATATCTCCAAGATCTTCCTTTTTTCTCAACAGAAGAAGCTAAATTATTTAGTTCTTTTGGACTAATAAATTCAAGCACAATTTCACCATTCATCCGAATTTTAGGCGTTTCATTTTCCATAGTAAATCTGACTAATTTTATTATTTTTATAATATTTAGCTTAAAAGAGTATTTAACACATATATACTTCTACAGAAAAAAGACTTTAGAGCTCTTTTTAATACTTCAGCAAGCACTTTATGTATTTCTGTCGATGTTTTTCGTGATTTTTATGTTAATTTCAGTTCTTCAAAGGTCAATAATAGAAAAACATAAAAACACCCTATATATAGGGTGTTTTTAGAAAAGTTTGTAATTTATTTTTGTCGAAGAACTATTATCTAAGCTTTATGATGGAAATTAAGAATCTTCTTATTACCGATGATCATGCTTTCATTATTGATGGCATAATTACAGGATTAAAAGAAAAGTTTATGATAGGAAACATTGCGGTTTGCTATTCTCCGCAAGAAGCTATTGATAAAGTAGAGAATCAAAAATATGACCTCTACATTTTAGACCTGGGTTTCCGTACCGAAGCCAATATTGATGTAAGACAAATAGACTATATCAGAAAAATAAGTAAGATGGATCCGAAGGCAAAGATCATTGTATTTACGATGAGAGAAGATTTTGCTATGGTCAGTCTCCTTAAAAAGCTGAAACATGTAAAAGGTATTGTATTAAAAGGACCGGAAAAGAAATACTTACAAGAAGCTGTAAAAGCAGTCTTGGAAGGAAACAATTACCTCTGCCCCAGATTTAAGGTCTTGCATAAAAGAAGTGAGGATTACAGGTCTAAAATAAAATTTAAGAACGGACTACCCACCGAAATGGAAATAACCATTCTCCGTATGGTGGCTATGGGTATGACTTCCGAAAGCATTGCAAATAAGTTGGGTTATAAAACATCTACCATAATATCATATCGTCGAGACCTAAAGGAAAAGCTAAATGTAGATACATCGAACGACATGATTGTTTTAGGACTAATACTCAATTATATTAACATCGACGATCTGGCTCTGGATTTATTGAGTAGAATAGACTAATGGTAACTGTTGTACCCTTACCTATAACCGACTCTATTTCTAAGTTTGCATTCAAGTCTGTACATCTATCTTTTATCGTACGAAGGCCAATCCCTTTACTATTTTGTTGTACATTAAATCCCTTACCATCATCTATAATCAAAATAATAAGTTTTTCTTCTTTATCTAGTGACAACCTTATCTCTGCGGTCGTTGCTTCGGCATGTTTACGTATATTACCCAAAACTTCTTGTATAATGTAATAGATTTCTTTCATTTGGCTATCCGACATTTCTTCTATAACAGAAGGAATATCTGAATCTGTAATATTTACAAAAAAGCGAGTAGGCATTGTACTATTCAATATATCCACATGATCTTCGAGCATACCTATCAAAGACATGTATTTAAACTCTGGCGGCATTAACTGATGAGAAATCTCTCTAATATGACTATAAGTATCTTTCAGCATCAAACTTACCTGTTCCTTCCTTTCTATATTCTCATGCAACATCATAATAGAGATAATATCACTAGCAACAGAATCATGCAGCTCTTTAGCCAATGCTTTTCGTTCAGACTCTCTTCCTTCCAAGTATTTTCGCAGCATATTCTGTTCAGTATTGCTAAGCAGGATTTTATACTCAGTATCTTTTTGCTCTACTCTTGCTTTCAGAACTACCGCCTCCTTTTCTTCTTTAATTCGCTTTATTCTATTATAAAGAAATGCAATAAAAAGTAAGACTATAAGCAAGCCGGCTATAGAGATCATTAGTGTAGTTTGAAATTTAGTCTTTTGCTTCTCCTCGTTCAACCGACTTATCACTAATTCTTTTTCGGCTGTTTCATATCGAGCGTAAAAATCATTGATTGTATTATTATGTTCTTCTTTATATAAAGAATCTCTTTTTTCATAAGCTAATTTTTTATAGAACAAGGCTGATTGTAGATTTTTAGGACCTAACTCATAAGACTCGGAAAGTGCATTATAAAAAATATAAGACTCAGACATTTGATTCTTAGTCGGATTATTCTGAAATTCTTTCACATAACTTTCCAATAAAGGTATTGCCTCATTATACCGACCTTTCTTATAAAGCCATGTACCTTTGTTACTATAAAATCGGACAGCAGGGAAATTCTTATTCTGAGCCAATATATCTTCTGCTTTTTGTAGATAAAATTCACAGGAATCCGATTGATTAGTATGTTCGAAAGCATTTGCAAGATAGAGGCTTACAAGATAGTTTTGATATTTACTTTCCTTGAAATAAGGAAGAGACATTCTCAACGTATCTAAGCCCTCATTATATTTATTATTCTTAAGCAAATAAAGGCCTACCGAACTTAACACTTGCCCAACTATAGGTTTCTCCAAATTATACTTTTCAGCAAAAACCAAAGCTTTTCGTCCAAGCTCCAGCGCTTTGTTAAATTTACCCCAATCATAATACAGATTCGAGATATTTAACCAAACCGTACAGAGCTTCCTTTTGTCATCTGTTAATTCATAAAGGAGTAAACTTCTTTCGTAATGCTCTAATGCTTTCTGATAATCACCTTCTCTTTTATAGATAACACCGAGTTGATTATTACCTTCAATTAATACGATTGTATCTTTAGCTATTTCTGCTGCAGAAATAGCCTGCACTATATAGTTCTTTGTTGGGGCAAGCTCCCCTTTATACAGATATGCAAATGCCATATTGATAAGAGTAACTGCTGCTTGACCTTCTTTCATCTTTTCTTTATGAATAAGGTCGAGTGCTCCTTTAAAAGCAATAATAGCTTCATCATATTTCCCTATAGTATTATATGCATAACCTATATTATTAATAGCCTCGAGTTGCAAATCAAATTCTCCGGCAGCTTCATAATACAGTGAAGCTTTTTTGTTAACTTGTACGAACTTATCCCATTCTAACTGATGCTCGTAGCTTGCAGCAAGTGTCATCAAAGCATGACCGGTCTCTTTATTATTTTTCTCTTTAACAGCTAAGTCATATGCTTTTTCGGCACAAGAATGACAAGCATCTATATCTGACTTCTCAAAATAATACGTAGCTAATGCATTCCAACTTACCGCATTATTCTTCTCTGTAGCATTTTTCTTTAACACTTCAAGACTTTGAGAAAAAATAAGAATCGGAGAAACACAAAAAAAGAGAATACTAATTATTGATTTCATGCTTTTCAAAACAGATTAAAGCTTAATAATAAGACAATTGAATAATATTTTGCATTAAAATACTTTCTGATTTTAATACTCTGATAGCATTTAACAAATATATTGATTAAAATGGTTCTTTTATACTCTTTTGGCAAAAACATTACAATTTGTACTGGTATGTATATTCTTATTTATACCAATCAATAGTACATTTTTGTTTTTAAAAAACTATTTAGACGCTTTCTGTAAAACATAATTTTAACTAAAACCTGACAAACTTGTACAAGTTTTCTTTAAATTTTTCAGATTTGTCTTCTTTTATTTTCCTCTCCACCATCAGTCTATTCATCTATATATAGATAAACTTTTGTTACTCTTACAGTGAATCTTTCTCTCGCATAAGTCAAAGTTTCAATTACTGATCTATATGATTTATAAAATTATTTGACAACATATAAAAAGCAAGATACCTACCGAGAAGAAATAACAAGACCAAAACCTCCAGTCTCGATAAAAATATCTATATTTGCCGATAGAAGAATAACACTTTGGTTGAAGCATATAGGCATGCTTTAAGTCCACATCAAAAAAACTTTAAGTCGCTAATAACAGGTGGCTTATTTTGTTTTATAGGCTTATATCTACCAAAATATTCTTCTGAACAAATTAAAATGAATGAAATTTGACAAATCATACACCGTTGCACTAATCGTAGCCATCGCATTCTTTATGCAAGGACTTGATACTACTGCGGTAAATACTGCTATACCGGCAATGGCTCGCTCTTTTGGTACAGACGTAATACACCTGAGTGCGGGAGTCACATCTTACCTGATAGCATTAGCCATATTCATACCTGTAAGCGGGTGGATTGCTGACAGATACGGAACAAAGAAAGTATTTTGTACATCTATAATTTTATTTGTTTTTGCATCGGCTCTTTGCGGCACATCTCAAACATTGAATCAGTTTGTAGCCTTTCGTATATTTCAGGGGATGGCCGGAGCTATGATGACACCCGTAGGCAGACTGGCTGCACTAAAGGCAACTCCAAAAGAAAAACTAGTAACTACAATAGCATATATCACATGGCCTGCACTTGTAGCCCCCATACTCGGCCCTTTGGTAGGAGGTTATTTGACAACATACTGGTCGTGGCATTGGATATTTTATCTTAATATACCTATTAGCATTATCTGTGTCATACTTGCATGGAAGCACATCTCTGACGATGAAAAAGGAGATGAGCTCAAGCGTAGATTCGATGCTGTAGGCTTTGTGCTCAGCGGACTTGCACTGGCAGGATTCATGTTTGGAGTAGAGTTGCTAAGTAGAAAAGAAGTTCCATATTACGTATCTCTGATTATTGTATTAATCAGTCTAGGCTTGCTAGCTTTCAATGTACGCTATTCGAAACATATTTCGAATCCACTGATCGACTACTCTGTGATGAAGATACCAACTTATAAAGTCACTATTTTTACAGGATCCCTATCCCGAATGGTTATAGGGGTAGCCCCTTATTTGGTACCGCTAATGTTTCAGGAAGGGTTTGGCTTAACTCCTTTCGAGTCGGGAAGTCTATTTTTAGCAACTATGGCAGGTAATTTGGCTATGAAACCTGCTACTATATGGGTAATGAGACACTACAATTTCCGCACAGTACTTATTGCTAACGGTTTTCTAGTAGCCTTGTTTTCTTTTCTGACTGCATTGTTATTACCTACTACACCTGTTATACTAATTATAGTGGTTATGTTTCTTTCAGGAATGTTCCGATCTATGCAGTTCAGCGCCATTACGACTTTAGCCTTCGCCGATATACCCAAGGCTCAAATGACAACAGCCAATACCCTGTACAGTACTGTTCAACAAATGTCGACAGGTATGGGTATTGCCATGGGCGCTGTTTTCCTTCGCTTTTCAAGCATGATAAACGAAACAACAGGCCGA
The DNA here is from genome assembly GCF_001261735.1 of Dysgonomonas sp. BGC7. Taxonomy (GTDB): domain Bacteria; phylum Bacteroidota; class Bacteroidia; order Bacteroidales; family Dysgonomonadaceae; genus Dysgonomonas. The sequence continues at coordinate 100,596 of NZ_CVRP01000020.1, read as the reverse complement.
TATACTGTTGCCGATTTTCGTTTGTCCTTCATTTTCGTCGCCTTACTTGGGCTTATTTCTTTATATGGCTTTACAAAGCTAACTCCCGATGCAGGCGATGTTGTCAGGGTTAAGAAAAGAGACAGAAATGAAAAATAAAATGCCCGAAACAAAATATTGCGGGCATTATTTTACAAATAAACCTTAAGGGCTTTATTCTTTAGATGCAACCTCGACTTCCCCACTTACTATATCGGCTATATATGGCTGCAAGGTACTATACTTCACACTTTCATCAAACAACATAGCATAAGTATAACGGCTTCCGTCTTTTTCCATTACAGGCTTATAACTTCCTTTTATCTCCCCCTTTAAAGAAGGAATATATTCTAACTTGATTGTCGATTCAACATTTCCTTTATCGTTGGTTACATAATATATATATTTTACGAAAGGTTTACCGGCGGGCTCTTCGTAGCGTTCATAACCTACTATTTCCTTATCTTCTATAGTAAAATTACCGATACAAAATTTGTCCGACAAAGGAGTATTTTTTAGCAGTTCTTTTTTATAAGCATCCTGTAGCTTAGCTCTTGAGGCATCCGAGTGGCTAAAATCGCCAACAGAATTACAGCATTCTACAATTTTTTCGTGTGAATAATAATCATCAGGAAAATATTCGACCAATTCGCTATAAGCAGAATGAGCCTTCATGTAATTTTCTGAATCGTATTCCAATTTTGCTATATTGTAGAGTACAGTAACATACAGTTCCTTATCTTTTACTATTCTGGATTTTGCCACATAAAATGTATCGAGTGCATTCTTTATATTATTCATATTAGCATGTGTAGCACCAATCATGTAATAGGCCTTCTCACATGCTTTTTTCTGCTTTACAGCTTTTCGAAAATTTTCTAAAGCATCATTATAATTCTCTTGTGTAAAATATATATCTCCAAGAGCTGTATAAAATTCAGAATTAGCAGGAGATAATTCTATTGCCTTCTTCAGGTTATCCAATGCTTTCGTATTATCTTCGGATATATTATACACAAATGCTTTTGCATAATACGCCCGGCTAGATTTAGAGTCCTTCTTCATCGCCAAATCCGCATAGTAAAGAGCTTTTTCATAATCTCCCAGATGTGAATAAGCCAATGAAACATAAGACAGTTCTTCGGCAGATAAGTTTCGCTGCTGAGGAAGGTACTTATCCAGTATTTCCTGATATAATTCAGTCTGATACATTTCTCCGATTTCATCAGTAGGCTTTACAACCTGATTAAGCGCAGAGATGCCCTGAGCCGGATATAAATTGACAGTATTGCAAAAGGCCAATACCATCAGCAAGTAAAAATATTTCTTCATAGTCGCATTTAGTTTTGTGTTATATATTTTCGTCTCTTATCTTATTAAAACCACCTTTGCTTCCTCATCCACAAATAAGTACACAATGCTATCAGTCCAAGAATAACCCATGATACAAAATACCCATACTCCCATTCTATTTCGGGCATAAACTTGAAATTCATACCCCACACTCCTACCATAAAAGTAAGAGGAATGAATATGGTGGACACAATAGTAAGCCTTTTTATTATCTCATTCATCCGCAGATTATTATTGTTATAGTATAAATCCAACAGTGAGGATAAAGACTCATGAAATGAAGACAAGTTACCGAGAGTTGTACGCATACGGTCGTCAAAATCATTGAAGTACACAACATTGCCTTCTTTTATCAGATTATTCGTATTATGCAAAAGATTCACATACTCTTCACGTAAAGATATAACAGAACGCTTAATATGCATATAATCGACTCTGCATGAATGAAGAAACTGAAGCATATCGACAGTTCCATTACCCTCTATCAATTGATCTTCTATTTCGGACAGTCTTTCTTCTAAGCCCATAACCATACCGACATTAGAATAATTGACTGCATTCAGCAAAATGTATAGTAGAAAATCAGCACCTTGCCTTCTTATAGGAGCATTATTTTCTTCTATCTCTGTTTTTATTTCATCAAAAACAGGATAGGTTGCCTCCTGAAAACTTACAACAAAATTATCTCCTAAAATAAAAGCAACCTGCATATCATCAAGTCCGGTTTTGCTCTCGTCCGAATAAAAAGACGATAAAAGGATAAAGGTTACTTTTTCGTATGCAACAACCTTAACGACCTGCTGATCCGACAACATATCTTTTACGTCGAATGTGTGCAGCCCCAATTCTTGACAGATGTGGCTCACCAAAGCGACATCCGATATCCCCGTAATCTTAAACCAATTGATCCTCGTATTATCTATACTATCGCGTAACGAAAGAGATTTCAGTGAAATATTCTTTATATCCAGCCTCATGGAGTCATACTGAATCAACTCCACCGACATGGGAATATCCTTATCTCCCAAATAAGAAGCTTTTACAGATAGATAATTGTGTGGAGGAATTTTTCGTCTCAATTTCCTTTGTGTCTTTTTATTCATTATGCTCAAAATTAGCATTCAGATTCTAAATATCAAAAATAAGAATAAAATACTATATTTGTACCCTCAACTATGTTATTTATAATCCCGGATCTATCTAAAGAATAAGAACCAAACTTGTATATGAAAGAAGTATTAGAAATACTAAAGAAAAAGAAACTACAATTTTTTTTCCTGTTTTACATCCTGCTGTTGGTTCCGATATTAAGTCCTATAGCTGAGAATTTAAGTTTCATTGATAAAATTGCCGTTTTCATCGTTTGCGGACTTTTATTTGCTTCCATATGGATCTTATCCCTCTTTATTAGTTCCAAATCTGAAAAAATTATTTATTCCGTTTTACTTACTTTATCTATTATTCCGGGCTCTATATATCTAGCATACCTACTCTTTGCACATGTATTGCTCGAGCAAAACAGTGTGACCAGCCTATTTGAGACCAATCCCGAAGAAAGCAGGGAATTTGTGGCTCATTACTTAAGCGTATGGGTAATAGCCGGAGTACTTATATATGCCGCTATTCCTATTGTTATGATTTGTTCTATGAAATCATTTAAACGCCTTAAGATAAAAAATCATAGAGCATTATTTATATTAAGTATTGCAATTATACTTTCCATTGTAAGCTTCAACAGGCTATCACGATCGGTATATTTCATCAATATATATAAAACGTTCATATCTTATAAAATACGCACTACCCACGAAAAAAGTGCTATAAGAGAACGTCAGCAGATAGATTACACAGTCAACAGCCAGCAGGATTCTGTTCCCAGAACTATCGTAGTAGTGATAGGAGAATCGCTGAACAAACACCACATGGGACTATATGGCTATCAGAGACAAACAACTCCTCTCTTGTCGACGTACAAAGACAGCATAACAGTCTATAAAGATGTAGTATCACCTCAGGTGCATACGATTCCGGTAATGAGATCTCTTTTATCTATGTTGGAACGGGAACATTCCGATTATTTTACGGAGAAGCCATCCCTGTACGAGCTTTTCAACAGAGCCGGATACGAAACTTATCTCATTAGCAATCAAGAGTTCAGCGAAGAATGCAAATCGAGTTATGATATTTTATTGACTTTGGCCAAAAAGAAATATAATGTAGCTGTCTACAAACAGCATGACGATATAGTTCTACCGGTATTAGATAAGATATTAGCTGAAAACAATAAAGAAAACAGGCTGATACTCATACATCTTATCGGCAACCATATGGCATACGAATTCAGATACCCGAAAGAGTATATAAAATTTAGTCATAAAAAAGACAATCTGGTATCCAGTAAACCTTTTAGAGATGAGAAAGCAAAGAAGACAATCGACAAATACGACAATTCGGTATTATATAACGACTATGTAATAAACAATATTATTTTGTCTTTAAAGAAGCTTAAAGGACAAGATGCTGCAATGATATACTTCTCAGATCATGCAGAGGAACTATATGACTATCGCGAATTTGCCGGGCATGCCTATGAAAAAGCATCTCCTACTATGTGCGAAATACCATTTATGGTCTGGCTCTCGCCATCGTATCTAAATAAGCGCTCCGATCTTATTTTTGATGAAGAACGTCCCTACTCTACTCAGGACTTCATATATTCGCTTTCCGATCTGGCAGGAATAAATTACATAGATTACAACGATTCAAGAAGCCTGTTCTCTAAACAATTCACACCAAAAGAGCGATTTGTAGGAGATAAAAAATACTTAGATATATTAGAAAAATTCGAATAAAAAAATTGCAGTCTTAATCAGACTGCAATTTTCTATATTAAGATTTTATCAGTTAATATTATCTATCCTGTTTGAGTCTTTCGGCCATTGCACGACCAAGAGAGATACATGCATCATATGCATTGAGCCCCATGGCCTGTTTCATTTCTACAGGATCCCCCACAACTTCGAATTTTGTATCTACAGCAAACTGAGCCAATCGCTTAACAGCTGCTCCTGCCCAAGTGAACGAACCGAAATAACTGAAGTAACGATGCTTCATATCCCGTCCCTCAACTTTCGACAACAAATATTCTACCTCAGGAAAAAGCTTATTATTATAGGTAGGCGAACCTATCATCAAGCCTTTATATTTGAATATATCACGTATTATATAAGAATGAGACCTCTTAGATACATTATGTAATATGACTTCTTTTATTCCTTGCTGAGCAAGTTCATAAGCTACGGTCTCAGCCATTTGCTCTGTATTTCCATACATACTGCCATAAGCAATAACTACACCCTCATCCCCTTCGTAGCGGCTAAGCTTATCATAGATACCGATAACTTTCTTTATCTGATCGGGCATAGTCCATACCGGACCATGGGTAGAACAAATATAATTTATCTCCAATGCTCCTAGTTTCTCAAGGGCTTTTTGTACCGGAGACCCAAATTTACCCACGACGTTAGAATAATAACGTATCATCTCATCATAGTAACGCTCAGGATGTAACTGGGCATCAGTTATACCTCCATCAAGTGTTCCAAATGTACCGAAAGCATCTCCCGAAAATATGATTTTGTGAGTAGTGTCGTAAGTCATCATTGTCTCAGGCCAGTGCACCATTGGAGTAAGGTAAAAAACAAGTTTATGCTTACCCAGCGAAAGTTCTTCACCGTCATCTATAATTTTCACTCCGTCTTTGATACCGTAAAAACCCTGCACCATGTCGGCAGTACGTTTATTGCCTATAATTTCCACATTAGGAAAGCGGCTTCTCAATAGACCTAATGAACCGGAATGATCAGGTTCCATATGGTTGATTATGAGATAATCCAATGGTCTACCCTCCAAAGCTATTTCCAGTTTGTGGAAAAAGACATCGGAATAACAAACATCTACTGTATCGAACAGAGCTGTTTTATCATCTTTGATAAGATAAGAATTGTAAGATACGCCTTTGGGTAAAGGCCACAGATTTTCAAAAAGATGCTTTGTACGGTCGTTTACTCCGATATAATATACATCTTCTTTTATTGGAATTGGTCTTAACATATTATTTTTAATTGTTTCACTTATTCTTTACTTTTTCCATATCCGGCGTCGGATCCTTTTTTCTCAAAGCATTCCATACCAAATATATTCCCCAGATAACGAAAGGTAAACTCAACAACTGCCCCATATTCATACCTATAGTAGCAATCATATTCAACTCGAAGGGTTCTTGTATATTTTTTATATATTCGATACAGAACCTTGATAAGAATATACCAATCAGAGATACTCCCAGTATAAGCCCTGTTTTATTTTTTGCACTTGTTTTATAGAACAGGAACAAGCCTAGAATAAAGATAAATAAATAGATAGCAGCTTCATATATTTGTGTCGGGTGGCAAGGTAATTCTCCTGCTCCTCCCTGCGAAATAGCTTCGTGCCAATGGCGATCTCTTATAAAATTAAATCCCCAAGGTAAGTCGGTAGGGCCTCCATATATTTCCGAATTCATAAGATTACCTAAACGGATCGATGTTGCCCCTATTGCAACCCCGACAATCAGCCTGTCTAATGATTTTATCGAAGTTTCGTGAGTAGTATAAACCATCGAGATACAAACACCTATACATAGCCCCATAAAAGCTAATTCTCCGAATGTAAGGGAAGATATCCCACCCATAATAAGACCGCCAATATAGTATGCAATACCACCTAATGCAAATCCGGCAACGGCTGATATAATAAGGTGTTTCCAGTTTATTTTCTTATTTGTTATCTTCAACGAATACAAACAAATACCAATAACCATACCAATAGCCCCTCCGTGGCTGGCAAGGCCTCCTTCCCAGACCTTCAATATTTCGATAGGGTTTGAGAGATAATAGTCTTGTGCATAGAAAAGGCAATGCCCCAATCTGGCACCGATAATAAGTCCAACCAATACATACAGAAATAAAGTATCGAACCATTTTTCGGGAAGTTTTTCGTACTTATACATTTTCTGTACCACCAAAGAGGTACAAAGAACCCCGGCTGCCCATAGTATTCCGTACCAACGGATTCCTCTACCAAACAGGGAAAAGGCTTCAGGATCTACATCCCAGGTTATAAATGAAAGCATATATTTCTTTTTTCTGTTTAAATTATTACATGTAGTCAGACTTCGGACTACAAATATATAAAAATAACTTAGCAAGTAGATACTGCATTCTTTATTAAGATATATTAAAACCATGTATACAAAAGATATTAAAATATCTTTAAAAAGAAACACCTCCTATATATTTGACGTTAATAATAAAAAGATACGGCAATCTCAATACGAAAAAGTATCACTTTGCTAAAACAACCTTGCTTTATGTTAATAAACATCCTAAGGCTGAATGTTTCTTTTAACATTTTTACTATCTTTAAAAACGAAATAGAAGCAGGATAACAGCAATAGTGATTATCCTGCTTTGTATAAACAGTATAACTATCAGGAATGATATGGAGTATAATAAAACAAACACTTACTTAAAGTTTGATAAGAGCCGTATGGTAAACCTCGAATATTCGCTAAAGCGTGAAATATTGAGAACAAACCGCAGAGGAGCTTATCACTGCACTACTCTTGTAGAATGCAACACTCGCAAACAGCATGGGTTACTGGTCATGCCTGTGCCAAAATTAGACAATTCTAATCACGTACTCTTATCATCCTTTGATGAAACAGTTATCCAACATGGAGCCGAATTTAATCTGGGAATTCACAAATATGATGACAACAACTACAGCCCGATGGGGCATAAGTATATAAGGGAATTCAACTGCGAATCTTTGCCTCAGACCATATACAGAGTGGGAGGTGTAGTTTTGTCCAAAGAGAAGATGTTTTCACTAAAAGGCAACTCTATCTTTATACGATACACCCTATTAGATGCACATTCTCCGACAACTATGCGTTTTAAACCTTTTCTTGCATTCAGAGAAGTAAATCAGCTCACCGAAGAAAACTCTGTAGCAGATCATGGATATAAAGAAGTTGAAAATGGTATCAGTATGTGTATGTATAGTGGATATCCGGAACTATTTATGCAATTTAGCAAAAAAGTTGATTTCGTTTTCACTCCCAACTGGTACAAAGGGCTAGAATATGAAGAAGATCAAAGAGCAGGTTTACCATACAAAGAAGATCAATATGTTCCCGGCTATTTTGAACTACCTATAAGCAAAGGCGAATCTATTATATTTTCAGCCAGCGATGTAGAGAGAACCGAACCGGATAAATTACTCGAGTTGTTTGAAGAGGGAATAGCAGAAAGGACTCCACGTTCTTCATTCTACAACTGCCTCAAAAATTCGGGACATCAGTTTTATTTTCGCCCTACAGCAGATGAACTATATATACTGAACGGATACCCATACGGAAAGGTTACTTCCCGCGAACAATTTATGTCCCTCCCAGGTCTTACCTTAGGTATCGACCGATCCGATGCTTTCGAACAGGTTGTAGATACAGCAAGTCCTACCATCGAGAATTTTATGAAAGGACTCCCCTTGTCAGGCTTTCTGAAAGATATTGATAATGCAGATGTTCTCTTATGGCTTACAAAGGCATTAAAGAAATATGCAGACTACGATAGTACACGTTTCTATACTAAATATACAAATCTCGTAAGCAGAATAGTAGCCTTCATTATCGAAGGCAAACATCCTAAGCTTATTCCATTAACCAATGGGCTATTAAGTGTAAACAGTCATTATGGATATCCCAGCTGGATGCACAATGACGAATGTCCTAACGAAGTAAAAGCTCCCAGAACAGGATGTCTGGTAGAAATAAATGCCTTTTGGTACAACACCTTAATGTTTAACAGAGACATCGCAAGACATACGGGAGACTCTCTCTTGGAGGAACAGATGGAATCTTTAGCCGAAAAAGTAAAAGTATCGTTTCTCGATGTCTTTCTTAATGATGGAGGGTACTTGTATGATTATGCCGTGGGCAATTTTGTAGACTGGAGCGTAAGACCCAATATGCTGTTGGCTATAGCAAGCGACTACCCCCTGTTAGACAAACGTCAGAGCAAATCCGTTATAGATATCATTACGAAAGAGTTGCTTACACCAAAAGGAATACGCACACTGAGCCCCAAAAGTATAGGTTTCAGACCACGTAACGAGGGAAGCATTAACGATAGAGTATACAGCTCATACAACGGCTCTGCATGGCCATGGCTATTGTCCCCATATCTGGAGGCTTATATGAAAATATTCCAACGGAGTGGATATTCTTTTCTCGACAGATTGCTTATAGGTATAGAAGAAGAGATGTCTAACGATTGTATAGGATCTCTGTCGGCAGTATATGATGGCAGTATCCCGTATTCCGGACATGGACCTATATCATATGCTATAAATGTAGCAGGCACTATTTGTGCTTTAAATTTACAAAAGTCGATTGCTGACGAGTATTAGTCGCACTGAGCAATCACTTGTATTTATGTATTTATATAGAGATAAACAGATGAGAATAACAGATATTTCTCTTTTTATTAATGCTTAAAAAACAATAATATATGAAGGCATTAATGTTTGGATGGGAGTTTCCTCCACATATTCTGGGAGGACTAGGCACAGCCAGCTATGGTCTGACAAGAGGTATGGCCACACAACCCGATATGGACATAACTTTTGTTATACCAAAACCGTGGGGTGACGAAGATCAAAGCTTCCTTAAAATAATAGGAGCATGCAATACGCCTGTGGTATGGAAAGACGTAAACTGGGACTATGTGAGTGAAAGGCTCTCTAAATATATGGATCCTCAGGAGTATTACAACATGAGAGATCATATCTATGCAGATTTCAGACATCTATATACAAATGATTTAGGATGTATCGAATTTTCAGGAAAATACCCCGACAACCTGCTCGAAGAGATAAATAACTATTCGATTGTGGCAGGAGTGATAGCTCGTACACACGATTATGACATCATCCACTCTCACGACTGGCTGACATATCCGGCAGGCATACATGCAAAAAACATACTGGGTAAGCCATTGGTAATACATGTTCATGCAACCGACTTTGACCGTAGTCGGGGAAATGTAAACCCGCAAGTATATCAGATGGAAAAGAACGGAATGGACTATGCAGATCATATTATATGTGTCAGTAACCTTACCCGACAAACTGTAATAGAAAAATACCATCAGGATCCGGCAAAAGTAACAACAGTACACAATGCTGTAGAACCTCTAAGCCCTGAAATAGTAGCTATAAATCCCGAAAAAGGGACAAAAGACAAAGTAGTTACATTCCTTGGCAGAATAACAATGCAAAAAGGCCCTGAATATTTCGTTGAAGCTGCTGCCAGAGTCCTCGAAAGAGCAAATCACATACGCTTTGTGATGGCCGGGAGTGGTGACATGATGGAAAAAATGATCAATCTGGCTGCCAGCAAAGGCATTTCTGACCGATTCCACTTTACAGGCTTTCTCAAAGGTAAGCAAGTTTATGAAATGCTTAAACGAAGCGATGTATATGTTATGCCATCAGTTTCCGAACCATTTGGAATATCTCCATTGGAGGCAATGCAATGTAATATACCAACAATTATATCGAAGCAATCGGGCTGTGCCGAAATACTAAGCAAAGCTATCAAAACCGATTACTGGGACGTGGAAGCAATGGCCGATGCTATTTATTCCATTTGTACTTACGATGCCATGTCTGAGTTTCTCAGCAAAGAGGGAAAAGCAGAAGTGGACAATATAAAATGGGAGTACGCAGGACAAAAGGTAAGAGATATATACAATAGTTTGAGTAAATAATACAACCGATTATAATTATGAAAAATATTTGCTTTTATTTCCAGATACACCAGCCTCATAGGCTGAAACGATACAGATTCTTCAATATAGGAAGCGACCATTACTATTATGATGATTTTGCAAACGAAGATTTTATTCAACGTGTTGCAGAGGTATCATTCATTCCAGCCAACAGACTGATGCTGGAGATGATAAAAGAACACAAAGGAAAGTTTAAAATTGCTTTTTCTATTTCAGGTGCAGCACTTGACCAAATGGAAATATATGCACCGGAAGTAATAGACGGCTTTAGAGAATTGGCCGATACGGGATGTGTAGAATTTCTGTCTGAAACTCAGGGACATTCGCTAGCTTCTCTTATAGATCCCGAAGAGTTTAAGAATCAGGTAAAAACACACGATGATAAAATAGAGTCTCTATTCGGTCTAAAACCAAAAGTATTCAGAAATACCGAATTAATATTTTCTGACGACATAGCAAACATGGTGCATGAAATGGGATTTATCGGAATATTGGCACCCGGAGCTAAAAGAACGTTGGGGTGGAAAAGCCCAAACTACATATATCAGTCTGCTGCACAACCAAAACTAAAAATGCTGATGCGGAACCCAAAATTCAGTGACGACATAGCAACCCGCTTTTCTAACTACGACTGGAGTGATTATCCTTTAACAGCAGACAAATTCATCAGTTGGATAGCAGCTACTCCAAAAGAAGAGCAGGTCATAAATCTATTTATGAACTATGAAGCCTTAGGTAATTTCCAGAAAAAAAGCTCGGGAATTTTCGACTTCATAAAAGCACTGCCCCGTTTTGCAGCAGAAAAGAATATTGGCTTTGCAACTCCGACCGAGATATTGGAAACATTGAAACCAATAGACATGATTTCGTCTATGCATCCCATATCATGGGTCGGGGAAGAAAGAGATGTGTCAGCATGGCTGGGCAACACATTACAGCAAGAAGCATTCAATAAATTATATGAAATAGCCGACAGGGTAAGACTGAGCCAATCGAGACGCCTTATTCAAGACTGGGTTTATCTTCAGTCCAGCGACCACTTCTACTACATGGGAACTAAAAACGAGTTGCCATTTAGCCCATATGCATCGCCATACGAAGCATTCATTACTTATATGAATGTTTTAAGCGACTTTAAAGAAAGAGTTTACTCAGAGTTTCCAAGTTCAATCGACACAGAAGAGCTTAATTCTCTGTTGACAACAATACACAATCAGGCCGACGAGATAGAACGATTAGAGAATACAATACAAGGGCTGGAAGATAAAAAGGCTAAACCGGCATCTGCACCTAAAAAAGCTAGCCAAGCAGAAAAAAAGGCAGAAGGTAAACAGACTGTAACCAAGCCTAAAATAGAACATACTAAAGCTAAAGCGACAAGCTCACGAGGAACAAAAGGCAAAACAAGATAGAAAAGAAAAAAGAGGCTTCCGCCTCTTTTTTAATATTCTTGTACTGCCAAATAATTATAATCGCTAACTATCTTTCGTAAAAACACCTTATCGGGTCCATCATAACTATATCCGGTTATAATTTTTATCTTATCGGATAATCGTTGAATAAAATATTCATTTTCACTCATACGACGATCTTCCATTATAGAAACCACTGTTTGAATATCACGATCCGACAATCTGTCCAACACATCGGCATAAGTAACTTTATAATCATCGTGAAAGTCGAGATCAGCTACTGATAATTGTCTGTTTCGGGCATTCAGTTTTAGATCCACAACCGTGGTTCCGGCTAATAAATCCCCCAGTCGTTGATTTTTCTTTGTTACAGCAACCATTATCACACCGAGAAAACCATAAGTAAGAGAAAAGTCTACTAAACGAAACAACCACCTCATTAGATATGATCCGGTCGACGGCGCTGTACCATCTATATTAACTACTCTTATTTTCATCACCATTTTTCCTAGGCTCTGACCATTATTGAACGTCTCGAAAAGAAAATCATAAAAAAGGACGGGACCGAAAAATAGTATCCATACACAGATAGCCAATACTTGTCCACCTTCGACAGCACCATATCCTATAGGCGCAATGTAAGAGAACAACCATATCCAGCCAAAAAACCACAGAATAATAATTATATAGTCGATAAGATAAGCCAATATTCGCTGCCCTAGCCCTGCGGTTTCGTAGTCAATAGTTACATTTTGAGTAGTTTGAACTTCAATTATCATAGTTTTAAATAAGAATGACTGACAAATTTAATTTTTTTGAATGATTATAAGACTATTTTTTCATTCTTTTTACCTAAAGAGCTATATTTGTGGAAATAATAAAAATACAAACTATATCAATTAATGAGAGAAGCCGCATTTATTAAGGAAAACAGGGAGAAGTGGCAACAAATAGATAACCAAACCCAAGCTACCCATATTCCGGCTGAAACATTAGCGGACAATTTCATTGAACTTACCGACGACCTGTCTTATGCCCGCACCTTCTATCCCAAATCTCAGACTGTAAGATATTTGAATCAGCTGACAGGACGCTATTTCATCAATATATATAAATACAGGAAGAAAGAGAAAGGGCGTTTTTTCCGTTTTTGGAGAGAAGAATTACCCCTTATTATGTATCGTTATCGGAAATACATGCTCTATTCTTTCTTGTTCATGTTTGCAGGAGTATTGTTAGGTATTTTTTCTCAACAGCAGGAATCTGCTTTTGCCAACCAGATTTTAGGCTCGGGCTATGTAAACCAAACAATGGAAAATATAGAGAAAGGAGACCCTATGGCTGTGTACAAAATGGAGACAAAAGAATTTATGTTTTTCGGCATAGCAACAAATAATATAAAAGTAGCTTTTCTGGCTTTCATACTAGGCATAACCTGCTCTATAGGGACAGTATATGTATTGTTTTCGAATGGTATAATGCTCGGCGTTTTTCAGTATTTCTTTTACACTAAAGGGCTGTTATTTACTTCGGCAATATCCATATGGCTACACGGAACTCTCGAAATATCTGCCATTGTAATAGCAGGAGGGGCAGGCATGATGCTGGGCAACAGCCTTTTATTCCCCGGCACGTATAAGAGAACATACTCTTTGTTCAAAACAGGGAAAGATGCTCTAAAAGTCGTTGTGGGGTTGATCCCGGTATTTATCGTTGCCGCATTTATAGAAAGTTATCTTACCCGACTGACAGAAATGCCGATATATTTCAATTTGGCTATAATAGGCTTATCAGCATTATTTATTATATGGTATTTTTTTTATTACCCTTATTTAGTACACAAAAAAACAAATGGAAACACAACAGAAAATTAAACTAATAGCAGACAGAGACTTTGGGGGCAACTTCGATCTATCCATTAAGTTCATAAAGCAAAACTATACATCCGTATTAAAAGGGCTTGTCTATCTTATACCATTATTAATGATTGCGGCATTTTTTGTACCGAACTTGTTCGATATATACTATGATTTAGGAAGAGGCATCAATAATAGTAATAATGGAAGCTTCAGCCAAGATAACCCTTTCGAGGGTATAAGCATATTGGGTATAATTGGTGCGTATATATTATTACTTATTGTCATGTTTCTGATAATCGTTTATACAATATCGTATATGGCATTGTATCAGAAATCCGAAAATGGCACTGTTACTGTATCAGAAGTCTGGTCAAAAACATTTAAAGTAGCATTACCTCTATTGCTTGGATCTCTTTTGTTTGGGATAGCATTCTGTATTGGTTATATATTCTGCATCATACCAGGGCTGATTGTAGCTGTATATCTGGGATTCTACATATATGTATACATTAATGAGGACTTAAGTATCATTGATAGTTTTCAGCGAAGCTTTGCCTTAGTACAAAATAACTTTTGGGTGACGCTAGGTTTCGGTATGGCATTCTCCATGTTGATAGGCATGGTCAGTGTTATATTTATCTTACCTATGTATGCCGGAATGATAGCCAGTATGTTGCAAGTGGAATTTTTCGCTAACGATATAGTCTTTTATATATGTATAACTATCGTGTTTTGTATATACATACTACTCTATCCTGCATTATACATGGCTATGGGTACGCTATATTACAGTCACAGAGCAAAACTTGACGGCCCTGATATAGAATCGGAAATAGAAAATATTGGAAATTATAATTATGAGCAAGAAAGCTCCTATGAAAAATAAATATTGACAAATAAACATAAAAAAACAGATGGAAGAGCAAAAGAGAATAAATCTCGTTACGGAGAGGGATTTTAGTGAAAATTTCGATTTAGCACTCACTTTTATTAAGCAAAATTACGGTGCTATACTAAAACCTATATGTATATTTATTCCGATTTTCCTTATTGCAATATACCTAATACCTAATACACAAAACGTTTCCATGAGCAGTATGGCTGCTTATGACAACCCTATCGACATGTACAAAAGTCTCTTCCCAATAGGAGCCATTATTGCGTATTTCATCACCGGGATATCCATGTATCTTACAATACTATATACCATAACATATATGGCCACATATGCAAAATCTACAGATGGTATTGTCAAGAGTTCCGATATTTGGAATAGAGTAAAAAAGGTAATGATTCCTCTGTTTTTAGGCTCCATATTATTTAGCCTATTAGTGGGAATAGGCACCATATTCTGTATTATTCCGGGAATTATAATATATGTATATCTAGGATTCTATATGTATACATATATAAATGAAGACTTGGGTATTATTGACTCTTTCCAACGAAGCTTCAATCTGGTAAAAAATAATTGGTGGGTAACTTTCGGATTTGGTCTTATATTCGGTATTCTTTTCTTTATTGTAAGTATGATATTTTCAATACCAAGCTACATAGCAATTTTGGGGCCAACGCTAGATATAGAATTTCTAAAAAGCGACATCTACATGTATGTAGCTACCCTTATCAGCAGCTTGGGCTCATTTCTTCTCTATCCGTTATTATACATGGCAATGGGAATATTGTATTACAGTCATGTAGCAAAACTTGATGGTACAGACATGGATTCGGAGATAGAAAACATAGGAACTTATGAGAATGGAGATGACAAGCCTCGTTATTAAATAAAAGAGTAACAGATTGAAATCAGAGAAACTATATAAAATATTAGTAGGGAGTATTATGGTAATACTCTTAACTTTCGTAACTACTCCTCTATTCGGGCATAGTGATACTATATCAACTCTCTCTGAGAGCAGTGCCATCCAACTATCGGTACCACAAACTCCTGTAATTTTTAGAGTTCCCGAAAAGGAAAAGATACTAGAATACCAAAAAGACAGCAAATTCAGTTATCAAAGAGTAGAGAGAAGTCCATCCCTTTGGAATAAATTTAAATATTGGTTCTTCGATTTATTCAATGATATAGCTTCGGCTGTAATTAAGTCCGGCTTTCCGGGCATTGCGGTAGTTATAATATTTGTAATAATCATATGTCTAATTGTGCTGAAACTGTTAGGTGTGGACTATAAGACAATCTTCAGAAAGAAAAAAATAGATACACCCGAAATAGATATATACACAGAGAATGTACATGCTATGGATTTTGAAACATTGATAGCAAATGCTATGAAGAACAAAGATTACCGCTTGGCTGTACGATTCCTTTATCTTAAAAACCTGAAGCAACTATCCGACAAAGAGATTATAGACTGGAAAGCAAACAAAACAAACTATAGCTACCAGCACGAAATAAACAACATCTCCCTACGCTCTAAGTTTTTGGAAGCTACTCTTATATTTGACTATATATGGTATGGAGAATTTACCCTGGACGACAATAAGTTTTCGGAGGTATATACCCGAATGAATGAATTTAATCAAATGATAGGTAATGAAAGATAAGAAGATGATGGCATTAATAGCATTGATCGTCCTCTTACTTTTAGGATTATCATATGCTAAAACCCAATCGCCCGAAGCTGTCGATTGGACACCTAGTTTCATTAATACAAAAACGTCGCCATATGGTACATATATAACATATCATTTGTTGGATGATATTTTCGACAAGAAAAATATACGCACCACACGTGTACCGATATACAATAATCTGAAAGATGATTTGGCAAAGTATATTTCTTATCCCGAAGAAGGCTATACTTACGATGACAGCCTCTACGAGTCGGAAGATTATGATGATGAATACGAAGAATCTATAGTTTCCGATACAATCGAAATGCCCGACAGCGATACAATAGTACATATGCCATCCGTAAACCCAACCGATTGGTATCACCAGATAGAAAACATACAAGACACTACTTCTTATATTTTCATCAATACATCCTTCGTCCTCGAAAAGCTGGACTTAGAATATATGTTGGATTTTGTAGGCTTAGGTAATAACATATTCATCTCTGCCGAAAGATTCGACAACAAGCTGATGGACACATTGCGGATAAGTATGGATAGGAATTATTTCTCTTCCGATTCCATCTTTACACTCAACGATTTTGCAAAAAAAGAATATCGTTTTGGAAGTATCAACAATCAGACTAAACTGAACACCGACAGTTGCTTATTCCCTGTGAGGACATTAGCAACAAACAATAAAAACGACACTGTATTTGTAGAAGTAACATACGGAAAAGGGCATATATATTTGCATACTCTTCCTACAGCTTTTGCAAATATAAATATGTTGCAAACAAACAAATATGATTTTGGATTCCGTTCATTATCCTATCTGCCCGAAAACAGCCTTATAATATGGGACGAGTACCAAAAACAAGGAGCAATAGGAGAAGGTAGCGATTTTAGAATGATGTTGACCAATCCTCCTCTACGAATTGCACTATATATTATACTTGGTGGATTATTGTTATTCATGCTGTTCAGATCGAAGAGAACACAACGCGTAATACCCGTAATAAATCCGCCGATAAATTCATCTCTCGAGTTTCTCGATACCATAAGCAACTTATATCACAGACATAAAGACTTTAACACTATCGTAGAAAAACGACATGCGTACTTTCTCGATTTCATCAGAAAAAACTATTATCTGCAAACAGAAAATATAGATAAGGATTTCATCAATATTTTAAGTGCAAAAACTAACATAGAAAAAGAGAAACTGATACAAATATTCGAATTATATAAAGATATGGCTTCCCTTGCTTACATACCGGAAAACAGTTTTCTGAAATATAACAGCCTGCTGGAAGAATTTTACAGAAGTGTGAAAACAAATAAAACATAATATATTATGTCAGAATTAGAATTCCAATCGAGAATAGATTTCTCCGAATTGAGCCAAAGTGTTCAAAACATAAAAGAAGAAATAGGCCGTGTAATAGTAGGGCAACATCAGATGATAGAACAAATGATAGTTGCTATACTTGCTAACGGTCACGTACTGGTAGAAGGTGTTCCCGGTGTGGCTAAAACCTTATCGGCAAAATTACTGGCTAAAACTATAGATGTAGGCTTTAGCCGCATACAGTTTACTCCAGACCTTATGCCTTCCGACGTATTAGGGACGAGCGTATTTATGCCCGGAACAGGCAAGTTCGATTTCAAGAAAGGCCCTATATTCTCCAATATAGTTCTTATAGATGAAATAAACCGTTCGCCGGCAAAAACTCAGGCTGCACTATTTGAAGTAATGGAAGAGCGTCAGGTAACCAACGATGGCACTACCTATAAGATGAGTTATCCTTTTTTGGTAATGGCAACCCAGAACCCTATCGAACAGGAAGGTACATATCGTCTACCGGAGGCACAGCTAGACCGTTTCCTTTTCAAAATAGTTGTAGATTACCCAAGTATTACTGAAGAAATATCAATTCTGGAAAGACAACATAAAGGAGAACTTTCAGCCGAAGTAGGAATAAAACCAATACTTACAGCCGAAAGATTAAATGATTTGCGCCGTGCTGTAGAAAAAGTACAGGTAGAGCAACATTTACTCGAATATATAGCTCAAATTGTAGCAGCTACACGTCAGAGCCCTTGGATTACACTAGGAGCTTCACCACGCGCTTCATTGGCTATATTGAATGCCTCTAAAGCTCTTGCCGCTATAAGAGGGCGAGACTTTATCACTCCTGATGATATAAAAGAAATAGCTGTACCTGTGCTACGTCATAGGGTTTTATTAACACCGGAAAAAGAAATGGACGGTACATCTACCGACACAATTATATGCCAGCTAATAGACAAAGCGGAAGTTCCCCGATAATGCGGTTTTTTAGAAGCTTATATCTTACAAACCGTTTTTTCATCGCACTTATTTTATGTGTGCTGGGGTTCTTCGCATCCTTTATCTTCGAAGAATTTTTCTTCATAATGCAAGTTATATTCGGAGTGATTGTAGCATCTTTCCTCTTGGATATTCTCACTGCATACCGACAAAAGAAAGGTATCGTTGCCTCCCGAACATGCCCCGACAGGCTATCTAACGGAGATATAAATACAATTTCCATTTCTATTACAAACCGATATCCATACAACGTTAGAATAAGGGTAATAGAAGAAGTTCCTTTTCAGTTTCAGAAACGGGATCTTAATTTCGATATGAATCTGTCTATAAATAGCACAGAGGTTATTTACTACGACTTGCGCCCAACCGAAAGAGGACAATATCAATTTGGTGCATTAAATATCTATGCTTCGGGTATTTTTGGCTTTATCAGCCGTAGATATATTTTCGACACCAACAAAGATGTTGCTGTATATCCGTCTTTCATCGAGATGCACAAGTATGAACTACTCGCGGCATCGCACCGTCTGACTGACTATGGCATAAAAAAAATAAGAAGAATCGGACATGCCACAGAATTTGACCAGATAAAGCATTATACCGCAGGCGACGATCCGCGCACCATTAACTATAAAGCTACTGCACGTATGAACCAACTGATGGTGAACACCTATCAGGAAGAAAAATCGCAACCTGTGTATTGTCTGATAGATAAGGGACGCACAATGAAAATGCCTTTCAAAGAAATGACCTTGTTGGACTATGCGATCAATTCCTCTCTTATGGTTTGCAGTACAGCCTTAAACAAAGGAGATAAGGCTGGGCTTATAACTTTTTCGAAAAACATAGACGAAATATTGCCTGCTGATAAGCAACGACGTCAGCGAAATAAAATATTGGAAACATTATACGCTCAGAAAACAGACTTCAAAGAGTCTGACTACGAACGGCTATATGTCACAGTAAGACGGAAAATAACTCAACGAAGTCTTGTTATCTTATATACTAATTTCGAGACAGTGAACGGAATGAGAAGGCAGCTAAGGTATCTGAGCCATTTGGCAAAAGATCATCTTGTACTCGTTGCTTTCTTCCTCAACTCTGAATTTAACGAAGTGCTGGACTCTACTCCCACAAATCTTGACGAAACTTTCAGAAAAGGAATAGCCGAGAAATTATCGAACGACAAATTTCTGATTGTGAAAGAACTGAACAGATACGGCATTCATACTATATTATCGAAACCCGAGAACCTCACTATCAATTCTATAAATAAATATCTGGAATTTAAGGCAAGAGGTTTGATATAATGAATTACTCTTTTTATTTAAGATTATGAGAACAAAGCAACGAGATCATATTTCATCAAACAAAGAGACTTTGAAAAATAAAGAGCCCATTGAGAATTCTCTAAACAAGGCATCTATTTCGAACAACAAGAGATCAAAATTTCTTTTTCACAAGAGAAAATGGTTCGAGGTTTCCATATCGGCTATAATAGGATTTTGCATGCCAATTTCATATGAAGGGATAAAAACTATAAGGACAGACAAGCTAGCTCAAGAAGCCATTCAAAAATTAGATAACAAATATAATATAGAAGGTAAAAAAGGGATTAATGACTACCCTGCACTATTAAAAAACATCGAAGACAACCCTAAATACAAATCTGAATATAACTTCTTCTATGGTTATTACCTATTGCAAAGTGACTTTTATCAAAGGAGTAACGAATTAGGAGCAGACTTTTATTTTAGGGCAATATCTCCAACCTCCAAATACTATAACACATCTCTAACTCTAAGATATAATCATCTGATTGACTTGAAGAGTGAAGCACGCATCACAGAACGTAGATTCTATGCGTTACTGGAACAGATACTTATCGAATTTGAAGCAAATAACAGTTTCAGTCATAATTATTTTTACCTTTATATAGAAAGACTCATAGGAGATCCTAACAGTACAATATTAGACTTCTATGATACATACTTGCGTTTTCAACAAGAAATTAAAGTTCCTTTCAACCCGTTATATAAACGTGTTCCTAAAATAAAAGTCAAAGATAGAGATATGCAAACATTTGTCAAAGAAAATTATGCATACCTTCTCCAAGAACGGGCAATACAATATTTATTTATGCTAAATATACTAGCAGGATCTCCTAGGAATGAAGAAGAATTGAAAATACAAATAGATATGTGCCCCTATTTAGTCTTCGAAAACGAAGATGATATGAATAATCATATACAAACAGTAGAATTAGGATTAAATGCTTTCATTGGCAAGAATACGGGCGAAACTATTCTTAAGAATCTAAATGGTTTGATTAAAGAAAAATACAATCTAAAACCAGCTATTACGCTAAAAGAATATAGACCGGCGAATAACTATGTAATGAAAGTAGAGGCTATAATTCCAGTTGATGACGCCGACGAAGATAACAAACCCGTTACTCAAAAGAAATGAATCGCTTACAACTTTTATATACGCCATATACATCTATCCATTCAGCTATATATCTTTTTAACACTTATAGGCCAAAGAGTTTAATATCTCAAAGAAACCGCTTCGAAATAAAAGACTTATCTTTGAACCTGTAAATAAAAAAGTATGATGAATTGGCAAAAATTACTTTCGGCTAAACGCTTTGGAATGGAAGAATATCATGATGAAAAACACCATGACCGTTCCGATTTTCAAAGAGACTATGACCGTCTCATATTCTCCTCTCCTTTTCGCCGTCTGCAAAACAAGACACAGGTATTCCCCCTTCCGGGAAGTATATTTGTACATAATAGACTCACTCACAGCATAGAAGTATCTAGTGTCGGCCGCTCATTAGGAGTAATAATAAGCAGAGAGTTGCGAAAAAGATATTCTGAATCCTCTGCCGATTTTGAAGATATAAGTTCCATTGTAGCGGCAGGATGCCTAGCTCATGATTTAGGGAATCCTCCTTTCGGGCACTCGGGAGAGACTGCTATCAGCAGCTTTTTCTCAGAAGGTAAAGGAAAGTATCTGGAACAAAAGGTGAAGGAAGAAGGCGGACGCTGGGAAGACCTTATCAACTTTGAGGGAAATGCCAATTCTATACGGCTATTAATACACCAATTCAACGGCAGGCGCAAAGGAGGCTTTGCAATGACTTATTCTATGCTGGCTTCCATAGCTAAATACCCATACTCCTCCACTGCACCTAATCAGAAGGGGAAATTCGGATTTTTCCAATCGGAGGAAGATGATTTTAGGCGAATAGCAAACGAGTTGGGAATGCTTTGTGTTAGCGAGAATCCTCTCCAGTTCGTCCGACATCCTCTGGTATATCTTGTAGAAGCGGCCGATGACATCTGCTACAAAATAATGGACATAGAAGATGCTCACAAGCTAGGCTTATTGTCTACCGAGCAAACGATCAGTCTGTTTATGAACTTCTTTGATGAAGAAAGACAGCAGAAAATGAAAAGGACGATGGACAGAGTCAGCGACACAAATGAACAAATCGCATACTTGAGATCTAGTGTCATTGGACTGTTAGTGGATGAATGTTCGAGGGTCTTCTTAGATAACGAAGAAACTATTATGCTTGGCCAATTCGAGGGTGCACTAATAAAACATGTATCTCCCCTCCCCAACCAGGCAAATAAAGATGCTACTAAAATAAGTATTTCTAAAATATATAAAACTAAGGATGTCGTAGATATAGAGCTTGCAGGCCATCGAATCATTGGTTTTCTACTCGAAACATTTATTACAGCCGTAACAGAACACCCGACAACAAAATATTCAGAGCTTATTATTAGCCGGATACCTGAGCAGTTTGAAATACATGTAGACAGTACTTATAAGAGAATACTTGCAGTCCTTGATTTTGTTTCTGGAATGACCGATGTATATGCTCTCGACCTATACCGTAAAATAACAGGGATGAGCCTGCCTACCGTATAAAGGAATAGAGAAAAGTAAAAGGCATTAAACGAAGGAAGAAATGCACTTCTTTCATTTAAAGAAATTTTCACTCCATGCAAAAAACGTAAAATCCAGAAAGAGACTGTTCCTATGAACCTTTTTTTACCAAGAATGTTAAATTATTTATAAATTAGTTCTTATATTTTATAAATGATTACTTCTATTTTGTATTTTTAAAAAGTGTATATACTTTTGCAATATAGTTGCATAAACAATTAAATAACGGTATAAAATTAGTACTTTAATAATATGATAAGAAAAAGCATTGCAGCATTCTTTTTATTAACCTTTACATGCAGTACAATAGCTACAGCCCAACAGCATTTAAGCCTTGAACAGTGTCGACAGTTAGCAATAGAGAATAATAAGGCTCTCAAAATAGCTTCTGAGCAAGAACGAATGGCATATTACGATAAAAAGGAAGCATTAACAAAATTCTTCCCCGAAATACAGTTTATGGGAGGATATATGCGCAATCAGAAAAATCTACATCTGATATCCTCTTCCACAATAGCGGCTATTCCATCATCCATTCCACTCCCAATACCTATAGAAGGAATTACATCCATACCATTGGATAAGCTAAAAGATGGACTCACTGACTTGGGAACTGTAGATATCAAAAATGTATGGGCAGGAGGCTTTAATCTTACCCAACCAATATTTATGGGAGGAAAAATAGTTGCGTATAATGATCTGCGAGGCTATGCTCAGGAATTAGCTGCAACGATGAAAGAGACTAAAATGGCTGATGTGATTGTCGAGGTGGACAATGCCTATTGGCAAGTAGTTTCCATTTCTAATAAACAAAAACTAGCTCAAGGTTATGTCGATCTTATGAAAAAAATGGATTCCGATATATCTGCTATGGAACAAGAGGGCGTTGTAACAAAAGCAGACAGGCTCTCAGTGAATGTAAAATTGAACGAAGCAGAAATGACATTGACCAAAGCAGACAATGGACTAAGCCTTGCAAAAATGCTATTATCCCAAATTTGTGGTTTGGAGATCAGCAATGCCATTACTTTGAAAGATGAAAACATAGATGAAATAGCAACCCCGACAGAAAGCGAAACTTTACCTAATATTGACGAAGCGTTAGCTAATAGATCAGAGATCAGGAGTCTTGAGCTAGCTAGCAAAATATACGCAAAGAAAGAAAAAATTGCATTAGCAGACTTTATGCCAAATGTAGCACTTACTGCTAATTACATATGGACAAACCCTAATTTATTCGACGGATTCGAAAAGAAATTCGGAGGCATGTGGAATGTCGGTGTTGTAGTAAAAGTTCCGCTCAACTTTGCTTCAAATTCGGCAAAACTAAATTCAGCAAAAGCTGAAACGAAAATCAAACAATATGAACTGGCCGATGCAAAGGAAAAAATCACACTTCAGATAAATCAATCAGCATATAAGCTCGATGAAGCCAATAAAAAATATCTATCGACTCGCAAAAATGTTGAAAAAGCAGACGAAAACTTGCGTTATGCAAACGTCGGTTTTGAGGAAGGAGTTATTGCCGCTTCCGATGTAATGGCTGCACATACAGCATGGCTGGCTGCACATTCCGATTTTATTGATGCCCAGATAGACATCGTATTGTCAAAAATATATTTAAACAAAGCCTTGGGCCGCAAATTATAATACTAAAAATAATAAATACATCATAGAACGTATGGACACAGAAAATAAAAGATCAGGATCGAAGCTTATACCAATCCTAGCCTTTTCCACAGTTATTATCGCAGTCGGACTTTATGGTTTTTTCTTCCTCAATCAGGAAGATAATATAATACAAGGAGAGGCTGATGTTACCGAAGTACGTATATCAAGTAAAGTACCGGGGCGCATTGCAAAGTATCTTGTAGATGAAGGCAGCTTCGTCAAACAGGGAGACACTTTGGCTATTCTCAGCATTCCCGATGTAGAGGCTAAACTGGCACAGGCCAGCGCAGCAGAACAAGGTGCTGCTGCACAAAACAAAAAAGCTATAAAAGGAGCAAGAACAGAGCAAATTCAGGGAGCTTTCGAAATGTGGCAGAAAGCAAAAGTAGGAGTAGATATAGCTCAAAAATCATTTACCCGTGTGCAGAATCTTTTCGATAAAGGAGTTGTTACAGCACAGAAACGAGATGAGGTAGAAGCTCAGCTAAATGCAGCAATAGCAACCGAAAAAGCAGCTAAATCTCAATACAACATGGCTGTAAATGGGGCTGAACGAGAAGACAAAGAGGCAGCATTAGCCCTACTGGACAGAGCCAAAGGAGCTGTTGCTGAAGTAGAATCTTATATCGCTGAAAGCTATCTTATATCGCCTATAGATGGAAAAGTTTCTGAAAAATTTC
This sequence comes from Dysgonomonas sp. BGC7, assembly GCF_001261735.1. GTDB lineage: Bacteria > Bacteroidota > Bacteroidia > Bacteroidales > Dysgonomonadaceae > Dysgonomonas. The sequence goes on along the minus strand of NZ_CVRP01000020.1, from coordinate 75,816 downwards.
CAAATGTAGGAGAGTTGGTCGGATCAGGAGCACCAATAATGAATATTGCAACCTTAGATGACAAATGGGGATCTTTTAATATCAGAGAAGACCGTCTGAAAGACTATAAAGATATAGGTAAAACGTTGAATGTATATGTTCCAGCATTGGACAAGGACGTAGAAATGGTGGTGTATTATGTAAAAGATCTTGGCTCATATGCAGCATGGAAAGCCACTAAGACAACAGGACAATACGATAGAAAGACCTTTGAAGTGAGAGCTCGCTTTAAAGATCCGAAAGAAGACGTATTACCGGGTATGTCTCTTATAATAAAAAAATAATCGGTTTTTAATAACCTAACTTGAACGTTTAAATGAATTCCGACACAGGGATAATAGCAATATTTAAGAGAGAATGGGGACGAATAGCCAAATCTAAAATTTGTATTTGGGGTATATTTGCCGCTCCGCTGCTGTCTTTAGTTATCTTAATGTGGATGATGAGTAGTGGGCTACCATCTCGCATCCCTATCGCCGTGGTCGATTTGGACAATACGACTACTACGCGGTCTTTGATCAGGCAATTGGATGCATTCGAAAAAACGAATATACAATACAAAAGTTTGTCTTTCAACGAGGCGCGTCATCAGATGGAACGGATGCAGGTATATGCAGTTCTTACCATTCCGAAAGATTTCACAAAGGACGCTATATCCGGAAATCGTCCGAAACTTATTTACTATACAAATAACGCATTTCTTATATCAGGTTCTTTACTATTTCAGGATCTAAAAACAATATCTACACTGGCATCCGCTGCTGTAGGTCTGCAAACAGCAGAAGCCAAGGGATTCACAGAAAATCAGATAATGCCCATTTTGCAACCAATTACAATAGACGCTCATCCTCTTGGTAATCCGTGGCTCAACTATTCTGTTTACCTCAACAATGTAATATTACCCGGCATCTTACAATTAGTAATTCTAATGTTTACAGTATCTAGTTTTGGAGCCGAAGTAAAATCTCATACAGGAAGGCATCTTTTAGAGATGGGCAATGGCTCAATTCTGAAAGTTATGCTAGGAAAGTTGTTGCCATACACTATTATCTACACGTCGATAGCTCTATTGTTTATGTCTGTATTATATTTTTATAACAGATTTCCATTGCATAATGGCTTCTTACCCATGTTCTTCAACTATTTCTGCCTCATATTGGCGGCTCAGGGACTTGGAGTTATATTGTTAGGTATATTCCGAAATTACAGACTATCTCTTAGTATCGGCAGCCTTATAGGTATGGTATCTTTTTCTATCACAGGATTCTCTTTCTCAGCTCTGGCTATGGATGGCAGTCTTAATGCCTTAAGCAACCTGTTTCCACTCAGGCATTTCTTTCTTATCTATGTAGATCAGGCTCTGAATGGTATCGCTGTGGGATATTCTATGTATCAGTTCGCTGCCCTACTTTGTTTTGTGTTGGTTGCATTCTTTTTCTTTGGCTCGATAAAGAAAATGCTGAAAGCTGATATTTATGAAATGTAGAGTTTAACAATCACTTTATGAAGAAATTGCTACTAGATATATATTATGTATGGATAAATGAGCTAAAGCTCGTTTTTAAGGATGGGGCTGTTGTTCTGCTCTTCTTTATTGTGCCTTTGGCTTATCCCGTATTATATAGCTTTATATACAATAACGAGACAGTACACAATGTGAAAGCAATTGTGGTAGATGATTCCAATTCTGCCTTGTCTCGTGAATTTAGGCGCAAAGTAGATGGTTCGGCCGATGTTAAGATTGTAGGATGTGCTACAGATATGGCAGAAGCAAAAGAAGCATTGAAAAGAAAAGAAGCTTATGGAATAATATATATACCTCGCGACTTTAGTGAAAGAATCAATACTCAACAACAAACACAGGTTAGTGTATATTCGGACATGAGCAGCCTATTATTTTACAAAGCTCTACTATTGAGTGCCACAGAGGTTTCTTTAGACATGGGTGCCGATATTCGTGTGGCCGAAACCGGAGGAGGCAGCCAGGAACAGGATGCCACTACACGACAAACTGTCGAAAACCAGTGGGTGACAATGTACAATACACAAAATGGATTTGCCAGTTTCCTTGTACCTGCTATTCTAATACTGATTATACAGCAGACCCTTATACTCGGTATAGCTACTATAGTAGGAACTCATAACGATAAAAAACGATTTACGGTAGCATCTCACACTGCTCAGGGAAAAAATGTAGGAGCATTAAAGCTTACTATAGGAAAAGCTTTTTGCTATGCTTCATTATACATGATAATATCCGTATGGGTTCTTCGGGTAGTGCCTTATTTATTCAAGTTTCCACAAATAGGAGACCCACTCACTATTGCGGCTTTTCTTATGCCGTTTCTGTTGGCTTCTACTTTTTTTGCAATGACAATATCCTATTTTTGTTCTCAACGTGAATTCGGTATGTTATTATTTGTTTTCACTAGCGTCCTGTTTATCTTTATATCAGGTATCTCATGGCCATGGACAGCCATTCCGGCTCCTATACAATCAATAGCTTATATTATACCATCTACTCCCGGAATACATGGCTTTATCAAAATAAATACAATGGGGGCTACCCTACCCGACGTTTGGTTCGAATATATCGCTCTATGGATACAAGCCGGAGTATATTGTATCACTGCGGTATGGATGTACAGATGGTGGATACAGAATTACGATCCGGAATATAAAGGAATGATGAGAAACTGAATAGCTACTTATACATATACTTAAATGAGAGATTATCTATATTATTATTTTAGATTATCTCTCATTTAGTTTTCGAAGTGACAGGTTTCTAGTCATTGCTATCTAAAAAGCCACCCTTCTTCAATAATTCGATTGCTCTTTGGTAATTTTCTGACATTACTTGCAAACGCACAGCATCTATTCCCCCCATAGCAATAGTCAGATATTCTCCACTTATTACACATTCTATGCCATTATCAATCAGATAAGATTTCGCTATTGCCAGATCGGCTTCGAAATTGGCTGTTTTCACTGTTTTAAGCTCATCCATAATATCACGCTTTATATTTATTTTCAAGTAAATATATAAAAAAATAATCAATCTATTAAACAGCCAACCAAACTTAGCATAAATTATTTTATAAAATAATTTTGTTTATAATATAAACTACTTTATATTTGCAAAACGATCATGATTTAAGAGTGTAGAATAATTAATAAACTAATAACAAAACCGATTATGAAAAAGCTTATTACAATTTTATTTTTACTAGCCACAATACTATTCAATCTTAAGGCTCAGAATACAGTATCAATAGATATAGCAGGAATTGAAAACAAGGCAGGAAAACTGTATGTTGCATTATTTGATTCCAAATCTACTTTTTTAAGCAACAAAGCAACAGGCAAAATAGTAGATACCACCGGAGAGACAACAAATGTATCTTTCGAAAATATTACTGCAGGAGATTATGCTGTCGCTATATTTTTTGATGAAAATAATAATGGAAAACTCGATTTAGGAGAATACGGTATACCTACCGAAAAATATGGATTCAGTAATAATGTAGACCCTGCAATCATACGACGGGTTCCTGTCTTTGATGAATGTAAATTTCCTGTAGCCGATAATACAAAAGTGACTATAAAATTAGTTTCTGCAAACAACAAGGAAAAAGGCAAAAACTAGCATTCCTGTATCTCATAAAACTTTATCTATGAACAGAATACTTCTGACAAAAGAGTAGAAAAATGACAAATAAAAAAAACGAATAAAAAGAGTACAACTTTGTCAGGTTTTAGTTAAAATTAATCTTAAAAACAGATAAAATATAGTTATGAAAAAAATATTTTTAGTTTTGCTTTTAATAATTCTATGCATGCCTTCTTCTATAAAAGCTCAATTTAATAAAGATCAAGTTGGTACCAGCTCTTGCTTTAGGAATAACGGACATATAAAAGAATTTACGATTGTGGATGAACAAGTCTCTCGATCTGATAGAAAAACAGTTTATAATTACAATTCGGAAAGACTTCTACAGAATAAAATTCTTTATCGCACAAATGAGTATTCAGAATGGATTGGCATCCAAAAGTATGAATATGAATACAATAATGGGAAATTAACAAATATAGTCTACACCAAATGGAATGAAAAAACATCAGCATGGTCGACTAAAGCCGAACATTTGGTTCATATATATGATATAGATGGGGATTTACTAGCTATAAAACATATACATATAGATAACAACTTCAATTTTATAACAGAAAAATAAACTTCATCATACACCTTTACTTAAATAACACTATTTTTGTTCGGTCTCTGCTGTAATACAGAGACCGGATTAACTCAAATCCGAAAAACAAGTTATTATGGAAAAGAATTTTACTGAGCAAGATAGTCTCAGATTGATTAATGAAATGATCAGTCAGGCAAGAAACAATGTACAAAAAGGATCTGCCGATTCTATGATACTATGGGGCTATGCAACAGCTATAGTGGCTATTGCCAATTTTGTTCTTCTATACACATTGGAGAAACCATATTATTCGTTCAACATATGGTGGGCAATGGTATTGGTAGGTATTGTTTCTAGAATAATGAATAATAGAAATGACAAGAGCTCGATAGTAAAAACTCACATAGACAAAATCATAAGCAGTGTATGGGACGGTTTTGCTATTTCAGTTATAATTTTTTTGATTATTGTTTTCACTTCATGCTTTCTCACACATTCCTATACGCAAACATGGATCATTACTCCGGTTATACTAGCTATACTCGGACTAGCGCAATATGTAACAGCAACAGCTTGCCGTCACAAACTATTTTACTATGCAGCGATCATTTTTTGGTGCGGAGCTTTAGTTTGTCTGGCTTCATTCTTTATATTTCCTCAGGCTGGTACTCAATTTATAATATTGGCAATCTGTATGATTCTCGGGCTGGCAATACCTGGGCATGTACTCAATCGTAAAGCAAAAGAAAATGTTTAAAGACTTAGACCCTCTATTACATTCGCAGTTGCGGTTGGCAATAATTTCTATATTATTATCAGTCGAGGAGGCCGATTTTGTTTTTATCCGAGAAAAGACAGGGGCTACAGCAGGTAACTTGAGTGTACAGATTGAAAAGTTAAACGAGGCTCAATATATCGAAGTCAATAAGTTTATAGACGGCAAAAGGCCTAAAACAGTTTGCAAAATAACGAAAAAAGGAATTAATGCTTTCGACAAATATGTAAAAGACCTTCAGACTTATATAAAAAAGTAAAAGCAATACAGAACAACGCATACAAAAGGTTTCAGGTCTATCCTCAACCTACTTAACTTTTCTATTTTTACATTTTACATAAAACCTTTTTTACCGATTATATGTTCTATTATTAACAGATGGATGTCTATATCCTGTAAATATAAACGATAAAACAAAACAATTATGGGTATTATTTGGTCTATTATAATTGGTATAGCAGCAGGTTTTATTGCTGGCAAAATAATGAAAGGTAGTGGGTTTGGTCTTATATTAAACCTCATAGTCGGAGTTATTGGTGGAGTATTAGGAGGATGGATATTCTCTTTGCTCGGATTAAGCATCAATAGCATAATAGGAAATTTAGTTATGTCGACAATCGGAGCAGTCGTTTTGTTATGGATAATATCATTATTTAGAAAAAAGGAATAAACACAACTTAAAATAGTATAGATTATGAAAAAGGTTTTAATTGGAGCTGCCGTAGGACTTGCAGCGGGCTATGTTTTGTATAGACTATATCAGGATGGCAAATTGGATGGCATATGCGATAGTGCAAATAAATTTGCCACTAAAGCAAAAAGAGATCTCAAAAATGCAGTAGATGTAAGTAAAAATCAAGTAGAATATCTGAAAGAAAGAGCAGAATACGGTGTCAACAAGGCCAAAGAAAAATTGGATGAGATATCGGAAACTCAAGTGAAATAAATTTTCCTTCCAAAGTGTAATGAAAATTATTCATTACACTTTGTTTTTATAGCTTAATGTCAATAAAAAAACTGAGAAGTAATAAGATATTGAGAAGGGTCACTATAGAGGCAATCCCATAAAGCAACAGCTTGGTTGACACAGCATTTGCATACTTGCCCATGACCTCTTTGGAGGATGTTAGCTTTACTTGTAGAAAAACTGTAACCGGCAATTGAATACTAAGGATAGCCTGCGATATGATGAGTCCTTTGAAAGGATCTCCAATCATGAATATAATCAAAAGGGCAACACCTAAAGAGATGAGTACCCCCATGCGGGAGTGTATATCTTTAATGTTATAGGGTTCATTATACATTCCTGCAAAAATAGATCCGGCAGCAATACCCGAAGTCATAGAAGAAGAAATACCTGCAAACAACAAGGCTACAGCAAAAATAATAACTGCATTACCCCCGAGTAATGGCTCGAGTAATGAATGGGCTTGTTGCAAATCATCCACAACTATGCCTTGCTTAAAGAACGTAGAAGCAGCAAGAAGAATCATGGCGCTATTTATAGCCCAACCAATCAACATAGAAAGAAAGGTATCGAAGAACTCATATTTCAACTGTTTCTCCATTACCTCTTCATCCTCCAGATTCCACTGCCGACTTTGTATAACCTCAGAATGTAAAAACAAGTTGTGTGGCATTACAACCGCACCCAGCACACTCATTATTATAAGCATACTTCCTTCCGGTACAGATGGAACAACCCATGCCCGGGCAGCTTCACCCCATTCTATATCTACAAGAAACAATTCATATATAAAAGACAACCCTATCAGAGAAACAAAGGCTATAATGTATCGTTCAATTTTTCTGTACGAATTAGAAAACATCATAATAAATACAAACACAGTAACCAATATAGCTCCAATTTTTATCGGGATATCAAATAGCATTTGTAAAGCTATAGCTCCTCCAAGGATCTCAGCCAAAGACGTTGAAATAGAGGCTCCTATTGCCGACCATAGTATTACACGGGAACTCCTGTTCGAAAGATATTTATTAGCTGCTTCGGAAAGGCATAATCCTGTAACAATTCCCAGATGCGCCACATTGTGTTGCAATATTATAAGCATAACTGTAGACAAGGTAACAACCCACAACAATGCATATCCAAACTCAGATCCGGCAGCAAAGTTAGAAGCCCAGTTTCCCGGGTCTATAAATCCGACTGTTACCAATAAGCCGGGTCCAATATACTTGAGTAGTTCCAATGCTCCCGACTTTTGTTTTGGGTTTACAGTATTGTACTCTGTCTTAATTTTCTTAAATAGCTTCTTCATTAATCGCTGGCTTATTTCCTCTTATTATTTCTTACCGATGATGCGTATATACCGAAAACAGAGAGTATCAGACATATAATAAATGTTATACGCATACTTATTATCAATTCTGCATGGATAGCAGGCGAAAGTTGCACGTTACCTATCATAATAGATATTGCCATTATTGCTATCCCCATACTAAAAGCCTGACCGGTAAGCCTCATTGTTCCCATTGTAGCAGAAGCCAATCCATAATGCTTTTTCTCGACAGAGCTCATTATAATATTAGTATTTGGCGATGAAAAAATACCGAATCCCAGTCCTAAAAGAAACAAAATACCTCCAAGAAAGTAATAACTGGTAGTTTCTGATATAAAGCATAGTCCGACTAAACCTAAAGCTATAATACTCATACCCAAAGTAGCCAACAATGTAGGCGAGACCTTATCTGACAACCTCCCCGACTTAAGAGAGACTATAGCTTGCACAATCGACTGAATTATCAAAATAAGTCCTGCATCACGTGGCGACAAACCTCTCACATATTGCAGGTATAAGCTTAACATAAAAGAGATGGCAAAGGTTGCTGAATAATTTATAAGAGCAGAAAGAGATGATAAACGAAACACCCTGTTCTCGAGAAATACGAGGATATTAAATACAGGAAACTCTTGCTTCTTCTCATAGAAAGTAAAGAACAAAAGAACAACAACACCTATCCCGATTGATATTATCCCTAAAATATGGGGTAGTTCTGAGAAGCCAAAGATCAAAGCCGAAAGTCCAATAGCAAAAAGTATAGAGCCCCAAAGATCAAATTTACTTTCAACGTCTTCTTTCCAGTCCTCTTTTATCAAAAAACATCCACCAACAGCAACAGTAAGGCTTAGCGCAGCCGAAACGAAGAAAATACTATGCCAGTCAAAATACTGAGTAAGTATTCCTCCAAGAAAAGGCCCTGCAGCCAATGCAAAATATACAGTAGCAGCAATTGTCCCTAAAGCCATCCCTCTCTTTTCGGGTGCAACAGAAGATGTTAATATTGCCGTACTTGTACTAAACATCATAGCACTCCCTATTCCTGAGAGGAAACGGTAAACGATCAGGCTTGCACCCGAAGTTGCAAGGCCACTTAAAACAGAAAATATAGTGAGAATTATTACCCCCAAAATAAACACTTTTCGCCGCCCTATCATATCTGCAATCCGGGCACAAGGTATTTGCAGTATAGCCGTAGACAACATATACGAAGTAGGTATCCATCCCGATGTAACAGCATCTAAAGATAAATCTTCATTTATATAAGGCAATGCCAGATTAAGAGCCGAGCCCATAAATGGAACAAGAGATGCTCCAAGACATATAATAAACAATAAGGCAGTAGTGCTGGTCTGTTGTCCTGTTTGTGTCATTATATGCCTGTCAATTTATTTAGCAAATTTGTTATCATTCGATTACATTCTGGTATATTATGGGTATTTGCTCTGATAAATTCTCTGGATTGAGCAGACTTTCCCTCGATAATATTTTCCTGACTATTATCCAAAATATCTGTACAACTCTTTTCTGTTACTTCAAGATGGAACTGTAAACCAACTACTGTTTCTTTATAGAGAAAAGCCTGATTGGCACATATTTCGCTCGATGCTAATAAATTTGCTCCATGCGGTAAGTCGAAAGTATCCCCATGCCATTGGAATACTATTGGCGATATATCCTTGCTTCCAAATAAACTTTGGGCTGCTTTATTAGCAAAAGAAATGGGCAACCAGCCTATCTCTTTCTCTTTATGAGGGTATACGCTTGCACCCAGTACATTTGCTATAATTTGAGAACCAAGGCAAATTCCAACTACTATCTTTCCAAGTGCAATTGCTTCCTGTACAAACTTTTTTTCCCTTTTCAGCCATGGATATACATCCTCCTCATAAGCACCCATCGGACCTCCCATAACTATAAGCATCTCAAAATCGGAGACAAGAGGGAGCTGCATACCTTCTTCATATATATTAGAGACAGAGAATGTGTATCCTTTATCTTTAGCCCATTTCTCTATATATCCTGCTCCTTCATATGGTACATGCTGAATACAATGTACTGAGTATACTTTTTCCATAGTCACATTCTTTTTGAACATTAAAAGTACAAAATGTTTGAACTCATAGGTATTAAAGCCCATTTTAATTTCAACTCTCTCTCAAAAAGTTTGGAATAGCACAATACTAAAATGTATCTTTGTCCTTGCTCATTTCTACATAAAGCCTATTTATGACCGAACAAAATATTCTATTTGCATTTATTCTGACTGCTATTGCCGGGTTGTCGACAGGTATAGGTAGCCTTATAGCCTTATTGGCCAAGCATACAAATACAAACTTCTTATGTGCATCTCTCGGATTCTCGGCCGGTATTATGTTATATGTCTCTTTTATGGAGATGATGCCGCAAGGCAAAGAAGAGCTGATACTGGTATATGGTGACAAATTGGGAACATTATATCTTATTCTAGCCTTTTTTGCAGGAATAGCAATTATAAACCTTATTGACTTCGCAATCCCTAAATCGTTAAATCCGCACGAGATACAAGGGGTAGAGGATATGGACAAAAAACGTTCATTGAAACGAACTGGTCTGGTTGTTGCTCTTTCTATAGCTATTCATAATTTCCCCGAGGGCATAGCCACATTCACCTCTGCTCTGGGATCTTTAGATGTTGCCATTCCGATTACAATTGCCATAGCTATTCACAATATACCGGAAGGCATAGCCGTTGCAGTGCCTATATATCATGCAACAGGAAGTAGAAAAAAAGCTTTTTGGCTATCGTTTGCATCAGGGTTGGCCGAACCATTTGGAGCACTTATAGCCTATCTGTTTCTTATGCAATTCTGGACTCCGGCTATGAATGGGCTTATCCTTGCTGCGGTCTCCGGAATTATGGTGTTTATATCTTTAGACGAACTTCTGCCTAGTGCCGAAAAATATGGGAAGCATCACTTATCAATAATGGGACTTGTTGCCGGCATGCTAGTCATGGCATTTAGTCTATATCTCTTTGTATAGACAAATATTCTGTTTAATTTCTCTTTTTAGAATAAGGATAAAGACCCCATTGTACAAAAAGCAAATATCACGGTAATTTGCTTAAGATAACCTTAATTTATACGGAATAAACTTTTATATTTGTGACTATTATACAAACACAAATTAAATAATAGGCACAAAATATACAAATATGAAGAAAGCACTCCTTTTCCTTAGTTTTTTCACCCTCTCGTGTCTCTTTATACTCAACTCGTGTAAGAGATCCGGATCACGGGATATAAATCCTGAATTTGCCAAATATATAGCGGCATTTACTTATGGACAAATTACCTCTTCCTCCGAAATTCAGATAGAATTGACACAAGACATTCCAACTGTCGAGCTTAATAAAGAAGTAGAAGAAGATCTTTTCAAGTTTTCTCCTTCTATAAAGGGGAAAGCGTACTGGACAAGTTCGCGAAGCATAAAGTTCGTACCTGAACCCGGAGAACTGAAACGAGGAAAAGAATATGAAGCAGTTTTCAAACTCAATAAGGTTCTGAAAGTAGATAGCGAATTTAAAGAATTCAACTTCAGCTTTCATGTCCCCGATCAAAATTTCAGTGTCAACTTGATGCCTTATTCGCCGATAAAGGATAATGACTTGTTGTGGAATGCCGTACAAGGAACAATTCTGTTGGCAGACGATGCTGCAATCGACGACGTAAAGAAAATGTTTACATTGTCAGGGCCCGGACATGCCAAAGAGGCAAAGATAAAAGTTACACCAACCGAAGCTAAAGGGCGTTTCAATTTACTTATCGACAGTCTGTATCGTGAACAATCTGATCTGGAATATACACTACGGATAAACGGCACCCCAATAGGTTCGAAAAAAGATGAAGAGATAAAAATCCACATACCCAAAATACAAGAGTTTTCTGTTATAGATGTTACTGCAGAATATACGCCCCAAGAGTGTATAAAAGTAACCTTCAGTGATCCGTTGTCTCTCAATCAGAATGTACAAGGCCTTATTCGTCCCGGAGAAATAGAAAACTTCTCATTCGATATTCAAAAGAATGTATTAAAGATATATTTAGATAAAACAACAAAGGGATCGAGTATAAACCTTAAGATATTTAAAGAACTTAAAAGTGCTGGAAACCGAACTTTAGCAGAAGACTATGAGGCAGCTATCAGTATTCAGAAATTTGATCCGGAAATAAAACTTGTAAATTCAGGAAATATACTACCGAACTCTGAAAATCTTATCATACCATTTCAGGCCGTAAATCTCTGGGCTGTGGATGTTAAGGTAATAAAGATTTTCGAGAACAATATACTAGGTTATCTACAGGCAAATGATTTTGGAGAAAACAACGAATTGAAACGCTTCGGACGTCTGATCCTGAAAAAGCGTCTTCGATTAGATACTGATCCTACCCTAAAAATGGATGAGTGGAACAATTTTTCTCTTGACTTATCCAAAATGATAAAGCAAGATCCGGGTGCAGTATATCGTATACAGTTTACAATAAAAAAAGAATATTCTCTTTATCCTTGCGATGGTATTATCCCTCAAATTCCGGAAGAATCTAAACTTGAAAGATTCAATGAAATAAGTGAAGAAGAAGAGGCACAATGGGATAGTCCCGGCTATTATTATTCCGAAGAATACAATTGGGACGAGTATGATTGGGACGAGCGAGACAACCCTTGCAATGCGACATTCTACATGAATAAAACATCCTCTTGTGTTGTACTCGCTTCGAATATAGGAATGACCACAAAACTAGGCAGCGAGAAGAAAATAACAGTTGCCCTGACCGACATATTAACCACTAACCCTATATCCGGCGCACCTGTAGATGTATATAACTACCAGATGCAACGAATAGGTAACGGAACCACAGATGGAGATGGTTTTGCAGAAATAGAGTACAAGGGAGGAGTTCCTTTTGTTGTTATTGCTTCACGAGACAAAGAGAAAGGTTATTTGAAAGTAACTTCTAATCTTTCGTTATCATTAAGCAACTTCGATGTAAGCGGAAAAGAAATACAAAAAGGACTTAAAGGTTATATATACGGCGAGCGTGGCGTGTGGCGTCCGGGAGATTCTATCTTTGCAACATTTATACTCGACGACAAGAATAAAACATTGCCTAAAGACCATCCTGTTTCTCTCGAATTGTACACTCCACGAGGACAAATGGCACAACGCCATGTATCCACATCAGGTAAAGATGGCTTTTACGCTTTTCGCATGGCTACCGATCCTAATGCCATTACAGGAAACTGGCAAGCAAGAGTAAAAGTAGGAGGCGTGACTTTCTATAAGACAATGAAAATAGAGACTGTAAAACCAAATAGATTAAAAATAAGACTTGATGTAGGAGATATGGTCGATGCCAGCTCCGGTGTTTTCTCAGGCTCACTCTCGTCTCAATGGCTTCATGGCGCTCCGGCAGCTAATCTGGCAGCCAAAGTGGAGATGACATTAAACAGAGCATCTACTCCATTCAAAGGGTATGAGAAATATTCATTCAACAATCCGGCATCAAATTTCTCTTCCGATACATATACCGTTTTCGATAGTAAGCTCGACGCAACAGGAAATGCTCAAGTAAGAACTAACCTTCCGCAGGCGGCAAGTGCTCCAGGAATGTTAAAAGCTAATTTCGTTTCACGTGTATTCGAGACGGGAGGTGACGCAAGTATCTACTCCCAAACTGCAATTTACTCTCCATTTTCAGTATATGTAGGAGTAAAATCTCCAGCAGAGAGTGACTATGGTTGGCTCGAAACAGACAAAGACAACATGCTCGATATAGTGACTCTTAATCAAAAGGGACAACCGATCAACCGAAGCAACCTACATGTAAAAATCTATAAAATAGAATGGTCTTGGTGGTGGAACTCAAATAACAACCTGTCATCTTATGTCAACAACACCTCTACTAAAGTAATTCTTGACGAAACAATATCTACGACAAACGGAGGTAAAGGTAAAGTAAAATTCCGTGTCGATTATCCTGAGTGGGGACGCTATTTGGTTATGATAGAAGACAATCAGGGAGGACATATTACGGGTAAAGTGCTATATGTAGATTGGCCTTCGTGGCGGGGAAGATCTGAGAAACAAGACCCGAATGGATTGACTATGTTATCGTTTACTACCGACAAACAGTCTTACAATGTAGGAGAAAAAGTAACGGTAACTATCCCTAAAAGTTCGGCAGGACGTGCACTACTCAGTATAGAAGACGGATCGAGAATCATATCGAAAGAGTGGGTGAAAACAAGTGCTAAAGAAGATACAAAATACACCTTTACCGTAACAGAAGAAATGGCTCCGAATTTCTATATCTTCGCCAATCTTCTCCAACCGCATGCACAGACAGATAACGATTTGCCTATCCGCTTGTATGGTGTATTAAATATAAACGTAGAAAACAAAGAGACTCTGCTCACCCCTGTTGTTTCCATGCCGGATGAGCTGCGCCCCGAGAAAGAGTTCTCCGTTTTCGTTTCGGAAAAGAATAAGAAAGATATGACCTATACACTGGCTATTGTAGATGAAGGATTACTTGACCTCACATCATTCAAAACACCAAACGCATGGTCTGATTTTTACTCTCGTCAAGCTCTAGGAGTACGTACTTGGGATATGTTCGATATGGTAGTAGGCACACAGACCGGAAAACTCGGACCTCTGTTAAGTATAGGGGGAGACGAAGCTTTGAAACCTGGAAATAATACAATGAGCAGGTTTAAGCCTGTAGTGAAATATTATGGTCCATACACACTTGGCGGAGGAAAAACCGATACACACAAGATAACCCTTCCTTCTTATTTTGGATCGGTCAGAGTAATGGTTGTAGCAGGAAATACTAAAGGAGCTTATGGTAGTACCGAAAAAACTGTCCCTGTACGCAATCCTTTGATGGTATTGTCTACTCTGCCTCGAGTAGCAGGACCGGACGAAGAGATCCTTCTTCCTGTAAATATCTTTGCTATGGACAAAAAGGTGAAGAATGTGACAGTAAATGTTCAGTCCGGATCTCTTTTCCAATTTACAGACGGAACATCTAAGTCTGTCTCATTTACCGAAACGGGAGATAAGATGCTATATTTTAAGGTAAAAGTAGCGAAGAAAACAGGTTTCGAAAAAGTAGTAATAAAAGCAACAGGAGGTGGAGAAACAGCCACAGAAACAATCAATATAGAGGTTCGTAATCCAAACACACCTATACTGATGACTTCTCAGTCACTTGTTGCAGCAAACGACACAGCCAACCTTGCTCTAGCTTTCGAAGCAGCAAAAGATGGAGATTGGGCAAAACTGGAAATATCTCGTATGCCGGGAATAGACTTAAGTAAAAACTTGTCATATCTGCGCGATTACCCACACGGATGTTCTGAGCAGGTTACATCCAAAGCGTTCCCGTTATTGTATGTACAGGCATTCAGAGCATATACAAATGCTGAAAAAGAGATTCTGGATCGTAATATAAAAGAAGCTATAAACATTATCTCATCACGTCAGTTGGGCGATGGAGGGATCATTTATTGGCCGGGAGATCGTTATCCGAACGAATGGGTAAGCAGTTATGCAGGACATTTCCTTGTAGAGGCACAACGTTCTGGAAGAGATGTTCCTTCATCCGTAATAAATAAATGGAAGCAGTTCCAGAAGAAAGCTGCTCAGACATGGGATAAGCGAGACATCTATAATACTTACTACAGCTACTCAATGAGTGACCTTCAACAAGCCTACCGACTATATACGTTAGCCTTGGCTGGCGAGCCGGAATTAGGTGCTATGAACCGCTTAAAAGAAATGGCAGGACTATCCGTACAGGCTCGTTGGAGACTGGCAGCGGCTTACGTACTGGCAGGAAAGAAAGATGCAGCAAATCAATTGATAAGCAATATCAGTGACCAAGTAAGTAAATATTCATTCAATAATAATACTTACGGTAGCTCTACTCGCGACATGGCGATGGTTATGGAAACATATCTGTTGTTAGGCAAAACAGAGAAGGCTTTAACCCTTTCTTACAAAGTAGCCGAGACCCTCAGTGGCAGCTATATTACAACACAAACGGCTGCTTATGGGCTGATAGCCATGTCTAAACTTGCCGAAAAAATGGGCAAAGGCATTCTATCTTATGAGTGGTCTCTAAACGGGGTAAAACAGCCGGCAGGAAACTCAGGAAACGTATTCCAGGAAATAGCAATAAAACCGCAGGAAAAGATTAATATCTCTGTTAAGAATAAAGGACAAGGACAATTATTTGTTCGTCTGATAGGACATACTCAGCCATTAGTAGACAACACTCCTGCTAAAAATAGCGGAGTCAACCTCTATGTAAAATACGTGGATGATAGTGGTAAAGAAATAGATGTGACCTCGTTGAAGCAAGGTACAGAATTTTATGCAAGTGTGATTGTACAGAATATATCTGGGCAATATCTCACCGATATGAACCTTAATCAAATATTCGCTTCTGGTTGGGAAATATTCAACAATCGTCTGTTTAATGAATCGGCATCATCCTCGGGTAGTTCTTATAATTATCAGGATATAAGAGATGATAGAGTATATACCTATTTCAACATCGGATCGGGATATTCCATGTCATTCAAGGTAAGATTGCAGGCAGCATATTGCGGTCGGTTCTATCTTCCTGCCATTCTGTGTGAAGCTATGTACAATCCCGAAGAACATAGTCGTACACAAGGCCATTGGGTAGAAGTACGACAATAAGGAAGGAGTAAATCATAGACCAATAAGAAATAGAATAGGGTATTTTCCAAATAAATACCCTATTTTTGCATTAGGTTATTCTACTATATGAGAAAGATACTGTGTACATTCGCCAACTATCCACTATCTAAAGGATTTGAGCGCTACAGAAAAGAAGCCGAAGCGTTTAATGTGTTCGATGACATTTATATGTATGATGAAAACATGTTAGACAAGAGGTTCAGAACAAAATTCGGGCGCTTTCTCTATCCATACTCACGAGGCTATGGCTACTGGGGGTGGAAACCATTTATCATAAAGCAGACTTTAGATAAGATGGAAGAAGGAGATATTCTCTTGTATACAGACCTTGGGTGTACATTCAATCAGGAAGGGAAAAAGAGACTCATCGAATACTTCAATATAGTAAACCAGTCCGAATCAGGGATACTATGTGCCAGAACACAAGATGAAGAGCATGCGGTAAGAAAAGAACTAGCCTTCTTTGAATATCAATATACTAAAGGGGATATTCTCGATTATTTCTCGGTAAGAGATAACATCGATTTTACCCAAACCAGACAGTTTGAAGCAGGGATCGTCTTCTACCGCAAAGGTCCCAAAGTAGAAGCATTTCTCAAAGAGTGGATTGAGGCAGTATATAACCATTTCGACTTTATAACAGACAAACCTTCCAGATCAGCCAATATACCAGGCTTTATAGATAACCGTCACGATCAAAGCGTATTCTCTATCTTAGCCAAGAAGTACAGAATAGCAGAATTTTCTCGTAATGAACTATGTCCCAACGAATTTGACAATCTCGACTGGGGTATTATGAAAGAATATCCTATCTGGGCTAAGAGAGAAGTCTATTACAAGAGCATGTGGCACTATCAGCATCGGTTCAGTCTAAGGAAATACTATAACATACTATGGGGAATCAAGTACTCCTTCAAGAGGATCTTACACCCACGCACCTATCATATATGAAAAGAGAAGTTTGCACATTTGGCAGTTACTACCTTACAGAAGGCTTTCCTCGTTTTAAGGCGATGGCAGAAGGGATGAATATATTCGATGAAATACATACCGTCTGCGAAAAAGATCTGGATAAAGATTTCTACAAGCGCTGGGGACGCTATTTGATCCCATACTCCCGAGGCTTTGGATATTGGTGCTGGAAACCTTATTTCATCCTGAAGTTATTAGAGAAGATGAATGAAGGCGATGTTTTACTCTACTCAGACATAGGTTGCTATTTCAATCCGCAAGGTAGAGAACGCCTTCTTGAATACTACGAAATGGTGGAGAATACGCCAACCGATATTCTAGGTGTAAAAAGCCAGACAGAATCATACAATGGCATGCCAGAAACACTCTATTACGAGTATGAGTGGACTAAAGGAGACGTGTTTGACTACTACGGTGTTTATGACAATAAAGATTATACACATACCCCTCAGTTCGAGTCTACAATTATCTTCTTTAAGAAGAGTCCGCTTGTGATGCAATTTGTCAAAGATTGGTATCAGGCATATTTGGACGATTATAGTCTGGCAACCGACTCCCCCTCACGCATCGCTAATCTTCCCGGCTTTGTAGAAAACAGACATGACCAAAGTATCTACTCTATATTGGGCAAAAAATACGGAATAGCGGAGATATCGACAAACGAGATATTTCAGCGTGATTGGTCACTGTTAGATAAATACCCGATTCAGGCACGCAGAGACAAGTTCTATCCAAGCAATCTCCATTATAAGCACCGTTTTCGTTTAAGAAAACTATATAAAAAGATTTGGGCTGTCAAATACTGGTTCAAAGATCTGATATAATAATATGTTATATTTATTAATTCGAGATTCTATATTTACCTCTATTACATAACAATAGGTGAACAATCAAACACAGCATAGCCAGAGTACCACCTGCAACGACTACACCATCCCAGCCAAACTTGCCCCAAGCCTGCCCTGCAATAAAAGTTCCAAGAGATCCTCCAACAAAATAAGATACCATATAAACAGTATTCAACCTATTCGAAGCTTCGGGATGAGATGAAAAGACAATAGTCTGATTCGTGACATGCATCCCTTGTAGCCCCATATCAAGGAATATTATCCCAATAATTAATCCGATATAGCTGCTACCCCATATACCAAAGAAAGGCCAAGCAGCTATAAGAAGCAGACACGCTATAGCTATTATTTTATTTCTATCTATTTTACCGGACACATACCCAGCCAAAGATGCAGCAAGAGCACCGACAATACCCACAATACCCAATAATCCAGCCACATCGCTTCCCTGAAAATAAGGGGCTTGTTCTAACCGGAAAGTTAATGTAGTCCAAAAAATAGAGAATGATCCAAATCCTAATGCACCACGTAACGAAGCTAACCTCAGGCTAGGCAACTCTTTTGTATATTTGAGAATAGAACTCATAAGCTGCCCATATGTCCCTTTAAATGTTGGCTGCATATTAGGTAATAGCCAAGCTATTAAAACGCCAAGTACAACCATCATAGCTGCGGCTATATAAAAAACTTCACGCCAACCCAAATACTCTCCCAGAAGCCCGCTAAAAACACGGGAAGCAAGTATTCCGACCAACAAACCACTCATAACTATGCCGACATTCTTTCCTTTTTCTTCCGGGGCAGATAACTGTGCTGCTATAGGTACAAATATCTGAGGAACAACTGAGGTTAGTCCTATAAAAAAACTAGCAACTATCATGACAGTAAGAGATTGGCTCATTGCCGACACCAATAAAGAAACTATAATAAAAACAAAGTCGATGAGAATTATCTTTTTCCGCTTAAACATGTCACCTAAGGGAATAATCAACAGAAGCCCTGCTGCATATCCTATCTGTGTAAACATGGCTACTTTGCTGGTAGCAGCCTCCGACTCTCCAAACTCCTTAGCTATCATACCCAGTAAAGGTTGATTGTAGTAGTTATTGGCAACTACAAGTCCGGCACCTATAGCCATCAACCAAAGAGTAGTCTTGGTTAAATATTGTGTATTTGATTCTTCTTTTAGTTGCATCTAATTATAATATAATAGGGAATTACCTCCTTTTAGTTTTCTATTTAAAATGAAATTTTAACTAAAACCTGACAAACTTGTATATATTCTTCTCTGTTTTTTGTAATTGTTGTTGTTTAACTCTCTTGGCTTTGCCTAGGCCTCTCTTTCGGAGAGGTTGAAGGGGCTTCTTACATTGATAAAGTTTTTGAACTCTATTAACAAGGAAACCTTGTTTAGAAAACTAATTTCAGGAGGAGAGAAAAAAACACTTATAAACTCCTTAATGCCTTTTTTACGATGTAGGCTGTCTCTTTTGTTTCACTTTCTTTACTCCATTTGTCACACAGATCTTTTACAAAAACAGGTTGGGTTTTACTCGCATCGTTCAACCAGTTTGCGACACTATCCCGCACATATTTCTCCTTATCCGACTTTAGTGGTTCTAAAATAGTGAGACCTTTTGCCGGATTGTTTTTTAGCTCATCAATATGTTTACACCACACTCCTCTCGGACGTGTAGCTTCACTTGCAAAACGCCTGACATTGGTATCTGCATCGCTTGTCCATGTAGACAAGATAGAAATTGATTCGTCCAGATTTGTTGTAATATCTGCTCTGACAGCCATCCAAGCTATTTCTCTAACACCAAAATTATCATCAGCAGCAAAAGGTTTTATTGCTTTTAGCCTATCAGGAATAGCCATATTTTCTATTCCTACAACATAGGAAGCCCAACACCGTACACTATCAGATGTATGCTTACTTAACCGATCAAACAAATCGGACTTAGAGTGAACTCCTAATCGGAATAGCGCTTCTGCTACAGCAGGAATATTCTTCATTGCTGTCGATTGTTTCAATTCGTTTATATCATCAAGACAAGCTTTTTGATATTCCTGTGGAAGGACATTCCTTATAAGAGCCTTATGATCTGTAGCTAACCATTCTGTAAGATTTACAGATGCAATCAGACCTTTGTCTAATAAGCTTTTCACTTCATCGCTTACTAAACTTAGTTTGGTTACTCCTTTTCTATTTAAGATCTCTGGAGTGATTTCCATTAGTCGATAAAGCGTTTTGTTAGATCTTCGAAGGCATCTATACGTCTGTCACGGAAAAACGGCCACCAGCGGCGAACTTGTTCCGAACGTTTCATGTCTATTTCCACGACCTTTACTTCTTCGCTGTCATTCGAAGCCTGCCATAGAATTTCACCTTGAGGGCCTGCAACAAAACTGTTTCCCCAAAAAGTAATACCATTCGTTTGCTCTGATGGATCAGGCTCATACCCGGTACGGTTTACGGAAATCACATGCAATCCGTTTGCCACAGCATGTCCCCGTTGCGAAATAGTCCATGCTCCTAACTGTCGGTTTTTTTCTTCTTGAGAATCTGTCGATTCCCAACCTATAGCTGTAGGATAGATAAGAAGGTCTGCTCCTGCCATAGCCATCAATCGGGCTGCCTCTGGATACCACTGATCCCAGCATACCAAGACTCCGAGCTTACCTAAGGACGTCTCGATAGGACGAAAACCCAAATCGCCGGGAGTAAAATAGAATTTTTCGTAATAGGCAGGATCGTCAGGAATATGCATTTTCCTATATTTTCCGGCAATAGAGCCATCTTTTTCTACAACTACTGCTGTATTGTGATATAAACCGGGAGCACGGCGCTCGAAAAGCGAAAGAACGATAACAACACCGAGCTCTTTGGCCAAAGTTCCAAATTGGTCAGTAGACGGCCCCGGAATAGTTTCTGCCAGATCGAATACAGAAGTGTCCTCTATCTGACAAAAGTATAAAGAGTTGTGCAATTCTTGTAATACAACAAGCTCTGCTCCTTGGTCTGCTGCATGTCTTATTTTCTCTTTAAGCCCTTCTATATTTTTTTGTATATCGGGAGAATTTGTCTGTTGTATCAATCCTATTTTCATATCAGTAGTAATTTTTAATAAAAAATCAATCCGGTAACTTGATTGTATCCGGAGACATTGCTATATGCTTCTCAAATTCCTCTATCCTCAACAGAATATCGGCCAGAAACTCTCGTGTACATCCTGCTTCGGTGGCGGCAATATAATATTGCTTTAACAAAGGTAAAAACAATACATCGTTGCCAGAGAATACCATTGCGGGAATATCATTTTTCAGACATCTGGATAATAATGCTTTTTGATCTTTCATAAATTTTCAAACAAAGTTTTCAGGATATTGCATTGTCACACAATGTAGAGACCCATGTTGGCGTATTAGGGAAGAACAATCTATACCGACAATTTCTCGCGTAGGGAAGGCTTTTTGTAACTGTTTCTTTGCCAGCTCATCGGTTTCTTCATCATTGTAGAATGGCAATAATACACATCCGTTTATTATCAGAAAATTTGCATACGTAGCAGGTAATCGGCTATTATCCTCATCATATACAGCCTTTGCCATTGGCAGAGTAATAAGTTTGTATGGCTTCCCGGTATAATCTACAAATGTTTTTAGCTGCTCTTCCATTTTAGCAAGAGCTTCATAATGCTCATCGTTTCTATCGGTGCATTGTACATAAGCAATTGTCTGCTCGTCACAAAATCTGGCTAAAGTATCAATATGGCTGTCTGTATCGTCTCCGACCATATAGCCATGATCTAACCAAAGAATTCTGTCCAACCCGAATATTTCTTTCAGATAATCTTCAATTTCTTCCTTGCTGAGAAATGAATTTCTATTTGGAGACAAGAGGCATTCGGATGTAGTCAACAATGTTCCTTTTCCGTCAGATTCTAAAGCTCCGCCTTCTAAAGCAAAATTCTTTTTATTATGCAGTTCTACATCACTATAAAAAGTTTGTTTGGCAAACAAACCTCTCGTGATCTGATTATCATAGTTTGCAGCAAATTTCAGCCCCCACCCATTAAAAGTGAAATCATACACTTGCTTTTCCCCTCTATTGAACACTGATATTCCACTATGATCCCGTGCCCACGTATCGTTAGTCGGCAGCTCTACTAACGTAAGGTTGCCAAGAAGATCTTTATAACCTTCCAACTGATATTTTACAAGACTAGCACTATGACAAACGATAATCAGCTTCTGTCGTTTGAGAATCTCTACAGCAATATTCACATAGCAAGCAGTGACATCTTCTATCATATAACCCCAATCGGTATTCAAATGTGGCCATGTGAGTTGCACAGCGCTTTGCTGATACCATTCGGCCGGGAAAAATATATTATTATTCATAATTACATCGATTCTATAATTGTACAAAAATACAAATATTTATCTTAAAATTCCACCTGTTAGCATACGTCCCGAGCGTATTGTTTGACGACGAGCCGAAAAAAACTGATCCGAATCGGCATATGTACACAATCCCGATGCCTCTATATTATGTGCAAATATTCCGCATTCGAGAAGGAGCTCTTTATTGGCTTGAGTAAGATCAAGATGCATCTTATTACTTACAGAGTTGCGTACGCCTATTGTATCTATACAGAATCCTGCTTTCTTGAATGACTCCACAACCTCATCTCCTACCTCAAAATATTTCTGAGATATACATGGAGCTATCCCTACCAGCAAATCTGTTGGGAAACTTCCAAATCTTACAGTCATTTCACTGATAGTCTTTTGTACTATTCTAACAACTGTACCTTTCCATCCTGAATGAACTGCCGCCAGAACTTCTTTTCGAGGATCATAGATTATAATAGGAACACAATCTGCTGTAGCAATACCTATACAAATATTCTTAACATTAGTGATTATTGCGTCTATACCATTTAAGCGGCTTTCCTTTTCCTCTATGGAAAGATTAACAAAGTCCTGATCTATGACGCATACACCATCCTCATGTGTCTGATAGGGGACATAAATATTTTCAGGTTTAATATTTAAAGCTATAGCCAATAAAGCTCTGTTTTCAGCAACATGTTCGCTATTATCTCCACAATATTGTCCCAAATTAAGCGAGCAGTAAGTATCTGAACTTGCTCCCCCTAAAATTGTCGTGGAGAAGTGGTCAAGACCTTTTATTGACAAGTTGCTGAATTTTAATATATTGATATCATCTTGTTGAATTACTCTCATCCCTTCAAATTGTTATAAAACGTTAATATATTAAACCCTCTATAAGACTTGTTGTCTAACGGATAACTATGTTTAATTAAATATTCATTATGAAAAAAACTTTACTACTACTATTTATTGGCCTTTTTTCGTTTGCCTTATCTGGTTATTCTCAATCTTACGATGTTGAAACTTATTACAAAGGAATAGAATCTTACAATGATTTGCACCTTACTTCCGAACAAATTGCTAAAATTCAAAAATTAAAGAGAGAGAAAGGTCCTCGTTTTGCAGCTATTGGTAGAGATAGATCATTATCAGGCTACGAAAAGGGAAGAAGAAAAAGAGAATTAGCTCTAAAATATAGGGAAGAAATGCATGCTATATTATCGGAAGGCCAAAGAACTGCATGGGAAAACAGATATGGTAAATTTTCGCCTGATTACAGCATGAAAGATACAATATCTGATGACTATGAAGCTAGACTAGATGCTTTGGAACGCAAATATGATGCGGACAAAGATGCCATCGAAGATAATCCAAGCCTAAGTAAAGAAGAAAGGAAAGCCAAAGAAAAAGCATTAAAAAATGCGTACAAAGCAGAAAAAGAACGATTGAAAGCTCAGAAAAAAGCAGCTAAAAATCAGTTTTAAAACTGAATACAAACTCTTAAAAAAATAAAAGGCATGCAAATTTGCATGCCTTTTATTTTTTATTCTTTATCGTCGTTTTCGAACTCCTCTCCTTCTTGGTAGTAGAAATCAGGATCAAATTCCTCATCCTCCTCTTCCCACTCCTCTTCTTCATAGTTATCCTCAGGAATATCTTCATCTTCTCCTTCAAACTCTACAGTTTTTATATCAAGATTGCGATGAGAAATATTGAAAGACTTCTTATATTCTCCATCTGCGTTTAATTCTCTCCACAAAAGATCTTTCAATGTCGTAATATTATACCCTGTTATAGAAGATATAAATATATGAGGTATTTCAGGTAAATCAGCCTCTAAAGCCTCCATTAGTTCATCATCCAACATATCAGCCTTAGAGATAGCTAATATACGCCGCTTGTCTAGTAATTCGGGATTGAACTGAGCCAATTCATTGAGCAATATCCGATATTCCTTATGTATGTCGTCAGCATCGGCCGGAACCATAAACAATAGGAGAGAATTGCGCTCTATATGCCGAAGGAATCTTATTCCTAAACCTTTACCTTCACTTGCCCCTTCTATAATACCGGGAATATCAGCCATTACGAACGACTTATAGTCGCGATAGCTGACAATTCCAATTTTAGGCTCAAGAGTAGTAAATGGATAATTTGCTATTTTGGGTTTAGCTGCCGACATTACAGATAACAATGTAGACTTACCTGCATTAGGAAAACCAACAAGTCCAACATCAGCCAAAACTTTCAATTCCAATATTACTCTACGTTCCTCATAAGGTTCTCCCGGTTGAGCATAACGAGGTGCCTGATTGGTCGGTGTCTTGAAGTAATTATTACCTTTTCCACCTCTTCCGCCTTTGAGAAGTATAACCTCCTGCCCGTCTTCTGTTACATCACAGAGGTATTCTCCCGTCTCAGCATCGTATGCTACAGTTCCACAAGGAACATCTATAATTTTAGACTCACCACTTCTTCCTGTGCTTAATCTACCTGTACCGCCTTCTCCATGATCGGCTAGTATATGGCGTTGAAATTTAAGATGAAGTAATGTCCACATATTGCGATTACCACGCAATATAACATCTCCTCCATTACCTCCGTCTCCACCGTCAGGTCCTCCCTTAGGTATATACTTTTCGCGACGAAAGTGTGTGGAGCCTCGTCCGCCTTTTCCCGAGCGGCAATATATTTTGACGTAATCTATAAAATTTGAATCTGCCATATCTGTCTGTTTTGGATAACGAATTTAATGCAAGGTGCGCAAATCTCTGCGTTAAAATCCTTTTGCGGTTATTATATTACTATTTAGATAACAAAGGAAGTTATAAGACGTTCTTATAACCTCCTTCTGTTTAATCCGTCTGTTATTTTACTTTATCTACAGCTTCCGCTATAAGAGCAAATATTTCGTCCACTGTACCCATTCCGTAAATAGGAGCAAGTTTTCCTGTCGTTTTATAATGTTCTTTAAGAGGTGATGTCTGGTTCTTATATACATCAAGGCGAGACTTTATTGTTTCCAGATTGTCATCTGAACGTCCCGATTGTTGTCCTCGTTTGATAAGGCGGTCTATTAACTCCGGCTCATCCACTTCGAGACTAACTACGATGGACACATCCTGACCTCTTTCTTTCAGCATCCTTTCAAGAGCTTCGCCTTGTGCTATAGTACGAGGAAAACCATCGAAGATAACGCCTGCTGCATCTTTTTTACTGTCTAATACATTTGCCAGCATGCCTATAACTACGTCATCGGGAACAAGTTGTCCTTTCGAGATATATCCTTCTGCAAGTTTACCCAGTTCGGTTCCTGCTTTCATCTCAGCACGAAGTACATCTCCAGTCGAAATGTGAGCCAGATTGTATTTCTTAATAAGGTTTTCGCTCTGAGTTCCCTTGCCTGAGCCCGGAGCTCCAAAAATGATAATATTTAACATGTTAATAAAATTACAAGATATAAACCGTAAGTTATTACAGTTTATAGCGTTTTAATATATTTAAGAGTTCTTTATCTTATAAATATCGGGCAGATTGCGTCCATAGCCGTCATAATCTAATCCATACCCTACTATAAAGTCGCTAGGTATTTCCATAGCCACATAGTCTAATTTCACATCTACTTTCAAGGCTTCCGGTTTCAACAGCATGGTAGAAACAAGTATCTCTTTTGGTTCGTCACACACTAGCTGTTCAAGCATCAAAGACATAGTGTAGCCGGTATCTACAATATCCTCAACTACAACTACAGTTCTTCCTTTTATATCTTCTTCAAGACCATATATTTCTTTGATTTTTCCACTCGAAGAAATTCCTTGATAAGAAGACATTTTAACAAAAGAGACTTCACAAGGAATTGATACTCTCTTCATCAACTCAGCGGCATAGATGAAAGATCCATTCAATACACAAATGAACAGAGGGTCTTTCTCTGCTAAATCCTTATTCATTTTCTCTGCAATGTCACCAATTGCTTTTTCGATTACCTCTTGCGTAAGAAATAGCTCAAATTCTTTATCCTTGACTTTCACCGTTTTCATAGATGATTTATAACTAAAATGTAATTAAACTACAAAAATATGATAAATAGCTCAATTATCTATTATCGCAGATCAACTTTAAACAACACAGCTTACATTTTTACAAAAAAGCACTATCTTTTCTACTTCGATTTTTTTTCGACCTCTATAGTTTTAACAAGGTCGCCCCCTATTCCTATGCGATAGCCTTGCGACGAATATAATATTCCACCATTTGTTGAAAGATAAATGATAAGTGGAAAATTATTAAAAAAATCTAATTGAAGTGATCCTGATACTGTATTAAGGAGTTTTCTATTATCATCTGTCATCCACAAAGATTGCTTAGCCAACCCTTTAAACAAAGAAGGATTGAAAGCATTACTAACTTTATCGTCAGGAATAACGAACAAAACGCCTCCACCCCACTCATCCAATGCCTGTGACACTAACGGTATATCTTGCAAAACGTGTTTAGACGGCTCTCTGTCAGGATCTAAAAAGCAAACGATCAAACCTTTCTTATTAGTCAGATCCTTTATCGTTTTCTTCATTCCTCCCTGAAGGTTGACAATAGTATTTGGATCTACAATCCCCTGTACCTGTATCCCTTGATCTACTTTTGGCAACTTTATCTCCAACGTTTTATTCTCTTTTTCTTTTATTGCAAAATAGCGATTATCTATAGTCACAGAACCATTATTAGCCCTACTACCTATCATTAGTCGGTAATATCCGGCTTCGACAGACACCTGTGCAGGCAGTGCTTTTATTTCATTCTCATAGTCTAATGTTTTAAACGCACCATTCTGGAAACGGGCAATAGTGAAATGGGTATAATATCCCGGCTTTACAATATTACCATTTGTATTCACAAACGTTATCCGAGCTTTAGGCTTATCCTCAGGTCTTCCGTTAAAATAAACATCAGTCCATAATCCGGTCTCAGCTTTCAGGTATTGAGGACGGCTGGTAACAGGATCGATACGGCTTAGTATATCCATTGAACGACAAAGAGCAATAAAAAAGATATCGCGGGAATGTTCGTCTGCTATCTTCATTTCATACACACCCTGAGGAGACATTGGACACTTAAAGTAGTTTTGATTATTATCAATCTTTATATTATCATTTACATAATCGACAACAAATTGTATATCCTCTCGAGACTTATTCACAAATTCAGATGAAATCTCTTTCTTAAAAAAGCTACGCCATGGACGAATAAGCTCTAATGCAATACGTGGAGAGAGTATATACTGTGCATACCTTTTATGAAAATCGGAAAGATTACCTGAAACAGAATCAGGAACACCAAGATGATCTGTGAGATATATTGCAGGAGTATCACGCAAATCTTTCTCTTTAAGAGATTCAAGAAAGGGAAATAAAAAAGCATTATTCTTATTTTCCTGTACGAAAGATTTTATTTCAGCCCAGTTCCCTTGTGCCTTAAATAAAACATCCCATGTCTTATCCTCATCTAATTTATTCTCCTTCGCAAATTTTCGGGCATCGGCCTCCATTATGAAAGTATTCATATAAGCGTTCCTTATAGAATCTTCATATTGCAAGCGTATTGCGTTTTCAGACATTAGCTCAGAAGACAGTTCTTGCACTTGCTGCTCTATCGGAACAGCCATAACAAGACTCTCTTCAAATTCCTCATATGGCTTATCACTCAATGTTATTATCAAATTCTCATCATCCGGCGAAGACTTGGAAAATCCGTACTCATCATCTTTGTTTGCCCATACAAAGACATCTCCTATACCTGTTACAATAGAAGCCTCTCCTTCTTCATTTGTAGTCATGGTGGCTATCGGATAAAACTCAGCATAGTTGTACACATTGAATTTTACAGAAGAGCCTTCTATTGACTTTCCTGCGTCATCAACAACCTTTACTTTAAGATTTCGTGTTTCAGTATAGTTTGGCAATAGGTTTATTACAGAATACAACTCGGTTTCCACGTTCTTTTGCTCCAAGCCGTTATATAAACCAAAAACATTGGTATGCACCATCATCGCTCTTTTTACAGGTGCTGAGAACCAAGCAACATCTAACTCTGCCTCAGGTTCACAAGCTCCAATATAATGCCACTTACCATCCACCCACACTTCTACCCATGCATGGTTATCATCAGTATGTACCCAACGGGGAGTATAGCACTGACGAGCCGGAATTCCTACCGCCCGCAAAGCAGTAGTAGTAAAAGTAGATTCCTCTCCACAACGCCCCCAGGAAGTCTTTGCAAGCGCCAATGGGGAGGATGTTCTGCCGTCTGTACCCCGATAAGTAACTTTCTCGTGACACCAATGATTAACTTCAAGTACAGCATCGTGCATTGAGAGGCCTTTTACCCGCTCTTTCAATTCGTCAAAGAATACTTGACGGGCAGTGTCAAGGTTTTCATTATTTACTCTATAGACAAGAACGAAATGACGAAATATATCATCAGGAATTTTCTTTCCCCAATCAAAATAGTCTCGGGCTTTAAATGCAGCATCGACCTGCCCCAAGAAGAAATCTCCATCATAATCGGCTAGATCGGACAAAGGCATATACGCATAAAAAAACTCCAGTGCCTCTCGTTGTTCTGAGGTAAGCTCCTTTTTTTCAAAAACAGAAAACAACTGTTCACTGCGCCCTTTAGCCAATTCTTTCCTCTTAAGGAATTGCGCATGCACCTTGTCTCTATATGTCTGATCTTTTAAGAAATGGTTATCAGAGAACCCACAGGCACTGAGAAAAAACAGGACAAACAAAAGAGGAGAGAGAAGAATATACTGTGTTTTCATAACTATAGATAAATTTAAGTTATGAAACGCAAGTTACAAGTTTTATTTATAACACAGAGTATTAAGTATATTTTAATTTAATCCCATTGAGGATCGTAAGAAGAAGAACGTCCTCTTTGCTCATATTTAAGATCCTGCAACAACGAAGAACTAGCACGCAAAGAGACGTAGTATGACTTATAAGGTCCCACAGGATTGAAACTGGCCGATATAGACCAACAGTGAAGATTACGGGTTATATTGCAACTCATATAAGCTATTTTCTTATAGTCAAAGTCATAAGTCGCATTAAAATTAAGATTCCAATTTTTAGTAGGTTGAATACTACCGTTGAAGCCGAATGTTTTAGTCAGACGACCTTTATATTCATTTTTCTTAAAATCAAACTCTCCGTATCCATAATTCATAGAAAAGTTTAATCCCAGATTCCATTTTATCTCATTTTTCACATAACCATCCTCATCGTACTGATTATCATCTTTCTTTCCATCAAACATGCTTTGACGGGTTTCTCCTTCACCGGAACCTTCCGCCGGATGCTCGCCATCCCCATCGGTTCCTTTTTCGTCTTTCTTTTTACTATCTTCATCCTTATCTCTCCCAAATAGCTTTTTAAAAGTATCCTGATTTAAAGAGGGTGAAATAGAATATCCTGTACTTTTCAGACGTCCAAAACCTCTGCCGTGCGTAATTCGCAGTTGATCTATTTTGCGGACACTTCCATCACTTCCATCATAAAGATAAGGGTCGAAGGTGGCTCCTACGTTAACTGTAAAGGATTTACTGAACTTCAGACGCATACTCACGTTAATATCGCTCCACTTCAAAGAGTCTGCCATCATATTGTGGCTAAAACCAACTCTTAGATTATCAATAAGGCTTATCTTTTTATAACCTGTGGAATCTTTTGCAGAAGGGACTTTCATCTCCAGATTATTATCGAAATCGAACGAGACCATACCCTGAGCACCTTCGGAAGGACGCCCAAACATACCTTGTTCGTACGGAGAATATACATATTCCATATCTCTTCCGTTCTGATCCTGATAATTGTAGCGTTCATAAAAACCCCATCGTGGACTACTAAAATCAGGAGCATAACTTAAAGTTATACTAGGGGTGAATACGTGTCGGATTGTTGTACTCTTAGAAAATAGTGGATTAAAAAATCCATATAATTTTGTCTGAAAACTTAATGCTGCATTAAAGTCGTACACACGACTAAATGAATAAGTTGTATCAGTTACCACATGAGCATTCCGTGACGGATCCCACGCTTTCTCTACCCTACTTGTATACCAACGTTCTGTATAATTGAATGAAGGAGTTATATTCAAATAATTAAAAGCACTAAAAGTCGCTGAAACAGGAATAGAGTGCTTCATTGCATTTTTCCAGTCTTTTTGAAGATTCGATTTAAAGAGAAGGTTTTCCTTTGTATCAATACTGTTTCTGAAATCTCCGGTATAACTCATCTGAATTTTCTCATACCAACGCTCTGCTCCCGCAGCCTCTTTTCGCTTGAAAGGCGCTATACGAGTCATTGTTACCGTTAGATTTGGTAGAGTAAGGGATATGGATGAATCCTGACTACGTTGAGCAACGTTCATTGACGCAGACAAACTCCATCCTGAATTTGGAATCTTCTGAGTCAGATTTACACTGGAACTTTTTGTATTCTGAGTACCAGCAGGGGTACCACGCAGGTTCAAATCGTTTCTATCATAAGAGCTTGTCGAAAAGTTAACGCTGGCAGACAATGTCCGAAATTGGTTTGCCTTAGGATCTTGTGAGTGGGTCCAGTTCAAACGCATGTCCTTAGCTACAGAATAGTCTATATCTTTTTCTCCGGTTTTTGTAACCAGATAGCCGGCATCAAATGACCCCGAGTACTTATATCTTTTACGATATGTAGAACGGGCATTAAGCCCCCACGAGCCTTTTGTATATATTTCGCCTGTTACAGCTAAATCAATATTGTCATTTATAGCAAAGTAATATCCTCCATCTCTAAGGTTGAAACCTCTCTCAAGTTCATCTCCATACGATGGCATAATAACTCCTGATGAATATTTATCTGAAAACGGAAAAAAAGCAAAAGGCAAACCAATTGGCAACGGCAACCCTTCTATTACAAGATAAGCAGGTCCTGTCACTACATTTTTTTTCGGTTTCACTTTAGCTTTTGTCAACGCCAGATAAAAATGGGGATGCTCGTGATCGTCACATGTTGTATATTTACCGCCAAGCATAAAGAATGAATTGTCAGGATTCTTCTTGGCATCATTTGCCACTACATAGCCTTCACCCTGAGTAGTCACAATATTTGTACTATAACCCTTTCTTGTCTTAAAATTATACTTCATTGTCTTCGACTCGTAGTCTGTACCTCCATCAGAAAACACAGGATATCCAAACTCTTTACCAACCGAATCAAGTCCAAATTTTGCAAAAACAAGGCTACTGTCCATGTTTACCGAAATTTGTTCTCCTTTTAGCTTAATGTTTGTGTAGGTAACCTCTGCCGATCCATATAAGAAACCCCAGTTACCTGCAGTGAGAACAATAGAGTCATTTGCCGTATAGTCGACAATAGCATCCAGCATATCTTTTTTCTTTACAGAATCGGATGGCAGGGAATCTGTTACCACATGTAAAGGTCTCGAAGGAGCTAGTAGAGAATCGCCTCCCGACTTAGCCGGAGGCAAAGTATCTTGCAGATGCGAATACATTATAGATGCTATATGCGCATATTGTGCACCCCAAAAGGGTACAGAGAACAATATACACAGAAAAATATATGTTAAGATGCGAACTTTTCTCATCCAGTAAGATCTCATGCTTATGTATTCGGATGCAAAGCTAATCAATTAAACATGAAAGCATAATATGAAAAATCAAAAAAAGTATAAAATTTCATAGCGTAACTATATTACTTCTTTGTACACAGACTGTTTTAAGATTGATTTTTCTTCCTTTTCTCTTTCTCATTTTATATCTTTGCCTTGTTTCCTTATTTTCATATTATAAACGAAGCTTTTCATGAAAAATTTTCTGCTATCATTATCTCTTTTTCTACTAGTTGCCGCGAATACGACAGCACAAATCTTCGATGAGTATTTCATAGATAAAACTTTACGTATAGATTATATCTTTTCGGGAGACAGAAGCAATCAGGCTGTTTCGCTCGACCAATTAAATCAACTTCCTCAATGGGCAGGACGCAGACATAATCTTTCTCAGCTTTTGAGAAAGGGCAATGGACAAATAAAGGTTATAGATAAAAGCAATGGCAATTGCATATATATGGAAGCTTTCTCTTCTTTATTTCAAGAGTGGCAAACAACTCCTGAAGCCGAAAGGGTAAACAAAAGCTTCGAAAATTCATTTTTAATTCCATATCCTAAAAAAGAGATAGAAGTAGAAATTCTATTACGAGAGGCTACAGGAAACTATAAAAGTGCAATAAAACATACTATCGATCCAAACGACATATTGATAAAAAAAATAGGATTGAACAACCTTCCCTCATATACTATCCTGCATCAAGGAGGACCTATAGATAGATGCGTAAATATCGCAATTTTAGCAGAAGGTTATACTACTAGCGAGATGAGCAAATTTAGAGAACATGCAGCTACTGCCTGCCAACAAATATTGGCTCACAATCCTTTTGGAAAGTTTAAAAACAAATTAAATTTATTTGCAATAGAAACAGTATCTCTATCATCAGGAGTAAGCGTACCACGCGAAAACATATGGAAGCAGACTGCATTCGGATCTCATTTCGACACATTCTATTCGGATAGATATCTGACCACAACAAATGTAAAAGATATACATAACTCGATAGCAGGAATCCCTTATGCACACATTATAATATTAGCTAATACCGATGTGTATGGAGGAGGTGGAATTTTCAATTCGTACACTCTCACCACTACCGGACACGAGGCGTTCAAGCCGGTAGTAGTACATGAGTTCGGACATAGCTTTGCCGGCTTAGCAGATGAGTATTATTATGAAAACGATACATTCAGTGACACCTATCCTTTCGATATAGAGCCTTGGGAGCCAAACATAACTACCCTTGTCAATTTCGACTCAAAATGGAAAGATCTATTACAGAAAGGAACTCCTATACCTACTAATACAGGCGACTCTGCAAGATATAAAACAGGAGTATATGAAGGTGCGGGATATTCCTCAAAGAGCATATACCGTCCTGCCGTTGATTGCCGAATGAAAACCAATACATGCAAAGATTTCTGTCCTGCATGCCAAAGAGCAATAGAACAGCTGATAAAATTCTATACCGAATAAAAAAAAAGACAGCTAAGATTTTATTTATAAGGATAAAACTCCTATTTTTGTCGCTGCTAATTTTGAATATAAAAATATTATAAAATAAGAACAATGTCTTCTAAAAAGAAACAAGCGGAATTGAACGAAGAAAAAGACTGGGAAAAGATTGATACTGCAGTACATGAATCCGAGCATTTCATCGAAAAATATCAAAAGCAAATATTTGCTGTCATCGGAGTTGTTGTTTTAGTCGTATGCGGATATCTTGCATTCAACCATTTCTATTTAACTCCAAAAAACGAAGAGGCACAAGCTGCAATATTCAAAGGAGAGCAATATTTCCGAACCGGACAAGATTCTTTAGCTATTTACGGAGACGGTAAAGGCTATGTAGGATTTGAAACCATTATTAGCGAATACGGATCTACAAGTGCCGGGAATCTGGCAAAATTCTACGCAGGGGTGTCTTATGCAAACCTTGGCAAATATGAACAGGCTCTTACTATGCTGAAAGATTACAGCGGTAAAGATAAAATTATAGCTCAGTCTGTAAATGGAACAATAGGCGACTGCCTTGATAACACAGGTAAAACAGAAGAAGCTCTTTCGTATTATCTAAAAGCAGCAAAAGGCGTAGACAATGCTGTTCAAAGTCCTATCTTCTACAAGAAAGCAGGTCTTATCTACAGAGACCAGGCTAATTACGATAAAGTAATAGAGGTCTTCTCTACTATAAAAAATCAATATATGGGCTCACCTCTGGCTATGGAGGCTGACAAATACATTGATGAAGCAAACTTGCTAAAATCAGGATCTGGTAAATAAACCAAATTTAAAAATAAAAAAAGTACGGGTGTTGCTAACGTTAGCAACACCCGTACTTTTTTTGAGACAATTCATTTTTCGTCAATTCGGTAACTCAAAGCTCCTGAGGGACAATTTGAGATCTGAGCAATCAATTCCTCTACGGTTGCATTATCGGGCTTCACCCATGGCCTTTCTTTAGGATTATATACCAAAGGCAGCATCTTCACACACACTCCGGCATGTTGACATAGCCCCGGTCTCCATACAATAGTGAGCTCACCTTTTGTATATTCTACAATCTTTTCCATACTTTATTTATTGTTTAGTTGATCCGATCTATATTACGAGATATTTATCCCACGCATTACAATGCGCCTCCATTCGGGATGCTTCTTTATATATCCTGCAATAAAAGGACACAGTGGAACAAGCCTTAAGCCTTTTCTTTCTATATCGTCTAACACTTTCTCGGCCAACTGTGAACCTATTCCCTGCCCTTCCAATGCTATAGGGACTTCGGTATGCGTTAGATAAATCTCACCATTATTTGTTTTTATATATTCTATTCGAGGCAGATATTTCCCTACATGAAATTCATATTGATTTTCAATCTCATTTTCTATCAATTCATAATTTTCCATAGTTTCTTGTTTTAGTTGTATCTTTTAAATTAAAACATATGCATGCTAATTTTGTTTACAACAATCTCTTAGACGAATACAAAAAAAAGAAAGAGACATTCTTTTCAGAACACCTCTTATCTTATATTTTTACTTTCAACGGACAATAAGAGTCGGTGTTAAGCCTCTCCCCCAAATTCCATTAAATAAGCCTTTATAAAATCATCCAAATCACCATCCATCACAGCATTCACGTTCGATGTCTGATAATTGGTACGATGATCTTTTACCCGACGATCATCAAACACATAGCTACGAATCTGAGAACCCCATTCTATCTTTTTCTTTCCGGCTTCGACCTTCGACTGTTCACGACTACGCCTCTCCAACTCCATTTCGTACAACTGAGACTTGAGCAAGCGTATAGCATTGTCTTTGTTACCAAACTGAGAACGACTTTCTGTATTTTCTATTACAATCTCCTTGTCTTCTCCGGTTTCGGGATCTTTATATTTGTAGTGCAGACGAACTCCGGTTTCTACTTTATTTACATTCTGACCTCCGGCTCCACTCGAGCGGAATGTATCCCAAGTGATGTCTGACAGATTCACGTCTATCTCGATAGTATCATCGACCAACGGTACTACGAAGACAGATGCAAATGAAGTCATCCGCTTGCCTTGCGCATTGTAAGGAGACACCCTCACCAATCGGTGCACGCCGTTTTCAGATTTCAGATAACCATACGCATAATCCCCTTCCACCTGAAGTGTGGCGGTTTTTATACCGGCCTCATCTCCATCCTGCCAGTTGGTAATCGTTGTCTTATATCCTTTCGATTCGCACCAATGCTGATACATCCTGAACAACATCGAAGCCCAGTCTTGCCCTTCTGTACCTCCTGCCCCACTATTAATCTTAAGGACTGCTCCTAGCTTATCCTCTTCGCGGCGAAGCATATTCTTTAATTCCAGATTTTCTATCAGCCCTAATGCATTCGAATAAGCACTATCAACTTCCTCTTCAGTAGTAACTCCTTCTTTCTGGAAATCGAAAGCTAACTGCAACTCATCCGCAGCATCTTTTACTTCAGCATAGCCCTCTATCCACCCTTTAAGACCTTTTATTATTTTCATCTGAACCTCTGCGACCTTAGCATCGTCCCAAAAGCCGGGAGCATGAGTTCTCAACTCCTCTTCTTCTAATTGTATTTTTTTCGCATCGACGTCAAAGATGCCTCCTCAACGCGTTCTCGCGCTCCAACACTTCTTTCAGTTGGTCTGCTGTAATCATATGTTACCTTTTAAGTTAATGAATATACATTTCAATGCGCAAATTTATAAAAAAAGGAGCAAAGTACAGCAGAGTCAACCGAACTGAAAAAAAATACTTATTTTCGCTGTTTCTAAAAACAGAAATTTACCCTATGTTCCAAGCACAGATACAAAAAACTGTATTTGCAGATTCTAAGCCTCACTACAATATCCTCGACGGATTGCGTGGAGTCGCAGCTATTACCGTTGTGTGTTTTCACATATTCGAAGCTTTTGCAACCAGTCATCTAGACCAAAATATCAATCATGGCTATTTAGCTGTCGACTTTTTCTTTATTCTATCCGGCTTCGTTGTCGGTTATGCCTACGACGACCGTTGGGGAAG
Organism: Dysgonomonas sp. BGC7; assembly: GCF_001261735.1. GTDB lineage: Bacteria > Bacteroidota > Bacteroidia > Bacteroidales > Dysgonomonadaceae > Dysgonomonas. The sequence continues at coordinate 39,286 of NZ_CVRP01000020.1, read as the reverse complement.
AATGAAAACAAAAGATTTCATAAAGCGCAGAATTATACGCCTACACCCTATGGTTGTTATGGGTGCAATTATAGGAGCAATAATGTTTTACTTTCAAGGTTGCTCTGTATGGGATGTATCCGTAATCCCTGTCACAGCTTTACTGATTGCAACATTCCTCAATATGCTATTGATTCCGGCTACTACAGGAAACGAGATCAGGGGTGTTGGAGAAATGTTTCCACTGAATGGGCCAAGCTGGTCTTTATTCTTTGAATATATAGGTAACATCCTCTATGCCTTGTTCATTCGCAGACTATCCACTAAGGCTCTCGCAACACTTGTTTTCATTACCGGATGTGGACTAGCAGCATTTGCTACGTTAGGCCCCTTAGGAGACATATGCGTAGGATTTTCTTTGACGGGAACAGAATTTACCGGAGGATCTTTACGCTTGATGTTTTCTTTCTCTGCCGGACTACTCCTCTCTCGTATTTTCAAGCCGACTAATATAAAGGGAGCCTTTTGGATCTGTAGTATAATTATTGTAGCTTTATTAGCTGTACCACGCATAGGTGGAGCTGAGCATTTATGGATGAATGGAATTTATGATACACTATGCTGTATTTTATTTTTTCCAATTTTAGTTTATCTTGGTGCTTCAGGGAAAAGCACAGACAAATACACAACTAGAATATGTAATTTCTTAGGAGATATTTCTTACCCTCTGTATATGGTACATTATCCTTTTATCTATCTATATTACGCATGGGTAAAAAATGAAAATCTTACTTTTCAGGAATCACTGCCCGGAGCTGCAGCTGTATTAATAGGATGTATTATCCTTGCCTATATCTGCTTAAAGCTTTATGACATACCAATGAGAAAGTTTTTAACAAGAAGATTTCTAAAACAATAGAATAAAACATGATATCGATTCCATATAAGAGTCTTTTGTCAATATTTTTTAATAATATACCTTTGTGCGATTTTTTTTGAATAGTCTATATATGAATAAAGAAATAAAATGGGAAGTGAGCAAATTCGAAGAACTCACAAAAGATCAACTATACGAAATATTACACCTACGTTGCAAAATTTTTGTAGTAGAACAAAATGCTCCATATCTTGATATGGACTACAAAGACCAAAAAGCTCTACACTTACATGGATACACAGATGGCAAACTTGTGGCCTATTGCCGAATCTTCAAAGCAGGCGATTATTTCACCGAAGCTTGCATAGGTCGGGTAATAGTAGATAAAGAGTATCGCAAATACGGATATGGTCACGAAATGATGAAAAAAGCAATAGAATTAGAGTCTTCCATATTCGGAGAAACGAAAATCACTTTATCAGCTCAGTTCTATTTAAAGAAATTCTACGAATCGCATGGATTTAAACAAACAAGCGACACTTATCTGGAAGATGGACTTCCCCATATTCAAATGAAAAGAGATTAGAAAACTAAAAAAAGACTTGGATATAAAGATATTAAATCATAAATTTGCAGCCCGAAAACAGAGAGGAGGTTTAATGATCTTTTGAACGAAAATATTAGCAACAAGTTAATACAACGCTAACAAGGCGGTGTTCAGGGGATTTTTATACTAAAAAAACAAGAAACTGACGAAAACGAACAATGTACAAAAGAGCAATGCTCACAAAAAAAAGAATAAATAAAAAACAAATAAAATAAAAGTCAATTATGATTATCGTACCATTAAAAGAAGGCGAAAACATTGAGAAAGCGCTAAAAAAATTTAAAAGAAAATACGAAAAAACAGGTGTAGTAAAAGAACTAAGAAGACGTCAGGAATTCCGCAAACCGTCTGTAGTTAAGAGAGAGCAAAGACTACATGCTGTGTATGTAGAAAAAATGCATCGCACAGAAGAATAACAATACATATTGTCTTTTCGCATAAAATTATTAACTTCGTCATTCAAGAAGTGATTATAAAGAATGATGCTGTTAATAGAGAAATATATAAAGTATCTCCGTTATGAAAAGAATTACTCTTTACATACGGAGATTTCTTATTCTAACGACTTACGCCAGTTTCATGATTTTATAGGAAGTCATTTCTCTGATGTCGAAATAAAAACTATTGACAGCGACATTATACGAATGTGGATAGTCTCTTTGATGGAAGAAAAGAACTCTCCACGCTCAGTCAACCGTAAGCTTAGTACTCTCAAGTCATTCTTCAAATACCTGCTGCGCATAGGAGAAGCAACAACAAACCCTGCAAAAAAAATAGTAGGACCAAAAACCTCCAAACCAATACCGGTATTTGTAAGCGATAAAGACATAGAAAAAATACTGGATGAAGATACGCCTGACGATTTTGAGCACATCCGTAACAAGATAATTACAGAATTATTTTATACTACAGGAATAAGACGTGCAGAATTGATCGGACTAAAGAATACAGATATTGATTTTTATTCAAGAACAATATTAGTAACAGGCAAACGAAACAAACAGCGAATAATACCCCTTAGTGATAACATGATAAATTCTCTTCATACATATTTAGAGATACGGGACAAAAGCACATCCGAACAATCAGAACATCTATTCGTTAGAGAGAACGGACAACCACTATACCCTATGTTGGCACATCGTATTATTAGCGAAAAACTTGGACAAATAACAACGTTATCCAAAACTAGTCCGCATATACTACGTCACACTTTCGCAACAAGCATGCTCAATAATGGGGCAGATATAAATGCTGTAAAAGAACTGCTCGGACATTCCAGTCTTGCAGCAACAGAAATATACACACACACTTCATTTGAAGAACTAAAGAAAATTTATAACAAAGCTCATCCCAGAGCTTAACAAAAAAGGAGGATTAGATTATGAATATCGCCATTCAATCAGTGCATTTTGACGCATCAGCTCAACTAAAAGAGTTTATTGAAAAAAAAATATCAAAATTAGATAAATTCTCAGATCTTATTATAGATGCTGAAATTATCATGAAAGTCGTAAAACCCGAAGTTGCCAACAACAAGGAAGCTTCTATCAAATTGAATATAAAAAACGGAGAGCTATTTTCGAACAAAACAGCAGACACTTTCGAGGATGCTATAATGCAAAACATAGAGGCTTTAGAAAAACAAATACAAAAAGTTAAAGAAAAAGCGAAAACAAAATAAGCATACGCTTATCAACCTCTTTATGTATAAGGCAACAGAGGAGTAAACAACAAAAGCAAAACACTTGCAAAAATAAATACACAAAGTGTTGTTATTATAAAAAATAATTTCTAATTTTGTCGCCGTTTCGCCCCTAAAAAAGGCAAAGACGGCAAAATTAGAAGTTTACGCCTCTTTAGCTCAGTTGGCCAGAGCACGTGATTTGTAATCTCGGGGTCGTTGGTTCGAATCCGACAAGAGGCTCAGATATAGAGAATTCAGGCATTTTCGCAACGAAAAAAAATTGCAAAAAGCAAATGAATATCTTGTTGTTGAAGAAAAACTCAACAGAAATAGAGTTTTCTACAACAAATATCTACGCCAATGTAGCTCAGTGGTAGAGCACTTCCTTGGTAAGGAAGAGGTCACGGGTTCAAGTCCCGTCATGGGCTCAACTATAAGGGAAATATTGGTTCATAGAATTTAAATATATACATTAACTAAATAATAGGAAGATTAATTATGGCAAAAGAACATTTTAACCGGGCGAAACCGCACGTAAATATCGGGACAATCGGTCACGTTGACCACGGTAAAACTACTTTGACTGCTGCTATCACTAAAGTATTGTCAGAGAAAGGACTTTCTCAAGCTGTTGACTTCGACAAAATCGACAACGCTCCAGAAGAAAAAGAACGTGGTATAACTATCAACACTTCTCACGTAGAATACGAAACAGCTAACCGTCACTATGCTCACGTTGACTGTCCAGGTCACGCGGACTACGTAAAAAACATGGTTACTGGTGCTGCTCAGATGGACGGTGCTATCATCGTGGTTGCTGCTACTGATGGTCCAATGCCTCAAACTCGTGAACACATCCTACTTGCTCGTCAGGTAAACGTACCAAGACTAGTAGTATTCATGAATAAATGCGATATCGTTGACGACGAAGAAATGTTAGAACTTGTTGAACTAGAAATGAGAGAACTTCTTTCATTCTACGAATTCGACGGCGACAACACTCCAGTTATCCGCGGATCTGCTCTTGGAGCTCTTAATGGTGTTGAACCATGGGTTAGCCAAGTAATGGAACTTATGAATGCTGTAGATACTTGGATTCCACTTCCTGCACGTGATGTAGACAAACCATTCTTGATGCCAGTTGAAGACGTGTTCTCTATCACAGGTCGTGGTACAGTAGCAACAGGTCGTATCGAAACTGGTAAAATCAAAACTGGTGAAGAAGTACAGATTATTGGTCTTGGAGCTGAAGCTAAAAAATCAGTTGTTACAGGAGTAGAAATGTTCCGTAAGATTCTTGACGACGGACAAGCTGGTGACAATGTAGGTCTTTTGCTTCGTGGTATCGACAAAGAAGAAATCAAACGTGGTATGGTAATTACTCACCCAGGAAAGATCACTCCTCATACTAAAATCAAGGCTGAGGTTTATATCCTGAAAAAAGAAGAAGGTGGACGTCACACCCCATTCCACAACAAATATCGTCCTCAGTTCTACCTACGTACTCTTGACGTAACAGGAGAAATATCACTTCCAGAAGGAACAGACATGGTTATGCCTGGTGATAACGTAAGTATTACTGTAGAACTTATTTACCCAGTAGCTTGTAACGTAGGTCTTCGTTTCGCAATCCGTGAAGGTGGACGTACAGTAGGTGCTGGTCAGATTACAGAAATCATTGCATAAGTGCGATTATAATAAAGTCGGTTTGCAATACAGCCGACTTTAATTTACGGGCGTAGTTCAGTGGTAGAGCGTTGGTCTCCAAAACCAAATGTCGGGAGTTCGAATCTCTCCGCCCGTGCTAAAACTCAGAAGAGTAATGAAAAAAATAATTAATTATATTAAAGATTCTTACAACGAACTTGTATACAAGGTTTCTTGGCCTTCTCGTTCAGAATTGACAAACAGCGCAGTCATCGTCATGATCGCTTCCATTATTATGGCTTTGGTTGTTTGGGGTATCGATACTGCATTCGAGAATTTGGTCAAACTTTTCTACGGTCTGTTAAACTAAGAAATTTTTATCTAAAGCAATGACTGAAATCGAAAAGAAATGGTACGTTCTTCGTGCTGTTAGTGGAAAAGAAAATAAAGTCAAAGAGTATCTTGAAGCTGAGATAAAAAAAACTGACCTAGGAAAGTATATATCTCAAGTTCTTATACCTACTGAAAAGACTTATATTATGCGTAACGGAAAGAAAGTTCTGAAAGAAAGAGCTTACCTTCCCGGTTATATATTAATAGAGGCTGCTTTGGTGGGTGAAGTTATTCACGAATTGCGCAACATCAACTTTGTTGCCGGCTTCTTACCCAATACAACCAACCCTCAACCGTTGAGCCAATCTGAAGTAAACAGAATACTTGGTACAATGGACGAGTTGGACGAACAGGAGGTAGGAATGGATATTCAATACTTTGTTGGAGAAAATGTGAAAGTTACCAATGGTCCTTTCTCCGGATTTTCTGGCGTTATTGAAGAAGTGAATACTGAGAAAAAGAAACTAAAAGTAATGGTAAAGATATTTGGAAGGAAAACCCCTCTCGAATTGAATTACATGCAAGTCGAAAAAGAACAATAAAAATTGGTTACGCAATAAAGTTGTTCATCTTAAGTTTTCAAAAAACTAAAAATTAGAAACAAAAATGGCTAAAGAAATTGCTGGACAATTAAAATTACAGATTAAAGGCGGTGCAGCAAATCCATCACCTCCCGTAGGACCTGCTTTAGGTTCGAAAGGTATCAACATTATGGATTTCTGTAAGCAATTTAATGCCAGAACTCAAGACAAGGCAGGCAAAATATTGCCGGTAGTAATTACTTACTATGCTGACAAGTCTTTTGATTTTGTAGTAAAACAACCACCGGTAGCTATTCAATTACTTGAAGCAGCAAAAACTAAAAGTGGATCAGCAGAACCAAATCGTAAGAAAGTAGCAGAAATTACTTGGGATCAGGTGAAAGCTATTGCTGAAGACAAAATGGTCGACCTGAATTGTTTTTCTATCGAATCAGCCATGAAAATGGTTGCTGGTACAGCAAGAAGTATGGGTATTACTGTAAAAGGGGCTTTCCCTGAAAATAATTAATTTAAACTTCAATTGAGAAATGGGTAAACTTACAAAAAATCAAAAGTTAGCTTTCAGCAAAATTGAAGCAGGGAAATTATATACACTTACCGAGGCGGCAGCTCTTGTAAAAGAGATCACAACTACTAAATTCGACGCTTCAGTCGATTTAGATGTACGTCTTGGTGTAGACCCACGTAAAGCTAACCAGATGGTAAGAGGTGTTGTATCTCTACCTCATGGAACAGGAAAACAAGTCCGAGTTTTGGTGTTATGTTCTCCAGACGCAGAAGCTGCTGCTAAAGAAGCAGGTGCTGACTATGTAGGATTGGACGAATATATCGAAAAAATAAAAGGTGGCTGGACAGATATTGATGTTATCATCACTCAACCTGCCATCATGGGTAAAATAGGTGCTTTAGGACGTGTATTAGGTCCTCGTGGACTAATGCCAAACCCTAAGAGCGGAACTGTAACTATGGATGTTGCTAAAGCTGTAACAGAAGTAAAATCCGGTAAAATTGACTTTAAAGTAGACAAAGCAGGTATCATACATGCTTCTGTAGGTAAAGTTTCTTTCACATCGGATCAAATCAGAGATAATGCAAAGGAATTTATTGCTACGCTTATCAAACTGAAACCATCTGCAGCTAAGGGAACATATGTGAAAAGCGTTTGTCTTTCAAGTACTATGAGTCCGGGTGTAAAGATCGACCCTAAATCAGTAGAAAATTAATTAAAATTGACTGAAAATTATGAGAAAGGAAGATAAAGGCACTATCATAGAAGCTATAGCCACAACAATTAAAGGATACGATCATTTCTATCTTGCTGACATTGCAACTCTTAATTCTACTAAAACAAGTGAGTTGAGAAGAGAATGCGCTAAGCAAGAAATCAAATTGATGGTCGTAAAAAACACTTTGTTGCAAAAAGCGTTGGATACACTTGAAGGCGACTACTCAGAGCTAAGTTCAGCTTTGAAAGGAAATACAGCTATCATGTTTTCCAACTCTGCCAATGCACCGGCTAAGCTGATTGCGAAGTACAAAAAAGAAGGAATTCCTGCACTTAAAGCAGCTTACGTACAAGAAAGCTTTTATATAGGAGCAGAAAATCTGAATGCATTAGAAAACATCAAGAGCAAGAACGAACTTATCGGTGATGTTATCGGATTGCTTCAATCTCCGGCTAAGAATGTTATTTCAGCTCTTCAATCAGGAGGAAATACTATTCACGGCGTATTAGAAACATTATCGAATAGATAATTTCCAATTACAAAAAAGAATAATAACAATTTTAATTTATACAAAAATGGCAGATATAAAAGCTATTGCAGAACAACTAGTAAATTTAACAGTAAAAGAAGTTAGTGAATTAGCTGAAGTTCTTAAAACTGAATACGGTATCGAACCAGCTGCTGCTGCAGTTGCTGTTGCAGGGCCAGTAGCTGCTGCTGCTGAAGCGGTAGAAGAAAAAACATCTTTCGATGTTATCATCAAAGCAGCGGGTGCTAATAAACTTGCAGTTGTAAAAGCTGTAAAAGAACTAACAGGACTTGGTTTGAAAGAAGCTAAAGATCTAGTAGATGCTGCTCCTGGCGAATTGAAAAAAGGAGTATCAAAAGACGAAGCAGAAGCATTGAAAAAACAACTAGAAGAAGCTGGAGCTGAAATTGAACTTAAGTAAAAGAATAGTCCTGTAAAAGGATATTTTGGTTAGGAACCTTCGCCGAGAAGGTTCTTAACCTTTTTGCGTCAAAAATAATAAGTTCAATAAAATTGGTTATCCATGTCTTCAACAAATACAAATCAAAGAGTAAATTTTGCTTCAATAAAGAATCCGCTACCATATCCGGATTTCTTAGAAGTACAGTTAAAGTCATTCCGTGACTTTCTACAGCTTGATACCCCTCCCGAAAAAAGGAAAAAAGAAGGCCTATACAAAGTTTTCGCTGAAAACTTTCCTATAGCCGATACACGAAACAACTTTGTTTTAGAGTTTTTAGACTACTTTATCGATCCTCCTCGCTATACAATAGAAGAATGTATCGAAAGAGGCTTAACATATAGTGTTCCTCTTAAGGCAAAACTGAAACTCTATTGCACAGACCCTGACCACGAAGATTTTGATACAGTCATCCAAGACGTCTACTTGGGACTGATACCATATATGACAGAAAAAGGTACTTTTGTCATAAACGGTGCTGAACGTGTGGTTGTATCGCAACTCCATCGTTCACCAGGTGTATTTTTTGGACAGACAATGCATGCCAATGGAACTAAACTTTATTCGGCGCGTATCATTCCGTTCAAAGGCTCATGGATTGAGTTTGCTACAGACATAAACAATGTCATGTATGCATACATCGACCGTAAGAAAAAATTACCGGTAACGACTCTACTTCGCGCAATAGGATTTGAAAGCGACAGAAACATTCTGGAAATATTCGACCTGGCTGAAGAAATTAAAGTTACAAAACAAAATATAAAGAAAGTATTAGGACGTAAACTTGCTGCCAGAATACTAAGGACGTGGATGGAAGACTTCGTAGATGAAGACACCGGCGAAGTAACATCTATCGAACGTAATGAAGTGATTCTGGAAAGAGAGACCACTTTGGATAAAGATCATTTAGATCTTATTCTTGACTCTGGAGTATCGTCTATCCTATTACACAAAGACTCACATCATCTTTCTGATTTTGCAATTATCTATAACACATTGCAAAAAGACCCGAGTAACTCGGAGATAGATGCCGTTCGTCATATATATAGACAGCTACGTAGTGCTGAACCTGCCGACGACACAAGTGCACGTGAGGTTATCAACAACTTATTCTTTTCCGAAAAACGTTACGACTTGGGAGAAGTTGGACGTTATAGATTGAATAAGAAGTTAGGCCTTTCTACAGATACAGACATTCGAGTTTTGACTAAAGAAGATATTATTGAAATTATCAAATATCTGATAGAGCTTATAAACTCCAAAGCTATCGTAGATGATATAGACCACTTGAGCAACCGTCGTGTAAGAACTGTTGGTGAACAGCTTTTCAATCAATTCGGAGTTGGACTTAACCGTATGGCTCGTATCATTCGCGAAAGAATGAATGTACGTGACAACGAAGTATTTACTCCAATCGATTTGATTAATGCAAAAACCATATCATCTGTCGTAAATACATTCTTCGGAACAAATGCGTTGTCTCAGTTCATGGATCAAACCAATCCTTTGGCAGAGATTACGCATAAACGTCGTATGTCAGCACTCGGACCTGGTGGTCTTTCTCGCGAAAGAGCCGGATTCGAAGTACGTGACGTTCACTACACTCACTATGGCCGCCTTTGCCCAATCGAAACACCGGAAGGTCCAAATATCGGTTTGATATCTTCTCTATGCGTATATGCGAAAATAAATGATCTGGGATTCATCGAAACTCCATATCGCAAAGCTGCTGATAAGAAAGTAGACCTTTCCGACAACGGTATTGTATACCTTGCAGCCGAAGAGGAAGAAGACAAAATCATAGCACAGGGTAATGCTCCGCTAAACGATGACGGAACATTTATTCTTACACGTGTAAAATCTCGTCAAGATGCAGACTATCCTGTAGTTGGTCCGGAAGAAGTAGAATTGATGGATGTGTCTCCTACGCAGATTGCATCTATCGCAGCGTCATTGATTCCATTCTTGGAACATGACGACGCCAACCGTGCGCTCATGGGATCTAACATGATGCGTCAGGCTGTACCTTTGATGAGAACCGAAGCTCCTATCATAGGAACAGGTATTGAAGGACAGCTTATTCGCGACTCTCGCACACAAATTGTGGCAGAAGGAGCAGGAGAAGTTGTATATGTAGATGCAGATACTATAAAAGTAAAATATGACCGCACAGCAGACGAAGACTTCGTAGCATTCGACGATGCTGTTAAAGCATATAATATCCCTAAGTTCAGAAAAACGAATCAAAATACGACGATCGACCTTCGCCCTATTTGCCGCAAAGGAGACAGAGTTGTGTTAAATCAAATTCTGACAGAGGGTTACTCTACCGAAAAAGGTGAACTTGCTATAGGAAAAAATCTAAAAGTAGCCTTCATGCCTTGGAAGGGATATAACTTCGAGGATGCAATCGTACTAAACGAACGCATCGTTCGTGAAGATATTTTTACATCCGTGCATGTTGAGGAGTTTGCTCTCGAAGTACGTGATACAAAACGAGGTGTAGAGGAATTAACTTCCGATATTCCAAATGTAAGTGAAGAAGCTACTAAAGATCTGGATGAAAGAGGAATTATCCGTATTGGAGCTCGTGTTAGTCCTGGAGATATTCTAATAGGGAAAATTACTCCGAAAGGAGAATCTGATCCTTCTCCGGAAGAAAAACTTCTTCGTGCAATATTTGGAGACAAAGCCGGCGATGTAAAAGACGCCTCTCTAAAAGCATCTCCTTCTCTGAAAGGTGTAGTTGTAGGTACAAACCTATTTTCTAAAGCCTCAAAGAAAGGAAAGACTAAGCTTTCGAGCAAAGCATTGCTTCCTAAACTTGATGAAGAGTATGAAGTAAAAATGGCTAAGCTAAAAAGTGTACTTGTAGACAAACTGCTTATCATTACAGATGGAAAAACATCTCAAGGGGTAAAAGATTATCTGAATGTAGACATCATAGCTAAAGGTGCTAAGTTTACCAAAGGAGCTTTGGATAACATAGATTACGAATCGATTCAGGTAAGTAACTGGACTACAGACGAGCATAAGAATGAACTTATTAAAGATGTAGTTGTAAACTACCTTCGTAAGTACAAAGAACTTGATGCAGAATTGAAACGTAAACGCTTCGACCTCACAATTGGAGATGAGCTTCCATCTGGAATAGTACAAATAGCAAAAGTATATGTAGCTAAAAAACGTAAGGTACAAGTAGGTGATAAAATGGCCGGACGACATGGTAACAAAGGTATTGTATCCCGTATCGTACGTCAGGAAGATATGCCATTCTTACCGGATGGAACTCCTGTAGACATTGTTTTGAACCCTCTTGGTGTACCTTCACGTATGAACTTGGGACAGATATTTGAAACTGTACTAGGGTGGGCAGGAAAAGAGCTTGGTGTCAAATTTGCGACTCCGATTTTTGATGGAGCCAGCCTCGACGACATGAACTCTTGGACAGACAAAGCAGGAATACCTCGCTATGGAAAAGTTCGTCTTTTCGATGGTGGAACAGGAGATCAGTTTGACCAACATGCTACTGTAGGTATTATCTACATGCTGAAACTAGGACACATGGTAGAAGATAAAATGCACGCTCGTTCTATCGGACCATACTCTCTTATCACGCAACAGCCTCTTGGAGGTAAAGCCCAATTCGGGGGTCAGCGTTTTGGAGAAATGGAGGTTTGGGCACTTGAAGCATTCGGTGCAGCTCATATCCTAAGAGAAATTCTGACTATCAAGTCCGATGATGTTGTAGGCCGTTCCAAAGCATACGAAGCAATAGTAAAAGGAGAACCAATGCCACAACCGGGCATACCAGAATCTCTAAATGTATTGCTACACGAAATGCGTGGACTTGGACTTAGTGTCTCACTGGATTAAAATATTAATGTGCCAATGAAATGAATTTCAAAAATTTGCAAATTGGCACATTACATTATTAGTAAATATAAATTAACTCTTTATACTCATTATAAGTATTATGGCTTTTAGAAAAGAAAATAAAGTAAAGAGTAGCTTTTCAAAAATAACCGTAAGTCTTGCTTCTCCAGAAGAAATTCTCGAAGCATCGAGCGGTGAAGTTTTGAAACCCGAAACAATCAACTACCGTACTTACAAACCCGAAAGGGATGGGCTTTTCTGCGAACGCATATTTGGTCCTGTAAAAGACTATGAATGTCATTGTGGAAAATACAAAAGAATTCGCTACAAAGGTATTGTTTGCGACCGTTGCGGTGTTGAAGTTACAGAAAAGAAAGTTCGTCGCGAACGTACAGGGCATATACACCTTGTAGTTCCGGTAGCTCATATCTGGTATTTCCGTTCTCTCCCGAACAAGATGGGATATCTACTTGGTATACCAACTAAGAAACTCGATTCTATAATCTACTACGAACGCTATGTAGTAATTCAGTCAGGTATTAAGATAGAAGACGGCATAGCAGAAAAGGATCTTCTTACGGAAGAAGAATATTTGAACATTCTTGATACACTTCCAAAAGAAAATCAATTGTTAGACGACACAGATCCCAACAAATTTATAGCAAAGATGGGAGCTGAAGCTATTTTCGATTTACTGTCACGTATCAATCTTGATTCTTTGGCAAACAACCTTCGCCACAAAGCAAGTACTGATACATCTCAGCAACGCAAAAACGAAGCATTGAAGCAACTACAGGTAGTAGAAGCTTTCCGTGGATCGAGAGGTAAAAATAAGCCGGAATGGATGATTGTAAAAATCGTACCGGTAATTCCACCTGAACTTCGTCCACTTGTTCCTCTTGATGGAGGTCGATTTGCTACATCGGATTTGAACGACTTATATCGCCGTGTTATCATACGTAACAATCGTCTTAAAAGACTCATAGATATTAAAGCGCCGGAAGTTATTCTTCGTAATGAGAAACGTATGCTTCAAGAAGCTGTAGACTCATTATTTGATAACTCACGTAAATCTAGTGCAGTAAAAACGGACGCTAACCGTCCATTGAAATCCCTTTCTGATAGCTTGAAAGGAAAACAAGGACGTTTCCGTCAAAACTTGTTGGGTAAACGTGTAGACTATTCCGCACGTTCCGTAATCGTCGTTGGCCCTGAGCTTAAAATGCACGAGTGCGGTATTCCTCAGGATATGGCTGCCGAACTATATAAACCTTTTGTTATCCGCAAGCTAATAGAACGTGGTATAGTAAAAACAGTGAAGTCTGCAAAGAAAATTGTAGACCGAAAAGAGCCTGTTGTGTGGGATATTCTGGAACATGTAATGAAAGGACACCCAGTATTGCTCAACCGTGCCCCTACTCTTCACCGTTTAGGTATTCAGGCATTCCAGCCGAAAATGATCGGCGGTAAAGCAATTCAGTTACACCCTCTATCATGTACGGCTTTCAATGCCGACTTCGACGGTGACCAGATGGCTGTACACTTACCATTAGGTAACGAAGCTATACTGGAAGCTCAGATGCTGATGTTGGCTTCACACAACATTCTTAATCCTGCTAATGGCGCTCCTATTACAGTACCATCTCAGGACATGGTTCTTGGATTATATTATATTACTAAAATACGTAAAGGTGCTAAGGGAGAAGGATTAATTTTCTATGGTCCGGAAGAAGCAATTATAGCTTACAATGAGGGAAAAGTAGATATTCACGCTCTTATAAAGGTATATGTTAGTGACCTTGACGACAATGGTAATATAGCTCAGATAATGAGAGAAACTACAGTAGGACGTGTTCTTGTTAATGAGAAAACACCTATTGAAGCAGGATTCATAAATGAGGTACTTTCTAAGAAGTCTCTTCGTGATATTATCGGTAAAGTAATTAAAATATCAGGAGTTGCTAAAACAGCTCAATTCTTGGATGATATAAAAGATCTTGGTTACACGATGGCATTCCGTGGAGGTTTGTCGTTCAACCTGGAAGATGTAATCATACCTAAAGAAAAGGATACTTTGGTAAAACAAGGTTATGACGAAGTAGAGCAGATAATGAATAACTATAATATGGGATTCATTACCTACAACGAGCGTTACAATCAGGTTATCGATACTTGGACACATGTCAACTCTAAACTATCAAATATTTTGATGGATCAGTTGACAAAAGACAACCAAGGTTTCAACTCTGTATTTATGATGCTAGACTCTGGAGCTCGTGGATCTAAAGAACAGATTCGTCAGTTGTCCGGTATGCGTGGATTGATGGCCAAACCACAAAAGAGTGGAGCAGAAGGTGGTCAGATTATTGAAAATCCGATCCTTTCCAACTTTAAGGAGGGGCTATCAGTACTTGAGTACTTTATTTCTACCCACGGTGCCAGAAAAGGTCTTGCGGATACGGCTCTGAAAACAGCTGATGCAGGTTACCTAACACGTCGTCTGGTTGACGTATCACAAGATGTGATCATCAATGAAGAAGATTGTGGAACCTTACGTGGATTAGTTTGTACTGAACTGAAGAATAACGAAGAAGTTGTTGCCTCTCTATATGAACGAATATTAGGACGTGTATCCGTTCACGATGTTCAACATCCTACTACAGGCGAAATAATAGTAAAATCCGGAGAGGAAATTACAGAAGATAAAGCTACTATAATCCAAAACTCACCTATCGAAAGTGTAGAAATAAGATCAGTATTGACTTGTGAATCTAAGAAAGGTGTTTGTGGAAAATGTTATGGACGTAATCTGGCAACAGGGCGTATGGTTCAACGAGGAGAGGCAGTAGGCGTTATCGCTGCACAGTCTATTGGAGAGCCAGGTACACAGTTGACGCTTCGTACATTCCACGTTGGGGGTATTGCTTCTAATATCGCTGCCGAAAGTAGAGTGATTGCCAAGTATGAAGGAGTACTCGAAATAGACGATCTACGTACAGTGGAAGCTTTGGACGAATCCGGCAAAAAGACTTCAATTGTAGTAAGCCGATTAGTAGAGCTTCGCTTAGTTGATCCTAATACAAAAATTGTACTTCTCACTCATAATATACCTTATGGTTCCAAGCTGTATTTCAAAGATGGAGCCAAAGTAAAAAAAGATGATCTGATCTGCGAATGGGATCCATTTAATGCAGTAATTATATCAGAGGCTACAGGGCGTATCAAATTCGACAACGTTATAGAAGGTGTTACGTATAAAGTAGAATCAGATGAGCAAACAGGTTTGAGAGAAAAGATCATTATCGAATCTCGCGACAAAACAAAAGCTCCGGAAGCTCATATTTTGGACGAACAAGGAAAAGCTATAAAAATGTATAGCTTACCTTTAGGAGCCCATATTATAAAAGACGACAACGATACTATCAAAGCCGGAGATGTCTTAGTGAAAATACCACGCGCTGTAGGTAAAGCCGGAGATATTACGGGAGGTCTTCCTCGTGTTACTGAATTGTTCGAGGCTCGTAACCCTTCCAATCCTGCTGTTGTTTCGGAAATAGATGGAGAAATCTCATTTGGTAAGATCAAACGCGGTAACAGAGAAGTTATCGTTACATCGAAACTAGGAGAAGTGAAAAAGTATCTGGTTCCTCTATCTAAGCAAATCCTAGTACAGGAAAATGACTTTGTTAGAGCGGGTATGCCATTGTCTGATGGAGCCACAACTCCTTCCGACATTCTTGCTATCATGGGGCCAACTGCTGTTCAGGAGTACATCGTTAATGAAGTTCAGGATGTATATCGCCTGCAAGGGGTGAAGATCAATGACAAGCACTTTGAAGTAATCGTTCGTCAGATGATGCGCAAAGTGGAAGTTATCGATCCGGGAGATACCCGCTTCTTGGAACAACAGGTGATCGACAAGTATGATGTAATGGAAGAAAATGACAGAATATGGGGCAAAAAAGTTGTCTTAGATGCCGGAGATTCTGCTACATTCGAGCCAGGCCAGATAGTAACCGCACGCAAACTCAGAGATGAGAACTCTATGCTTAAACGTAGAGATCTTCGTCCGGTAGAAGTTAGAGATGCTATACCTGCTACAGCAAACCAGATACTTCAAGGTATTACACGTGCTGCCCTTCAAACACAAAGCTTCATGTCTGCTGCTTCGTTCCAGGAAACAACAAAGGTACTGAACGATGCTGCTATCAATGCGAAAGTAGACAGACTGGAAGGTCTGAAAGAAAATGTTATCTGCGGACACTTACTTCCTGCAGGTACAGGTCAGCGTGAGTTTGAGAAACTTGTTGTAGGAACTAAAGAAGATTTCGATAGAATAGCCGCTACAAGAAAAACAGTTGTAGATTTTGACGCCGTAGAATAATTAATTATTCTTTTATATAGTTGAAAAGAGGAGTTGCATTAGCAACTCCTCTTTTTTAGTAAACTATTCATCTCCTGAATTTGTTAAAACACAAATAAGAATAGTTAACAATAGAAAAGTATAGTATAGAGATAAAAATTCTTACATTTGCTCACAATATGAAGAAATTTGCTCAGATATTAATATTGGTAATACTATCCGTTACTGTGTTCTTCACAGGAGCAGGTGTTACAATCATTAATTACTGCTGTTCATCATGCAGTGAGCAAACTTTATTTGTCACACAACATCACGTATGTTGCTTACAAGACTCTTCTACCAACGATGAAGATAGTTGTTGTGATGAGTCCTATAAAGAAACTGTGAATAAAAGTTGTGAACATGGACAATCATATGAAAAGATAGACCATTGTACTGCTTCCAGATTGGCAATTGATATAGATTCGGCTTCATTTAGGCCTCATGTAATTGCCCCTTTCTTTTGGATATCAGATGTACAACTTATCCAATCAATATTGCTCTTATCTAATAAGATAGAAGTATCTGACAATTATGCACTCTTCGATAGACCTCCAGAAATACCTCCGAGGGAATACCTGTCGATGATTAGAGTACTCATTATTTGATTAGTAATACATTAAGTTTTGTTGCATGTCCACATTGAGATGCAACTGATATTCTATTGTATTAATTAACAAATAATTGATATTCACATGAAAACAATCAAAACACTTATACTATTACTATTATTGCCCGCAATAGTCTTTGGCAAAGACATACTAAAAGGCTATGTCCTTGATGTACAAAAACAGCCACTTATAGGAGCTTCGGTCCGTTGGGAGAATGCTAAAACCGGAGTAATAACCAACGAAAAAGGCTATTTTGAAATACCGGGAACTCCCCATAAAGATCATATGCTAGCCATATCTTATGTTGGGTTTAAAGACAAAGTAACTCATATACACGACTTTTTTCAGGAGCAGAATATAACTCTCGAAGAAAGTAACGAACTGGGAGAAGTCATCATAGAAAAGACCCCTCCGGGAACTATAAAGTCACGCAAAGAGATATTACAAACAGAAAAGATCACAGTTAAAGAGCTTCACCGTGCAGCATGCTGTAATCTATCGGAAAGCTTCGAGACCAATCCTTCTGTCGACATTTCTTTCAGCGATGCTGTTACAGGAGCAAAACAGATACAGCTACTTGGTCTATCAGGCACATACGTACAAACATTGACAGAGAACTATCCCAATTTCAGAGGAACCGCTTCCATATACGGGCTAGATTATGTACCGGGCCCATGGATGGAAAGTATACAAATATCTAAAGGTGCAGCTTCAGTGAAAAATGGGTACGAATCCATCACAGGACAAATGAATGTAGAGTACAAAAAGCCAAACAATGCAGACCCTCTGAGCCTAAACGTATTTGCCAGTGATGCCGGACGGTACGAAGGTAATGCCGATGCTGCTTTTATACTGAACGATAAGTTAAACACAGGAGTGTTTTTACACTACTCCAACGAGTCTGCATCCCATGACGACAACGACGACAGTTTTCTCGATATGCCCAAAAAGCATCAGTTCAACTTTATGAACAGATGGCACTACATGTCGGGTAAATATGCATCGCAGGTAGGTATCCGTTTTTTGCAGGACTATCGTACCAGCGGTCAAACAATGCACACGTTAAACTCAGCTTCATTGAATATAGACAATCCTTATGAGATATCTGTAAATGCAAACAGAGGAGAATTCTACACTAAGAATTCATACATCTTGGATGAGAGCAGAAATGGTAACATAGCTTTGATCTTTACAGGCTCATACCACGATCAGAAATCGAAGTATGCCACTCAAAAATACAATGTATATGGCAACAACCTCTACGCTTCGTTAATGTACGAAACCGATCTGGGCAAAGGCCATCAGGTTAGCACCGGGCTGAGCATGAACTGGGACAAATACAATCAGGCTCTGGCTCTTTCTCAACCTATATTCAACCAGCCTGACGAAGAAACTACCACAGGGGGGTATGTACAATACACTTTCAACAAGGATGACAAGTTTGTCGCCCTGGCCGGTCTGCGTACAGACTACAGCACCCTGCATAAGAAAGCCTTTGTAACACCTCGTCTACATCTGAAATATATGCCGGTAGAATGGTTAAACCTCAGAGCTTCGGCAGGAAAAGGATACCGCACAGTATTTGTTATGCCTGAAAACAGCTTCTATCTTGCAAGCAGCCGTAAAATAGACATAGCAAGCAACCTGAAGCAAGAGGCGGCATGGAACTACGGAACCAGTGTATCATTCCATATACCGATAAACAATGAAGAGCTTACTCTGTCGGGAGAATGGTATCGTACCGACTTCGACAATCAGGTTGTTACCGATGTAGACAGCGATCCGCATGCAGTTATGTTTTACAACCTGAAAGGCAAATCTTATGCCAATAGCTTCCAAATAGAAGCCTCTTATCCATTGTTTCCCGGATTCAATATCTTAGGAGCATACCGCTGGACAAATGCAAAAACTGAATATGGAGGTAAATTGATGAAAAAACCTCTGATCAGCGACTACAAAGCAATGGTGACAACATCATACGAAACCCGCCTAAAAAAATGGGTCTTCGATCTCACTGCTCAATTCAATGGCGGAGGCCGCATGCCTACACCTGATACCACTACCCCTCTGTGGAAAACCTCTTTCGATCCGTTTACAATACTGAACGGACAAATCACAAAGAACTTCCGCACATGGAGTATTTATGTCGGTGCCGAAAATATTACGGACTTCAAGCAGAAGAATCCTATAGTATCGCCCGAAAATCCTTTTGGCAATGACTTCGATGCAACAATGGTATGGGGACCAACCCAAGGACGTAAGTTCTACATAGGATTAAGATATGCAATAGGCAAATAATAATCCACTCTATAAGGACAATAGCTTCTTCTGAATTAAGGAAGGAGCTATTGCTTTTTCATTCGTTTCTTTGCTTTATATACAAACTTAAGAATAACGATCAGAACTGTAGAGGCGACAGCCAAAAGCAGTGAAATCAGTGCAGCCATTGCCGCATTATCTCCAACATCGGCAGCAAATAAAATAAAAAACAATGCCGACAAAAGAAAAACATATGAAGCATATGCTAGGCAAATTACAGTCAAAGAGGATTTTCTCTTCGATCTGAAATGGCTCAATAGAACATAAGTTGGGATAAGAATTATAATCCCTACCAAGAAAAGAGAAAGATAATATAGTCCCATAAAAACGCCTACTTTAAATCACTTCTCGAAGTAATACTCGAATTCGAAAGCAATACTATTATATGCTTCTTGTTTTATCGGGTCAGGGTCCTCTTTATAAATAGAAAGCTTATCTACAATATAATCACTCTCGTCTTTAGACTGCCGCCCGATATGTTTCAGGACTGATAATGCAGCATTACGAAGAAATGTATTATTTGAAATTACATCACCCAAAACATAATCCAATGAATGAGAAGTAACCTTATCCGCCTTCTTTGTCAAAAACAGGCGCACTAATAACCAATAGCCTGTAGTCCGTACATTCTCATCCAAATTGTCAGCCCATTCTAAAGCTATTCTTCCCGCATAAGGTAAATTCTGGTAAAGATTGACACAAATCTGCTCTCTCATCTCCTGATTAGAGATCTCTTTTAACCACCTGTTTGCAACCCTTTCCGAAAAATCGGACAAAGGATACAGCAATGTTGCCAATATCTTCAACTCGCGTGTATCTTCTTTCCACAGAAGTTCAGCCAATTCGACACTTGGCTCGTAATTGGCAGCCATATCTTTTATCTGCTGAATCATCAATCCGAAGTTTACCTTATAGACCAAACCTCTTTGGCGCATACTGGTAGATGCGATGCCATTCATAGCCAAACGGCAACGTGTACGTATATCTTTAATTATATCTTGCATATCTTAAGCCTCGTAATCCACCGCTTTTCTATCAGTCACCACTTCCCTTACAAAAGGCAGAATAGCCTGATGTAATGGATGATTCTGATATACATCGAGAGTATCTTTACTTTGTAGTTCGGAATAGAGTACAACATCGAAATTTCCTCCGCCAAGGAAGTCAATCCCCACTTCAATTTTCAGCAGCCCATCAATCTTTCCTCTAAGCGACTCCAGTTTTTCTTTTATCAATGCGGCATTTACAGCCTTACTATTTCCCTGAGCTTCATCCTTAAGCTTCCACATCACAATATGCTTTATCATAATCTCTTCCTTTTAAATATGTATTTTAACTAAAACCTGACAAACTTGTACAACTTCTTCATTGTTTTTTCATTGTCATATTTCCTTCTTTGTTAACTGCTAACTGATCACTGTTGACTGACCAATGTATAGATAAAAACTATCTCTTTTACTTGTATTCTTCAGGTGAAACTTTTATTTCTGCAAACAACGTTCCATCCAGTTTGTAATAAGAGTATATCAATGTCATTTTATCCTTCTTGAACATATCTATTTCAGGATCTTTCATCGTTTGCAACCCTAGAGTTAAAGCAGGCTTAGAGCTACGAACAAACTCTTCGGCCGAAACTACCGGTTCTTGAGTGAAAGTATAGTAATACTTCAACTCATTCTTAGATACGGCTTCCAACTTATCCATTCTCAGACCACCCGGTACAACCATTGGCATTTTTGCATTAGCTTCTTTTGCCATTTTAACATATTTATCTCTTGCCGGTTCCGAGCTGTTCTTAGCTGCAATTTCTGTTCCCGCTGCATTATCTGTTTTCGACTTAGATCCGCAACCAACTAGCATCGCAGCACATATAACACTGACGATGAATAAGCTTACATATTTCTTCATGCTATTTATTTTAATAAATCGAGAGATAAAGATAAGCATAAAACATTACCTCCAAAAGTCTTCTGCAATCATATTTCCAATGCTTCTACTCAAGACAATCCGTATTAAATAAAATTACAAAAAGGTTACATCCAATTGTTATAATGATTACCTTTGCGAATATATTTTCACCTCAAAAAAAACATTTCTACTTATGAAAAGAGACAGTGCTATTTTTGATATTATCGAAAGGGAATATCAACGCCAACTGAAAGGTATTGAGTTAATCGCATCCGAAAATTTTGTTAGCCAACAGGTGATGGATGCAATGGGTTCATGTTTAACCAATAAGTATGCAGAAGGATATCCTGGGAAAAGATATTATGGGGGGTGCGAAATAGTAGACCTTAGCGAACAATTGGCGATAGACCGCCTTAAAGAGATATTCGGTGCCGAATGGGCAAATGTACAGCCACACTCGGGAGCACAAGCTAATGCTGCGGTATTTTTGGCTTGTCTGCAAGCAGGAGATAAGTTTCTTGGACTAAATCTTTCTCATGGAGGACACCTTTCTCATGGTTCGCCCGTAAACTTTTCGGGACTTATGTTCCATGCTTTAGAATATAATGTACGTCAGGATACAGAACAAGTAGACTACGAACAAATGGAACAGGTTGCCCGTCAGGAAAAGCCAAAATTAATCATAGCCGGAGCATCGGCATACTCACGCGATTGGGATTATGCCCGCATTCGCAAAATAGCAGATGAAATAGGAGCTATCTTTATGGTAGACATGGCACATCCTGCAGGATTGGTAGCTGCCGGGCTACTGAACAATCCGCTACCACATGCACACATTGTGACAACGACTACTCACAAAACACTTCGTGGACCACGTGGTGGTGTAATCATGCTGGGTAAAGATTTCGAAAACCCTTGGGGTAAAAAAACGCCAAAAGGAGAAATAAGAATGATGTCGGCATTGCTCGATTCGGCTGTATTTCCAGGCATACAAGGAGGACCACTTGAGCACGTAATAGCAGCTAAAGCTGTTTCTTTTGCAGAAGCACTTGACCCATCTTACAAAGTATATCAGGAGCAAGTAAAGAAAAATGCGAAAGTAATGGCACAAGCATTTATGGACAAAGGATATAAAGTAGTTTCGGGGGGTACAGACAATCACTCCATGCTTATCGATCTGCGTCCTAAATTCCCTGAACTGACAGGAAAGCTGGCAGAAAAAGTGCTTGTAGCAGCAGACATCACCACAAATAAAAACATGGTACCATTCGATAGCCGCAGTCCATTCCTTACATCAGGACTTCGCTTCGGAACGCCTGCAATAACAACACGTGGAGCAAAAGAGCCTTTGATGGGAGAAATTGTAGAAATGATAGATACAGTTCTTTCTAATCCGGAAGACGACAAGACTATAAAATCTGTTCACGAAAAGGTAAACTCTATAATGAAGGATTATCCTTTATTTGCATGGTAAATAATCTCAATTTAAACATATTAAAGAAAAAGGGTTGTATGCACAACCCTTTTCTGCCTTAACAAAGAATACATCCGACTTTACATTATGAAGAAACCATTGGCCGTAATTCGATACCTCTTATCCATCCACATCACTGTCCTTTTTATTCTAGCGTTTTTTCGTCTTATACTATATTTCATAAATGTACCTCAAGCAGGAGATATAACAAACAAATCCGTTCTTTTATTTTCCGCCATGCTAAAAGGGCTACAATTCGACAATCTGATGAGTTGTTATATAATAGCTATACCCACAGTGATATTACTCATTTTTGCTCTGTTTAATAAAATACCGAACATATTAGTCACGATTTTTAATATTTTCTTTATTGTAGCATATACAATCATTTTGGCTGTTTCGGCTGCCGATATTCCTTATTTCTCTTATTTCTTTACACATTTGGGAGGTTCTATACTGAACTGGTTAGCTTTCGAAGGCACAGCAGGAATGATATTGCAAGAATCGTCTTATTATATCTATTTTCTGTTGTTCATTATCACCTCTACCTTATTCGGAATTGCTGTATTTGGCTTTGGCCGAAAACTAAAAAGAACAAATACAACCGACCTGAAAGGCAAAAGCTACGCTTATTACATACCTCTTACGATTATTATATTCGGGCTCTGCTTTATGGGCATACGAGGACGATTCGGCAGATATCCTCTTCGAGTAAGTGGAGCTTATTTTTGCAGCAATTCTTTCTTCAATCAGCTAGGTGTCAATCCTGCATTCTTCTTATTAAAGAGCACAAGCAGTTATCTAAAACAAAAGGATAAGCTCGAAGGTATTATGAGTACAGAGGAAGCAATTGATTATGTAAAAAAGAGTCTCAAAATAGAAGTATCTACAGATGAGCAACACCCGATAAGCAGATATGTAGCAGAAACAGGGGTAGTTAAGAATACAAATATAGTGATTGTACTTATGGAATCTATGTCTTCCGAATTTCTAAATATGGAATATAAAGGGAAAACACTGACTCCTTATCTGCACAGCCTGATAGACAAGTCGTATTATTTCGAAAACTTTTATTCGGCAGGTATACACACAAACAATGGAATTGCTGCCAGTCTCTATGGATTCCCTCCTATATTTGAACGAACAATGATGACTCCCGATCCAGACTATTATACGGGGCTACCTATAAATTTGAAACAACAGGGGTATCAAACTTTATTTTTTGTAACATCAGACCCTCAATATGATAATATGTATTCTTTTCTGAACGAAAACGGATTTGATCATATATATTCACAATACGACTATCCAAGCGAAAAAGTAGTAAATAACTTTGGCGTACAGGATGATTACTTGTTCGAATATGGCATAAATAAGTTAAACGAAGCTGCCGAAAAGGATAAGCCTTTTCTCGCCACATTTATGACCGTAAGCAACCATCCGCCGTTTGTTGTTCCTCAACGTTTTGCCAACTCAGGTAATGACGATCAGGAGAAAATTATAGCTTTTGCTGACACCAGCTTGAAAGAATTTATGGAAGAAGCTGAAAAACAAGAATGGTACAAAAATACTATATTTATACTACTAGGCGATCATGGACGTGTTCTAGGAAAGCAAGCATACGAGATGCCTCTTACATACAATCACATACCTTTCATCATCTATTCGCCACTATTTGAGGATGTACCAAAGCGATTTACACAACCGGCAGGACAAATAGATATTTTCCCTACAGTAATGGGTATGCTAAACCAATCGTATATCAACAATTCTCTTGGTATAGACTTATTCAGAGAACATCGTCCATACACAGTTTTCGTTTCAGACAACCATTTGGGCTGTATAGATGAAAAATACCTTTACATATACGACCCAACCGAAAAAACAGATCGCCTCTATGAATATAAAACAAAGAATCCTGATAATTTACGAGACATTTACACAGCAAAGGCTGATAGTATGAAGCATTACTCTGTTTCTACCATCACTACGGCAGACTACCTCGTAAAAAGTAAAAAAACAGGACCAACAGAGTTAACAAGATAGATTAAGGTTCAAGATGAAAAAAATTAAAACCTGCATTTCATACGTCATATCAGTACACGTCCTTGCTCTGATATTTATGACATTACAAAGATTAGTACTACTCACTACTAATTTGCAACATATTGCCGATGTAGATTCCAAATTCAGTTGGATATCATCAGCTCTCCTCAGAGGTATCTGGTTCGACAATGTCATAGCTTGTTACATATCCATTTTACCTTTGGTTGCCTTATCCATTGTCGGGCTGTGCAATATCGCCAAAAAGGCTGTATTCAATGGATTTAACATATACTACATCGTAATATACACTCTCGTTTTCGCTATTGGAATAGCCGATATCCCTTATTTCAACTATTTCTTCAAACATCTCAATTCCTCTATTTTCAACTGGAATGAGGAGGGCGGTACAACTGCCAGAATGATACTCGAAGAGGCTTCTTACTATATCTACATGGTCTTATTTGTGATTGCCATTATTTCTTTTGGATATCTGGTATTTATGATAAGTAAAAAGCTGCTGCGAAAAGAACAACAGAATCTAAAGTCAAAACAATATCTGATATACGTACCTACATGCCTTATACTTATAACACTATGTATATTTGGAATCAGAGGGCGGTTTGGGTATAATCCCATTAAAACCAGCCAGGCTTATTTTTGCGACAACTCGTTTCTCAATCAGCTCGGTATCAATCCATCGTTTTACTTTATGCGCGATGTTATAGAGTCTTCCAAGTCTCACTATAATGTCGATAGCCTTATAACGGAAAGCGAAGCCATCACAATAGTACAAAAAGCTTTGAATGCACCTCACAACGGTGAAGGAGAATCTCCCATTGTAAGAGAAGTTGTTGCCGAAGGAGAAGCGAAGAAGATGAATGTAGTAGTCATACTGATGGAGTCGATGTCTTACGATCTATTAAAGATTCGTGAAAACGGAAAAGAAATTACCCCGTACTTAAACAGCCTGTTAGAAAAATCATACTTCTTCGAAAACTTCTATTCTGCCGGCACACACACTAATCATGGAATATTAGCTACTCTATACGGCTTACCTGCTCTTTTCGACCGAAACATGATGAAAAATGTTGATATCCCTCTATGCGAAGGACTACCATACATCCTACAACAGCAAAATTACAGAACTATGTTTTTTATGACGCACGAAGCTCAATATGACAATATGAATGCTTTTCTGCTCGAAAACGGTATTGAAGAAATATACTCACAAGAGAATTACCCTCGAGAGAAACGACGCAATAGTTTTGGTGTTGCCGACGATTACCTATTCGAATACGGACTGGATAAAATCAATGAAAAATCGAAGGACAAAAAGCCTTTTTTTGCCACACTTCTCACAGTAAGTAATCATCCGCCATATATTGTTCCTGACGAATTCAAGGCGACAAGCAACGATCCTCAATATCAGATTGTAGCTTTTGCTGACAATGCTATTCGTCAGTTTATGGAAAAAGCTGAGAAGGAAGAATGGTTTGCCAACACAGTCTTTGTGCTACTTGGCGATCATGGTAAGATAGTCGGATCTCAAACATACGAAATGCCACTATCATACAATCACATTCCTTGCATTATCTATTCTCCGGCATTCGATAATGCCCCTCAACGATTACACCAACTAGGAGGGCAGGTAGATGTATTACCTACACTGTTAGGGCTGCTAAATCATTCGTACGAAAATAATACCTTCGGAGTAGATCTATTTAAGACGAACAGACCTTATATGTTCTTTTCTTCCGATGATGCTTTGGGCTGTATCAGTCCCCAATATTTTTATACATACAACTTCAAAGCGAAGGTGGAGGGCTTATATAAATATGCTGAAAACAGTGCTGAAAATATGGCCTCGGCCCACAGACAGGAAGCCGACAGTATGCGCACGTACTCCGCTGCAATGTTTCAGACAGCAAGTTATATGTTTAAAAATAAGCTAACCCGCACCGATAAGTAAAAAAACTCCGCTACAAAAGATGTAGCGGAGTTTTTATTATATAGAACAAATCAATTATTCGACATACAATACCAATCCTTTCAAATATTCCCCTTCGGGATGATATATATTTACTGGATGGTCTGCCGGTTGGCTTAGCTGATGCAGAATTCTGACTTTACGTCCCGACATAGCAGCCGCACTAAACACTGCTAAACGGAAGGCCTCTTTTGTTATCACCTGCGAACAAGAGAACGTAAATATAATTCCTCCGGATGCTATCTTGTCAAAAGCAACTGCATTCAGTCGTTTATATCCTTGCAACGCGTTTCTGATAGCTCCTCGATGTTTAGCAAAGGCAGGAGGATCGAGAACGATAAGATCATAATCTCCTTTGTTTATTTTACCCAAAAACTTAAAAGCGTCTTCAGCATAAGCTTCGTGTCGTTTATCGTCAGGAAAGTTTATCTCAACATTCTTATTGGTCAGCATAATAGCTTTCGACGAACTATCTACCGAATGCACAAGTTTTGCATAACCTCGCATAGCATAAAAAGAGAATCCACCAGTATAGCAAAACATATTGAGCACAGAGCGTCCGTTTGCATATTTCTCCAACAAAGCCCGATTGTCGCGCTGATCGACAAAGAAACCCGTCTTCTGTCCTTTTACCCAGTCGGGATAAAATTTCAGTCCGTTCTCGACAGCAACTTCCGTTACATCTTTACCCCCGTACAGATATTCGTTTTCAGCACCTAAATCGGCCTTATATGGTAACGTAGTCTCCGATTTGTAATAAATATTCTTCAGAGAATCACCCATCACCACTTTCAAGGCTTCACTTATAACGAGACGATCCTCGTGCATCCCGACAGAATGAGATTGAAAAACAGCCGTCTCCGCATAAATATCGATGATGAGCCCGGGCAAGCTATCTCCTTCGCCATGAACAAGGCGGTAAGAGTTATTATCGGAAGACACAAGACCGATAGACTTTCTAAGATCAAAAGCAGAACGCAATCGTCTTTCCCAAAAAGACTGATCGATGTCTTCTTCCTCAAAAGACAAAACACGTACTTCTATGCTGCCTATCTGATAATGGCCTATGGCTATAAAATCGCCTGCAGTTGTATATACAGTAACAACCTCACCTTCGGTCAGGTCATTATCTTTTTCCTGTACTGCCCCTGAAAATATCCAAGGATGAAAACGCCTCAAGGAATCTTCCTTTTTAGGCTTTAATTTTATCTTTTTGTAATTCATACTTTTAAAGCTGAAAGCTCAGAAAGGCAAAATTACAATTTTATTTTCAAAGAAGCTCCCCAGCGCATTGGTTTTCCTTTCTGCACATAATAATTACTCATTGACTCGAACAGAAAGGCATTGTAATCACGGTCTAAGATATTCTTACCCCAGAACTCTAATTCGAAAATATTTTTCTCTAAAGACAGGCTTGCGTTTAATGTACCATAAAAACCTTGAGACATCTCATTATTCTCAGCCCAGAATACTCGTCCTATACCTGCATAATTGGTATCGAATGTAAAACGGTCTATTATCAATTTTTTTTTGAAGTTTGCAGATATACTTCCTCCTACACTAAATGTAGACTCAGGAGCAAAAGGAATATGATTATTGGTATAGTTTACCGCATCTTTATCATTTGTTGCCGACGTTTGATAGTCTTTGAAACGGGCATCAGCATAACCATAATTAGCATAGAGATAAAACCCACTACAAGGGCGGGCTTTTAACCCTAACTCGAACCCCTTACTCACAGCTTTACCCGCATTGCTTATCATTCTGCCGCCACGCGTATTCACAAACTGAGTAATCTGCACATCGCGCACATCTATATAATAGATAGCTATATCAGCAGACAATGTATTTTTTATAGGTTCAAATTTTCCACCGAGTTCATAATTCCAGCTATATTCCGGCTGATAGGCAATTCTATCATTTGTTTGCTCTTCGGTAGGAACAGCTTGTCTCATAAGTCCATTTACCAGAGCCTCCTGCAATAGGTCAGCAAATACCTGAATATTATTTCCTCCGGTCTTATATCCTCGAGAAGCAGACACATACATATAAGAAGCAGGATCAAGTTGATACTTAATCACCATCTTTGGCAACAGTTCTAAAAAATCATCAGAAGACGAGCCTATCAATTTTGTCTCAGTCACTTGCGGCATAGCAACAGGTGAGCCCGGAGGCTTTAGCATATAGTTTACTGTTGCATCGGAATTATATTCCAGCTTGGTTCTCTCGTAATCGAGACGCAAACCAAAAGTCACAGATAATCCCGGCGTTTGCAGAATATTATTGAATGTAGACTGATGAAAGGCTGCAATACCATATATCGGGCGTTTGAAACTACTATTCAGATCTATTACATCATCCGTGAAATTATATTCGGGTATATATTGAGGATTAGAAGCATGTAAGCCATCCATTGTCTTTTGCATATAAAGATCAATAGCATCTTTCATCATATAGACAGGTGATGTTGTATGCAAATAGTCATAAAAGCCATACCCACCAAACGACCATTGATAATCAGCTTTTGTCGTCGATTTTATTGTCATTTCCTGACTCAGC
This sequence comes from Dysgonomonas sp. BGC7, assembly GCF_001261735.1. GTDB lineage: Bacteria > Bacteroidota > Bacteroidia > Bacteroidales > Dysgonomonadaceae > Dysgonomonas. Next base: position 10,157 of record NZ_CVRP01000020.1, on the reverse strand, counting down.
GAATTCTGATTTTGTTTTTGATTGATCTGAAAAAAAGATTTGGGTGTATAGTCCTGATCCATATTCATTTTGTCGTTCAAGTACTGATATCCGGTAGTGGAATTTATCTCATAACTGTCACCTTTATAACGTAAAGCAATACCATTTGTAATCAAATTTCGTTTATAGTAACTATCCGAATTATAATTTATTTCATTCGTTGCTATATTAGCATAAGGAAAAGCTCCCTGATCGACAAAATCGTAACTGAGAGAAGCGGTTGCCGATAATCGGGAAGATATATCCCATACAAATTTAGCTCGTCCACCTGCATTCTTCATATCATCAACCTTCTCTCCATTATATTCATTTGTGAAGTATCCATCATCCTGTTTATAATAGGCACCTACAGAAAAGCCCATTTTATTATTCAGACGTTGGTAATGAGACGCATTAGCAGAAAACTGCCCATAATTCCCGCCTCCTACTTTAAGGGTAGTGCCCTGATAAGAGAGAGGAGAATATGTATATATATTCAGAATCCCTCCCATAGCATTTCGCCCGTAGAGTGTGCCTTGTGTGCCTCGTAGCACTTCAACTCGCTGAATATCGAACATTTCCACATCAAATGAAGTAGTATTAAAGGACGGAACATTGTCTATATACAGGCTCACTGTCTGATCGCCCGATCTGGCTCCGATCCCTCTTATATAAACAGGAGAAGTCATTTTTGACCCATAATCGGCTGCAAAATAATTCGGAACTATTGCTGTCAGATCTTTTAGCGAATGTACCTGCAACTGCTCCAGATTTTTAGGAGAAAATACAGATACTGCCGCAGGAAGAGATTTCAAACTATTAGTTTCCTTCGTTGAGGAAAGTATTACAATATCATTTTTTAACTGAGTGTATAGAGTATCTTTTGGTATATTACCCTCTGAGAACACACATAATGAGACAAGAAAAAAAGACAGAATAAGAGATAGGCTGTTTATATAAAATTTCAAATTCATAGATTTAGTTTATTAGAAAATACAAAGAAAAAAGAATCTGACCTCTTTATCAATCACTACTTCTAGTGATTTGATAAAAAATATTTGCTTACTTTTGTTTCTTAGGATGGGAACAATACATTATACCAAAAACGAAGAAATAGCCAACGCCCTATCACATGCGGCAGGCATAGTGTTAGGCATAGTTGCCGGATATATACTTCTGGAAAAAGCAGGAAGAAGTGGAAGCTATTGGGAAACAGGAAGCGTAATAGCATATCTGTTTGGTATGTTGGCATCCTATATCACATCTACTTTCTACCACTCATGCAAGCCTGACAATAAGAAAAGAAGAGAGATGCTCAGAAAATCGGATCACGCAGCTATTTATCTTCACATAGCCGGCACATATATCCCTTTCACACTTATTGTTCTACGCAATGAGGGACTGTGGGGATGGACACTTTTTGCTTTTATTTGTACAGCAGCACTAGCGGGATTGATAGTTAGCTTTGCCAAGCTAAAAACACACAGCAATCTGGAAACTATTTGTTTCGTTCTCATGGGTTCTTCCATTCTCGTTGCATTCAAACCCCTATATGATGTTCTGTCCTTGAATGGACAAGTCGCTTCTCTCTATTGGCTTATAGCAGGAGGTATTTCTTATATCGCAGGAGCTTTCTTTTATTCGTGGACAAAAAAGGAATATATGCATACCGTATTTCATTTCTTTGTTCTGGGAGGTAGCATATGTCATATAATAGCCATCTACATTATTCTATAATACGGAGTTGCGTCGGGTATAATGTAAATGATTCATTACCGACCTTATGTCGGCATAAGTATATTTGTCGGGTAAGTTAGCTTTTAATGCTGTAAGAGAAAGATCTTTATCCATTTTTTCTATTTCGGAGAGTAGAAACTTTACTTTATCCTCTTCCATCAAGTCATAGATACTTAATTCTCCAGTCAGAATAAACCCTGAAAGATGACCTTCTACTGTAGTTGCAGACAAGTTTCTTTCTTTAGCTATTTCTGTGATAGACTCTCCTTCTCTAAACAAAGACAAGGACAATCGTTGACTCTCCCCTTTCTCAGCTTTCCTTTTCTTTTCGGGAACATCTATCGTCTCTTTTTTTTCAGGTATAAGACGATCAAAAACCAATCCTTCTGTTAGGTTTACATCTCCATAATAGACAGACTCGAGTCGATCTAACAAGCGTAATAAGGTTGTATGTATCTCTTTTGCTTTTTTCAGGTATTGTTTCACCTTAGAAGCATTCTTAAGACTATCGAGATGTTCCTCGACAGGAAGCATTATATACTGCTGAACATCGCGATGAAAGTAGATCACCCCTTTTTGTACTCGCTCGCGGAGATAATTTATGTTTATCGGGTGCACAGCGAGAATACGCTCTATTTCTTTTATAAAGTTATAGGCAATCTCCTGCTGTTCTATGGCCCTACTACAAAGATGAGCCATCATTGTACGGGTTTCTTCCTGCCGTGGTATTTTTTTCTCTGTTGCCAATTCGTTCAACGAGTGAAGGCTTCGTATGAAGGGAGACCAATCGAAATATTTTTTTAGTTGCTGAGCACAGAAATAGGGCTTCTCCTTACTCAGTACTTCTCGCAAATAAGACGGATCTTGTTCGTTTGCAGAGAATTCAATTGCATATCTGTCGGTACTTATACTCTGGGGAGATATTCGCGAGAACAAAACAATACCGTTAAGGCTCGTACAGCGGCTCAATGCTACATAGACCTGCCCGGGAGCAAAAGCCTGCCCGGCATCTATAACCACTCTTTCAAAGGTTAAGCCCTGACTTTTGTGTATGGTAACAGCCCAAGCCAAACGGATGGGATATTGGCTAAAGGAGCCTAGTTCTTCCTCTTCTATCTCTCCCGACTCCTGATTCAAGACATAACGAACATTACGCCATGTTTCGGGCTCCAGTTCCATGAGATGCCCATTTTCGAAACAGACTTCTATTTTATCTGCTTTCAGACGGCTTATTGTTGCAAGTTTTCCATTATAATAACGCCTGCTCTCTCCGGCATCGTTTTTTATAAACATAACCTGAGCCCCTTCTTTCAGGACTAGATCTTGTTCAGTAGGTAAAGAGTTTTCTGCAAAGTCGCCTCTTACCTCCCCTCTGTATATAAACTCCCGAGTTTTTAATTTCGTCAGTTCTTCACTATTGATTCGCTCCGCTTTATAGTTGTGAGTGCAAAGAACTATGTATTTTTCCTTTTCGGGCAAAACAAAAGCCGGATTGTAGTTTTGATTCAGAACCGATAAATCCTGAGAAGTAGGGCAATTGTTGCGAACACGGTTCAATATATCTATAAACGTTTGATCTTGTTGCCGATATATCTTTTTCAACTCGACATACAATAAAGGGAAATCAGCCAGCACCTGCGCATGAAAGAAGAACGGTGACGGATAGTAATGTTTCAACTCTCCCCACTCCGAAGTTTGCACCACAGGAGGAAGCTGAAACATATCGCCAATGAAAAGCATCTGAACTCCACCAAAAGGTCTGGGGTCGTTTCTGTAGCGGCGCAACAAATAGTCTATAGCATCGAGCATATCGGCTCTCAACATACTCACTTCGTCTATTATCAGCAGATCGAGCTCTCTCAACATATCTATCTTAGACTTTCGCAGTTTGAAATGGTAATCAAGCTTTTTCTTTCCTTCAAAGTTTGGAATAAAAGGTTCGAATGGGAGCTGTAGCAGCGAATGCAGTGTTATTCCTCCTGCATTGATGGCTGCAACTCCCGTAGGGGCAGCAACGACAATGTTCTTATCTGTATGATTTTTTATATGATGCAAGAATGTAGTTTTCCCTGTACCGGCTTTTCCTGTAAGAAAAACACTTTGCGAAGTGTATTTTACTATATCAGAGGCCAGACCAAACATATCATTCACAAGCTGTTCCATTATTTAAGTGTTTAGTATTGCAAATATAAGTCTTATTTTTGTACATTTAGGGTATTAAAAACGGGCTACAATGAGAAAATTGTCTTTTATTTTTATTGGAATAATATTAAGTTCGTGTGTTTCTACCAAATTTATAACATTGGAAGTTCGTGAACCCGCTGCTGTTTCTTTCCCACCAGAGGTGACTAATGTACTTATTGTGGATAACAGTTCTTCATATACCGAAAATGAGGATGAAAGCACCAAAGGCTCTGGGATCCTAGAATTGGACAGTGCAAGAACCATACTGCTGAATTCATTGGCTCTGTTTATGAATGAGGAAAATTATTTTAGCAAAGTTGAACTTTATCCTCACAAAACAAACAATAGTGAGACAAGTATTCCTTTAAGCAAAAGCAAAATACAATCTCTCTGCAAAGAAAAACAAGCAAACTCCATAATTTCGCTCGACATGTTTGCCATATCCGCTCAGGTAGAATCCGAAAACACTGCATATTTTACCAATTACAGTATTTTAGGAGCAAAGTTGGGAGCATTTATCAACGTATACTCTGCTGAAGGAGCTCTATATTCAACTCCGATAGGATATATTGACAGTCTATTCAGAGCCGAAGAACGAGACTGGAGCCGAAGAATAAAAAGCAATATAGCCGAAGTAAACGACCTTATAACAGAGATTTCTGTAGTAGGTGCAGATAAGCTTACAGGAAAGTTTATTCCTTCATGGAAAACTCAGGACAGATTCTATTATTCCGACAACTCCGGTAAAATGAAAGAGGCTGCTCAATGTGTTGATGCCGGTAAATGGGCGGAAGCAGCCGAAATTTGGAGCGATTTATATGACACGGAAACCAATCCCAAGAAAATGATCAGGCTTGCTCTTAACTTGGCGCTAGCAAATGAAGCTATAGACGAAACGGAAAATGCTTTCTCCTGGATCAATACTGCATTCGGCTTACTTCCCAGCAACAATAGGAAATCTCAACTAGCTACTGAAGTCACATTATATAAAGAAATTCTGAGAAATAGGCTAGAAAATAAGCCCAAGCTGTATGAACAACTCGGGCTTGAAGATATTGAGGAAGAAAAATAATTACATTCTGTCAGGAACATCAATTCCAAGCAACGACATTCCACTCTTTACTACTTTGGCTACTTCTTCGGAAAGAACAAGCCTGAAATCTCTCAAAGACTGATCTTCTTCTTTCAGAATAGTATAGTCATGATAGAACTGATTGTATTCTTTAACCAGATCATAAATATAATTAGCTATCAGTGCAGGATTATATTCATCACCAGCCTGTTTTACGACAACCGCATAGTCAGCTACCAATTGTATAAGATTTTCTTCTTTTGTAGTCAACGCAATATCGGCAGACAAAACCGCAGGTACACTTAAGCCTAAATCGGTAGCTTTACGAATCACCGAACAAATACGGGCATGCGTATATTGTATAAACGGCCCTGTATTTCCGTTAAAGTCGATAGATTCTTTAGGGTTGAAGGTCATATTCTTTTTAGGATCTACTTTCAGAATAAAGTATTTCAAAGCCCCCAGACCTACCGTACGTGATATTTTATCTGCTTCTTCCGTACTTATTCCATCTAGTTTTCCAAGCTCCTGAGAAGTTTCTTTTGCTGTAGCGACCATCTCGTCAACAAGATCATCAGCATCTACAACAGTTCCTTCTCTCGACTTCATTCTGCCTTCAGGAAGCTCAACCATACCGTAAGAGAAGTGGACAAGCCCTTTCCCAAAATCGAAGCCTAATTTATCTAACAAAATAGACAATACCTGAAAATGGTAGTTTTGCTCGTTTCCCACAACATATACCATTGTGTTGATAGGGTAATCATCGAAACGAAGCTTAGCCGTACCAATATCCTGTGTCATATACACAGAAGTACCATCGCCACGCAGAAGCAACTTGTGATCCAAGCCCTCTGCTGTAAGATCTGCCCAAACAGACCCGTCTTCTTTCTTATAGAAAATCCCCTTTTTCAGACCATCCAGCACTGTGTCTTTTCCGTCCAGATAGGTTTGAGATTCATAATATATTTTATCGAAGTCCACTCCGAGTTTTTTATAGGTTTCGTCAAAACCCGCATAAACCCATGAATTCATTTTTTCCCATAAGGAAACCACCTCTATATCACCAGCCTCCCATTTGCGAAGCATTTCTCTGGCCTCTGCCATTATCAGAGACTGAGCTTCCGAAGCTTCTTTTGTTAAGCCTTTCGACTGTAATTCTGCTATCTCTGCTTTATAATGCTTATCGAATAATACATAATAATCGCCGACCAAATGATCGCCTTTTTTCCCGGAAGACTCTGGTGTTTCTCCATTGCCCCACTTCTGCCAAGCAAGCATAGACTTGCATATATGGATACCTCGGTCGTTTACTATATTTGTTTTTACTACTTGCTTTCCATTAGCTTTCAGCACTTCTGACAGAGCAAAACCAAGAAGGTTGTTACGGACATGTCCCAAATGAAGAGGTTTGTTCGTATTGGGAGAAGAGTATTCGATCATCACCAACGGAGAATCTGCTGTAGCCTTGCAAACACCGTAGCTCTCGACAGAACGAATATCATTCAACAGCTCAAGCCAGCATGAAGTCGCAACAGATAGGTTTAAAAAACCTTTTATTACATTAAAGCTTGAGATCTCTTCAGCATTAGCTTGTAGCCACTCGCCTATCTCTTGTGCCGTTTGTTCCGGATTTTTTTTAGAAATTTTCAAAAACGGGAAAACAACTAATGTAAGATGCCCTTCGAATTCTTTTTTTGTTTTTTGCAGCGAAATCTGATTAAGATCTACAGTTTGTCCATAAAGCGAAAAGATCGCTTTTACAACTGCTTCTTGTAATCTACTTTCTATTTTCATATATTATTTCTATTATTTTCTATTGTCGGACTGCAAAATTAAAAAAAAAGCAGTTATGAGCCTTATTATTAGAATCAATAAGTTACAATTTTAGGCAAATAAAAAAGCAGAAGCTTTTATTCTTCTGCTTTTTTATTAATTTATTCTATTGCTAAATTATAGAGAAGCTAAATCTGCACCAGCTTTGAATTTAACAGTCTTTTTAGCAGGGATGTTTATAACAGCTTTTGTTCTAGGATTGATACCTTTTCTTGCAGCTTTTTGAGTTACTGAGAAAGTTCCAAAGCCAACTAGGGCAACTTTACCTCCATTCTTAACTTCACCTGTTACTGATTCGATAAATGCTTCTAAAGCCTTTTTAGAATCAACTTTGCTTAAGCCTGATTTTTCAGCAATAGCATTGATAAGTTCTGTCTTGTTCATAATAAAAATTGTAATGATTAATTAAACATTATATAACTGAGATATTTGTTCTTCTTTTCCAGTTCTAAGTCTCAAATATAAGTGTTTTATTTAATAATCATAAAAAAAAATGCAAAAAACTGATTCTAAATAAGAAAATATATAAAAGTGGGTATAAATTGACCTCAGAAAAGAGAAAAAAGCATTACTTTTGGGCTTTGATAAAAGAAAACAAAGGAAATAAAATGAATCAAGGCAACAATGGCTTTTTGGGTAATATACCATTAGTTACAAGGAATATTCTTATCATAAACGCTCTAATATATTTAGCCCAATATCTACTGCATAAGAATGGATTATATATTATCGAAGAATATGGTGCTCTTTTCCCTATCGGATCAGACTATTTCATGCCACATCAGATTATTACCTATATGTTTTTACATGGAAGCCTCGGGCATGTCTTCTTTAATATGTTCGCCGTATTTATGTTCGGACGTACACTAGAAATGGTATGGGGACCCAAGAAGTTTCTAGTCTACTATATGCTTACCGGAATAGGTGCCGGTCTTACTCAACTATTGGTATGTTACTTAACTGGATCAGAGTACCCTACTCTCGGCGCCTCTGGTGCAGTATTCGGTGTATTAGTTGCTTTTGGGATGCTATTTCCAAATTCGGAGTTGTTTATTATTCCGTTCCCTTTTCCTATAAAAGCTAAATGGTTGGTTATTGGATATGGAGCTATCGAACTGTATTTGGGTGTCGCTGACAGAGCAGGAGACAATGTGGCACACTTTGCTCACTTAGGAGGGCTTGTCGTAGGTTTCCTTATATTACTTTACTGGCGCAAAAAAGGTTTTTTCACCAATGGGAATATACTCAAATAATATAAAACCAATACTTCTTCGCAAAGATATATTGATACGTCTTATCGTTATCAATGTCTGCGTGTTTCTTCTTTTAGCACTTCTGAATATTGCTAAACTATTTGATATCGATATTACTGATACAGCCGTGAGATATATCGCTGTGCCGGCACAGATAGATATACTATTGTCTCGTTTCTGGACTGTTTTCACATATATGTTCGTGCATGAAAACTTTTTGCATATACTGTTCAATATGTTGATGCTATATTGGTTCGGGCGAATATTTCTATCATACTTTTCTGCCAAGAACCTTAGCAGTTTATATATCCTCGGAGGATTGGCAGGTGCAGCACTTTACATTTTGTCTTTCAATACTATCCCTGCACTTATCAGGATGAATGATGCTCCTATGATCGGGGCTTCCGCTTCGGTTATGGCAATAATATTTGCTGTTGCATTTTACAAACCCAATTTAGAGATCGGATTACTTTTATTGGGTAGAATAAAAATAATATATGTTGCTATCGCCCTCTTTGCTCTCGATTTTATAGGGCTTGGTAGTTTGTCGAATCCGGGAGGTCATATCGCACATATCGGGGGTGCCATACTCGGATATATATATGCAAAACAATATCTTCGAGGAAAAGACATTACTAAATGGCTCAACAAAATCATAGATCTGATTGTTAATTTACTCAAGCCTTCGCTCAAAAAGCCAATGAAGGTAAAGTACAAAAAGAGAGAAACCGACTACGAGTATAATCAGCGAACAAAGAGTGAGTCTGAGGAGATAGATAGAATCTTAGATAAAATAAAAGCATCAGGTTATACAAGCTTGAGTTCGGATGAAAAAAAGCGACTTTTCGATGCCAGTAAAAAATAAACTTACAGAATTTAGATTTGGCAGATATATTAAGTATATCATATTCGCCACCAATATAATAGCTATTGTATTACTATTACTATCCATCTTCTCATGGACAGTACTCCCCTCTAAGATAACAATCATTGCCTATCTCGGACTAATATTTCCTATAACGCTATTTATCAACATCGTATATCTTATTCTGTGGACAGCTACATGGAGATGGAAATATGCATTGGTACAGCTTATTGTCATAGCTTGTTGCTGGCAACCTATATCTACATGCTTTCCTGTACATATGAGGCAGGACAAAATGCCTGAAAACAGGTTTAAGGTACTTACTTACAATGTACGATCATTTAATTGGCTAAGAGGAGATTCGGCCCGTAAAAACCCTATATTCGACTATGTATTGGAAAGCAATGCCGATATTGTATGCTTTCAGGAATTTTCAGTGGCTACTAAAAAAGATAAGCGCAGCATAATTTCCGAACAGGAATTAAATAACATAATGAAAGACTATCCACATCGGTCTATAATAAGATTTGGTAAGTCTACAAAAAAAACATCTTCTCATATCTATGGCATCGCTGTTTATTCTAAATTCCCCATCGAAGAATCAGCCAAAGTTCCTCTAGAAAGTATATATAACGGATCGGTAATGCACACACTTACTATACAAGGAAAGAAAGTTAATCTTGTAGTGAATCATCTCGAATCGAACAGGCTTACCACAGAAGATAAGAAACTATATAAAGACTTTTTGAAGAGTAGAGATAGGGAATCGTTCGACGAAATGGCACTAAACCTACAAGAAAAGCTTGGAACGGCGTACAAGATCAGAGAGGAGCAGGTCAATGTTATTCGCAAGCTGATGGAACAGAAAAAGAGTGATGCAACTATTATTTGTGGCGACTTTAACGACACTCCTTTATCGTATGCTTATCACACAATGAAGAAGGATCTTGTAGACTCGTATGCTAATACAGGATTTGGACAAGGCATTACCTACCATGAAAATTATTTTTGGGTACGTATAGATTATATAATGCACTCTTTGGGTATTCAATCGTATAATTGCACTGTAGACAAAGTGAAATATTCGGATCATTATCCGGTATGGACATATCTGGCTTTCAAATAAAATTACACTTTGATATAAATAAAAGAGGGCGCTTCCATCAGGAAGCGCCCTATTTTGTAAATATTATAT
>NZ_CVRP01000019.1 GCF_001261735.1 Dysgonomonas sp. BGC7 | reverse complement strand
GAGTGCCGAGCCTACATGGGGTCTTTGATATCGAGAAAAGAGAAAGTATCAAAACCCTGATAATGACTTTGTGGAAGCGGGATAACGAACCGCCCACACGTTCGGAAGAGGTAGCCTTGTCCAATGCCGTAAGTCTGTACATAGAACGTATAACGATTGATGAGTCGGTTGTCCCATCATTCAATTCGTTCTACGAGTTTGTCAAACTGGACTATGCGGCTATCCTTGATGCCAAGCGGGTACGGGAGAAAGATTTCGACCTTGCCAATTTCCTTAATGTGCTCGAACCTTATTACAAAGGGGGCGAATATGACTTCCTGCTGAACTCCGAAAAACAGCTTGATTTATTGTCTAAACGGTTCATTGTCTTTGAAATAGATGCAATTAAGGATCACAAAATTTTGTTCCCGATTGTAACGATCATCGTTATGGAAGTTTTCATCAATAAAATGCGTCGTTTACAGGGGATTAGAAAGATGATATTAATTGAGGAAGCGTGGAAAGCGATTGCTAAAGAGGGTATGGCAGAGTACATTAAGTATTTATTTAAGACCGTTCGAAAGTTCTTTGGCGAGGCAATCGTCGTCACGCAAGAGGTGGACGATATTATCGCATCACCCATTGTAAAGGAGTCCATCATCAACAACTCCGACTGTAAGATTCTCTTAGACCAGCGTAAATACATGAACAAATTTGATAGTATCCAAGCTCTGTTAGGGCTGACCGAAAAAGAAAAAAGTCAGGTACTATCCATCAATATGTCCAACAATCCGAACCGAAAATATAAAGAAGTATGGTTCGGGTTGGGCGGTGTTCAGTCGGCTGTATATGCCACAGAAGTGAGTTTGGAAGAGTATTTTACATTCACAACAGAAGAAACGGAGAAGCTGGAGGTTGCAAAGAAAACCGAAGAGTTGGATGGTAATATTGAGTTGGCTATAAAACAAATAGCTGAAAGTAAACGCAAGTAAAAAACGAAAAGCTATGTTCAGTTCAAGTAATATAACCGATCCTTGTTCCACTTCTACAGACTTTTCCATGCGGGAGATTACGGGGCGTTGGGTAAGTAGAGAAGGTGCACCTCCGATAAGAATATACCGCAACATCTCCCGAAAAAAGGGAGGCATCCGCCTCTGTCTTACTTACAACAACCCGCTGGTGGTCTGCGATTGTACGGTCTACAATGTATTTGGTCTGCATTATATTGAGCTGTACGAGCGTATCGAGATTACTTACAATCGGGAGCAGGAGGTCTTGCACCTTTCCGCTTTCGGAGAGTATGTCCGGGAGGAGGGTTAGCTCATTTGGGGCTACCTCCGACCTTCGGACGGTAAGCGAGTAATAACAATTAAAAATAACGAATATGAAGAAAATACTTTTCTGCCTTGTGGCATTCATGGGACTGTGCACCTATCAGGCAAAAGCACAGTGGACGGTGATCGATCCCTCGAATCTGGCACAAAATATTATGACTGTTTCCAAAACAGCCACAACAGCCAGTAATGTAATTAATTCTTTCAAAGAGATGCAAAAAATCTACGATCAGGGGAAACAGTATTACGACAAATTGCAGTCGGTACACAATCTGATCAAGGATGCCCGCAAAGTGAAAGAAACAGTAGAATTGGTCAGCGAAATATCGCAGATCTATTCTACCAATTTCAACAAGATGCTATCCGATAGGAATTTTAGCGTTAACGAGTTGGAAGCTATATCAAATGGGTATGCCAAGTTATTGAATGAAAGTGGTAACCTGCTTTCTGATATAAAGAATGTCGTTTCCCTCTCCAACGGGCTCTCGATGACTGATGCCGAGCGTATGTCCATCATAGATGATATACACGCCAAGATGCTTGAACATCGCAACCTTGTCCGCTACTTTTCCAAGAAAAGCATTTCCGTTTCTTTCATCCGCAGTCAGGAGAAAGGCGATCTGGAGCGAGTACAAAGTTTGTATGGTAATCCATCCGATAAATATTGGTAATCATGACACTGCTTGCAATAGATTTCGACAATCTGCATCAGCTTCTCCGCAATCTGTATCAGGATATGATGCCCCTTTGTGGCGATATGGTCGGTGTTGCCAAAGGAATAGCCGGACTCGGTGCACTCTTTTATGTAGCTTCCCGTGTATGGCAAGCCCTGTCACGGGCAGAACCGATAGATGTATATCCCTTGCTTAGACCTTTCGTTATTGGACTCTGCATCATGTTCTTTCCAACTTTTGTGCTCGGTACGATCAACGCAGTAATGTCGCCCGTGGTAAAAGGAACACATACCATATTGGAGACACAAATGACCGATGTACATGCCCTGCAAGCGGAGAAAGAACAATTGGAGTACGATGCACGGCTACGTGAAGGGAAAGCATGGCTGGTCGATGACGAGGCATACGATCAAAAAATGAAAGAACTCGGTATCTGGGACACTCCCGAAATAATATCTATGTGGGGAGAACGTACGTGGTATGATATGAAAATGTGGTTTCGCCAACTGATTCGGGACTTCTTCGAGTTGTTGTTCAATGCCGCAGCCCTTACGATTGATACCTTACGCACCTTTTTCTTGGTAGTGCTGTCAATCTTAGGGCCGTTGGCATTTGCCCTTTCGATTTATGACGGTTTTCAATCCACGCTGACTAATTGGATTTCCCGCTACATTTCTATCTACTTGTGGCTACCCATTGCCGACTTATTCTCGGCACTGCTCTCCAAGATTCAGGCACTTATGCTACAAATGGATATAGATATGTTGAGAGATCCTTCCTATGTGCCGGATGCCAGTAACGGGGTATATATCATATTTTTCATCATCGGCATTATCGGATATTTCTCTATTCCGAGTGTGGCGGGTTGGGTTATTCAGGCAGGTGGCGGTAGTGCTACCCGTGGAGTAAATACAATGGCGAGTAAAGGGGCTGCGATGGCAGGAGGTGTTGCCGGAGCTGCGGCAGGTAACGTCGCTGGTCGCCTGATGGGTAAGAAATAATCAGATACACTGTATTCATTTATTAATTCAAAATAAAAAGAACAAATGGAGTTCAAGAGTTTAAAAAATATAGAAACATCATTTAAGCAGATACGCTTGTTCGGGATTGTCTTCGTCTGTCTGTGTGCCGCCATTACGGGTTATTCCGTATGGTCATCATACAACTTTGCCGAGGCACAACGCCAGCGTATTTATGTACTGGATGGTGGCAAGTCCTTAATGCTTGCCCTGTCCCAAGATATGACACAAAACAGACCTGTGGAAGCCCGCGAGCATATCAAGCGTTTCCACGAGTTGTTTTTCACGCTCTCGCCTGATAAAAAAGCCATTGAAAGCAATGTAAACAGAGCATTGTTCCTTGTCGATAAATCGGCTTTCAAATACTATCAGGATATGGCAGAAAAAGGGTACTACAACCGCATTGTATCGGGGAATATCAACCAAATTGTACAGGTAGACAGCATTGCCTGTGATTTTGACAGCTATCCTTACAAGGCGGTAACATACGCCAAACAGATGATTATTCGGGAGAGTAACGTCACCGAACGCAGTCTGGTTACCCGTTGCAATCTGATCAACTCGGTACGCTCGGACAATAACCCTCACGGTTTCACGATGGAGAAATTCGAAATTGTGGAGAATCGGGATATTCGGATATCGGAAAGGTAGGTAAAGCTATGATACGAAAATTAATGAATAGCATCAATGAATGGTTGGAGGATGGTCTGCGGGGCTTGCTCGGCAGACTTACCCCCGACAGACGGATTATCCTTGTGATAACCATGTTCCTTGTTTTCGGTGGTCTTTCCATCTACATGACCTTTTCTTCTATTTACAATTTTGGTAAGAATAAAGCAGAAAAGATGCAGATAGAGCAGATCGAATCGCTGAGACTACAATTGGAACAACAGCGAGATAGTATTAACAATCTAAAATCAGTAGAATAATGGAACAGGAAGATTTGAATAAAGGAATACCACCACAAACGGAGATTATTGCTGAAGTACAAGCATCTGTACCGGATAGTAAATCGGAAGCGAAAAAAGAACCTCCGAAACCACCCAAGCAAGAACTTTCGATGGCGGAGAGACAGAAACGAAAAAAGATATTGATTATGCCGCTGTTCTTCTTAATCTTCGGTGGTGCAATGTGGCTCATCTTCGCTCCATCGGATGATGGAAAAGAGCAGGCAGTGGGGTTAACGGGTTTCAATGCCGAACTGCCCGTACCAAAAGATGAGGGTATTGTGGGAGACAAACGGGATGCCTACGAACGTGAAGCAATGCGACAAAGGGAGCAAGAGAAAATGAAGTCTTTACAGGATTTTTCCTCGATGTTCAACGATACCGAGCAAAGCGAGTATGAACAAAAGGATAATGCCTACAATACTTCGTTGCAAGCAGAACAGCCTCGAAGTTCAACTCCCCGAACGATACAATCCTCAGCAACTGCTTATCAGGACATCAACAAACAATTGGGTGATTGGTACGAAAAGCCTGCCGAAACAGACAGGCAATCACAGTCTGAAATGGAACAGCGGATACAAGAATTGGAACGAAAACAGGAAGAAGCCCAAGCGAAAAAATCGGAAGAGGACGAACAGACAGCCTTGCTTGAAAAGTCTTACCAAATGGCAGCACGCTATATGCCTGCACAGCAGAAAGAACAACCAACAGAAGATGTAAACATAACACGTCCAGGCGAGAAAGTCAAAGTACAACCCGTTAAACAAGTGCATCAGAATGTCGTATCTCTACTATCTGCACCAATGTCCAATGATGAATTTATTACCGCATACAGCAAGCCCCGAAACATGGGATTTTTGACTGCCGCAGGCAATGAGGAGGTAAAGGATAAGAACAGCATCCGTGCTTGTGTGAACCAGACCGTAACCCTGACCAATGGTAAAGAGGTACAACTTCGTCTTTTAGAACCAATGAGGGCAGGCAAAATATTGATACCTGCCAATACCTTGGTAACAGGAGCTTGCCGTATTGGTGGCGAACGTCTGGAGGTAATGATCAACTTCATTCAGTATGCAGGAAACATTATTCCGGTTGAACTGCAAGTGTACGATATGGATGGTCAATCAGGCATTTTTGTTCCCAACAACGACGAGATAAAAGCAGCCAAAGAAGTAGCTTCTACATTGGCATCATCAGCAGGAACAAGCATTATGATTTCCGATAATGCAGGTTCACAATTGGCAGCCGATATGGGTAAGGGTTTGATACAAGGGGCTTCACAGTATATCAGTAAAAAGATGAGTGTGGTCAAAGTTACCCTTAAAGCAAACTATAAATTACTTCTGTTACCAAAATCAGATTAAAAGGATAATAAATGGGTCTGCGACCCCCACTAAAAAATCAATGTTTAACGAATTTAAAATCAAAAGTATGAAACGATTCTTTTTAATATTAGCACTTGCTGTAAGTGTATTTACAGCCCATGCACAAGAAGTATCTCAAGATACTATCGTGGTGCATACCAAGCCAACAACAGGAGACTATTACGAGAGTTTTACCCGTCCGCTGACCTTCGATAGAATGATACCGCCTTATGCTCTGGAGGTCACATTTTCCAAAACTGTACATGTCATATTCCCATCAGCCATTCGGTATGTCGATTTAGGTTCGGCAGATCTTCTCGCTGCGAAAGCAGATGGAACGGACAATGTATTGAGAGTCAAAGCAGCTCTGCGGGATTTTAGTAGGGAGAGCAATCTGTCCGTTATTACCGAAGATGGAGCATATTATAGTTTTAACGTAAAATATGCGGATGAACCCGTAAAACTATCTGTTGAAATGACCGATTTCCTGCACGATGGCGAAGCGGTGAACCGTCCGAACAATGCTCTTGCGGTCTATATGCAGGAATTGGGGCCGGAATCCCCCTTGCTCGTCAAATTGATTATGCAGTCCATACACAAGAACAATGACCGGGAGATAAAACACATCGGCTCGAAACGTTTCGGAATACAACATACGTTGAAAGGTATTTATACCCATAACGGACTGCTATATTTTCATCTCCAACTAAAGAACTCATCCAACGTACCTTTCAATGTGGACTTTATTACATTTAAGATTGTGGATAAAAAAGTAGCCAAGCGTACCGCGATTCAAGAGCAAGTGATTTGGCCGCTTCGTGCCTACAATAATTTGATGCTGATAGGTGGACAGCAGACAGAACGCATGATTTTCACTTTGGCCAAATTTACTATTCCCGATGACAAAATGCTTGTTGTGGAGCTTAATGAACAGGAAGGTGGACGCCATCAGCGATTTACATTGGATAATGCTGACCTGGTTCGGGCAAAGGTTATTAACGAACTAAAAGTGAAATAAAATGAGACAGTTATATCTTATATTAACGATTGTGTTGTGTTTGGTCTTTACAGACCAAGTACATGCACAACGTTCACTATCGGGTATGCGAGGCATACAACTCACGGGTGGTATGGTGGATGGAATCTATTCGTCCAAGAACGATAATGAAGCGGGATATTATTTCGGTGTGGCAATGGCGACCTATGCGAAGAACGGAAACAAATGGGTATTTGGTGCGGAATATCTGGAACGCTATTACCCGTATCGGGAAAAACGATTACCGATAGCACAATTCACGGCTGAAGGAGGTTATTACTACAATTTTTTGACTGATCCGTCTAAAACAGTTTTCCTTTCGTTGGGTGGTTCTGCCCTTGCAGGCTATGAAACATCAAATTGGGGCGAAAAGACTTTATACGATGGCTCTACACTTCAACATAAAGATGCTTTTATCTATGGCGGGGCTATCACACTGGAGATTGAAACGTACCTGACTGATCGTGTTGTATTACTTGTTACAGGGAGAAAACGCATCCTCTGGGGCAACTCTACGGGGCATTTTCACGGGCAGTTCGGTGTAGGAATCAAATTTATAATCAATTAAGAGGCACAGTCTCTTTTGTCTAACAGAATATACAATACAATAATGATGAAAAGAATAAAGACTTTTTTCGGAATAACAGCATGGCTGGCAGCAATAATGCTGCTGGCCTTAGCCTGTAGTAGCGATATGGATATTAATAAGGTTTACGCATTTGATCTGGTTTGTATGCCAGTTCAGAAAAAAATCGTTCAGGGAGAGGTGGCGGAGATCCGTGCACAGATTGTAAAGGAAGGGAACTTCCAAGACACTAAATTCTACATTCGCTATTTTCAAGTAGATGGCAAAGGTCAATTACAACTCGATAATGGCACTATACTTCTACCAAACGATTTATATCTTTTGGAAAAGGAAACGTTTCGAATGTATTACACTTCTCATTCTACTGACCAACAAGTCGTAGATGTGTACATCGAAGATAGCCACGGACAGGTAGTGCAAAAGACATTTTCTTTCCAAAATGACCGGGGTGACGAGGAAGAATTACCAACTGAAACGGAATAGCATGATGACAATGATGATAATCTCATACATAGTTACTTGGGTAAATATGATTTGTGCTTACGTAACTGCTCCAACGGACGTTGAGCTGTGGAATGAAGAAGTTGAATAGTAACAACCCGACAAACGCTCGAAGATTCTTTGGGCGTTTGTCTTATATAAGACTAGACAATGAAATATATAACAATCCTATTGATCGCTTTACTTCATTTGCCTGCATGGAGACAGCAAAGCAATTCTTTAAATAGAAAATCACAAATAGAACACTGTATGAAGTCTATTTATTCCATTACAGCATTTTATCAGATAGCGGATTCTTTACAAATGACTATTGATGAGTTATCGGATTATCCGATAATATCTCCAATAAAGAAGTCTGGGCGTATCTCATCAGGTTTCGGTATGCGAAAGCACCCATGCTACAAAAGACGAAAATTTCATACGGGAATTGATATTCCACAAGCAAAAGGAACTCCAGTGTATGCGGCAGGTAATGGAACAGTGACAGCCATAGGTTACGATTCGGGGTATGGCTATTTTATAGAGATTCAACATGCCAGTGGTTTTCGTTCATTCTACGCTCATTTAAGTTGGATATTGGTCAATGTGGGCGATAAGATAAGCATCACTCAACAAATCGCTTGTATGGGTAACACAGGAGTAGCCACAGGAAGCCATTTGCACTATGAGATAAGGAAAGGTAAACGTTATTTGAATCCGATAGGTTGGTGCTACCTGCTATTTAAATACTTAAATAATGATTTCTCATAGAAAAAACTAAAATCACAGATGAAATATTACTTGCCGAATATCAAAAATTAACAAAAACAACTAACTTTGAAATAAATCAATAGTCTATGAATTACATACAGAAAAATCTACTATCCGGGGAAGAAATAAAATATGTTGCAAAGCTGCATTTTTTCCTATTCGTTCAACCGATTATATTGTTGATTATCGGTGCTTTTTTAGCATCAAGTCCTAAAGAAATATCAGCCATGACTCATTATGCGGGTTTGCTGATTTTGTTCTTTGGGATTGTATCGTTATTGTCAAGAATACTAATAAAAGTAGGTTCTTCTTATGCAGTAACTAACAAACGTGTGATACTTAAAACAGGAGTTATCAGTCGCAGAGCTGTAGATTTGGTATTGGCGAAATGTGAAGGTCTTCATATAAAACAAAGTATCTTAGGTCGGATATTTAATTTCGGAACAATTACTGTTACTACAGGAGGTGTTTCAAGTTCCTATCCGTATATAGCCAATCCATTGGATTTCAGACGGGAAATAAATATGCAGATAGGATAAAAAACATGTAACCTTTGATAACTTACAGATAAACAATTTAGAATATCTTTTTATTAAAAACTAAATATATATAATGCTATGAATTTATTTCGCCAGAAAAGAGTAGAACAACTTTTTGCAGAGACATATGAACGTCTTAGAGTTGAAATCAACAATATTAGTATACCTAATGTTGAGGATCTAAACGATAAGGCTCGTCAACTTACTGAAAAATATAGAGTTGAAGTTCCATCGATCCATAAAGAAGGCATAACTTCTTCCTTAAATTTGGAAGATAGCGATGAACATATCTATAAAGAAAATGCTTATGCTTCTTATCCAAGGAAAGATGTAGTTGCAACTGCGACTTTTACAGTACCAATTACAGGTAATGAAGACTTTTTTGGCTTATTACCTACAATGTATTCTCAAAATTCTTTCTTAGCTTTAGTTAGTGGTGAAAGTTTAAAATTCAAAATCCGAACTGGTTATGTTAGACTGGAATTATCTGAAGAATGGAAAGAGTTTATAAAGAAAACCTCCATTAATGCTGTTGAATTTATAGAAACAAACTTAAAAAATCTAGCTACTGATTTTGATAAATTTAATATTGGGTTATTCCCCGAGATTCTACAAGCTCTAGAGGAAAGAAAAAAGGATTGGATAAAGAAAAAAGAGATTGACAGAGATATTAATCCTTTCAAATAACATATACACTTATGGCAAAAATAAAAATAGAAGAAGTTGTCGATCATTTAGACTCTGAATTTAGAAAAGCACTCGAAGCAACATTAAAAGAGCATTTTCCTAACCAAAGTTTTGATGCTAGGGCAGTGTTTCGAACTTTTAAAAAACAAGTATATAGAAAATGTAGTGCTTGGGAGGATATCCCTGATCAATTTGTTGAAAAAGACTAATGTTTTTAGATGCTAATAATAAATTAAAATTATGAATACAAAATTTTTCATTGACACAGAAGCGAATGATGATGAAGCTTATGGTTTAGCTATGCAGTTCGCTTGTGAACTTGCAAAAAAAGATTCTAACGTAAAAAGAATCGTGTTATATATTCACACAAAGCAAAATACAGGGTGGTTTGATAGATTGTTTGGTAATGAAACCGTAAAAAAATTATTTAATGGTGTTAAATTTAATGATTGCCCTGTTCTTTTTAAGTTTGAAACAAAGTTGACATATAAAGGTGCTATATATGGCAATCCTTCAGATATAGTTATATGTTGTGGCATTGATGCAGATGATATATTAAAAATAGACGATTATCATTCGGTTAAGTATATAATAGCTATACCTTGGTTACGAAAATTAACTGACAAATGGATTAAAACGTGGAATGCTATTGAGATTTCAGGAAGAGGGCAAGAGAATGGCGAAAAATTTCCAGAACCAAGTGATATAGTAAAAATAGCGATGCAAGAATTGACAAATGTGATTAATATGTCAACTGGAATTACCCACCATATGGATAATGATAGAGCAAAAACTTATATTCGGACTTTACATAAATACGAACCGGAATTAAATTCAGAGTTAGTCAGTTCGTATTTGATTAGAGAATTAAACTGGGATACAAGACATGCTAAAGATGTTGAGAAATTAATAGACACTCTTAATGATGGCAGATATTTTCAAGGTGGAGAGAAGACAGGTTTGCAAAACCATTATAAAAGATGGAAGGCTAAAAGTAATGTATGATTACTATTGAAAAGTTATTACAACTTGAAAAAAAATACTATCCAAATACACCAGATGGAATAGTATCACAATATACCAATGGATTGTCTATACCCCAAAATAAGAAAATGGAATTAACCCAATATGGAATAACAGATATTGAGTATTTAATTATATTAATGTTTTGTGGAAATCAAGCCTCAATATTTCAACAACATTTCATCGAAAATCGGACACCAAACGAATTAGAATCTGTTCTTTCTTTCTTACTTGATAGTGTTCTGGACAAACTTCCGTCTGTTGATTTTGAATGCTTAGGTAGATTTGATACATATAGTAATATAGACAATTATAAGGAAAATTCCATAATCAAGATAAACTATTATCTTACTGTTACTCCACATGATCTTGGAGATGTTGCAGAGACTAAAATGATTTGGTTAATAACTCCTTTACCTAAAGAGCAAACGCAAGCAAGATGTATATATCCGATCCATGATCTTCCAGTCCCAGAATATCAAGTTAATTTTAAGAGGAATACAAGGTTTTACATAAATAAAATAGAGCAAACAAGCCCATACCCATTGCTGTATGTAACGGAATTGAAATTGTAAATTACTGCCTCGTTTCGTTTTAGCCCAAAAGTAGAAACTTCGATCCTTCTTTTTAATTCTTTCTCTTCCACATAGAGCCTTATTATTGGATCATGAAGAACATTATATCTACATCATACTTATTTCATAGACTCTAATTAAAAATCATATTTAGAGTTTTTTTACAATAGGATAGGTATCCAGAATACTTGCAGTTGTAAATTTTTAACTATATGAATCAATACTTAGGCTAAAAGTTAGTTCGTAATCTTGCGAATTTAATTATTGTTCGTATATTTACGAATAATAAATATCGAGTCTATGTCAAAGAAAGAATTAACAGCCGATCAGGAGCAATTAGCCCGTTTTGCTAAAGCATTGGGGCATCCGATTCGTATAGCGATATTAGAAATGCTTGCCAATGAGTCATGCTGCTATCATGGCGATATGTCAGAGGTATTACCGATTGCCAAAAGCACGCTGTCACAGCATCTGAACGAACTGAAAGATGCAGGATTGATTCAGGGAACAATTACATTACCCACCGTGAAATATTGTATCAACAGCGAGAACTGGAATAAAGCCAAAGAACTCTTTGGTGGCTTTTTTACCCAATTACAGAATACAGACGAGATTTGCTGATATGATGGACATCAGGTTTGCAACCCCAAAAGATATCCCTGCCATTAAGGAATTATTTCGTTCAACTATCCTTTCAGTCAATTTAAAAGACTATACACCCGAACAGGTCGGATGCTGGGCTGCAAGAGGAGAGGACACGAGTCTATGGGAAGAACGGATAAGTGAGCAATACTTTATACTTGCCGAGGAAAACGATACAATATTAGGGTTTGCGGCCCTAAAATTGG
Source organism: Dysgonomonas sp. BGC7 (assembly GCF_001261735.1). Taxonomy (GTDB): domain Bacteria; phylum Bacteroidota; class Bacteroidia; order Bacteroidales; family Dysgonomonadaceae; genus Dysgonomonas. The sequence continues at coordinate 193,560 of NZ_CVRP01000019.1, read as the reverse complement.
CAGGATATTTAAATTCTATGTTTGTCCATAAGGACTATCAGGGAATGGGCATTGCAACATTCTTACTTAAAAAGATTGAAGAATATGCGCGGTTGAAAGATATTTCAGAAATAACTGCTGATGTCAGTATTACAGCCGAGCCTTTCTTCTCAAAACAAGGCTATGTTATTCTGGAACAACAGACCGTTTGCATTGGTATCTCTATGACAAACTATAAAATGTCAAAAGTTTTATCCTGATATTTTTTTTAATACATATTCGTTATTCGACGAAATAGGAACTGTTAGTATAAACACGAAATTATAAACAATATGAGAATTTTAATTCTGTGTACAGGAAATAGTTGCCGTAGCCAGATGGCACATGGATTTTTACAATCATTCGATCCTTCATTGTCTGTTTATTCCGCAGGGACAAAAGCAAACGGAAAAGTAAACCCGAAGGCAATAGAAGTCATGCAGGATGCAGGGGTGGATATTTCGCACCATAGATCCGATAGTGTAGAGAAATATATGAATGATGAATGGGACTATGTGATTACCGTTTGCGGTGGAGCAAATGAAAGCTGTCCTGCATTCTCAGGAAAAGTAAAGAACCGTCTACATATCGGTTTTGATGATCCGTCCGAAGCTACGGGAACACCCGAATTTATTCAATCCGAGTATATCAGGGTAAGGGATGAAATCAAAACTGCATTTTATAAATTATACACCGATAAGATAAAAGGTCATGAGTAAAAAGAAGATGAGTTTCTTAGATAAGAACTTAACATTTTGGATATTCCTTGCAATGGCTATCGGTGTAGGATTGGGGTACTTTATCCCGTCTTTCAGCAGCTACATAGATTCCATGTCGAGCGGTACAACAAATATTCCTCTGGCAATAGGGCTTATCCTGATGATGTACCCGCCATTGGCAAAAGTAGATTACAAACAACTGCCGAAAGTATTTTCTAACGTAAAAATATTATCTATTTCGTTAGTCCTGAATTGGATTATCGGGCCTGTCTTAATGTTCTTACTTGCCATCCTTTTTTTACACGATTATCCCGAATACATGGTTGGGGTTATTCTGATAGGTCTTGCACGGTGTATTGCGATGGTGCTTGTATGGAACGACCTGGCAGAAGGTAATACGGAATACGGTGCGGGATTGGTCGCCCTGAACAGTATATTTCAGGTATTCTTTTACAGTTTTTATGCGTGGATATTTGTAACAAAACTTCCTCCCTTATTCGGATTTGAAGGGGCAATCGTGGATATATCCATAGGTACAATAGCAGAAACAGTCGCTATCTATTTGGGTATTCCTTTCCTGATAGGTATTCTAAGCCGTTTGATATTGGTTAAAATAAAAGGGGAACAATGGTATAAGGATAAGTTTATCCCTGCAATTTCACCAATTACTTTAATCGCTTTACTATTTACCATTGTATTAATGTTCAGCCTCAAAGGTGAACTGATTGTACAAATACCATTGGATGTAGTGCGTATAGCCATACCGTTATTAATCTATTTCGTGGTGATGTTCTTCCTCAGCTTCTTCGCAGGAAAATTAATGTGTGCATCTTACGATAAAAATGCTTCAATCGCATTTACAGCTACAGGTAATAACTTTGAACTGGCTATTGCTGTTGCTATCGGTGTCTTCGGCTTGCATAGCGGACAAGCCTTTGCAGGCGTAGTCGGTCCGCTTGTCGAAGTGCCTGTACTTATACTGTTGGTAAATATTGCCTTTTGGCTCAAAAAGAAATATTATAAATAAAATAACACTTTTAATATGAACACGAACGAAGAAAAGAAAGCTTTAGTAAAGCAGAGATATAGCGAACTAGCATTAAATAGCGATGCTCTAAAGTCAGGTTGCTGTTGTGGAACGAGTCCTGCTACTCCTTCAAAAAAAGTCTTTACGATCATGAGCGAAGATTACAGCGGACTTAAAGGATATGAAGCCGATGCTGATTTGGGTGTAGGCTGTGGATTGCCTACTGAGTATGCAGGTATTAAAGATGGTAATACCGTTTTAGACTTAGGCTCAGGTGCAGGAAACGACTGTTTTATAGCCAGGGCAGAAGTCGGAGAAAAAGGAAAAGTAATCGGTATTGACTTTTCTCCACAAATGATAGAAAAGGCACGAAAGAACGCAACAAAGCGAGGTTATACCAATGTCGAATTTATCGAAGGAGATATTGAGAATATGCCTTTACCCGATAACTCTATTGATGTAGTAGTTAGTAATTGTGTTTTGAATTTGTTACCAGAGAAAGATAAGATCTTCAAAGAAATATATCGAGTATTGAAAAAAGGAGGTCATTTTTGTATTTCTGATGTTGTGCTAAATGGTGTATTTCCGAAAGAGTTTACAGATAATGCTTCCATGTATGCAGGCTGTATAGCCAGTGCCATACAAAGAGAGGATTATTTGGGTGAGATAGAGAAAGCTGATTTTTCCGATATTAAGATTGAACGAACAAAAACTATTGTCATTCCTGATGAAGTCTTACAGGAGCATTTGGATGAATCGACAATAGCTAAATATAAAGACGGTAATGTCGGAATCTATTCTATTACTGTGACAGGCTATAGAAATAATTCATAAACTCCTGACTCGTTTTCCGTATGAATTTCTTTATATTTGTTCTATGAAATATTTATCTTTTATATTAGCAATAAGTGTATTACTATTATCGGTAATACCTTGCTGTTTTGAGGATAAATGTCTTTCCATACATACGGAAACACTTAACACAGGAGATGATACAAGCAACGCTTGTGATGACTGCTCTGATAACAACTACAGTTGTTGCTCTCCATTTCTCCACTGTAATACCTGTACCGGCTTTCCTGAAGCCCGTTTCTATCATCCTATAACAATCGCATTAGGGTTAGTATCTGATTGTAACTCAGATTATGTATTTAAAGGAGACGTACCTGGTTTTATATCTTCAATATGGCAACCGCCACAAGCATAAACGAACTTATTTTTCACAGGCCATACTAAAATTTTTACGGTAATGCATTCTTTGTAGTATCGTAGCTTTCATGCTATTTCTAATTGAAGATTTAAAACATTTATCATAATGAAAATGAAATTTATGCTGATGCTATTCTTAGCCTTCAGTTTTCCCAATATTTTCGCACAAAATACGCTTAACGTCAAGTTGATTGATTGCGAAACGAAAGAACCTCTGATCGGTGCAAGTATCGTTCTTCAGAACACAACGAACGGCACATCTTCCGACACTGAAGGATTAGCAGTACTCTCAAATATACCGGACGGGAAACAGAAATTCGAAATCACTTATATGGGATATGAAAAGACCATACAAGAATTTATCTTTCCGCTTACTTCGGACGAACTTATTATTATCAAAATTGAACCTGATGAAGAAACATTACAGGAAGTAGTTGTTTCTTCAACAAGGGGAACCCGAACATTTAAAGATATCCCTACTCGTATTGAGTTTATAAATGGAGAAGAGTTAGGAGAAAAAGGAGTCATGAAGCCCGGAGATATCCGTATGCTACTGAATGAAAGTACGGGTATTATGACACAGCAAACATCAGCCATATCGGGCAATTCATCCATTCGTATTCAAGGATTGGATGGTAGATATACCCAGATACTAAAAGACGGTTTTCCTGTATTTTCGGGTGCAGCAAGCGGTTTAGGCTTGTTGCAGACACCACCTCTCGACTTAAAGCAGGTTGAAATAATAAAAGGTTCTTCGTCGACCTTATACGGTGGTGGTGCAATTGCAGGACTGGTAAACCTGATATCAAAAACACCTGAAGAGAAAAGAGATTTTTCAATACACCTGAATGGGACAACAGGTAAAGGGCTTGATGTAAACAGCTTTTTCGGTCAGAAATTCAATAAAGTGGGTACTACTGTATTTGCATCGTATAACCGTAACCGGGCTTATAATCCGTCCGATGTAGGTTTTACTGCAATCCCAAAGTTTGACAGGTTTGTACTGAATCCTAAACTATTTTTATACTTATCTGAAAATACAGATTTCAATTTCGGTATAAACTCTATGATAGAAAACCGTCTGGGTGGTGATATGAAATATGTAGATGGGAAAGGAGATGAAGAACATTCTTATTTTGAAAGGAATAAAACACAAAGACATTCAAGCCAACTTACATTTGAACACCGTTTTGACAAACAAAACCGGTTGAATATAAAAAACAGTGTCACTTATTTTAGCCGCAAGCTAGAGATTCCTGATTTTAAATTTGATGGTGAGCAATTGTCTTCTTTTTCGGAAGTTTCTTATATACATACCAAAGAAAAAACGGAATGGGTAGCAGGTGCAAATATTTGGACGGATAAGTTTACTGAAAAGAAACTGACAGATTTTCCTTTGAGAGATTACAACATGACTACTGTAGGTTTATTTGTACAAAATAATACGAAGATAACGGACTGGATGAACCTAGAAACCGGATTGCGAACAGATTACGTTACAGATTATGGATTTGCTGTATTACCCCGTATCTCGTCTCTTTTCAAGATCAATGAAAAGTTCTCATCCCGTGTGGGTGGTGGATTTGGATATAAAGCACCTACCATCTTTTCAGAAGATAGCGAACGCATCCAGTTTCAAAATGTCTTACCGATAGATGATGATAAGAACAAGTTGGAAAAAAGCTATGGGGCAAATATCGATTTTACTTATAAAGCGGGCTTATTTGGCGACCAGGTGTTTTTAAGTATAAATCAGCTATTCTTTTATACCTACCTTAAAAATCCGCTTGAACTGCAAGCTGCGGAAAACAGCCGATGGCAGTTTAATAACATAGACGGTCATGTCGATAGTAAAGGTGCTGAAACCAATATGAAAATAACGTACAAGGATTTCGGTCTGTTTCTCGGATATACCTATACAGATGCGAATGTTAAGGAAGACGGAAGAAGCTACCAAAAAAACCTTACCCCGAAACATAAAATCAATTCTGTTTTAATGTACGAGGTAGAAGATAAATGGAAAATCGGATTGGAAGCCTACTATACAGGAAAGCAAAAACTGAATAACGGAAAAACAGGGCAGGATTACCTTATTTGCGGATTAATGATGCAACGTATTTGGGAAAAGTTTTCTGTATATGCTAATTTTGAGAACTTTACTGACAGACGGCAAACAAGGTTCGATACTATTTATACGGGTTCGATGACTAAACCTGAGTTTCGGGATATTTATGCACCATTGGACGGCTTTGTCCTGAATGCAGGTATTATAATTAAATTGTAAAATGAAAAAGACAATTTTTAAAATTGAGCAAATGGATTGTCCGAGTGAGGAAAATCTCATTCGGATGAAACTTCAAAATATAAAGGGTATTGCCAAGCAAGAATATGATCTGAAAAACAGGATACTGGCCGTTTATCATACAGGAGATTATCAGGAAATCGAAAGGCAGCTTGCTTCCTTAAATCTTGCTTCACACTTTATTGGAAGTACAGAAGTAATAGGAGAATTTCAGGTAGAGGAAGATAGTAAACAGCGTAAAGTCCTTTGGATTGTACTGGCTATTAACTTCGGCTTTTTCCTGATTGAAATGTCAACGGGTATTATCTCTAAATCAATGGGATTAGTTGCCGATAGCCTTGATATGCTTGCTGATTCCTTTGTCTATGGACTGAGTCTGTTAGCTGTGGGCACAGCAATTAGCAGAAAGAAACGTGTTGCTCTGATCTGTGGATATTTTCAGATATTACTGGCTGCAATTGGTTTTATTGAAGTAATCAGACGCTTTACAGGTGCGGAGGAAATGCCTGTCTTTCAAACGATGATAGGTATATCTATACTTGCCTTGGTAGCCAATGTTATATGCCTGTTTTTGCTCCAACGAACAAAAAGTAAGGATGCCCATATTCAAGCAAGTGTTATCTGTTCGTCTAATGATGTAATTACAAATATTGGTGTTGTTATTGCTGGATTATTGGTATGGTTGTTAGATAATCAAGTACCTGACCTTATTATAGGTAGTATTGTATTTCTTTTCGTAATAAGAGGAGCATTGAGGATACTGAAACTTGCTAGAAATTAAAAGTCTTTGTTCGGCAAATAGATAATAGGTGGATTTTCTATTTGATTATTTATTTGCCGATTTGTTATTATACTTCTCTCAAGAACTGATCATTGTTATAAAACTATGAAAGACAGGATTTTTGCTTCTTTTTCTCCGCATAAAATTTTGTTAACAGCTCATGGAAAAAGAAGCGGCGGAAATTTCTCTCCGCCGTCAGGTCTTCAATTTTCGTTTCAGTTCTTCCAATTGCAGGAGCATAAACGAGTAATTCTCTCCAACCGTATGTCCAGAATCCATCAGAAAGGGACTATTCCTGCACAATTTGCATTGCTTAATAGCCTTATTCAAATTTGTAACTTCGATGGACTTCCCTGTTATATTTTTAATTTTCATCGTCTTTAGTTTCTGATTTAAACACATACCAACTATCTCTATAATTCTCGCCAAGAAGGTTAAAAGCTCCTGCCAGATTGCTACTTTGAGCAAACTTCTTGGCTTCCAAAATAGATTTGAACTCTCCCAATTTTCGGAAGCCAACAAATAAGGTGTAAACATTTTCTTTCATCATGCTGCTAATCTATTTTCTATAAGTGATATATTTTGCTCTACAAGTTGTATTATTCTATTGTGGTGTTTAGTGTTCTTGTTACATACTCCACGGCTTTGAACAACTTTTAATTGCGAAATTGATACCTCAATTGTTTCAATGCGTTTGCCATCAATACAAGCCGATAAGATTAGCGAATCGGCTTTTGAGTAATAACCACCTACGCAATGATGCATCATTTTTCCTTCCAATATTATATCTGCTATGCTCTCCAAGACACGAACACTGATAGTACCATCTGAAAACGAAAGTCCGAAAAATTTGCCTTTTTCTTCTCTGAATGAATCTTCCTTTGCAATTTGCTTTTCTATTTCGGCTTGTGCATCTGCTTTAGCTCTCCTAATAACATATCGGTCATGTTCGGTTTTTAGGTTAGTCGGACAAACGTATTTTGCATTGTGCAAATCTTTGCCAAAGAATCGAAGCATATCTATATAGTCGCACCAAAGAATGGCATCTTCAATTTTGTATTTGTTGCGGATAGCTATTTTGATGGATTGCCAATAACTGTCAATATTCTTCCAACCCATATTCATAATACGTTCTAATAGCTTTGTATAGCCTGCTTTGATAAGTGTTTCGGCTCTGCTGTCACTCAGTAGGGTACGGAATAAGTCTAAAGGGTTCTGTCCATATAATGCTTTTTTATAGCCACTTCTTTTCAATTCGGGTATAAGTTTCTGAGGTGGATAGATTTCGCCCATACTTCCTATTTTGTCATAGACGTTTATGTAAAACTTATTGTTGCTATTCTCGTTTCGCAATTCTAATGGAGTATGAAAAAACCATGAATCAATACAATACGTCCCCATCGTTTGGCGAAGTCGGGCAAAGGTGTAATGTTTCCCATCGGGGGCAATCCAACGTTGCATCACTTCGGAATATGAAAGTTTTGTCGGTTCTCCTATTTTGGATTTATAACTTAACATGATGGTGCGTATCACTTGATAGCCTTTGTGAGCCGTGATGATGTTCATATAATAACTATCATCAAATGTTCGTTTCTTGGTGGTCTTAGCTATTAATTTTGATTGACAATTCGGGCACTCGCACCCCAAAAGGGTATTGGCTAATTCTCCCATCCCTTGCCACGAGTGACCGCACTTGGTACAAGTAACAATTCCTTTCTCAGTTCTTCGTCCAACATATTGCATAGCGTGGTCGTATCCCCATTGGATTTGCGTTTTGGTAAGTTTGGGCAATGTTTTACTTGCTTCTACTACTTGTTTTTGGAGTTTATTCTTTGGTTTCATAGGTCGATAATTTAAAAGTCAAATAGACTTGGTTGGAGATTTAATGCTACTCTTTTGGCTTTCTTAGTTGGCTGTGTCATTTTTCGATAGGCTTCGTCTTGTGCCTTTTGCATAGCCTCTTGACGTGCTTTCTCTTTTTCTTCGGCTGTTAATACGACTACATGATTGACTGCTACCTGTGCATTGTGCATCGGTTTACCTATTTTGATGTTGTCTTCGTCATAGAAATGTACCGCCATGCCGAATATTTCATCATCGTGAAAACCATTGCAACCGCTTTTCTGTACTTGGTTTAGGATATAAGTCACGCAATCCTCTAACTTCTTTTCGGGCAGGGAGTAACGGAATGAAAAAAGTAAATCTATCTCTGCACGTTTGTCTAAATATGCCTTTATCGTATTTTGGAAATGGTTTGTTGCTTTCATAATCTTGGGGTGTTGTAGGGCAGGTTTACCGCCCCTTGTTATTATTTTATTTCTTTGGCTCTATGGGAATGAATATGAAAATTGAAGGCTTGTAAGGTCTGTTATATATATCGGTACTGCTTTTTAGTTTTCGGCTTAATACTTCGACTTTTATAGCATCATTCGGTACTTTATTTGTTCTACCAATTGAATACAAAGCACTTAGTTCAATATCAACTTTATAAACCTTGCTGTTATAGTTTATTTGTTCGGGGAGGTTTGCTCTTTTAAATGTTTTCATCTTCTTGAGTGATTATATGTTCTTTGGGTATGTTTATTCCATAGTTTTGAGCATCCATTTTTAATGATCGTGCTACTTGGGGGTAGTTGGTATCAATCCAATCAAATTCATCTACAAAATTGTATTTATCATCTATTCCCATTGCCGTCTCATTGGTCACTAAAACACCTTTAGGGATTGTTATTTCGCCATAATTTCTGAAATTGATTGTTACAGACTTAGCTGTTACTTTTCTATTCGTTTTCATTATATCCTATGCTTTATATTTATACTTCCTTAGTTTTCTGATAATTAATTTAATCCAAAGTAGTACGCTAAGCGTTGCTCCTGCGACTTTGAAAATATCCATCCTGCTAACCTTTTTCCGTTAAAGGTCAGTCTGCTGTTAAACTTTCCTCCCATTGCTTTGAGTTCGTCTTTGATGGCTCTTGTTTCTCCAAATACTGCTACCGCTTTCTCTGAATACTCTACTAATGTGCAACCGTTCTTGCTTGTGCCGTTCTTGTCGCTTGGTGGTGTTGGTGGTGTATCATCAGTCTTTTTTATGCGAATGTTATCTTCGCTCCCTGCTGCATAGGCAAATAATTTAATTGCTTGTTCTCGGTTGTAAATAGGCTCTTTTTCGATTATCCATCCATGATATTTGCTTTCGCCTAAATAGTACCCTGCACCCATCGAATACTTTTCCCGATGTTCGTAATCTTCGTTGTACTCCGTTAAATAGGCAGTTTCTTCAAAATTGGATGCGTGTTTCCGCATTTCAGAAAAGATATCTCTTTTGTGGGTAGAAAAGCCTAAGATGACAGTCCGTGTTGTTCTTGATGCAAAGTAGTCTCTTTGGCTGTCGCTCTCGTCTTGCTTCAAACGTGCCACGATAACCGCTTGTGCATTTTCTGGGAGTATTTCGGCAAAACGTTTGCTACCTATCGCTTTGACTTCCTCCACTCGTATGCGTTTTTTTTCTTCCTCGTCCGCTTCTGTATTGGCTTTGGCTTGTGCTTCTTGGAGCAATATTGCTACTTCAAAGCTGTCCATAAATTGAGGGTTGTCGGTGTCGTAATAGAATCCAATACCAAATTTTTCTTTCAATGGTCGAATAATGTCGGCAGTATGAAAGTCCTTTGTCGTTAGGTTTATCAACTTGTAAGTGATGCCCCATTGATTTTTTGTAATGTCGTACACTACATATCTGTGATAGCTGTACCCCTCCATTTGGATAACTTGATTGACCTCTACTACTTGTTCGGCTCTGTCAATTTCTTTGTTCGCACCTAATAAAAATACCTTTGTCATAACTTTTGCGTTTTAATAGATTATAAATAAGTCAGCATTAGATAAATAAGGGTAATTACAGCACCCAACATCAGCAGGCACGAGAGAATACCCCGAATCACATCATAGAAGAGATACAAGCCCACCAAAGCCCAAATAAACCCAGCTCCCCATAAGGAGTAACCCACGATAATTAAGACTATTTTCAAAACCCAACCTATGCTAATTGGAAGGTAGGAGGATCGTTGTTTCTTATTTTTTTCTGCTGTTAGTTTCATAATTTCTGACCTTTTTTTTAACGCTATGCCGTATCGGAGCCGGTGAGGAGTATTCGAGTTTCAGAAGCTTAAAAAAAGGGTAGTGTTTAGCTGTGCAAGGTTTTGACGAATAAATACGCTCGCCCGAATAGCAGAAGAAGGGAAAGAGGAAGATTTTTCGCCAAACCCTTTAGGGCTTACCTTGCTGTCAGCGTGAAGAACACGGAATACCTTTGCGACTGAAATCGAATACTCATTAGGCTCTGATGACATTTCGCTTAAAGGGGAAGAAATTATGAAACAAGTAGAAAAAATCCCTTTTACCCTTTCCTGAAGCTATCGAAAGAGTATAAAATGTTTTTTAGGCATAGACAAGTATAGACTAAAGCTACCAGCCTATAAATTACTTATGTATACTGTAATTTAATGACTTATATTTGCTCCCCCCGTAATCATAGTATGAACAAAAAAGTAAATTACTATGGAGATAATATATATTGAAGCCCGAACATTCGAGGCAATGATGACGCAGTTTGAACTGTTCGCTCATAAAGTGAACAAGCTGTGTGAACGCCATACAAGTAAAGGACTTGAAGATTGGTTAGATAATCAGGATGTGTGCCAGATGCTTAATATATCTAAATGTACTCTTCAAGGTTATCGAGATAGTGGTATGTTGCCCTATACCAAGATTAGCCGGAAACTCTATTATAGAGTCAAAGATGTAAGAAAACTTATTCACGAATTAGAATTGCAACAACATGGATAATGACATTTTAACAAAGCGAAACGAGCGAGTAAAGAAGTTTTTTGCTTTGCTTGACAAGATGTTGGATCGAATTGAAGTTGTCCTGACCTCCGAGAAGCCATCGCTCTTTGGAGAACGATTTTTGACTGATACGGAGATGGCTAAAAAGTTAAAAATAAGCAGAAGAACATTACAACTCTATCGTACAGAGGGTAAAATTCCTTATTTTCAGTTTGGGGGTAAAACCCTGTATCGAGAATCTGATATTCAGAAGATATTAGATCGAAACTATATTCAAGAACTGAAATAGTATTCTATTCCTAGGTCTACAACAGAAAACAGGCTTCAGAATTAACTCGAAGCCTGTTTTTTATGTGAACCGCTTTCTTTATGCTGTTTAGTGATTTTTTATTTGGTACTTAGATATTTGTCTAAGTATATGCCCGTTAGTGATTGGCTGTTTTTTATTATATCCTTTGCTAAGCCTTCAAAAACGATCTCTCCTCCATTTTTACCTGCACCAAGTCCCATGTCAATAATCCAGTCAGCTTGAGAGATAATATCCATATTGTGTTCGATAATGATAACTGTATTCTCTTCATTTACTAGTCTGTCAAAAAGCTTCATAAGTTTGGATATATCTGAACCATGAAGTCCTGTTGTCGGCTCATCAAAAACGTATATATTTCCTTTCTTTCCTAATTCGGTTGCTAATTTCAAGCGTTGACGCTCTCCTCCTGAAAATGTATTTAAGGATTGTCCCAATGTTAAGTAATGTAAGCCGACTTCGCAAAGCCGGTTAAGAGGTTGTATTATTTCCTGTATATCAAAAAAAGTATTTGCTTCGCTGATGGTCATAGCCATAATTTCAGTAATATTTTTACCATTCAGTTTATACTTTAAAACTTCGGGCTTAAATCCACTACCATTACATTGTTCGCAACGAACTTCGACAGCATCTAAAAAAGCAAGATCGGTAGATATAATGCCTAATCCTCTGCATTCGGGGCAAGCTCCATCTGAATTATTGCTAAATAGCGACTGATTCACATTGTTCTGCTTCGCAAATAGTCTTCTTATTACATCCAATATCCCTGTATAGGTTGCAATATTCGACCTTTTACTACCTCGTAAGTCACTTTGGTCAATTACCACTATATCTTTATATTGACTAATAAAAGATTTGACAAGGGAACTTTTCCCTGAACCTGCGACTCCTGTAATAACGGTCAATACCTCTTTAGGTATCTGAACAGATATATTTTTCAAGTTGTGGATAGAAGTATTATCTACAGATAAATAGCTGGAAGCAGTTCTATATTTGGCTTTAAGTTGATTTTTATGATTAAGATAACGTCCTGTCAGTGTTTCTACTTTTTTTAACCCCTCAAAATCTCCTTCGTAAACAATATTTCCACCGCCTTTGCCTGCACCGATTCCCATATCGATAATATGGTCTGCAATGGTTATTACATCAGGGTCGTGTTCTACAATCAGCACCGTATTTCCTTTATCCCGTAATTCGATTAGCAATTTATTTAAGCGTTGTACATCATTAGGATGTAACCCGACACTTGGTTCATCGAATATATAAGTGAGGTCTGTCAGGCTGCTTCCCAAATGTCGGACTAGTTTTATCCGTTGTGATTCTCCTCCTGATAATGAAGAAGTATTTCTGCTTAAGGTCAGATACCCCAAACCAATAGCCAATAAATTTTCAAGGTTTTCAATAATTGTATTTAATAACGGCGTAACAGTATTACTATCTATTGTTTTAATAAACTCAAGTAAATCGTCTATCTGCATATTACAGCAATCTGCAATATTCTTTTCTGATATTTTACAAGTTAAAACTTTTGGATTTAAACGGGCTCCATTACATTCGGGGCAGAGCCCTTGTTTTACGACCTCTTTATATCTTAATGCATTTTTACCTGTAATTTCTTTTGATTCCTTCTTGAAAAAACTACGCTCAAAGCGAGGTAATATTCCCTCGTATATTCCTGTTTTAGGAAATTGAGGATCAGGGTGTGGCAGTTTCAGATCATCTGCATATATCAGATTATACCATTCCTGAGAACTATAATCTTTTATCTTCTTATCATTGTCGAATAATCCGGAATAGACATAACGAGTCCAACGCCATCCTCCAACCTCAAATGTGGGGAATCTGATTGCTCCTTCATTTAGAGATTTAGTTTTATCAATCAATTCATCTAAATCCACTATGCTAGTCTTTCCTAAGCCTTCGCAACAGGAACACATTCCTAGAGGGTTGTTAAATGAGAAGACAGTAGAATGTCCTGTAAACGGATTTCCTATACGCGAAAATAATAACCGTAAAAGCGAATATATGTCGGTTGTTGTACCCACTGTCGAGCGGGCATTACCTTCTATCTTCTTCTGATTGACAATAATCGCTACCGATAAATTATCTAAGCTATCTACATCCGGCTTTCCATATTGTTGTAATCGGTGGCGAATAAAACTATCATAAGTTTCATTCAATAACCTTTGCGATTCGGCAGCTATTGTGTCGAAAACTAAAGAGGTTTTGCCTGAACCTGATACTCCTGTAAATACGGTTATTTTTTTCTTAGGAATTCTGACAGATATATCTTTCAGATTATTTTCCCTTGCACCTCTTACTATAATTTCATTCTTACTCATATTCGTGGTTGCTTGTCACAAAAATAAAGACTTATAATCGGCTGGACAATAAGGGATAAATCTTTCATCGGGTGATAAATTTATCCCTATTTGGATAATAATTGATTATCTTTGAAATAAGAAAAACAAAGGAAAAAAATGTATATAAAGAAAAATCCAATGGACTATTCCGATTGTCCTGTTCGGATTGCCATTGATATTTTATCATCTAGTTGGAATGCATGGTTGATACTGGAAATTAGTAAAGGAATTGTAAGACCGTGCGATTTGCAACGAAGTATCAGTGTTGCACCCAAAAGAGTGCTGACAAAGCAATTAGGCGAACTGGAAAGGATGGGTATCTTGGAAAAGAAAGTATATCCGGTTTTGCCATTGAAAGTAGAATATTATCTAACAGAGACAGGTCGCGAATTAATCCCGATTATTGATCAGTTATGGCAATGGGGAGATAAGCATAAGGAAGATTTTATCAATAGGATTCTTTAAGAATCAACAGGTCTTATAATAAAACAGGCTTCGAAATAAACTCGAAGCCTGTTTTTAATTACTTATGACGTCCTGCATTAGTTGAGCATTGCATTTTGAATCGACAATAGAGGCATTGTTGTTACTTCTGGCTTGGTAGATTGATCAATTATCCACTTACGAAAGATATTTGCTTTGACTGATTGCACCCGAAAAGCAATAGCGATTATCATATCCAAACCGTAATAATCGGAAACGATTTTGGCTCCTTCTACCGTTCCACTCATCGACTGATCTCCCGTACAAATACCTAATTTCTCAATAGAACGAATATTCTTCTTTGCCGCTTGATAGAAGATTTGAAAGAGTTCGGCGATCTCTGTAATATTCATTCTAACATTTCTTGGAACATGTACAGTTCCATTATCACTTATCTTGATTTTTGTGTTTTTCATAGCTCTATCGGTTGAGATGTTTTATTACTAATTGCTTTTCGTCGTTCCATTAGCTTGTCCATATCCTCTGATATTTTATCATCAGTAACTTTCGAGTAAATCTGTGTACTCGAAATATTGGTATGCCCCATCATTTTACTAATACTCTCAATAGGAATACCAGCCGATAACATAAGGGTTCCGAACGAATGTCGGGCTTGATGATAGCTGAGATTCTCCTTGAACGCTAAAGCAAAGCCTATCTCATGAACTTCAAACCAAATCTGATCCCGACTTGGTAAAGGGAAGATAGGAGCAGTATTATCGGTTGTATTGTAAAGCATCAAGATTTGTTCTGCTATCGGATGCAGTGGGATAAATGCTTCAACTTTTGTTTTAGTTCTGCTACTTCGGATATATAATCTACCTTCCGCTGTTTTGCCTATATTCTGAGGATAGAGGTTGTGCACATCAACAAAAGCAAGTCCGGTAAAGGCTGAAAAAATAAACGCTCTGCGAGCTAACTCTTGCCGTTCGTAGGGCATTGGAGTGTCCATAATCTTTTTCAGTTCATTTCGGGTAATATGCCGTAATTTAGGAGGATTTTTTTTCTCATACTCCACATCTTCAATCGGACTACTTCTTAACACTTCCTGATCAACCGCAATATAAACCAGCCTGTTTAGCCAGCATAGACAGTGATTCACATGGGTTGTCGCATAGCCTAAATCTTTTTTTAAGAAGTTTTTGAACGATTCTCCAAACTCTTCCGTAATATCTGAAAAGGCAATATCATCCATTCCTCGTGAAAGGACAAAATCACGCAGGTTGCTCTGGGTTGTTTTTGATTGTCGGTAGGTGGATGTTGAATTAATCTCCAGAGATCGTTTTCTCAATCGTTCACGCTCCACTTCACCTGCTTGTAAAAGAAAGGTGGACACACTATTTACTCCTAAAATTATATTTTTGAGTAATTCTGCACTGATAACTCCTTGTTCTTTAAGAGTCTCTTCGTAGGTCTGTTCGATACGTTCCCGAAGTTTATCCAATTTATGATTGGTCGCCCCGTCTCGTACTTTCCCTTTCTTGCTGTTCCAATCGTTCGGTTCACAATAGATTCCGGTTGTCAAAACTGTCTGTTTATTATCAACCGTGATACGGCACAGAATAGGAGTAGTGCCGTCGGTTTTTATTTTACTGCGGTTGATGTAGAATAATATTTTAAATGTACTTCGCATGATCGTTGATATTATAGGGTTAATACTAAATCTTGTGTTGTCTCAATATACTTATCCATATCCTCAAAGAGCTTTTTAGGGGTCACACGTGCATAAATTTGTGTTGTTTTTATATCGCTGTGACCGAGCATTTTTGATACCGTTTCGATGGGTACACCTGCTTCGAGTGTAATTAGACTGGCAAAGGAATGACGGCTCATGTGATAGTGGAGACGTCCTTTTATATCAGCAAGAATCCGTATGCCTTGCATATTTCTTTTAATCGTACCGTTGTGTATCATTGGGAACAAAGTTTCCCTGTTGTCGTCCCGATATTTATCAATCAGGGCAATGGCTTCCGGTAATAATTTGATGCGGGCAAGTTGTCCGTTTTTGCCCCGCTTGTATTTGAGCCACCATGCACCATCATCATCCGTTGATAAATCATCTTTGGTGACGGATACCGTATCAATGTAGGCCGTGCCTGTGTAGCAGGAAAATAGGAACATATCACGTGTTATGACATGTGATCGGCGACGTTCGGGAATTTCTAAATCCCGAATTTTCTCAAAATCTTCCCGGCTGAGGGTTTTTGGGGTACTTTCTTTTTGTTTAGGTAGCTTGTAATAAGCAAAATAGTTTTTATCCGAGTTACCTTCTTTGAAAGCTATCTTGCAAACTTTTTTTAGGATTGCCAGATAGTGTCGTAAGGTATCAAGTGCAAGTCCTTTATCCTCCAATACAAAAGATTGGAAGTCCCGGATAAACTGTTCGCTTAACTGACCGAAAGCCAGATCGGAAGCATTAAACTTTTTCTTGATAAATTCAGCTACAACTCGTTTGGTATAGAGATGATTGGGAAGTGTTCTTGGGGAACGATCAACGCCAATACGCTCTTTAACGCTTTCGATATGTTTATCGAATTGTTGTAGCAGGGTCGTTTGTGCGGACATTGCTCCTTGAAACAAGTTCTTGATAGCTTGGGCATCGAAAGGCTGTTTACGATCAATGAGCGTGTCGTATGCTTCGTTGATGGAAAGCATCAACTTATCCAACTGAGCGTTGGTCGTTATGGCTTCTTTACTTTTTCCATTCAACCGACTTTCACGCGAATTCCATAGCGAGAATGTACAAGAAAGTTTACAACTGAATTGTACCATCGACTTGCCGACAGTGATACGTCCCATTATCGGAGTTTTACCCGATTTGTCGGAACTACTCTTTTTGAGGTAGAGTAATACCTTGAATTTTTCTGCTTTCATACACTTATATTTTTATTATCCTTTGCCGTTGCAAAACAACGGCAAAGTTACTTGTTATATAAGTGCTCTTTAGTGCGTAATTATAAGCAAATCAGAACATAAGAAGTTCGTTTATTCGCATCTTGTTACCTGTTTTAATTTAGTAACTGAGTGGTTAACGACTTAGTAACTGAAGTATGTCTAAGATTTGCTTAGATTCCAATTTTACGAACTTCCTAAATCTAAGCAAATATGCTAATTTCAAGACTGTTACCTATTGAAGTATTGCGATTTGCGTATATCCCTTTTCTTGTGTTTTTTTCACATACATCGCCATACATTTGCCACTACTGTCATGCTAGATAATGGAGCGACAATGGAAACACTCACTAGTGTATTGGGGCATCGTAGTATTAAAAACACGCAGATATATGGTAAAATCACCCAAAGAAAGGTTTTTAATGAGATGGTAGCTATTGAGAAAAAAATTGTGAGCTTTACAGAAATGGTGTAAGTAATATGAGAGTGATAATGTATCAGATTAGGAAATAAAAACTTAAACATTTGGGAATCATCATAATATTTACAAAAAGCAAATGAAAAGATGGCTGTTTAGTCGTCTTTTTTTATTTTGTGCAATTTAGCATTTCTATCAAATCAAATGATTCTTCCTCAATCCACATTTGACTTTGAATCAGATTATTAATAAGAATTAATTCTTTTTCTAAGAATAAATCAATAGATAATCCAGATACTTTTTTTGATAAATCCCAATGACTATAGTGGTAGTCGATATATGTGCTTATTTTCTTATGAGGCTCATTAGGGTAGAGAATGGATATATCTTTATTTCTTTTTCTAAGCTTTTCTTTTATTCTTGTGTAAATTTGTAATCCTGCTAAATCCCAATCACAAGAATAATAGATAGGTTTTGAAAGCTCTATTTCATCAATATCATCAATTATTTTTATGTTATTCCCACCAACATACCATAACTTAATTTCTGCATTTCTAGCTATCCAGGGTTGTTTTAAAAAGGATTTATTTTCGCACAATACAATAGCTCTAGGATTAGGATGATCAACGACAATTCTCCATTGATTTTCCTTTTTATCTAAAGAAAATTCTGTGATCCCTAAAATTTTAAATACAGCATTTCTTATGCTTGTCTTATTCTTTAAGTATTTTGAGGTATTAAAAAATTCATTGGAGAAGTCTTCTATATTAGTAGGATTATTTTTCAACTCAGTTTTATTTTCTGCGATGAGCATTAAAGTTTTTACGTCTTCAAGTGTGAAATTCTTTTTAGCATTAGGTTCAATCCCATTTTCGATTAGAAAGTTCTTAGCTTCATCATACTGTATTTTAAATGTACCCTCATAGAATTTGCCAAAACAATCAGTAGAAACAACAATTTTAGTATTTCCGATCTTTCTATCAAGAATACATTTGTCTTCCAATAAATATTTAATATAAGGATGCTCTTGAATATTCGCTCTTGTTTTCTTTAAATGAAATAAGTCATCAAGGGCTTTTAATTCTTTCCATGTAATATTTTTATTCATTGCTCGGTATTGTGTTAATATAATTGGTAATATCTTCTACAATGATATCAGAAAAAATCCCCAAAGGTGGAACATAGGTATCTGTATCAGCTAAGTTATTTTCATTCATAATGTAGATATATTGTCCATCATTCGTAATTTCTCCTGCTGTCTCTATAGCCATCGTGATGATTTGGTGTTTTTCTGTTTTGGCTAATTTATGAAGCATATCATAATTACTCCCTAAACCTTCGGCTTCATCTATTGGCATTATCTTTAGCCCTCTTCTTCCTTCTACCTCAATTAGAGACAACCTTGCTAAGCATAATAACGCATTAGCAGTATAAGTTTGACCATTACTCCCAGAATTACTCTCATCATTGTCAAGTTTTAAATCAAACTCTAGATCGAAATAAGATTTAGGATTCATTAAATCTTCGGGATCGATTTTAGCACTACCTCCAAATTGATGAAAAGCCTTTACCATCATCACGTTAATATCTATTTCTTCCCGAAGTTCGCTAAATAATCCAACATTATTCAGTTGATTATTCAGTTGCTTTCTAAAATTAAAAAGCCAACTAGTTGGGAAATGTATTGAAGGTTTAGACAATAAGGAGGCTCGATTACCTCCAGTAATAACTTTGTTTTTCTTTTTGAGATAGGAATCAATTTCACTAATTTTAGTAAGATAATTATTGTAAACCCTATATACCTCATTGAAAATACTTCCCAATATCTCCATTTTTCTTGAACCAATCTCCTGAATATCCTGTGTGAGTTTATTCAACCTTTCTACTATATTATAAGTAATTAGATTTTCATCAATTGTGGAAGTGGGAAAAACTGTGGGGAGTAAATAATTAGCAAGCTTACCAATAGAAATTAATTCATTATAAGGTGTATTTTCAGTAACGATTTTTAAGTATTCATCGTAGGCAACTTTTGATTGTTCCGCTTTGAATTTCAAAGAGTTTAACTCTCCGTTTTCAGGATTGGTTAATTCTATAATATCTTCAGAAAACTTAATTTCTGATTTAAATAGATACTCATTCAACCTAATTGTTTCATCCAACTCTAGGTTTGCTTTAGTATGATTATCTTCTTTTTCTTTTTTATTTTTTTCAAGATCGTCTATTGTTTGTTTAAGATCAAATTTTGTACTTAATAATTTCGATTCATGGCTAATGTCTTTAACATACTTTTCCTTTAATAATTCTTTATCAAAGCCATTTTTCAATTTATACATATTATTTATAAATTGCTCAATTTCGTTTTCAATAGAGTTTATGCCAATTACTAAATCTTCTTTAAAGAATTTACTTTCCAGCTCTTTGATTTTTTTGTTATACTCATCAATTGTGTTCTTTTGAGTTAAAAAATCTTGATATTCTTTCTGAATAGAAGTGAATTCTAAATCAATACTCTTTTTGTTATTATACAACTCAATATTTTGGATTAAAGTTTCTTCAGAAATCTCTTTTAAAGTTTCTTCAATATTGAAATTAGAAAGATCATTCTTCCGTTTATATAAACTAATAGATTCCTTTAAGTTGCCATAGGCAAATAATATCTCTTTTAATTTTTGTTCCTGTTTCTTTTCAATCTTAAGTGTTGACAAACGATTTGTAATACCTTCTTTTACTTTTTGAATAGGTCCTAAAAGTTGTTTTGGATCGCTAACATTTAAAACATGGCTAGACGAATGTTCAATATATTCATAAACACCATCAAGGTTTAACCAGAAGCCATGATCTGTTTCTTCTTTAATTTTAGAGTTCATGTTTTCAAACAAGTCTCCTGGGGAAGGTACATATCTTTCAGCATTTCTTTCAGAAGGTCTTATTTTACCATATTTTTGAAAGTAGATTAGAGCGCTCTCAATATTGGGTGAGACTGGGAATTTTAAGCTTTCTATAGCCCAATTTAAAAGAGATTCTGGATTGTTAATATCTGTAAACTTAGAGAATGATTGAAGTTCCGCTATTTCCTTTTCTATTCTTTCGATTCTCCTTGGAAATTCGATATTTTCTTTCTCAAAATCAATTAACCAGTTGGATGCTTCAAAATCACTTAATGCATTATTTTCCTTAAGATAATCAGTAAAACTTTGCAAGTTTTTTTTACTTTTATGTTCTTTCTTTTGAAAAGAAAACCATTCTTTAACTCTTTCTAATTGATTGTTATTTAATCTCAACCAATATTCAACCGTTTCGATAGAAGCTTTGGACTGGCTTATCTTCAAAAATTTATTTTCAATATCAGTATTAGACTCTTCTTTGTTTTCAAGTCTAACCACTGTTTCTTTTAAATTTTGAAGTTCTTTCAATTCTTTAATTTGTATCTTTATTATTTGATTTTTTATGAATTTTAATTCTTCAATCTGTTTTTCCAATTCATCATTAAGTTCTTGTTGCTCTTGGGATGATTTCTTCTTTTGTGTATTCCAAAAATTGTATCGTTTAATTAAATATTCAGAATAAGTCGATTTATAGACTTTACTTTTCTCCAGCACATTTTTTAATAAAGTTTGTTTTTCATTAATTAATCTGATTTCATCCAAATATCTTTTATGTTCGTGAAAGTCATTTGTAATATTTTTCACCTCTTCATCATATTTAGCCTTAATGATATTTTTATCGTCATCTCCGAAAAGAAATCTTTTAAGATTCTCGGATTCTTTTTTAAAACCTTTTCCTCTAGAGAACGACCTTAAAATACTTGCGTAAGCTTTTAATGTTGTTTCTTTAGTCAAGTCTAAAGAGAGTATTTCATTATCATAAAGAATTTGATGATAATTTTTCCTCCTAAATGATTTAATCCTTACAAACGCAATCTTATCACAAAGATTATTTAGCGCCTCAACCTTATCATCTATAATTAAATCTTTTGTAAAAATTGGACGATTGAGAGTCGTTAACATTTCCCAATCATATCCATTTTGGATAATAAACATCTCAGCCACATTACTGGAACTTTCAAGGTAGGCGCCCATTGCAATATATTGCTTTGGCTTGACTTCGATATTCATAAAAATGTAACCTCTGGAAGAAGTTTTGCCTTTGCTCCCCAAAAGCATCCCTTTGACATCTCTATCTTTATTGCCGTCTGTAGCAGATTGAAATTCGCTAGATCCTACTAAAATCAATTGAATCATATCTGCGATCATACTTTTTCCGCTACCACTTTCACCACTAAAATCTGTTCTGTATGGGTGAAATAAATAGTCTGCATTAAAGTGCTGCTTAATACCTATCGTAGATAAACTATATATACGTGGAAAATTATTCTGCATTTTTCACATCTTTAATTAAGTCGTCTATTGTTTCTATCTGGGGCTGATATGCTATTCTTAGTCGTTCGAAAGATGGTAAAATCTTAAATTTGTTTTTCTCACTTTCATCCTCCCACATTAACCATCCTAATTCGCCAAATTTGATAAAGGCTTTTTTTACAATGTCTTCAAATCTTTGATCAGTAGTATCTGTTCCCTTGTCTGAAGAGTTGTCATTTATTAATTTTCTCAAGGCGTTTTTCTCTTCTTCATATTCTTCATAAAGGAGGTTTATAAAGTCAGAAATACTATCTAACTCAATATTACCATCTAGTTTGTACATCTTAAGAAAGAGCATTCCGATAATTATAAACTCACTTTTTAAATAATCTCTGTAATCAGAAGACACATTGCTTTTACCATCTTCGTTCAGTTCCAGATAGTAGTATTGATTAAACTCATTTCCTTCAATTTTAAGGTTGAGATTAAAAAAGTCTTTATAATACTTTTTTAATGATTCAAAATTGTCATTATCATTCAAGAAACGATATAAATTCACGTCAAAAGGATATTCTCTCTGGATATGAGTACCACTTCTAAGCGCATAGTCCAGCTTAGCAAAAACACTCATTACTTTCTTTTCATATAGAAAACTATATTTTACTCCATTTTCTGAATAGTCATCTGCCATAATGAAATACTTTTATTCACTGTATGATTAACAGCTTCTCGATTAATTTCAATTTTATATTTATGTTTAAATTTGGTACTTCTCCTTAAAATGTTATGAGCAGTTTTAACTGCTATAGATAATTCATTGGTATCTATAATCTTAAAAAATAATGGAGTAAAAGCTAATGTACCATTTTCGTCTAATTCTTTAAAGGCAATATTTGTCCAATACAATATTTTTTCTTTATCTTGTTTCCATTTATTGGTTTTATCTAGTAACTCTTTCCTTTTAGAGAAATCTATTTGCCTTTTCGAAATTTCCATAGGTAATTTATAGCTTATCTCTCTGGTCGGAACTATATTAAATATAGGAAGGTGTTCTGTTAATTTCACCCTTAGGGTTAAAAGATTATTTGGAAATTTAATTTTTTT
This sequence comes from Dysgonomonas sp. BGC7, assembly GCF_001261735.1. GTDB lineage: Bacteria > Bacteroidota > Bacteroidia > Bacteroidales > Dysgonomonadaceae > Dysgonomonas. The sequence continues at coordinate 170,731 of NZ_CVRP01000019.1, read as the reverse complement.
TCTACTTCCTTCTTTTTTTACAAAAGAGTTTTCTAACAAATAATCAATGAATTTATTTGTTTTTCGATCAAAATCCTGTTTGTTAAAATCATAAATAAACTCTCGGAGACGAGGTTTTATTTTTTCAATTCTTTTACTTATCTGTTCTAACTGATTTCGCGAATTGTCATGAAATTTTTGAACCTTTTGAATATTTCTAATATAGTCGTGGTTGTCTGGCTTTTGGAGAATTCCTGTTAGGATTTCGTCAATTTCATATGAAACCTGAAATGCATTCTTGAGCTCAGAAGCCTGTTTTTTAATTATTTCTAAATGAATTTCAATTCCTTTCAAAACATAAATAACATTTTTATTTTCAGACTTAATACTGATTTTGAAATCATTTACTGATTCGTTGACTTGTTGATCAAGTATTTCAATTTGAGAAATAAGTTCTGGTATTCTCAGATCGAAATGGTCTTCTACCCACTCATTAAAATCATTTTCCTTTTCAATATTTTCAGTCAAGCTTTTATGTAATTCGTCAAAAAAACGCTTTATCTTGGCTGGGCTATATTTTTTTATAAGTCGCTTTTCAATATGCTGGCAAAGTTCTAATCCATATTTTTTAAATTGATAGGTCCTTTTTGTTTCATTACGCCATAAAAATGATTCTTGTAGTCTTAATATTATTGTATTATTTCTATTATATTCTGTTCTTGAATTTTCAACTCCTTGATCTTTGAAAACTTTGTTGATAATCGTATTAATATTTTCTTCGGAAAAGTCTCTGTCCTTATATTTGGCATAGAGAGATAGGAGAATTAATCCATCATTTTTTCCTGGAATTAATTTCTCATATTGATTCTTCGCCTCTCTATATAAATTAAAACTCTCCATTAATTTCTATATCTTTATTTAAATCAACCCAATTCATGTATTTTTCAGATCTATCATTATCTGTAGAGCACCTTAGGTTGATATGTACCTTTATTTTCTTCCATGTAAAAATTTTATATCAAAACGAAGTAAGATAATAATAAAATAAATAGTCAGGACTAAAATTTTAGAGTTTTATATTTTACTCTTTATGAGTAGGATTTATACTTTGGATGATTTAATTCTCTATATTTTTCAGCCTTTCGTGTTTAATTTGTTCTATCACATGTTGTCTTTCCTGCTTATAATCAAAGTATTCATCAATTAAAGAAATATATTTTGACTTTCTAAAATACCAATTATTTATAGCACCATCATTTTCAACAAGATAATCTCCAACTACATACTTAGGTACTACATTGAAAGTAAAAACAATTACTTGAGAAAACACTTTGTCGACCAATTTATTTAAACTTATCTGCTCAATAATTCCCTCAAATCCAATGGTTCTTCCTTCCATCGATCTATTTATTCTTTCTGTAATCTGTTCCGAACTAGCATGTGTAAATTTAGAAAGGAGTCCATAAGTTCTCTTTACATCTGTTATAAAATCGGTAGCATCCTGTTTGTTAAAGAAATTAAGTTGAAGGGCGTTTATTGGATTAATATTTGATGAATTAAGCAAGTTTTTATACTCTTCTATCTGATCGTTTATATCAGATTGGGTATTATTCATTGATATGAAGGTTGCTTTTATCGCTAACTCTAATAAATATCTCAATTCTCTTTTGCATGTATTGATAATTCCCTCTTTTGCTAAAATTTCAATACTGATAGTTGATTGAGTGATATCATCAATCATTCTTAAAAAGAAATTGCTTTTATTACTAATGCCATCTCTAATTGTATCATAATATGAGAATAATGTACAGTGAAGTAAACAATTCTTCATCGTCTGAAATTGTAACCAAGCTTTTTTATATTCAATAGATTCTAACTCTTTATTCATTAATATTTTATTTTAATAATTATGAGATATCATTTTTAACTATTACAAATATAAAAAACATTTACATGTATAATTTTCATTCACCTTGTTGAAGCTTATCATAATACAAATATTCGGTATATGCATCAAACTTCTCAAACATGATATTCATAATTGATAATAAATTTTCTAAATCTATCTCATTAGTAGATAGTCTATCTACATAAAAATGACTTTCCCCTTTCTTGCCAAATGAATACCTTGAAAAATCCATCTTATCATTGTTTGGTGAAGTTTGTATTTTTGAAATTAACTCATCAATATAATCAGATAGTACTTTAAAGTTTTTCTCAAATTCATTTGATGCTTTTTGACCATCTAAATCTTTGATTCGAGCCTTAAGAGTTGTATATAATTGACTCAAGTTATGTGTTCCATCGACTTTTAAGTTATTATTTAGTAATTCGTTGTAAATAGAAATACTAGCCTTTAAGTATAGTTCTATTCCATGATTTAAACACATTAACATTGGGAAAATAAGAATATCAGCTCTTTTCCATTCGTTATCTTGTAAACAACTTTCAGTCTGAACAATAGCAGATTCAAAATAGCCTTCCGCTAAATTAATTGTATTGTTAATTTGACCGAGTCCCATCCTCCAACTCATAAATGCCATTTTATCAATTTCATCGTTTCTTGAAAAAATTGGTTTGTTTGATTTCTTTGTAGTCATAAATACTAATTAAAAAAGGGTTTAGGTTTAACATGCAAAATGTACAGATAATTGACTTTTGATTAAGTCATTTATCTATTGTTAATTATTCAAGATATTAATGACATCCTCTATTTCGGTTCTAACTATACAATTCGGTTTTATTTCGTCATCACTTGTAAATTACATAACGATTTACTCCCGATGCAATATTTATCAAACCAAATTCAGCTTCAAATGCTTTATATATTCCACTTTATCTCTAAGTCCCTAGAGTAATAAAAATTGCTCCCTTAAAGCAAATAAAACTGTTGCTGTTTTCTTTCCAAAACAGAGTATAGTTTGGTCATAATATTCTCCTTTTCATTATTATCACAAAATAGAAGCTCTTTAAAATTTTTACTTTTTCTTATATTTAAGATTTCTTCATTGCATATTACTTTGGATTCCATTTTTATTTTCGATTTGCAGTATTTATTTACTAAAGGCTAAGATAAACAGGAACAGACGAATAAAGACTAAATTTAAGCATTTAAATGACTGGTATGAAAGAAACAGCTCAAAACTTTCCTACCCCATGCCTAAGGATGAGTGAAACGAAGCCTTAGGAATATACACACCACCCAATAAAATATGAATCTGAGAAAAGCTATTCCTCATTTAGGTATAACTATTATAACAAATAAACGATTGTTTTAAGATCTTAGTTTTCAATACAAACTTCACTCACTTACAATGTTAAGTAATTCATCATCCCATTAATCCGATAAATTGAAAAACAAATACTATCTTTGTAAATAAACGCTCTTATGCAGTGCTACAACATGTTAAAGATCAGATGATTGGAGCAGGAGGTGGAGATGGTTTTTAGGGATTCATAACAGACTGATAATAAGCGCATTGGGGAGAGGCTATCTATCCCGTCCATACCGCCAAAAGCCTTGATAGTCTGTTGATTATCAAGGCTTTTTATTTTATTGTCGTGCATCTGTCGTGCAAATTCATATTTGTCCTATTCTTTTCCTGACATTATGCAATACAAGATAATATTAGCAGAACAAGATAATTTCACGAAGTTATTTCAGTTCTTCTTGATAATATCGTTCTAAATATCGGCGAGTAAAATGCCTCATATCTTTACTAAACATATATAACTCTTCTGATTTACCGAACATTTCCCGATATATTGGTTGTCCAAGTATGTCTAACGATTGCTCAAAAGTTTCAAGGGACTTTTCTTTTTCTTCTTTAGATTTTGACGATTTAAGAATATTATAAGTTTCAAGTCCGACTTCATATATCCAAGGAAAATCATCCTTAAATAAACTAATCATCATCAAGAAACTCAAGGTTGGATTTTTTTCTTTCAATTCCATATGCATTATTTCATCCAACATCATTGGATGAAATTTCCTTCGTCTTCTTCTTTCAGGGTCATATAATCTATTTTCAATTAGAGACGGTAATGTTTCTATTTTCGCTTTCAATTCTTCCATTGATTTAGAGGATTGTAATCCTTTATCTATACCAGCAACAGTCAGTCGCAAATCGGAAATTGCTTCAACAATATCAGCCAAAGACCGTTCTTCTGCGTCTCCACTTTCTTTTAAAACCTTTAAGTCTAAGGATACAGATATAGGGTTTTGAACTTCACTACCTCCGATTTCAATCGATTTCACTTGCGACGATATTTCCTCTTTCGCAGCTGCTACACTATCTAAGTTGTGAAGGTCAAACTGTATTACCCTTGTTGCAGCGACATCAAAAGGAATAACATCACCTTTTCTTATCATTTGAACGAGAGGTTTTCTCATTGCATGTCTAATTGCCAGTTCATAAAACACGTTTGGATTATGGTCTGTCAAATCAGCAATCACAAGTTCGGCATCTACTATATACTCTATAATTTGAGTTGTGATGATTCCCGGTTCGGAGATTTTATCCGCTCTGATTACTTCATACCCTAATTGTAATACCGGTTGTGTAATGATATGTTTTAGTATTTGATCTGAGCGTGTTCTGGTTTCAGATCCTTCCTCCCCAATGGGAGATATCACAAAACAAATTTTCTTATCCTCTTTTTTTATCATATCTTTTTAGATTTTAATTCTTTGAGCAATTTTATCAGCAATTTCTTCAATAGTATAATCTGTCGTATTAATAGCCAGCATATCTGCTATTAAAGGGCTATAATTCATTACCTCATTTTTCGATATTTTATGCCACAACGGTAATATAACTTTAGCCCCATTTACCTCTCTGGCAAAAAGTCCATCCAATTCTCTTTGAGGCCATTCTTTATTAAAGAATGATTCAGAAAGCACGACTATTCCATAAGTGGAATTTCTCAGGCCATTATCGATAGAACGCCTTAGACTATCTCCCAATCGAAGTTCAAACTCATCATACCAAACAGCAATATTTTGAGCTTGCAATGCCTCAACAAAAGGTCGAACAAAATTTTCTTTATCTTCAGATGCGTGAGAAACAAACACATCATATTTTTTATCTGGCAATATGGATTCTGTCTGAAAATGTGTTGTTTGGAAGCTATCTGCTGAAATTGTTCTTTGTCTTTCCATTTCACGAGTAATACTTTGTTGTAAAGAGAGCATCTCTTTTTGTTCTTTCTTTGTTTTATCTCGCTCTTTTTGCTCTTCCTTACTAAGCTCTTGGGTCAATTTAGTCCGTTTAATTTGTTTGTCTGATAATGTTTTTACCTTTCCTGCTTTATCTTTGGTTAGTTTATTTATATCCTCATTTTTTTTTGTTAGATCTTTCTGATGTGTTATTATACGTTTCAAGTCTTTTTCTCTATTCATCTTATCTAAGATACTGTTAGCTTCTCTCTCTTTACGAGTAATATTATTATTTATTGTTTGAATTTGATTTTCAAGACTATGTATTTCCCTGTCAACGCTAGAAATAGAACTGTTTATGCTTTGTATGCTCATGAGAATGATAATTTTGTTATAAATAGTAAAGATAGTTAATCCTAATCATACTGAAAATCAACAAGTATCGTAAAAATAAAAAATCTTCGTAATTTTGTAGAGAAATTTAGTGAAGTATGGAAAAGTATCGAAAAATATACAACGATAACTTCTTGGGAACATCAGGTGTTTCCATCCTTAAATTCTATTATGCCAGCTTTAAGATACAACAAGCAAAAGGTAAAGCTCCTGATGTAAATGTCTTTTTAGATGATTGTGCGAAAATATCTGAAGAGAGTAACCTTATGCTAAAGGTTTCCAGCGTAATACCGTTCTTTAATTTGCTTTTTGGAACAGGTAGAGAACAAAAACATATAGCTGAAATAATAAGAACTAAACGTGAAGAAGTAGAGACGCTATTCATACAGGATGATATTTCGGATGAAGCCATAAAATCTATATTGTATGGCATATCACCTTTTACACAAGCTGGTAGCTTGACAAAAGAAGATATGATACAGGTAGTAAAGGATAAAATTTTCAAATGTTATTCTATAAAAGGCCGGAAGCAATTAGGCGACCGTATCTTCGGCTATTTATTGGCTTCGGAACTTATTTCCGCCTATACACCTGAAGAGCGATTACAAGCATGGCAAATGCTTATAGGCGAAAAAATTGCTCCGTCCGATACAAAACTACACGCCAACCCGTCCTTAAACCGTAGTAACGTAGATACTAAAACACTTCTAAAGCATTTGGATACGATTCGAGAATTTTATTCCGGAATCGGACTAATAAAAGCAGTTTCCATTATCGAAAAGGATATGAAGATCTTATCGCATAAAGGCGCCTGATACTCTCTCCTTATTTCTTGCATTTACCCTTATTTATTCTTAGTATGACACACGGATTTGTCCTGTTTAGTGAGTTGTTGTCCCAACCTGTCCCGTGAGGATATGTTGCTTATTATCAGATAAATTGTTATATATATTTGTCTTTCGAATTTTTTAAAACTATTAGTAAAATGAGAAAGACATTCAAGAAATTCTGGTTAAAATCAGAAAATGAGGAAGCTGTTGAAAATAGTATTCCTCAAGAACAAGCATCGCCGGTTGACAAGGCGATAAGTAACCTAATCAAGATGAAAGAGGCAGTTAAACTTCTCAAAGCCTCTGCTCCCACAGTCCGTAAATATGCCCGACTTGGTTATTATAAAGAATATCGGTTCGGCCAAAAACTTGTCTTTAACAACAAGGAGGAAATCTTAAACTTTATCCTAAACCAATTCGATACCACAGGAGATTCTTGATGCCATGAAAGAAAAAGCATCAGCCTCTGTCCGCCAGTCGAAAAATGAACGGATAGAACAACAACTCCGAACGCTGTACAACTTTCGGTTCAATACCGTAAAGAGCCGGACGGAGTACCGGGATATCCATGCACAAGGGGAATCCAAGCCTGTAACCAAATACTTCCTGAATTCCCTCCGCAGGGAGATTGATGTCCGCATTGGTATTACCACTTCAGCCGATAATATCCGGGCTATCCTCGAAAGCAATTTTGCGGAAAAAGTACATCCCATCCGGGAATATCTTTCTCGATTGCCTTTGCTGAATCCGTTGGACTTTGGTTATACGGAGCAACTCTTGCAAACCGTCGAAGTCTCCAATCCTGATAAATGGAACGAGTATCTGGTAAAGTGGCTGATAGGTGTTGTTGCTAATGCAATGAATGATGTCGGTTGTCAGAATCATACCTGTTTAGTGCTGACTGGCGAACAGGGCAAGTTCAAAACAACATGGCTCGACCACCTTTGTCCCGATCCGTTAAAAAGCTACCTGTTTACAGGGAAGATAGATCCGCAAGGAAAAGATGTATTAACCCTGATAGCCGAATACCTGTTTATCAATATTGATGACCAATTACGCGCTTTAAACAAACGGGATGAGAACGAACTCAAAAACCTGATCACGACTCCAGCTGTCAAGTACCGCAGACCATACGATACCTATATTGAAGAATATTCACATCTGGCGAGCTTTATGGCATCGGTCAACGGCAACGACTTTCTGACTGATCCGACAGGCAGCAGACGTTTTCTTCCTTTCGAGGTTATCCGTATTGATATCGACAAGGCTTTATCCATCAATATGGATCATGTTTTCTCTGAAATCATCTATTTATACAAACAAGGTGTCCGCTATTGGTTTGAAGATGTGGAAATAGAAGAATTACATCGGTTAAGTTCGGGCTTTCATGTGCAGACAGTAGAATATGAAATGCTGATGCAGGGTTTTGAAAAGCCGGATGATACGGACGATTCGTTTATGACAACGGCTCAGGTACTGAACTATCTTAGGATGTTCAGCTCTTTGCCCCTGTCCGAGAAGCGGATGGGCGAAGCCATCCGCAAAGCTGGATTTATACGAACTCAGAAACGAATAAACCGTAATCCCTCTCCTGTATATGGTTACCGGATAAAGAAGATTAAGCCAAATCCCTTTGTCGATCAAGAACTGTAATAAAGATGATTCATTTTTTTGCTTACGACCCTACTACATAACAGATAATCCCATGAAAGAAAAAAGATTAGCTGTAGTAGGTGCAAAAATATCATCTTACTCTCCTGTTATTACCTTACTACAGTTGTAAGGTACATAGTTACTACAATTCAATATAGACACTACATATTATAACTTAAAAATAAGACACTTAAATCATTTGTAGTATGTAGTAAGAAAAAGTTCTACAAAATTAAAAACAAGATTATGACAACATATAATGAAGCAAATAAAATAAGTATCAAAGCCTATCTAGCAAGCAAAGGTATTTACCCGGTTAAAGATCATGGTTATTATGGCATGTACCATTCCCCATTCAGGGATGATATTAATGCAAGTCTGAAAGTCGATTATAATAAAAACTTATGGATCGATTTCGGGAGCAATGACGGGGGAACAATAATAGATTTGGTTATGCGAATCAATAATTGTTCATTGAACGAGGCAATGCAAGAGCTGAATCGATACAACAGTACGTCAGTAAATCTGTACAACAATACGACAGCACAACAGCAATCACAGTCTTTTTCTTTTCACGGCAATAATTCAAATAAAAATATTCCTGCTATAACAATACAAAAGGTACAGCCAATAACACATCAAGCCCTGATTGATTATCTATCGGAAAGAAAGATAAGTCTTGATATCGCTAAGCAATATTGCTCTGAAATTCATTATTCCGTAAACGGAAAACCTTTTTTTGCTATCGGGTTTCCAAATGACAGTAAAGGTTGGATATTACGGAGCGAGCCATTTAAGGGCTGTACCTCTATGGAGGTAACAACATATGGCGGAGCAAATAATACCAACAGTAAAAAAGAATCGTGCTCGGTCTTTGAAGGTTTTACCGATTTCCTTTCCTACCTGTCACTAAAGAATATACTTGTACCTCAAGAGGATGTAATAGTGCTTAATTCACTATCCAACCTTCCCAAAGCTATCGACAAGCTAAAAGAATACAAAGAAGTCCATACTTATCTCGATAATGATAATCCGGGAAAGAAAGCTACTCTAACCATTAAACAAACTCATCCGGCAGTAATCGATCAGTCGGCAAAATATGCAGGCTATAAAGACCTGAATGAGTATCTTATTTCGATCAGACGGATACAGCAAAAAGAGAAGCCTAAAACGGAAGTCAAACGGAAACCGTTCAAAGGTTTCAGACCCTAAGCTTTGGTGCGTACCCCAGGGGCTTTTGAAAAAGCCATAGCCTATTAGGGATTTTTCTTTACGCTCTCGTTTCACTACCACTAAAAAATCCCAATAGGCAAAGGGTGTTCCCCCTTTTGAATCCCCCTGAGTGGTCTGATGACCACAGTCGCTATAAGCGACTATTTACAATGATAAATCATTGTCCACCGACAAAGTATAGTCGGCAGGCATGGTTTCCAATTATCAAAATTACGAACTTTTAATATAAAAATAATCATGGGATATGTTGTTCTCCATTTAGATAAATCACCGCGAAACGAAGCGGCGATGACAGACCATATAGAACGGAAAGTAATAGCTCCGAATGTAGACCCGAAACGGACACATCTGAATAAAGAGTTAGTTCCATTCCCCGAAGGGGTAACCAACAGGACGGAAGCGATAAAGTATAGGATCGAAAATGCAGGATTAAGCCGTAAGGTCGGAAAGAATCAGGTACAGGTTATTCGGCTTATACTCTCCGGCAGTACCGAAGATATGTTAAGAATACAGGCAGAAGGAAAGCTCGACTATTGGTGTAAGGATAGTATGGATTGGCTCAAAAAAGAATATGGAGAGAAAAACATTGTGGCAGCAACATTACATCTGGATGAAGATGCCCCACATATACATGCTTCGGTAGTTCCAATTGTTCAAGGAGAACGCAGAAAAAAGAAGTCAAACAAAGAACCGGAAACCCCTAAAAATCAGTACAAGAAGAAAAACACAAATAGGCCTCGCTTATGTGCAGACGATGTAATGACAAGAGATAAGCTAACAAAATATCAGGATAGCTATGCGGAGGCTATGGCTAACTATGGATTGGATCGTGGCATCAAAGGATCGGAAGCTCGACATATTTCAACATCGGAACACTTTCGTAATCAAAAGGAAGAATCCAATAATCTACAAATTAATATAGGTCTGTTACTGATGCAGGAAGAATCTAAACGCAAGAGCATTGAGCAATTCAACCGGAAGGAACAAGAAGCAAAGCAAGATTACGAACAAGCCGAGAAGCAGAAACAACAAAAAGAAGCTGAATTGCAACAAACGGAACAAGTTCTTAGTAAAACTAAGGGCGAATTGAAAACCGAAAAACTCAAAAATACGGCGGCCGATGTAGGTTCTACTATTATGGATGGGATTAGCGCTATGATAGGTTCTTCCAAAGTGAAACGGCAACAACAGGAAATAGAGAATCTTAAAGAAGAAAAGAAAAATCTAGTTCAAGAAGTGAAGACTCTGAAACAGGATATGCAGACCAAGCAAAAGGAACATGAGACGACATATGATAAACTAAAACAGGAACTAAAGAAAATCCATGACTTGTTTCCCAAGATCAAAGAGTTGCTATGGATTGAAAGGTTGTTACAGACTATGAAGTTTACAGAAAGTCTTATCAAAAATATATTAGAAATAAAGCCTATTGTATTCAAAGGGGACGTATATTCTCCCGAATACAAACGGTATTTCAAAACAGAAAGATCTGTTGCGGAGATCAAGCAACATCCCGAAAAGCCAGACAAATATGAACTGACTATTGACGGAGTAGATGATACAAATTGGTGTAGGAGAAAGTACAGGGAGTTTCAGCAAAGTATTGGAGTAAATATTAAGTCAAAAGAAGAGAAAAATAGAGGTGTAAAAAGATGATAGTCTGAATGATAATTATATCCAAATATTTTTATTATTTTTGCAGAAAGAACATAAACGTATGTTTTAATAACATTTTTGAAGAGCGTTGTGCTTAATTCTTGCTAATGAAAATCTGGTAAATTTTTAAAAGATACAAGAATAGGTCGATGGTTCTCACGCAATATGGCGTGGGGCTGTTGTCTGTTTTGTATCTTGGGTTTACCAGAGCCTCATTAGCAGAGCAGTACTCAGTTCCTACGCTTTTTTTGTAGCATATAGTCTTTCTATGGGACTGAGAGAGATTAGCATATAGAAAATTTATGAGAAGAATCGTATTTAGTTTATTATTTTTGCTTATGCCTTTGTTTAGCTTTGCCCAGAAAGATGTATTTGAGCAAAGCGTAGAAGAAATTAATAAAGTTAATGATATTTTAATTGATTGTATGGCTTCATTTATGGAGTTTCCTGAAACACATTCTAATACAATTAACATATACGATAGAGTAGTAACAATAAAAAAATTATGCAAAGATCAACAATCATCTAAGTATCAAATGTCCACGTCTATATTATCAAATCCAAAAGTCCAACAATACTATAGAATGATTGACGAAATACAAATATATGCAGATATTTTTGAGGAGTTGTTAAGGTCTTTTAAAGGTTACAACTCGGCAGGATTATCTCAAGATCAAATGGGTATTCTTGATCCTATGTTTAGAAAATTTGGATGGAAAATTAATTTACTAGATATTAATTGTAAAGATACATATTTTTATGAGTATCAGCTGAAAGGGTGTAAAATGATGTTCATCAAAAACACATTACCTCCAAATGATTATCGAAACTATATATATCATAATATTGAAGTTGATTTTACCTATGATTATTACGGCACAGGTGGAAAATATTATGTTGGAGGAGGATTATATAGAATGATTCAGTTTAAAGATGATGAGAACGTTAAATATCACAAAGTAATAAAAGCATCTTCTGAAAGAAAGTAATTTTAAAATATAGTCATGAAAAAAGCGCTTTTATTATTGTCTTCTCTTTTGCTTATTTTAGGGAGTTATTCACAAACATTATCCAAATCTTTGCCTCTATTAAAAACAGGATGGAGTAGAATTTACATTAAAGATGTGGGTAGTTATGACTTACCACCAACGATGGAAGTTCAAAAAGGCAAGTATAAAGAATTTAACGATAATGCTAAAAAAATATACGGATTTGATGCTACTCAAATAACTGCACAGCAGAAAGGATTAAATGAACTGGAGGAAAAAGGCTTTGAAAAATATGCTCGTGTAATGATTAAAACAGATATTGGAGCAGTAGGAGATTATGAAAAATTGAGTTTTAATATTTGCAAATTTACAAAGGCTGACATTTTGGAAATGAATAATATGTTCAAACAACAAATACGACAAGGTTTTTCAGGTACTGGTTTGAGACTTACAGAATGGTATCCCATAAAAATAGAGAAGGTAAACGGTATGTCATGTATTCGTATTAGTTATAAACGGCAACTGAATGATAACCCTTTTGTATTAGTAAATATGTATATTTTCCATAATAATGATAGAATGCACACATTTACTCTTTCCTACCGTTTATCAGAAGCCAATGTTTGGAAGAGTGATTTTGCTACTATTTTAAATAGTTTCAGGATTAGCAATATACGATAGTCTAAATTAATGAAATATAGCAAATGAAAAATTTAATCATAATAATAGTATTCCTCGTAATAGTCCTTACAGGTTTATTCTTATATGGTTTTTCTTATATAGAAAACTATTCAATAGAAACAGTTCGAGAAAAAAGTACCATGTTAGAGGCTGATTTTTATGAAAAATTAGACAATTCTTTTAAAAAGAATAATCGTCTTATGATAGCTGAAGAATATGGAAATGCATCTTATACTCCTATGGATATTGATGCTGTAAATCTAATTGACAAGAGGGATTCCGATAATCTTTATTATTGGAGTACAGTTGAAGAATGCTTTCCTTATGGAAGATACCAACATCTGGTATCTACGATGTTTAAATGTTTGAAACCCGGAAATTTTAAAGGTATTGATGAAATATATGCTATCAATAAACAACCGTGGCAAATAGTAATGGTTAATAGAACCGAAAAAGATAAAATCTATTATGTCGTATTTAAACCTGTTGCAATAGCTTATTTAAAAGGCGATTTCTATTTGCGAGAGTTTAGACCTTCTTTGGATGAATGTTCAGAAAGTGCTTTAGAATATATAACAAAAGAAGACAAAGATTTTAAGTCATGCTTTGACCCAAACTGTGGCCCTATTATTAAAGATGTATTATCATTATGCAATAGATATTATTATCTACAAAATCAGCAATCAGATGATAAATATACTGGAACATCGTTCAATTTTGAATCTTTTCAAGCAGAAGACAGTTCAGAACAGAATGTTTATGGACACCGAATAAGTTGGATTTATAATAATTATTATCGATTGTATTATGACGTTTATCCATTAGCTACTTTTGCCGTAGGTTTTAATAAATATAATTATGATATAGATAAAAATGCGATCTACAATAAGTGGATAACGATTTCTTCAATTATATATGTTCTTCTTTTACTCCCTCTATTCTTTTGGCTTGCATATTTAATAAAAAAGAAAAGTAAAATAAAAACTCTTCTACAAATAAAATCTTATTCTTCATTATATGAGGAGTTACTTGAAAAATGCAATCCTGAAAATTTTATGAACCCTTACAATCAAGACATGGTGCAGAAATCAAACATATTGTATCAAAGAATATTAACAAGTCATCCTGATGATAACAACCTATTATTATCTATTCGGAACGAAGCGCATACAAAATTGAATATTATGTTTGATACAAATAAATTATACACCTTCATTCTTGAAAAAGCAAATCCAAAACAATACATAAATCCCTATAACCCAGATAAACTTTCAATAGCAAATGAAATATATTCTGCTGCAATAGAAAACAAAGATAATGTTGATTTACTTGAAGGCTTAGTTGAACGCATTAAACGAGAATTATAGTATGAAATATATAAATATTATTTTTATTTCTTTTTTTCTTCTGTCTTGTGATGAGAACCAAACAGAAGAAGAAAAAGTTAAACAATATATGGAGCACTATGTCTTGACTCAATATGATTGTTATGATTATTTTGAATGCTCAACAATTATAGAACATGTAGACAGTTTATATTGGCTAGCTGACATATATAGAGAACAAGAGCAATTATATAGAATGGCTGACCAAAGAAGAACAGCAAAGGCAAATCGAATGTTATGGCAATTACCATCTATAAGCAATTCTTTATATGGGAGTTCGTCTTTTTTTCCAAATGTAGAGACGGCCAAGCGGAATGTTAGCTTAAATGTAGTTAATTCATATATGTCTAAAGATGAACAAGATGTGTGTGATTATGTCTTTTATGAAGATTTTGTGCCAAAAGTACAAGAATTGTTAAAAAGAATCAGAGAGTCAGATTTTCATGGGTTTCGAATTTTCCATTCTTGTGGATTTAGAACTACAAGCGGGGCAATTATTTATAAACAATTCATATTGTATAAAAAGGATGATTCAAGTTTTTATGATGTATATGAGTTAAGATATAATTATAATTTAATTCGTGATTTCATAAGAGAATGCCTATTGGTTGAAGAATTAGTTAATATAGATGGTTTGTCTGTGAAGAATTTAATCCAAAAATTCGATTCAGAAAAGAATACTAATCCGTTTTCCATTTCTAACAAATACAGTATTATAATAAATAAATATTCATTAAAGAACTAAACAATGGGTCGTATTGATACTATAATGGAAGAGAATCATCTTAGAAAAGAGTTGGTTATCTAAACCACTTCACTAAAATCTAATTTGAAAGCGCCAGGATTGACTTTCATCTGATAAATATGGATATTGGGATTCAATTTCCTACTCATTTTTATAATTTCCTTTTCATCTTCTTTGCTGATATTCACTCCCAAATAAATTGCAGAAAAACATTCTCCATCGATTTGAGGATATGCACGAACTTCTTTCCAGTCTGTTATCTCATCTTTTTTCGGGTTACGAGTCAAAGCCATAATCCAAGGCACTGGCTCAAAAATAAGCATTCGAGCCTCTTCTTCGTGTGCCCATTCCTTTGCTTTAGTTAACATTTGATAGTAGAAAAAATTCTCCTTATCGGCAAAGTAATTGGGTTTTTCTATAATGTCTCGATATACTACTTCATGGCAATTGTTGTCGACCGATGCCCCGAGCATATAGTGGATATCCTTTTTTACTTTTTCTATGTCCAATCCAATGCAAACGCCCCTGTGATTGTTATAGTAGCTCCACATCAGAATTGACTGGAAATTTTTTGAGAGACAACATAACCACGCTCTGTCTCTGTCTCGTTCAAAACGATGGGATTCCAAATCAATCGCAATATCTTTAGGCCATCCCTTGCACTGGTGAGGTGTTATTTGGGAAAAATCTATCAACCCCGGATGGCAATCGAAAGGGTCATTGAGTTTTGTCGCATTGGTGAATTGAATATTGCTGTTATACAACATTGCTTTTGCTCCATTTACATCAAGGTATTTATACAAAACTGGATATGTCTTCTCCATATTAACGGTTTATATTATTTCTTCTGTATTTTCTTCCTAACGTAATTATTGGGGACATGGAATACCAACTTATTTATTCAACTCTTCTTTGATAAAATTTTCCAAGACTTTCTTGTCTGGTAACTGAACTAAATATTTAGAAACAAATAGTTGGTTATCTATGCCAGACGTAGCATATTTTGCCAAAGCTTCACCTTTGCTGCCACAAAGAATAATTCCGATAGGCGGATTATCTCCATCCGACATTTCAATGTCTTTGTAATAATTAAGATAGACATTCATCTGTCCAGCATCGGCATGATCGAATTTTCCGATTTTCAAATCAATCAGAATATGGCTCTTCAAAATACGATGGTAGAAAACCAGGTCAATGCGATAATGTGTATTGTCAAATGTAATCCGTTTTTGGCGAGCTTCAAAGCAAAAGCCAGTGCCAAGTTCTATCAAAAATTTCTGCAAATGATCTAAAATAGCTTGTTCTAATTCCGATTCACTATATTCTGACCGTTCTTCCAACCCGAGAAACTCCAAAAAGTAAGGGTCACGGATAACATCTATGCTTTGAGCTGGTTTCTGATTCTTGAATTTTCTGATGATAGCTTCTTTATTCTTAGACAAACCAGTTCGGACATATAAAGCCGTATTGATAGCACGTTCAAGTTCTCGAACACTCCAGTTATTCTTTATTGTTTCTACTTCGTAGAATAGGCGTTCGAGTGGGTCATCAAATTTTATCAATTCTATAAAATGGGTGAAACTTAATTGAGACAAAAGGGTTTCAGATAAAATAGGATACTCTTCTTGCAATTCGGGGGTTGCTGACCTCCGAATTGAGAGAGGTAAACGTTTTTGTAATTCGCCAGTCGTTGACTGGCTTTTCCCATCTTTCAAAAAGCTAATCACTGATTGGCCTATTTGAGGATACAATAAATAGAAGGTTCTATGATTCTTTAATGCGCTAACAGAAAAACCCTTCAAGCCTTTTGCTCTCAATTTTGAAGCCAGTTCTCCAATCAAATTCGTACCATACTTTGCCCGATCTTCTCCGTTTTGTTCAAACTCAACAATGTAACAACCAACGAGCCAATTTCGGATAGTTAAATTGATATTTACTACTTTTTTTGCATTCAGTTGGAGTTGACAATGGGTTTGATAAACATTATCAATTAGTTGGTTGAAGTTCTGTTGTTCTATTGCCATGACGAAAATGTATTTATGCAAAAATAGTGAATCTATTCACCTTCTTATCGTTTTTTTAAGTTATTTCTCAATGCTTTCAATCTATCAGCAGCTTGAAAATTATCGACTTTAATGTACCGCATAAATGCAGCAGGACTTTTGTGCCCAGATATCTTCATTAGTTCCTCGGCAGGGAACCCTGATAGATACATATTTGTACAAAAAGAGCGTCTACAGGTATGTGACGAAATCATTTCCCATTTCTTATTTACTTCTGCAATCCTATTGTTCCCTTTTTTTCTCACAACTTCCACTTTGTGGGTAAGCTTTATTTCCTGTCCTAATTCTTTGACTCGTTCGTTGAACTTATAACTATGTACTTTCGGTAGATTATAATGATATTTTCTCAGAATATCAGGTACATAGTCAATCATGGGGATAACGACTGCTTTGTGTACTTTCCGTTGTTTTATGTTGATATTTCCATTAATATGGTCAATATGTTCCGAATTTAGAGTAGATAAATCACTGTAACGAAGTCCTGTATAACAGCCCACAATGAAAATATCTCTGATTTCTTCCAACTCCTTATCCTCAGATAAATCAAGCCTATAAATAGCCTCTAATTCTTTCTCGTTGAGATAAATTGCATCAGTTTCTTCTTCTACAACCTTGAATGATTTTAAGTCAATATTGGGAATCACTCCCTTTGTGATTTGATAGTTGACAAATCCTTTTAGCAATCGTATAACTTTTCCGGCTGAGTTGGTAACTAAACCAACTGTCCCATCTGGCTTAACGGCTTTGTAGAAAAGATAATCCATAAATTCATTGTAGAATTTTAGATTCAAATTTCTAAACGTAACAGGCTGAGAAGAATATTCTTTGAAATTAGTGAGGTGCTTTCGTAATGTCTTATAGTCTTTTACTTGGTCTTTAGATACATGAGGAGCTTTCTCTTCAATATACAGTTCCAATGTTTTGAACATATCCACTCTATTCGAACGTTGCTCATACTCTCTATTCTTCTCCAATTCGAGTAGAATATAATCCACAGTCGGGTCAATTGCATTATCTACTGCATAACTCAGTATTTCGCCAAGTTTGGATGTTATTTTGGTAAGTACAAGATCAATCTCTTCATATTGTGGACAAGCTCGCTTTATCCATTTT
This sequence comes from Dysgonomonas sp. BGC7, assembly GCF_001261735.1. GTDB lineage: Bacteria > Bacteroidota > Bacteroidia > Bacteroidales > Dysgonomonadaceae > Dysgonomonas. The sequence goes on along the minus strand of NZ_CVRP01000019.1, from coordinate 152,853 downwards.
TTCTTATTGTCCCAATGGTCAGGCTTTATGTCGTAACCTGTTGCGATAAGAGTCCTTCGAGAACGAGAATAGTTATAGCATACATACAAAGGAGTAGTCCCATCTTGAGAAATACGTTTCGCTAGTATATAAGGAACATAATTTGCCATACTTTTCATATTTAAAAGTGTCGTGCATATGTCGTGCAAATCTACAAAAACTATTGAATAATGCAAACAAAACAGGGAATTATAAAAAGATAAAATATTGATATATAGCAACTATTGTAAATTACAGAAAACTATCATAAATAAATAAGAGTCCCGTCCATACCGCCAAAGTTAAAGCCAGAAGGCGAAAGAAGTTAGTTAAATCCTACAATATCAATATATTGTAGGATTTTTCTTTTTGTCCATATAGCCAGAAAAAGACATAAAACGGGCATCGAACGCCTTAATTCGTTCCCCAAAGTGTTCACCCTAACCGAAAAAAGTGTTCACCCTAAATTGTCCATAATTGGCACTGTATCAGACTTTTTTGGAAGTGCAAGATTTACTCATTCGAAAAACAATAATGTTTTATTTGTAATTTAAAATGAGTCGTTATGAAAAGTACATTCAATGTCATTTATTACATCCGTCGAGACAAACTTAAAAAGGACGGAACAGCACCTATCTTTTGCCGGATTACCATCTCTCAGGAAAAAGTCAGTTTTAATATAAAAGCTGCAATAAACACAAGTATATGGGAATCAAGTACAGGCAGAGCAATCGGTAAAAGCAGAGAAGCTTTAAGTATCAATAAGATTATAGATTCTTATACCAGCCTTATCAATGAAAAATACAGCGAGATATTCGATCGTGACGGGATTGTGTCTGCAGAAGGCTTGAAAAACAGCATTCTGGGTATCTCCTCCTCTCCTAATGATATTCCAATCTATCTTTTGGAAGTCTATCGTCAGCATAATGAAGATATGGAAAAACTGGTCGGCAAAAAATTCTCTCCAGCTATCCTGCAAAAATACAAATGTGTTTATAAAAAGATTCAGACATTCTTAAAATTCAAATACAATCTGTCTGATATTAAACTGAAAGATATTAAACACAGTTTCTTAACGGACTTTGAAACTTATCTCAGAATTGAAGGGAATTGCCAGACCAATACAATCGGGCGCAACATGAGGCTTCTGAAGAAGATTATCAATATTGCAAAAAACAATGGTTGGATCATAGCAGACCCTTATGCGAATTATAAAATACATTTTGAGAAGGTTGATAGAGGATATCTGACCGAAGAAGAGATAAAAGCGATTATTGAGAAAGACTTCTCTATTGGTCGGATCGAAAAGGTAAGGGATATATTTATATTTTCCTGTTTCACTGGACTTTCATATGCAGATATATATGAATTAACGTATGACGATATAAAGTCTCATTTTGATGATAATTTATGGATTATGAAGAAGCGTGTTAAAACAAATACTGATATAACTGTTCCTTTAATGGATATACCACTTTCTATAATAGAGAAATATAGAGGGAAACAAAAGAACAACAAAGTTCTTCCGACAATGTGCAATCAGAAGATGAACTCTTATTTGAAGGAAACAGCAGCCATTTAGAAAAGGGAAAGCAAACGAAGGTAACAGTAACTGAATCAACGGATTAAGCAAAACGGTTCTTTTGACCAAAAGAGAATAAATGCACAAAAAAGCAAAGATGACGACGAGTTCAGTTACCAAATCATTACCTGAGTAACTTTGTCGAATTGGAGTTTATTCGTCACTTATTCAATAGTTTGCGTAATTTTGCATAGCACCGGATAACTCTAAGTAAACTAAATTTGTAACAAAAAATTAGAGTTATGGCAAGAAGTACATTTAAGGTTCTGTTCTACCTCAAAAAGAACAATCTGAAAGAAGGTAAAGCCCCAGTGATGGGAAGAATTACAGTCAACAGCACCATCGCACAGTTTAGCTGTAAGCTAAACATCAAGCCTGAGCTTTGGGATACCAAGGGTAATCGGGCTAAAGGCAAAGGAGTAGAAGCACAAAAGATCAATCAGAAGTTAGACAACATCAAAACTCAAATCGGCAAGCAATACCAAAGTATCTGTGACAAGGATAACTTTGTTTCTGCTGAAAAAGTTAAAAACGCTTATCTGGGTTTTGGAGATGAGTTCCGAACTTTCTTTTCCATTGCTGATGAATTTTATGGGAGTTATGCCAAACGTGTGGGTAAAGACCGTACCGAAGGTTCATACGAGCAACTAATCATCAATCGCAGGAGAGTTGAAATGTTCCTTCGGGACAGATACAACCTATCCGATATCCCAATTAAAGAAATAGAGCCTCAATTTATTGAGGACTATTATACCTATTTACTCGAAGTCCGAAAGCTGGCAGGTAGTACTTTACTTATCGCAATCACCAAACTTAAGCAAATCATGCTTATTGCCCAACGTAAAGGATATATACACATTAATCCTTTTGCTGCTTTCCGTTTCAAAGCACAGACCCGAGATAGAGGCTATCTAACTGAAGACGAACTTCGAAGATTTATGACAGTGGAACTCAGAAGATACAAGCAACGTCAGATTCGGGATATATTCGTTTTTCAGTCTTTCACGGGTTTGGCATTTGCCGATGTCCGAAAGCTCACTTTCGATGATATACAAACCTCTTTCGATGGAGAATTGTGGCTGATAGCCAAGCGTAAGAAAACCAATGCTACATTTTATGTAAAATTATTGCCTGTGGCGAAGCAACTAATTGAGCAATATCGTTTAGTCGCAAAAAGTCAATTCATTTTTCCAGTTCCAAGCAATGTCGAAAATATGAACCGATCTTTAAGGCGAATCGCTAAACAATGTGGCATTACGAAGTGGATCTCGTCGCACATGGGGCGCCATACGATGGCAACGACAGTGTGCCTCTCACAAGGTGTACCCATTGAAACGGTCTCTCAGATGCTCGGACACAGCTGCATTACTACGACTCAAATTTATGCTAAAATCACGAATGACAAGATAAGTAAAGATATGGCGGCATTGACAGATAAAATCGGAGATAAGTATAAACTTGAGACAGATCGTCCTCAATCCGATTTCAGAAATATCAAGCGAGTCACCAAGAAACAAAAAGGTATGCTACCTCAGAAAAAGAGAGAGAATAATCCTGTCAACCCGACAAAATACATCATTCCCAAATGAGCTAAAGTGGAATAAAATAATAATAATGGTCAGCTCAGTCCTTTTGTTGCAGGAGAAGGTTACTTCTTGCAGAGCAAATCAGTCAAGCCCGAAGCCCTATGGGTCGGGAACGAAAATCTCCATCCTTTCGGATCGTATTTTCGCTCCGAGGCTTGCCTGTTTGCCTGCTCGAAGTGTAAAAAAGTATCCTGCAACGAAAACGACCGACCCGACGATGACGCATATCTTCAAACTAAAACAAGCATCCCTGATTAACATCAAGAATGCTTGTTTTCATTTTATGCTTGAGGCAACTTCAACTCCCTCTCCTTAGAATCTGCATATCTATTGTTTTATTTTCCATTAGAAAGGCAGTTCGGGTGATTGGTAGTTATTATGCAATACCTCTTGAAGTTCTTTTTCGGGATAAAGTATCTTTCCTCCAATGGTCGTATAACAAATTATCCGCTTGTCTCTCAAAGTTTGGAGCGTTCGGGGCGAAATTATGTAGGTATTTCATGACTTCCTCCCCGCTTAGGTAATGTTCATCGGCTAAAGTCGGACGATGTTTGTCCCTTACATCGGCAATGTTATCAAAGGCTTGCTCTATTTGTCCTTCGAGTTCTTTGACCTCCTCGGACTCATAATTGATATACTTATCCATAAAGCTATTTCTTTATCGGTTTCATTCCTGACAAAAGCAAGTCTCTAACATTTGACTCTTTGTAATATACTTTTCCTCCCAACATAGAAAATGGAATTTTCCCATTGCCCCTCCATGTTTGCAAAGTACGTTTTGAAATTCCCAAAGCACGGCAGACATCAGCCGAATCCATTCAGCCATCTCGGGGATTGGTGCAGTATAGTTCTTTCAAGGCAGCAGTTTCCAATGTAAGCCTGCCAATCTGCCTTTTAAGCGACACAGGAGAATATCTTATAATTTGTTAATCAGTCAATTATATCGCACCTATTTTTCAATAGGTAACGATTTAGAAACCAACTTGGTTCTTCGATATGCTTAACTTACTCACTATTTTAAAGAGCGACTTATCTTTTCTAAAGATAAAAAAGTTTTATTTCAAACAACTAAAATTATTAGTTTTTTTATCCTCTTTGAAAATATGGAAAAGAATAAACATAATGATATAGTGCACTCTTCTTATGATAGAAAAGCTTTTTTTCTTTTTTCTTCTCAGAAAATTTAAGATAAATATCTACGCATTTATATACAACAAAACTTGCAAAATTTCATTCGTAATCTTATGAATTGAATTAGCCCCTCTGATTTTAACCTTTAGAATTGAAGTTGATGACGCTATCCATAATATTATGTAAATGAAAGACTGCAGGTATTTCTACCTGTAGTCTTTCATTTATGGGCATCCCGAGGAATTTTTAAATAAGGAGCTCCTTCGTAAGTTTGGAATGACACTTACATATAATTTGGGACAGTCTCTTATTTAAATCCGATCGGGGAGTTTAGCTCCCTTTAATCATTACCAATAGCATTTTGAACGGAGTGACTGCCTTAACGGCATGTGGTACATTAGCCGGCATGATGATCATCTCCCCTGCGTGGAGTTGATGACTTTTTCCTCCGATGATATATTCTCCAGTTCCTTCTAGTACCTGTACCATAGCATCAAAAGGGGCAGAATGCTCACTTAGATTTTGTCCTTCATCGAAAGCAAATAAAGAAATATTACCTCCGGAATTATTGATAAGCTGTTGGCTTACAATACCTCCTTTACTGTATTTACTCAACTCGCAAGGGTTGAAAATAGAGCTATGCTCTACTACTTTTTTTTCTGACATAATGTTTTTGTTTAAAAACTAGTGATTATTACTTCTTCTCATGGGTATAAATAAGTATCTGTATCGGGAGTGCAATACCTGGAGTCAGGTCAAGATCGAATCTCATAGCTGTGTTTCCATCTTTATCTCTCTCTCCAAAATTTCCTTTTATTGAGGCTTTAGATGATTTCATACCGCTTTCCGCTCCTTCGGGTAGCTGTATACCAGGAGGGATATCATTAGGATCAATAGCTCCTCCACTAGGAGGCTCTGCCTTAAAAGTTCCATTTTCTCCTGAAAGGAGAAGTGTATTGCCTGACCCCTTACTGACTTTCATATTAATATCGACTGTCATCTGGAATGGCATCGGATTTTTTTGAAATTTGTCGAAAAAGAGACGAATGCTACCATTTCCCAAATCCTCAATACTGATAGTATGTTCACCTGTTGTTATGGGCGAAGAACCCATAAATGTGGGAGTTATCTGTGCACGATAGGTTCCTGCCAGCTGATATGATATTATCAGATCCTGACCATTTTCATCATCCGAATTGCTACATCCCCAGAACGTACCGAGAAATATAAACAAGACAATCCATTTTGTTCTGAAATTCTTCATTGTTATTTATTGGGGGTGAAACTCAATAAAAATAATCCATCTGATATTTTAGCTAAGAGGCTCAGACGCTCAGAATCCAAGTGTTGTATCTTTGCATCAGTTATTTCCATCGCTCCTAAGGGAATCATTGTATTTATTTTTATGATCCCTTTATCATCCAGACTCCATGATCCTGTTGTATGTGTGAATTGTAATGGAGATGTAACTTCAAAATGAAAGTTCCCGTTTGATTTAAAATCGAAATACTTCTGAGCAGTAGTTGCAAACAAATCATAGGGTGGTGTGGCAGAAGTCTGCTTGATGATAATCCGAGATATAGTTTGGTCAGATTTCCAGCGGTGAGACAGTATAATTTCTTTGGCTTTATCCCAACCTTCGTTATATGCTAACTTCGCCGGAATTTTATCCAAGATCACCGTTTCTGATACTTGATTGTTTTTCGTAGCAAATGCAACCAACTCTTGTTTATAATCGACCAATAGATCGATATTAGTGGTAAAGCTTCCTGAAGCATCTGCTTTCACCTGTCTTAATATTTGCCCTGTTTCTGCATTGTACTTCAGAGTCACTTCGCTACCGATATCGGCTTTTCCACTAATAATGGCTTTATTATCAGCAGTGATTATTTGTATGAATGACGGAGGGTTTACCTGATCGTCCACTATATTAGAATCGTCATCACTGGAACAACTGTACAATGATAATAGCAATATGCTTGATAATAATAATTGTTTTAGTTTCATATTATTTCTATTTTAATATAATTGAACATATTTAGACAACCATTCGGGTTCATTGACTATTGTACTACCTTTGGGTAATAAAAGTGATGCTACACCTCCCACAAGTGCAGATCCTGCTTTTACGGCATCCTCAGCCAGATTAGTTGGTAGTATAAGCGTGATAGGATTGGGACTGGACATACTAATATTCAGAAATTGAAGATTTGTCAGATTGCTTATATCGAATGTGGCACCTGTCGGTAAAATTAATCTGTAAAGATAAAGAGTTGATAAATATGGTGGTAGTTTTGGTGCAAATTCGAATTCGACAGTATGATTTGCTCTAAATGTTTTCAGATTACTAATGTTACTGTAGTCCCCAGTACCACTTATTTTATTTCCTGAAGTGTAATCCTTAAATTCGAGATATTCCAAATTAGCTGGGAATATTAATCCCGTTTGATTGATCGGAATATTATTTATTATCACTTTTTTCAATTTTGTCAGGTTGCTATAATCCCGATTGAAGCCAGAACCAAATTTAGCCGTATAAGGCCAAGGAATAGTAAATAATATTTCTTCTATATTTGTAGGCAAGGTTAGTCCATCAAAGCCTTCGCTACCCAACGTCATTTTATTCAGATTGGTAAGTATAGAGAAATTTTTATCCGATAATGAGTAATTCTCAATATAGAGTTCTTGCAAGCTCTTCGGGAAATTTGGCTTTTCGGTCAGTTTTCCGGCTCTGAATGATACCAGCTTCTTTAATCCTTCATTCAGTTTAATTTTCTCAAGATTTTCTTTATACGACAGATCAAGTTTTAACATACTTGCTCCACTAATATCCAGAGAACTTAAACCATCGAGATAAAGAGTTAATGAATCAATATTTCTTGATTTCAAAGTTAATTCAGTGGATTTAGACGCACCGTAAATAGCTAAGTTATTTGCTGCGATAGCATCTATATCTTCACCTTTATTGACGATAGCATCTCTGATAGTTCCGGTTTTTATTTTGCCGACAGGATACTTCATTTTACCCATTTCTACATATTCTAAGAGTAAGTCTTCTAGCTTGTTATTTTGAGAGAAATCAAAATTTACAGCCGAAGGAGTCAATTCGATGTCAGGATATCGTTGACTGAAATCGTATGCATCTACTCGCCAATCAAATCTTTTCAATTCCGGTAATGTATTTAAATCTTTTATGCTTGTAACCAATGAGTTGTAGAATATCAAGAGTTCTAGTTTTGGAAAATTTTTAAACCCATGTAACACCCCTATTTCATTGAGTGTAACCATCGAATTCATTGTATAATTAAGAGTAATTCCTTTTGCCTCTTTTCTATCTTCTACATTGGGAGGGAAAAAGAAAAGTGTATCATTAGTAGGTTTTGCTATGTATAAAGCTTCATTAAATGCAATCGTCCTATATTCGGTTAGCAAAGCCAATATCTTTTCTTTTACTACAGGGTCTTTAATACGGTCAATAGTATTGCCGAGTTGGTCGAATCTATAGCTTTTGATCAGCTCAATAGCACGTTCTTCCATGTATTGCTGATATTGCAATGAATTCTCATCTAGTTCAAGTGGATCATTGACTGTTACAAGTTCTTCTTGTGTACATGCTTGGAATAAAAACAGTATAAGAAGACTTGTTATGCAAATGGTGAATATTTTTTTCATTGTAATAATATATTTACTATTTAAATATGTCTTTAATATTGATAAGGTTTGCATTGTCAAAAGTAGATTTCTTTAAGAAAGCATAGCAGGTCTCTTCCTTCGTCGTTACTCGTATCCAAAATCCGTCTGTTGTCTTTTCTACGATCTCGATACAGTATTTCTTATTAGATCGTATGCGAATCGGAACTCCCCACTGATATCCCAGTAAGGTTTGATTATCAGAGTATGGAATAAAAGCCATTAACTGTTCCCCTATACAGCCAAAGTATTCTTCGTCAGTTTCAAGCCATAGTTTATTTCCTTTTATCCACCATTTAGCATTTGAAAAAACCGTATTTCCCAAATTATTCTGCGTTTCAAATACACTTTTATAGGTATAGCCGGTATAGGCTATCTGAGCGCTACCATCTTTCTTCAAGTTGAGTGTATACCCAAGTGCGAAAGCAGGAGTATCCATAAGTAGGTCTTCTATATGTGTATATCTTATTATACTTTCATCTGTTACTTCGTTGGAGTCATGGTTAGTCCAAACTCCTATGAAGTCATTAGCATCTAGTGCTTCCGTCAGAGCTGAGTGCTTTGAGAACCAGTTATAGTCTAAAGATCTAAATAAAGGCGGATTAATATATTCGTAAGGATTTTCATTAGATAGAGTTGTAGTCAGTAATCGATCTCCAAAATCCAATGATAATTTGAGACTGCTTACATTATCTTTTATTTCCAGATTTAGTATTTTTATCTTTCCCGTAACACTCGATACTGGTGTTTTGGTACTTAAAATGATGGTGTTCTCTTCTTCAGTAGATACTGACCAGTTTCCTTGCGCATGAATAGCCGTATTGGCTAAGAATGGTGGAACAAATACCATATTGGAAGTGCCGTCACGATACAATGCTATACTTGTCCAAGCTGCCTGATACAATAGCGATGAAGCGTAATCGGATGGCTTATAAATATTATTCTTGCTTGTCCATATTTCTTTTGCGGTTGTCTCACTGATGCCGATCTTATTGTACCAAACAGTATTACTTAGCTTCTGGATGATTGGATTGCTTAAGTCGGGAGTGTTTCGGGTATTGTAGATTTCAATCTCATCTTTCGTGCAACCAGCTATAGAACACAGAGTTGCCATGACTAAAGTTATTATTATATATTGTTTCATTTCTTCATTTTTTATTTCTCATCAATTATTCAGCAGTGAGCGTTACGGATCTTAGATCTTCAAAGTATAGTTCTTCGTAAGTCTCAGTTCCATAGCCTCCAACATAAAGAAAGGGATGCATAAATCGCATAACTCTTGGATTCGAAAAAGTTAAAGAATTGTTTTCTAACTTATAATCAAATTCATATATCCATTCTCTGTTAAACTTAATATCAGCTGCATTAGGATTGGCTTCTAAATGAAAGTAAAAGAGTATTTTGTTATTGTAAAGCATGAATTTTGCCGGAGATAACTGTGTGTTCGCTATATCGTCTGGGAAATTGCTGGATTCCTCAGCTTTGATCGGCTGATTTCCCATCCTGATATTCAATAGAGGATATAGATAAAAATTGTTTATTTCTAAGCCTCCATCAGCCAAAAAACTAAAATTATAATCCATAATATAGAAAGCTGAATAATCCGGTTTTATTGCCCATTTCGTAGCCTTCCATTGCTTTCCCAACAAATTTTGATTTGGCTGTGCATTGCTTTCTATTTCCTTGATCTTTTCGTCAAAAAAATTAGAAACTTCATCGACTTTAGCTTCAAACGTAGCCAATTTATCGCCTTTCCGTATTTGTTGTGGTATTTCACCCAACAATGAACGATTGAATAGAATACTCTCAAATTTAGAATAATAGATATCGAATAACGATTCGGGAAGTTTTTGCGATTTTATTTCGTCGAAATGAACATTCAATCGAATAGCCAAGTCCGTAAAAGTAGTTCTCATACGAATATCATTATCCACAATAAAGTTTTGTCCGTCGCGGAGTAATTCTTCCGTAAAAAAGGTATTGTAATCTTCTTCCGCTTTAGAGGGATCTTCAAAAGCTAAATCAAATAAAAGATCCAGCTTTTTCAATATTTCTTGTTTTTCAATTGCAATCTGGGTTTCCTCATCTAAATCCAGTTCTTTAGAGCAGGATGAGAATACCGTAAAAGTAAATATTGAGAATATTAATAATTTATATTTCATAACAAACATATATAATTGAATAGTTAAAATCTTAATTCTACACTTGTGCTAAAATACCTTTTGGGTTGTGAGAATCGGGTAATTGTATTTTTTCCCTCACGAAAGAAACTCTCTATATGGGGTAATAATGCAGGGTTGGTTAGTTGTCGCAAATCATCCCATCTCCAATATTTTGTATTGAATAGGTTATAGACTCCTGCTCGAATTGTAAGCATTGGTAAGGGAGAGTACGATGCATACAGATCGAATGTATAGGAATCATTAAGGAATAGTGTGGGAAAAGTACGCTGAATTTCTTTCGTTGCTGTTTTTTCGATGAAACGAGTATCTTTTCTGTCTTTGGCAAAAAAGGCATTTATTTTTGCGTTCACATTCCATTTTTCGTTAGGCGATAGATATTCTAATCCTAAAAATCCAGTCAATGGTTGCACTCCCAACATACTTGTACCATATGAGGTGCTACCTTTGGCATAACTGACTGCTGCGTTGAACGAGAATCCTCTCAACGAGCTACACAGTTCTTGCAGGTAGAGGTACATCTTAGCATCTATTCCCCATAAGTCGGCAGAGTTTCTGTTCATATTTTGAGAATAAGATATTTTTTTTGTGCTGTTGTCCAGGCTATTGGCAACGTCTATCGTACCTTGTTCGATATCAATAAAGTTTTTATAATTGGTGAAATACAGATTGAACATATAGGTAATCAACTTTCCGCTACCAGCAATTTCTATCTCATGATTGATGGATGTTTCGGGTTTCAGGTTGCGATTGGATAATACCAAAAACGAAGGCCACGAACTGTAATATTGAAAATGTCGTTCTTCGGTAGTAGGCATTCTAAAACCAGTCGAAAACTTGTAGCTCAACTGGAGATATTTGTCAAATTCGTAAGTAGCCGTCCCTATAAATGATGTACCGTGATCGTTATCGGATATGCGTTCAGAATTCATAGACACGCCTTGGATATTCTGCATCAGATTATCCATATAGTATTGGTCATTTCTATAATTCCAATTCTTGTCTTTGGTCTGAAAAAAATCTTGGCGGATACCCAGAACCATATTAAGATAGTTGGTCATCTTGATTTTATCCATAAAGCTAACCGAATAATTGTCTCGCGAAACAGGACGCTGGTAAGAATAGGCATTAGTATATTTACCCATGCTTTCTCCAAATTCGTAACGGACACCCATCCGGATGGTATAGCCATCTATTTTGTTCGAAGCATACGGATTTTCGACATCCACGTTACGACTATCATTAAATTTATTCGCATAGAAGCCATTTATCGAAAAGGTATGCGTTCCAAATATTTCGCTACTCAAAGGTTTGAAATCGAGCGTGGCTTTTGCCAATTTGTCTTTAATCTCTAAGCCTCTGTATTTATCTCTACGGCCTTCATAAATTAATTCGTATTGTCCGTTTCCAAAGAAATTGGGGTTGTAATATTCCGACCATGTACGGGCATCCATGTAAGTATTCTGAAGATTTACTCTCACATTAAATCTTTCCATCCACTCCGAATTAGGTATGTAGTTATAATTTAACGTGTATGAATGATTTAGAGCCTGATCGTGTGAATAGTAATAAGGCTTGCCATCAGAGGTAAAGATATCCAAAGGTTCTTGCGACCATATTTCGCTGTTTATCTTTTTATTGAGCATATAATAAGAAAACTCAATTCGATGAAAAGTATTGGGGATATAAGCAACTTTACCTAGAAATGTCTGTTGCTCGTAATCCATCGGATCAATACGGGTAGAGGTCACATTTCGGGTTAGTTCACCATATTCGAAATTTTTGATCTGATCGCCATAACGGGTTGCAAACATAGCTAGCCCTTCGAACTTACCCAATTTAACTGCAGCTCCACCGAGAACCATTTTTAGGTTGTCTTTGCTGTTATACGACGTTTGAATGGTAGCTCCTACGCTATTGCCAGGTCTAATCAAGTCATTAATTCTCTTGGTTGTATAATTAACGGCTCCACCCAATGCTCCTGTTCCCGAGTTAAATGATGCTGCGCCTTTCTGTATATCAATTGCCGATACAAAATAAGGATCAAATTCTACTCGTGAGGCATTGGACAGCCCATAGGCACTGAACACCATATTTTCGTGTATTTCGGGTTGCGGTACGCCGTCTACGGTTATCGCTACCCGATTTGCTTCCACTCCCCGAATGGCAAAACCTCTCGATCCTCCTCGTGTTCCCGAATAGGAAATTCCTACTCCGGGTATATAACGTACCAAGTCGCGTATATCCGAAGTCATTTCGGTTGCCAACTGAACCTGTCCTATTTTCTCGTGCCCTATATCCTGTTTCTTCCTTGCAGTGATTGTTACTTCCTGAAGATTCTGAGTACCTATACTGTCTTTTTTTTCTGCATCTTGTGCTTTTAGCCCCAAGGGTAGCAGTAATAGCAAGACAAAACTATATATGTATATAAATCTGAACATGTTTCTATCGGTTAATTGGTTAAATAAAGCTCTTGTTCAGTTTGTGTGGTCAGAACCACAGAGGAACCTTGATAAGTATAAGGTACTCCAACGGTAAGAATTGCATCAATTTCGCTGATTTCGATCCGTTTGATTACCAATATATAAGTGCGTTTACATTCCTCCTTTTTAGCCTCGTCTGTCAGGTCATCGCAACCGTCCTTTTGTTTCCTTGCCAGTGTGCAGATGAGGTCGGCAGACTGCTCTCCTTTACCAAAAAGATTGAGAGGCATATTTAAGAAGGTAACTTCTTCCGTCTCTTTATTGTATTCGTATATTCTGCCCCGCATATCAATCTGGGTATATCTGTCTATCGAATTCTGAAGGAACGAAAGGGAAACAGTCGGTTTCGAGAAATTGGCAATCTCATTACGGAGGTCGAACCACAAGTAAGTTCCGGTAGATTTATTTCGGAATATTTTTGAATACAGCAAGGTATTGTCACCGAGAACCGGCTCAACCCGATCGTATTGATAATCCTCATTATCATCAAACTCTCTGCTGCAAGCACCAAAGAGTAATGCGACAGATAGTATAATAATGAATGGACGATATATTGGATGTTTCATTTCATTATGAATATTTTATTAATTATTTTGAATCCCCTTTATGCTTGCCTTTATGGGTATGGGCAACATCAGGTCTATTTGTAAAACCATTTTTTTTTCTCCTCTCAGATAATAACCGCTTAGCTCACCGTCATCGCTTTCGGGCAGAGGTGTTCCTATCTCTCCTGTTGGATTATTTGTCCGGATTATTCCGTCTGTGCCTTTCATTAATATTGTATCGCCTTTTTCTTGGAGCAGAACTTTAAATCTGACGGATAATTCAAGAGGCATGAATGCTGTATTGAAACGGTCGAAAGTCAATTCTGCAGCTCCGCTTTTCAGCTCTTGCAGATGAATTGTTTTATCCCCCTGTGTAAGATATAGTTGCGGAATTGTTCTTGTTTCTTCGTCGTAATATATAAGACCTATATTGCTTTTATATTCTCCTGCCATTTCGAGGGCGAGAGCCTGTGTCTTGTAATCCTCGTCCAGATAGTCACCCGTATCAGGGAGCAAATCGGGATTTGCCTGATCGGGTGACATATAATCATCTCTTTCGCATGCCGAAAACAGCAAAAACAAACTAAGTACGATCGATAAATACTTTAGCATGGAAAAGTCTACAATTTTTGAGCAACTATCGAAATGGCATTCAGGTGATTTTCGTGCTTGTCAAACACCTTTCTCATTTGCTTTACTCTCGAACGTAGATCGGAGTGTGTCAATACATTAAACATGATCTTCAGTGTGCGGAAAAATCCTTCGTCTTGCAATATACGTTTAGGTCTTACCAAGTGCATCGGATTGGATGCGACTGTAAGTACCTTGAAGCCTTCGGTTTCCAACATCTCCGACCACTCTTTAACAGTCAACGGACGAGCCTGAACCTGTATGGCCCGGCTAATGTCGCCGAAAGTCTCTTTTTTGATTTCATCACTGACATTATCGGGATATAATCCCAATTCGTGTATACCATAAAGTCCTCCGGGTTTAAGGATACGGGCAGCTTCTTTGATAATTTCTATCTTGTGCTTATCGTTCTGCATGCTGAGCATGGCTTCTCCATAAACCTTTGTTGCATAAGCATCGGGCAACGTTGTTTCGGAGGCACTTGCGATCACCACCTTTGCTTTGTCATATTTCAGGCGCTTTTTCACAATGTCGGCAGCTTCGGCATTAATGTCGACCCCGGTATAGCTGTTTGGTTTCTTGGCACAGGTCAATGCTGCCGTGATTCCCAGTCCGGGAGCAAATTCGACCACGTCATCATCTGATGATATTTTCAGATTATCTATCATGGTGTATGTCAATTCTATCCCTCCGGGACGTAAAATACGTTTACCTGCCTTTGCCAATACCCAATGTCCTTGTTCGGGGTTGCGATGTGCTTCTGTTTTCATATCTTATTTTCTTTTTAGTTATTATTATTAAATTATTGTTATTTAGATCATTAGTTCAATTAAGTTTATAACTGAACCCTACATAGAAAGCTCTGGTAGGGCCCGGCATAAAAAAAGCCATATTATGAGATGTGAAATCGGGAAAAGGGATTGCCGGCTGATGAATCTGATCGCTGATTACATAGCTTGAAGCATAATACTTGTTGAATATATTTTTCCCTTCCAAATAAAACGTACAATTCTTTATTTTCTCTATCCCGACTCTGAATCCGAAGATTGAATAAGAAGGTTGATTGAGTGTGTTGGTATGATCTACGGGAGTAGATTCGGGCAGACATTCGGCGTTGATGGCTACCGACAGAAGCCCGTGATACCTGTATTCCAACTCTCCTGCCAGAAACTGACGGGGAATGCCAGCAAGCCTGTTCCCCTTATATTCGCCCGAAGTAAAACGGAAACGACTGTAATTATACACTCCCTTCAGGCTGACTTTATCTTCGTCTTTGTCGGAAAATATGCCCGAAAAGGGAAT
This sequence comes from Dysgonomonas sp. BGC7, assembly GCF_001261735.1. GTDB lineage: Bacteria > Bacteroidota > Bacteroidia > Bacteroidales > Dysgonomonadaceae > Dysgonomonas. The sequence goes on along the minus strand of NZ_CVRP01000019.1, from coordinate 137,706 downwards.
ATAACTTATCCCCAACTCGATACCGCTGTGTTGCGTGTCGGGATAATTACGGGTCTTTTTCACTCCTTGGACAAAGTCTTTCACTTCCAGTAGTTCATCCTTTACCCAAGAATGATAGAGGGTTAAATCCCATGCAAAACGTTTTTCTTTATGCCTTGTTCCAAGTTCTATTGTGCTTGCCGTTTGTTTGTCAAGTTCTACCACAAACAAATCTTTCGGACTGGTATTGATATTCTCGGTCACTGCTGTGCCAACCAATTCGTCGAATGTAGGCGGCTCATAGCTTTGACTCAAATTGAAATAGACCTGAATATCTTTATTCTTACCACAGTCGTAAATAACCCCTATTCTCGGATTGATGGCAAAGAAAGACTGGTCTTTAGAAATATTTTCAGAATAGAAGTAACGATACTTATGAGACGAATGGCTATACCAAGGGCGAAGATCGGGAAATGGGAACACATCCTTGCTGTCGCGTCTGTTGTAGGCTATTTGCAGGTTGGTAACAAGTCGCAGTCGGTCGGATAGTTTCCAATTATCCTCTGCATAAAAACTGATATTGGAAGCGTAGAGATGATCCCACGAGAACATATACGAATCCAATCCGTCCTTATTGATATGTCCACGGCGGTCGGTGTATCCATAGCTGCCTAATATGCCCGATGTAATATCATGGCTTCCTGTGCGGTAATTCCATTCTGCCTTTAAGCCGAAATCGTGATAGAAGGAATGTTGAGTAGATAATACGATAGGAAACACAAAACGATCGTCGGCATATTGATACGACGGAGAAAATGTAACCTTAGAATTATCAGAAATCTGAATAACTGTTCGGTTGGCAATTCTGAAGAGGGATAACTCCCGTTTGGGTTTATCCCGAAGTATATTTGGCCCCATTGTATAAGGCAGATTTACACCCGGATTTACCTGACTTGGGTCTTCAGCTATCGCTTTAAGCGTCAACGGACCGGGAATATCAAATTTGTTGTAAGAATAGCTCAAATATAAACGGCTTTCTACTTTTTCATTGAACTTATATCCGACATTTCCCAACAGATTAAATTTTTCATTCTTATTATGTTGGCGGAATCCGTGTTGTTTTCCGGCGGAAAGAGTTGAACTGAAATCCCATTTATTTTTACTTGCCCCATATCGTAATATACCTGCATAATAATCGTGTGACCCAAATTCTGTTTTTGCATATATGCCCGGAGAATTGATACCGGTATGAGATATAAAATCGATGGCTCCACCCAAAGTCGCTGCACCATAGCGAAGAGAATTGGCTCCTTTGAGCACTTCTACATATTGAGCCGTAGCGGGATCTAATGAACCTGCGGAATACGAACCATCGGCAAAATTGGTGGGGATTCCGTCTTGCGAAAGATAGACGCCACGTCGTTGAGGATTACTCTGTATACCACTGCCACGAATGCTCAGACGTGGCAGATCATTAGCTCCGAAGGATTCCTGAATCATCACTCCGGGATTAAATTGCAAGGCATCTTTTAATGTCTCCAATCGTTGAATCTCAGGCTGCATGACAGCGATAGAGGTACTTCCGGCTATTTGTTTGTGGGTGTTTTCTAATATTCGAAAAGAGGGGGACGTAGAACTTTCTTTGGCTGATATTACCACCTCGGCAAGTGAGAGAGTTTTTGGTTGGAGGCTTATTTGTAATCGTTCAGGCTTATTGGTATCGTAAATTATTACTCTTTTTTCGAAGGAAATATGTTCAAACTGTATTGAATGAGTTCCATTGGGTACGGAAAATTGAAAATATCCGCGATTATCTGTCAAAGTATTTATGTTGGGTATTTTTATTCCAACTTTTACTTCGGATACGGGCAGTCCAAGATTGTCTGTAACAACTCCTTCGATACGCTGCTTTTGTCCATAGATGACTAAGGGTATTGATAAGAATGCTATAAGCAGTAAATATTTACATATGGTACATAAAGATGTCATTCAACGTCCTGTTCGTTTACATTGCAAAGTTACCCTTGCTTGATGGAATAGGACTGACACAAAACGGACTTTGAATGGGACTTTTATTCCTCTAAGAATTCGTTGAAGTGGATTTTATACTCTTCGGGGGTATATCCGGTTTGTTTTTTGAAGAAACGACTGAAGTAGGTGGGTTCGCTAAAACCTAATTTGTTTGCGATTTCTTTGAATGAAAGATTGTTGGTGGCAACCTCCCTTTTGATCTCTAAGATTAATCGTTCCTGTATCAGGGATTTTATAGTTTTGCCTGTTGTCTTTTTTGAAAACTCGTTTGCCGCTTTCTCCGAGAGGGAAAGTTGTTGAGCGTAAAAGCCGCATTCTTTATGGACGGTATAATTTTCCTCAATCATATTGAGCAAATCCGAAACCCTATTTTTTTCATTTTTAGCACAGTGACATTTTTCGAAGATAGGGCTAAAATGGATAAAGAGAGCTTTGAAATAAGCTTCTAACAAAGCATAACGTCTCGACATATCATATTCGTCAATTATCATTTGAATAAGTGTCCGGCACATATTACACTTCTGTTGATTAATAATCGAATTTATAACATAAGTAGACCTGGCTTGTATTTCAACAGGAGTTACAGCATAATAAAAACTCTTGGATAAGGATATTACCCATCCTTTTTTATTGGTCCGGTCGATACGATGCAAATGTCCAGCGGCAACCAAATAGAAACAATTTGCGGAAATAGGAAATTCTCCGAAGTCGATTAGAATTGTATCTTCTCCTTGTACCTCTGTAAACCAGATAATTTCAAAATAATCATGTTGATGAATGCTCTGGCGATCATATTCTCGACATTCTTCAATTGGAGTTATCCCTATAAAATCATCATGTATAATCTTTTTATTCACGTATTTGAGAATTGAATTGAATAACGGTACTTGAAAAGAGTCAGATACTTTTGTAATACACGTTAACTTTTGTGAACAAAGGTCACAAAAAAGTAATTTCTCAACAATCCCTTTTTATAGGTATTTTGACAAAAAAACAAACTATATATAGGTACTAATCGATCTGTAGTTAGATACTCATAAGATACGGTTTTAAGAAAGTCATAACGTTTCCATATAGCTGTCTTTACCTTCATTCACAGTAATGGCCGCTATGCTTGGCTCTTTCGTCACCAAAACACATTGGCTTTTATGGAGTCGCATCATAACTCCGTCCGTGAAGTCACAGGTGTTCTCTCCATGACAGTTTACGAAAATATGCTAGCCATCAAGAAGTTTGTAGGAGCAGAGAAAAGGCCTACAGAGGCTCTAATTCGTCTGAGCAACTTCTACCAATGTCATTATCGCTTTTGTAATGCTCGTGCAGGTTGGAAAAAAGGGGAATATGTTCGCCGCAAAGCTTTTAGCGTCTTTCTGCGCTTCGACAGTTTAGAGGAAGTTCAAAACCAACTCCCTACTACTTGCAAGCATATCAATACCGAAGAAGGCAGCTTGTCTACCGTAGGTAAGCAGACTAAATTGGAAGCAGAGTTAGCTGCTCTTAGAGCATGTCATAATGAGATGGGATGCTTTGAGTTAGATACTTACAAGGTAGATAAATGGTCTACTATCTGTATGAAAGTCTCTCATTACTCAGTTCCTGACACCTTGGTCAGTAAGCTGGTAGATGTAAAAATCTACTCCGAAAAAGTCGTTATGCTCTATAATAATCAAAAAGTAGTCGTGCATGAGCGCATCTATCATCTAGCGTTTACACTCAAGTATAGAAAAGTGAAGTAAAACAGCGAATTATTAACCTATTAAAAAAAAAAAATCAGGATCGTGGATTTGCTGTGATTTACATTATAGGAATTTGAACTTCATTTGATAACTGACCTTCTTCGTAGATTTGCATCGTTCTGTATTGCTTAAGACACAACAAAAAGGACTATCGGCTATTAATCAGTGGATTATAAAATACTCATTCCTCAATAGATAACGATTTTGCCACTAACTTAGCAATATTTCAACTACATCTTTTTCTGTATTTCTGGCTTTTCTGTTATCAAGCCTTTATATAAATGGGTAGAGATTGAGATTCTACTATTTTCGTAGGTTTACTGCTTGTAGTATATCTACAAAAAGGTAACTATTGTTTTTCTGCGTTTTTCTTATCTTTACTTGGTTGATTTTTAGAATATAAGCCTGTTTTTGTAGATTTTGCTGTGATTTGCTATGTTTTGCTTAGTAACTTTACTATTCATTGTGCAAGGCATAGAAAAAACTATTATCATCTATTAATCAATAGATTACACGTCATCCGTTTTTCAATAGGTAACGATTTAGAAACCAGCTTGATTCTTAGACATGCTTAATTTCCTCACTATATTAAAGAGCAACTTATCTTATGTAAAGATATAAAAGTTTTGTTTCAGACAACTACTATTCGTCGATTTGTGAGCTTCATGTTTTCCTTAATTGTATTTTCCTGGTCGCTTTTTGCTCCAATATAGTATCAAATTCATTATGATACTTTAAGTTTTCTTTTTGAGAAATATAAAGATTATTTAGTGGAAGTAAAATCTTTTGGTTCTGAAATTTCTTAGTAAAAAGGATTATTAAAATTTTCTACAAAATCATTATATCAAATAATTTTGTAGCTTTGATTTATCGTGGCAAATCCTCAGTTGAGAGTTTGATGGATATTGGGCATAAAGATGCCATTCCCAATTGTATCATCATAGCTGTTTCTGTAAGGTGCTATATAACAATACCATTAGTGTTGTCGGGGAAAGTTTGTGTGTTTGAAATATTGACTGATGCTATATACCAAGAAAAGTATGCCTAAAAGTAGAAATCACAGAACAAAAAAAACACTCAAGAAAAAAATCCACGTCTGGAATTCCTAACTTTTTGTCTAAAAAAGGTTAAGAACTCCAGATGAGGATAAATATAAGTAACGGACAAAAATTGCCTTAATCAATCAATTTGTTCTCTCCCAAATTAGATAATATTGTACATTTGCAAAATGTTGTTACACATGTTAATCTGTTTATGAAGAAATTCCTTATCCTCTTATTTGTTCAATTTTGTTTTGTTGGAAATGCATTTCCAATATTCACCTTATTTAGTCTTGAAAATCTAAATAATCAATTGTCAAATAATTCTATTCTTTGCATGTATCAGGATAATTATGGCTTTATGTGGATAGGTACATACGATGGGCTTAATTTATATGATGGGAAAGACGTTACCTCTTTTCGATTCGAACTAGGTAATCCATACTCTTTATCAGGCAACTCAATACATCGGATTATACAAGCAGATGAAGAACATTTATGGGTTGCGACAAATATGGGATTAGATAAGTTTTCGATGAAAACACATAAAGTTGTAGAAACTTATCCTGCTTACGAAAAAATTGCGTTGATTTCTGTTAATCATAACAATGAAACATGGTTAATTAATAAAGATAATTCTATTTCATACTATAATAATCGTCAGAAAAAAATCTATGAGATCCCTATTAAGGAGTTTAATACGAATGATATAAAGTTAATGTTTGTTGACGAAAAAGACCAGCTATGCCTGATCTCAAAGGAAGGAGAGATATTATTTATTAATCTTCAGCAAAATGGCAACTCTCAGTCCAATCCATTCTCGCTAACTGTCAAGAAGAAGGCGTTTCATAATCAATTGATAGAAAATGCTTTTTTCGAGAATGGGAAGATTTATTTTATCGATAAAAATCATAATTTATTTGTTTATGACAAAAAAGAACAACAAAAAATAAATTTGTGCAACATCTCTAATATTATAAACAAATATGGCACTTCAATATCTTCATTGTGCTTTTTCAATAATAATATCTTCATTGGATTTCTACACGGGGGATTGCTTCGTGTAGATATGAATGATAGAGATAAATGGGAACCGATAAATACATCTGTCGGAATTTTCAGTTTAATGAGAGATCATTACCAAAATTCGATATGGATAGCCACAGATGGGCAGGGAGTTGAATTATATTATAGTGAGAAAAATACCTTTACTAATATTTTATTAAAACAATTGCCTTTTACGGCAAGAAGGCCTATCAGATCAATTTATACAGATGAATATAATACATTATGGATAGGAACTAAAGGTGATGGTATTATTAAAATAAAAAATTATGATAAAATAAGTAACAATCTAGCTGAAACCCGCAAGCAGATTATTTGGGAAAGAGAATATTTGAATTGTCCTGTATATTGTTTTAGAAGAAGTAAATATAACAAGAATGATCTATGGATAGGTGGAGATAAGTTTTCATACTATTCATATAAAGACGATCGGATATATAACATTGGCACAGCCAATAACGAGATTGATAATCTTTCGGAGATACATGCCATTTGTGAAACAAGTGACACAACTTTATGGGTATCTTCGCAAGGATTATGGCATATTGTTCTAGATAAAAAAACGACCCCTTATAAAATAAAAAGGAAAGAACAACAGTTTTTTCTAAGAGATGGAAATAATACTAACGATGTGTTTTATTCTATGCTTCAAAATTCAGATTCTACTCTCATATTAGGTAGTCGCAAAGGATATGGAGCGATTCAATATAATATAAGAAACAAACAATACCATTATATCAATATCAATAATGCAAACAATAAAGGTTTGGGAGATATTATTTCAATGTATGCAAAAGGAGATTCGATTTTGTATATGGGAGCTAGTACTGGTCTGACTCAGGTACAAATACACGAAGGAAAAGAGAATATCGTAAAACAATTCGGTCGAAAAAATGGTATTGTAAACGACATGATACATGGTGTATTAGAAGATTCTGATGGAATAATTTGGCTTAGTACAAGTAAAGGGCTGGTAAAATACAACCCTAAAAATGATTCATTTTTTAATGTGAAATCTCCCAGTCTTAAAGTTGTTGAATTTTCAGATAATGCATATTGGCATTGCCCTATAACTGGTAGGCTTTTTTGGGGAGGAGTAGATGGCTTAACATGGATAGACCCTTCAAAAAATACTGAGCATGTAGATTTCGAGCCGGACCTGTTATTTACTAATTTGAATCTTTACGGAAAAGATTATAATCTATATGAGTATAATAATAACAATTCGAAAAAATTAATCCTCCAAGCAGATCAGAGAACATTCCAGATTTCTTTTGCTACATTAGATTACATTAATGGAGATAGTTATGATTATTTTTATAAACTTGAAAATTATAATACAGAATGGATTCCTTTACAAAAGAATAATAAAATTATTTTTACACAGCTCCCATCTGGGGAATACACTCTTAAAGTAAAATATAAAAACGATGTGACCAACCCGGAACACAAAATTTACTCTTTGCAAATCACAGTTTTGCCTCCTTGGTATCTTTCTAGTATTGCATACATTATCTATACTGTTTTAGCTTTATTATTAATTGTTTCTATCATTTTTTATATGAGAAAGAAATTGAAGAGGAAACAAGAAATAATAGCAAAAAAGATAAAGAGACAAGAACAGGAGAAACTATATGAATCAAAGATGAGGTTTTTCACTAACATCACTCATGAACTTTTCACACCTTTGACTCTGATAAATGGAGCAGTAGAACGAATTGGAACCTATAGCAATAATAAACAAAATATCGACAAATATATATCTGTATTACAAAGTAATGTATCCAGCCTGAATGACCTACTACAAGAAATTATTGATTATAGGAGAATCGAAGAAGGGCATGAAGAATTATATGCTGATTTGGAAAGAATATCTGTAACAAGCTTTATATCAAACTTTATAAAATCGTTTTCTACAGCAAAAATAGATAATAACATAGACTTAGATATAGTTATACCAGAAAACTTATACTGGTATACGAATAAAAACAGTTTTAAAAAAATTATTTCAAATCTATTATCTAATGCTTTTAAATATACCCCGCAGGGAGGAGAAATAAAAGTGACAATATCAGAAGAAGCCAACCTTCTTAAAATCAATATCTATAATACAGGTGCAGGAATAGAAAAAGATCGGATCGGATTGATTTTTAACAGATTTCAGATATTAGAAGACGTTGATGTAAACATCAACAATCAAATGACAGCTCGTAATGGATTGGGGTTATCTATTTGTTACAGCATGACGAAATATTTAAAGGGAGAATTAACTGTGGAAAGTGAGCTCGGAAAGTTTACTAATTTTCTCGTAACCCTTCCCCGGTTAGTTGATGAAGATAAAAATATTACATATACTAATCCAATCGTTGATAAATCGGATGATAAATCTACGAAGAAAATAATATCCTTTAATTCTCCTCTACTGGAAACAGATAAGGCTAAAGCTCGCATTTTAATAGTTGATGACAACAAAGAAATTGTCGACTTGATTGAAGATATTATTTCATACCAGTTCGTTGTATTGAAAGCATACAATGCGAAAGAAGCCTTAAAGGCTCTTCAGTCAGAAACTCCGGCCCTTATCATTACAGATATTATGATGCCCGAAATTGATGGTTTATCCTTCATTCAAACGCTCCGAAAAGATAAATTTAACAAACATTTACCCATTATTGCTTTATCTGCTAAAATAGAAGATATAGATATTATTAAAGGATATGAAGCCGGTACTGATGCGTATATAACAAAACCTTTTTCCTCCCAAATTCTACTGTCTATTATTCATCGTCTACTTGATAATAGTGAGCAACTTAAAAAATATTACAATACAACTGATAGCGCTTTCAAATATTCATCAGGAAAACTGATGCATACCGAAGACAAAGAATTTATCGACTCTCTATCTAATATTATAAATAACAACATAACCAATACTCAATTAGGACCGGAATTTATTGCCGAAAAAATGAATATATCTTCAAGAAATTTGTATCGTCAATTAAAAAAGATTCTATCTGTTTCCACTAGTGATTATATAAAAGATTTCCGGTTATCTTACTCTGCACGACTTCTTCTTACAACTAATTTATCTATAAAAGAAATTATTTACAAGGTTGGTTTTACCAATACAACTTATTTTTACAACGAATTTTCAAAGAAGTATAATATGTCTCCAAAGCAATTTCGTGATGCAGATAAATAACAAGATATAGTCAAGCTAGAGACATAATTTACATAAAGAAGAACATATATTACCATTCATTATAATTAGTTTTTCTTTCTTTATTATCCAATAATATATAATGCTTAAAATTGTCCTCTCAGTTTAGCGACAGCTTTACTGGACGAGGACTCCTTGTGTCTCTTTCGATTTTTTTTTGTGAGGCATATTATTATAATTAATCAAATACAACTATGTTAAACCTAAATTTAATATTCTATGACATACAAGACTGAGAAATCTCCTTAAATGAAGTACTGTATCCTAACAGGGACAACGAAAAAACCAATAAACCAATAAATCTATTTATAAAATCATAATAAAATGAACTTAGAAAATGAACTAAAATTATGAGAAATAACAAATTACATCCTAATCAAAAAATGAAGAAAATGGAACTCGGTAGAGTTGTAAGATTATTCATAATGGGACTAATTATATCGTCCCCCTTTTCAAATGTAATTGCTCTTCCTAACAACAATAAACTACTTCAAAACGAGACTTTAACTCAAAATATCAAACCTGTAAAAGGAAAAATTCTGGATCAGCAAGGCCAACCTCTTATTGGAGTTACTGTCAGTGTTAAAGAAACAACAAGAGGGGTAATGTCTGATATTGATGGATATTATGTCATTGAGGCAGAAGCCGGAGAAACGATTGTCTTTAAATATATAGGATATAAAACAGTCGAAGTCACAGTTCCTTCTTCATTAACTATAGATGTTGTAATGAAAGAAGATTTAAAAGAACTCGATGAAGTCGTGGTAGTCGGGATGGGATCGCAGCGTAAAGCGAGCGTCATTGGAGCTATATCTACTGTCAAAGTCTCAGAACTGAAAACAGCATCAAGATCACTTACCAATTCGTTGGGTGGCCGTATGGCAGGAGTTGTAGCCGTACAACGTTCGGGAGAACCGGGATACGACAATTCTAACTTTTGGATTCGGGGTATTTCTACCTTCGGCGAAAATAAAACGCCACTAATATTAGTAGATGGTGTAGAACGACCTATGGACAATTTAGACCCTGAAGAAATAGAAAGTGTATCTATCCTGAAAGATGCTTCAGCAACAGCTGTTTATGGAGTACGGGCAGCTAATGGTGTAGTGTTGGTTACTACTCGCAAAGGCGGAGCTTCTGAAAAACCATCTATTGAATTGAAAATGGAATATGGAATAAGCCAGCTTACACGTGTACCAAAGCTCCTCGGAGGGGTAGACTACATGACGTTATACAACGAAGCTGCCGGCAAAGATGTTTACTCACGTGATCGTATTGAACAGACAGCTCTAGGAACAGATCCTTATCTTTACCCAAATGTAGATTGGCTAGACCAAATATTTAAAGATAAATCGGATAATGGTATTATATCATTAAACGTAAGAGGTGGAGGACAGGTAGCTCGTTACTTTGTATCAGGTGGAGTTTTCAACGAATCCGGAAATTTCCGTAACGATCCACAAAATGACTATAAATCGAACATCAAACTCAACAGATATAATTTTAGAACAAACGTGGACGTGTCACTCACTAAATCGACTATTCTGGAGATTGAATTAGGAGGATATCTTATTGACGCTCAATACCCGGGAATAAGTACCGGCGACTTATTTGATAAAGCCTATGTATCCAACCCTATCAATATACCGGTACGATACCCTTATGGTGTAAATGAGAATGGGAGCACCCACTATGTTTGGGCAGGTTCAGGTTCAGCGACCGTACAAAATCCGGCGGAGCGATTAATGGGTTCTGGATTTTCAAGCGAATACCGCAGTCAAATAATGGGACAGGCTCGTTTGAGCCAAGATATAGGAGCATTAGTAGATGCTTTGAAAGGATTAAAAAGTAATGTTGCCTTCTCTTTCGATGCTTACAATAGTACGACAACTAAACGACACAAAACAAGTTCATATTATCAAGCTAACGGACGAGACCCGATAACAGACGAATTAGAACTAGTAGAAACCAATAAAGGAAATGAATACTTAGGCTATGATAAAGCATTGAATAGTAACCGCGCCATGGAGCTAAAAGCACAACTTATTTATGATAGATCATTTGCTGAAATTCACAAACTAGGGCTTATGGCAATGTATTATCAGCGCGACTATAGAAGAGGTGATGCAGGAAATGCGATAGAATCACTTCCATACCGAAAACAAGGCTTGGCTTTCAGAACTACATACTCTTATGACGATAAGTATTTTGCGGAATTCAATCTTGGGTATAACGGATCTGAAAACTTTCCTAAAGGTCAACGTTTCGGAGTATTCCCTGCCGGTGCAGTTGGTTATCTCATATCTAACGAAAACTTTTGGGCAAAAGGTCCTTTAGCTGACATCATCAATGTCCTAAAAATTAAAGGATCAGTAGGATTGGTTGGAGCCGAAGCTCTTCCCGACAATCGCAGATATGGTTATCTTACTATTGTAGGCAATGGGCTAGGAGACTACTCTTTTGGCTGGGATAAAACGAATTATGGTGGTACGGGTGAAAATCAGTATGGTGTAACTAACCTTACATGGGAAAAAGGCTTAAAATCAAATATCGGAATCCAATCCGAATTCTTTAGAGGTAAGCTTGCCATCGAATTGGATTATTTTCACGAAACTCGTTCTAACATATTGGTTCGGCGAAACGTATTACCAGGTATAGCGGGATTAATAGACAGACCATTTGCTAACATAGGAAAGATGAGAAATCAGGGAATTGATGGAACCATCGAGTTGAATCATTCCTTCAACAAGGTTTCTGTTCGGTTATATGGTAATGGAACTTTCACTAAAAATAAAGTCTTGGAGAAAGACGAACCCAATCGGAAGTATCTATATCAAAATGAAACAGGTAAAAAATATGGACAACAATTTGGTTTAATAAGCCTTGGTTATTTTAAAGACCAAGCAGAAATAGACGCTAGCCCTCAACAAACATTTGGGGTTGTACGTCCGGGAGATATTAAATATCTGGATGTAAATGGTGACGGAAAAATAGACTCTTACGATGAAGTTGCCATCGGTCATTCTAATATTCCGGAATTAATTTACGGATTCGGATTTCAGGTAGAGTATGAAGGTTTTGATGTGGCATTATTTTTCAGAGGCCAGAGCCGTGTATCTTATATGCTGGGAGGTGAAGGTTTCGTTCCATTCAAAGAAGGAGGAGACAGAGGAAATCTATTTAAAGAAGCTTTAAACAGATGGACAATAGACAACCCACGAGAAGATGCTTTTTATCCTCGACTTAGTATTGGAAATTCCGAAAATAATTACAGAAACTCCACAAAATGGTTATGTGATGGGAGCTTTCTCCGTTTAGCCGATGTAGAAGTTGGATACAATTTTCCTAGAAAGCTGTTATCATCTATTCAGATGAAAGGTCTAAGGATTTACTTCCATGGTAGCAACATGGCCTTGTTTTCCAAATTCAAAATGTGGGATCCGGAGGTTGGTAAAGGAAGAGGAGATGCCTATCCGTTACAACGAAAGATGAATCTAGGTTTGAGAGTTAACTTTTAAAACTAAAAAATAATATGAAAACTAAAATAGCAATATATATATATTTCGCATTTTGCCTATTACCATTGGCCTCGTGTTCCGATTTTTTAGATAAGATGCCTGATGATCAAAAGACCATGGATATGGTTTGGAAAAGCAGAAAGGAAACAGAAGCTTATTTGTATAATGTATATGCAAAGCTCCCAAATGAGCACGCAATATGGAATGCGGTTCCATGGATTGGAGCATCCGATGAAATGGATATAGTATGGGAGCGTTATATGACAGCAAGTATAAATGTAGGAAACTGGAGTCCGGCAAACGTTCTTTACGATCCTTGGAGTGATTATTATCAAGCAATAAGATCATCATTCGTATTTGAAAACAATGTAGATAAATGCTTTGAATTGACGGATGCATTAAAAAAACAATATAAAGCAGAAGTGAAATTTTTACGGGGATACTATTATTGGCGCCTACTCCAGCAATATGGTCCATTCGTGTTGATAGAAGAAGAAACAAAATTTGACGAAGATTGGAACAAATTTCCTCGCACACCCTACGAAACATGCGTCGCATATATATGCCGTATGATGGATGAAGCTAAAGATAGTGGAGCATTACCATTAACATGGAAAGTCGATCAGAAATGGCTAGGTAAGGCAGATCAAATGGCATGTCTGGCTGTCAAATCGCAAGTACTGCTTATGGCCGCTAGCCCTCAATGGAATGGAAATCAGGATTATATATCATTCAAGAACCATGATGGAACACCATTAGCTAATACAACATACGATGAAAATAAATGGAGAGATGCAGCTGATGCAGCCAAAGCAGTAATAACCGCAGCCGAATCGGCTCCAAAAGGGCATAGTATAAAACTTTACATGAATAATGAGAATGGTGATCCAACTTTCAATCCATATAAATCGGTAAGAGATCTCCATCTGGTAAAATGGAATAGCGAAGTTCTGTGGGCCACAACAAAAGGAGATATTGATGGATTGGAGAAACATGTAACTCCACGTCCAGGAGGTTGGAATGGAGTAGGACCAACTCAGCGTATTGTAGATGCATTTTATATGGCTAATGGTAAAACAATAGATGATCCTACAAGCGGTTATCAAGAAGTGGGATTTGCGAGTGTGGCTCACCCTAAATGGGAAAATGATAATATTGATGAAATTCAGTCAGGAAATTCATGGGGACATCGCATTGGAGAATGGAATATGTATGCCAATAGAGAAGCAAGATTCTATGCAAGCATACTATATAACGGACGCCCTTTGCCACAAGTATCGAAAGAAGATAGAGATATGTATTCGAGCAGTAAAAACAAAAATGGCTGGGGGCGTACAGAATTATATGCCACAGGATTATCAGGTTCAGGGGCATCAGATCATACAAATACAGGTTATCTATTGCTTAAGTTTATAAATCCTAACAGTAACCCTTACCGAAATCAATTCAGTGCCTGGCGACAACATACATATATACGTTTGGCCGAAATATACCTAAATTATATAGAATCTCTTAATGAATATGATCCGGGAAACTCTGATATAGAAAAATATTGGAATATGCTCAGAAATCGTGCAGGTCTGCCAAGCATATTTTCTACTTATCCAACAATAAAAGGAGACAAAGATAAGCAACGTGAGTATATAGTCAGAGAGCGACAAGTCGAACTATGTTTTGAAAGTGATCGCTACTTCACTACTCGTCGTCGTCTCTTGTCCGATAAGATTGATACTAAACGTCCAGAGGCGAGAAGAATGTATGGTGATGCAGGACCTATATATGGTATGAATATTATGGCTGGTGCCGATTTTAATTCTACCGATTTTTATACACGTACGCCATTTGAAACAAGAGTATTTACTAAAAAGATGTACTTATTCCCAATTTCGCAAAATGAAATGGACAGGAACAGATCAATGGTTCAAAATCCGGGATGGTAAAATAAAAAAATAAGAATTATGAATAAGATTAAACTAATATATAGCTGCATCGTATTGATAAGCTTATCAATATCTCTATTGTCGTGCAATGATGACACAAAGGAAGATAACCTTAGTGCTACTATGGTTTATTTTGTGCACGATGGAGTCCAGAATTTAAAGATGTACGACAAGGGGAATAATACAATCTACGCATATAGTCTGGATTTGTATAAATCAGGAGCCATAGAAAACAGCAGTTCGGTTCGTGTAGGAATAATGTCTGCCGATGAGTTAGTTGCATACAATACAACTAATGGAACAAATTTTGAATTATTAGCTCCAGATGTATACAGTCTGGAAAAGAATGAGGTTTCATTCTCCAGCGACAGAAAGGATGTAAATCAAACTATAATTATCAATTTCGATCCGTCTAAATTGGCTCCGGACAATACGTATAAAGTGTTACCATTGAAAATTGTAAGTGCCTCAGTAGATATAAATAAAGAAAAATCTATTTGTATTATCTACCCTCAATCACATACACCTAACTTTTCTTTAACTACTCTTGGCACTAATACAATTAGTTATACTAAAGGAGAGCAAAGTGTACCAGAACTCGATATTGTAACACAACTTGATATTGACGAAAATGACTCTGATATTGAACTGGAAATAGAGATAGATCGCGATTATGTGACAAAATACAATCTCGATAATGAGGAAGATTATACCGTTCCTGAAGCCAATAAATACACATTGGAAACTAAAAAAATATTAAAGGCAGGCAAGACCGAATTAGCCTTTAACCTAAAGATATTCCAACAATATTTAACTGGAAACTATATGCTTCCAATACGTTTGAAAAGCAGTTCGAAATTTGGTGTCAATAAAGACGAATATTATGTCGTGAAATTAAATGTGTTAGCTGATGAATTGTCAAAGAAAGATTGGACTATAGCAGATTTCAGTTCTGAAGAAGCAACAGGCGAAAGTGGTGGTGCGAATGGAAAAGCGATCTACCTTATCGACGGAAACAAGAACACATTCTGGCATTCGCAGTGGCAAGGAGCAATGGCAACACTTCCTCACTATATCACAATAGACATGAAGAAAAGTATGACAATCACACAAATTGATATGTACCAAAGACAGACTAGTATTGCTGAAGTACAAACTAAAGCAGGCCAGTTTCTGATTAGTGAAGACAACATAAATTGGAAAAAACTAGCTAATTTCGAGGCACCTAAAACACACAATTTGTTGTCTTATCCTGTAAAAAAGGCTAAAGGACGGTACTTGAAAGTACTTATTACCGAAAGTTATTTCAATAATCAGGTGGCAAGTATAGGTGAAATTACAGCCCGAGGCTATTAATAACAAGTAAAATAAATAATATGAAAAGAAAAACTATATACGTATTTATCTTATTATTTGTCGGTGTTTTTTGCTTTAACTCTTGTGTGGGTGACGACGATATTGAAGCACCTGAGTACCACTTAAAGCCCAAAGATCCGGAACAAGAATCTGACAATAAAATTGCAGACGAGGCTTTTGATGCTTTCAACAAAGCCTATCTGGTCTCAGAGAAAGGGTTACAATATTATCGAGAAACATTAATTAGCAATGAGAAGGATTATTTCTGGGGACAGGCTTTAGACATCCAAATGGCAGAAGATGTATATTGGAGGACAAAGAATCCTAGCCAAGCTATATTAATTAAAAATTTGTTGAATACTTTTATCAAACAAAATGTAGGTACAACTCCTCCCGGAGAGTGGGGCTGGAACGATTTCAATGATGATATTCTCTGGGCAGGATTAGCTTTTGCAAGAGGTTATCAGATTACAAACGAAGAATTATTTCGCCAAAAAGCAGAATATGCATTCAACTTAATGTACGACAGAGGCTGGGATACTGAGTTAGGAGGAGGAATTTGGTGGAGGCAGCTTCCCATTAATGAAGATGAAAGATCTAAATCGGCTCTTAGCAATAGTCCAGCTGTTATATTAGGCTGTTATTTGTATGAATTCACCGAAAATAACGATTATTTGATAAAATCGACAAAAATATCAGAGTGGTTATTAAAGACGTTGTATAGAAATCAAGATGGCGGTGTGTATGAAAATATAAAAGCAACCGGTGTACTATCTGATTACGGCAATGTGTATACAAACGGAGCTTTTGTGGAAGCCATGGCCTATATGCATAAAATAACAGGCGACAACAAATATTATGACGCTGCTCAAAAAGCCTCCGATTTTGTAAAAGATTATAGAACTACTAATGGAATCATAGCCTCTCATCGGTATAATGGAACATGGCAGTCGGAATATCTTCGTGGGGTTGGTAATTTTATCAGAGAAAACAACCTTTGGGATGTATATTATAGCTGGTTGCGGAAGAATGCCGATGCAGCATGGAGCAAACGTCGTACAGATTTGAATCTCACATGGAATGACTGGCGAAATCCAACAGACCCTAATGACAACGAGATGAAACCATTAGAAGCACTAGGAGGTGTAGTGGTTCAACAAATAATGCCTCTTAAGAATCCTCTGCTTGAGGCTGGGAAAGAATATCAAATCAAGCTGAAAGCTGATTCATCACAAATTATCGGTAAATCTGATAGTAAGATAATTCTGGTAAAAGAAAATGGAGGAAATGTTGAGAGATTTAAAATAGTAGTGAAAGGTTATGGATATTACCAATTAGAATCGACAACTTCTAGTGGAATGGTCTTAACTATAGATGGAACGAATATAATATATAAGAAATCGGAACCCGATAATGATAACCAATTGTGGAAACTTATCTTTGACAATAGAGAGTGCCATAAGCTAAAACCTAAAAAAGCCCCATTGAAATGCTTAGCATATCAAAATTCGATATTGACTTTAATAAAAGAAGAGCATAGCGACAATGAACGTTGGATGTTCAGAGAATAGAGAAAGTTATTTGTGAAGTTACGAGGTTACAACTCTATTACTGAATAAAAAAGAATTCATCCAGACTTTTTATTTTTACTTTCTCTTTGTTATCTAGAAATACGAAGTATATAATTGTGGAAATACTTCATTAGCAGTTGGCTTGGCCAATCTTTAGAATCCGGAAAAATAAGGAGAAAGTAAAAATAATTATACTTTAAGAGTTAGAACAGTATTAATCACTATATAGAATCTTATAATTTTTCAAAAAAAGAAATGAACAAGATATTAAAAACAATTTTATTTCTCCTCTTAGCGATACCATGTATGTCGCAAGAGATAAATCAAAGCGTATTATACAAAATAGTAAGCCCCTCAGGTCTGGTAATTGATAATCGAGACAGCTACGAAGACAATGCTAAAATATACTTAAGTAAAGAGGTCAAGGATAACAAAGGACAACTGTGGAAAATTAGAAAACTAGACAACGGTTATTATGTTATCACAAACCCTTACAGTGAGAAAAGTCTTGATAACGGCAATATGCACGAAGGCAACGGAAATCCTATATTACAATGGGGAGAAAGTATCTCTAATGATAACCAACATTGGAAAGTCCAGGTGACAGGCACGGGTGCATACCAAATCACACAAAAGGTAACAGGGATGTCTTTAGCATATTCAGGAGAAGAAAGAGTGGGATCTGTCATTTTTCAAATTCCAAAATCATCCCAAGTCTGGAGGTTAGTAGAAACATCTCAAGGGATACCTACCGATTATGCTGTGAGAGGAGATCATGAATGGGAAGATGAAAGAGTGTTTGAAGTAAATAAAGAGAAAGGACATACAACTTATATACCTTATCCTTCGACCGAAAGCTTGAAAAAGGATAAATATTTTGAAAAACTTTGGTTACAACCTCAATCTCCTTTCTTTCTATCGTTGAATGGCAACTGGAAATTTAATTGGGTCAAACAGCCTTCTGAAAGACCGGTGGACTTTTATAAAGACAATTACGATATTTCCTCTTGGAAAGAAATTAAAGTTCCATCTAACTGGGAGATGCTGGGCTATGGCACTCCTATCTATACAAACGTTACTTACCCTTTTCTTAATCGTCCACCGTTAATTCAGCCTCAGAAAGGCTATACCAACGAAAAAGAACCCAATCCTGTAGGATCATACGTAAGAAAGTTTTCGATACCAGAAGATTGGGATGGAAAAGAAGTCATTCTTCATTTTAATGGTGTATATAGTGGAATTTATGTATGGATAAATGGTCAAAAAGTAGGATATAGCGAAGGAGCTAATAATGACGCAGAATTTAATATTACCAATTACATAAAAAAAGGTCAAAATACAATTGCTGCCGAAGTATACAGGTGGACAGATGCAAGCTATATCGAAGATCAGGATATGTTTCGTTTGAGCGGTATACATCGTGATGTATATTTATACGCTATACCAAAAGTTCATACGTTTGATTATCATTTACAATCGGAGTTTAATGGAAATGATTTCTCTTCAAGCATATTTAAGGTAAAAGCAAATATTAGGAGTTATAATAAAAAGACTTCAAAGAAACAAAGCTTAATAGTAACATTGCTCGATCCTGCCGGCAAAGAAGTGACTAGGATTTATAAAACAATCGATGTA
This sequence comes from Dysgonomonas sp. BGC7, assembly GCF_001261735.1. Taxonomy (GTDB): domain Bacteria; phylum Bacteroidota; class Bacteroidia; order Bacteroidales; family Dysgonomonadaceae; genus Dysgonomonas. The sequence continues at coordinate 118,615 of NZ_CVRP01000019.1, read as the reverse complement.
AATGGAATGTCTAGCATTGATGTAGATTTGAAAACGAAAGTAAACAATCCTCAACTCTGGTCAGCCGAAATCCCGAATCTTTATACAGTAATTGTTTCGATGAAAGATGAAAAAGGGAGAGAAACTGAAGCTATGGCATCTAAATTCGGATTTAGGAAAATTGAAATAAAAAATAAGCGGGTATATATAAACAATCAACCTACCTTTTTTAAAGGCGTAAATAGACACGATATTCATCCACGGTTAGGTAAAGCTGTAAATGTAGAATCAATGGAACAAGATATCTTGTTGATGAAGCAGCATAATATTAATACAGTACGAACAAGCCACTATCCGAACGACCCTAAAATGTATGCTTTATATGACTATTATGGCCTGTACATAATGGATGAGGCTGATCTGGAAAACCATGGCAATCATAGTATTTCAGATCGCCCAAGCTGGATACCTGCTTTTGTAGATAGAATAGAACGTGTAGTGTTAAGAGACAGAAATCATGCTTCTGTAATATTCTGGTCGCTTGGCAATGAAGGTGGAAGCGGACAAAACTTCGATGCTATGTACAAACGAGCAAAAGAATTAGATCCAATTCGTCCAATACATTACGAAGGGAAGAACAGTATTGCAGATATTCGTTCTGCAATGTACTCTTCAATAGATGACATGACCCGAATAGACAATGAGAATTCTGACAAACCATACTTTATTTGCGAATATGTCCATTCGATGGGTAATGCAATGGGTAATCTTGCCGAATATTGGGATTTTATTGAAAACAAATCGCAACGTACGATTGGGGGTTGTGTATGGGATTGGGTAGACCAAGGACTTAATAAATACGGGGAACCAGACGATAGGTATTATTATGGAGGAGACTTTGGGGATAAACCTAACGATGGTGATTTTGCATGCAACGGGCTTACAACCCCTGACAGAAGAATAACAGCTAAGCTTCTGGAGGTGAAGAAAGTATATCAATATGTAAAATTTAATCCCATGGCCCTTGTCAGTGGTAAGATTGAAATTGATAACAGATATAATTTTACAAATCTATCTAATTTCGATTTGAAATGGGAAGTAATAAAAAATGGTATTAGACATGAGGAAGGAACGTTAAACTCGTTAAGCTTAGCCCCCTCAGAGAAAATGTCATTAATCATTCCATTTAACCGAAATTTAGAGCCGGGAAATGAATATTTCTTAAATGTATATCTCGTATTGAAAGAGGATGTTTCATGGGCGAAGAAAGGCTATGTTATTGCGTCCGAACAGATGGCATTGACCAACCGTGTTCATCCACAAACGATAAATAGACAGAATTTACAAGACCTATCAGTTAAAGAATCGCAGAAAGATATTATTATTACAGGAAATACTTTTAATGCCTCTTTTGATAAGAATACAGGTGTAATGACTTCTCTCAAATACGAAGGGAAAGAGATGATTCATAATCAGTCAGGATTGCAGTTCAATTGGTACAGGTCGGTCAATAATGACAAGTATACCGATCAGAATTATTATGATACAGCTTATGAAAACTCTTTTTTCAATTATTACGCTCAAGCAGATAAAAAATCTGTAACGCTGATATATAATGCAACAGCAGTAATAAAAAATGACAGAATGTTAAATGTTCCTTTACAGATAAAATATGTAGTATATAGTAATGGAACTATTGATGTGGATGCTTCGTTTACACTACCTGAAAATGGAGATATTATTCATCGTCTCGGGTTGCAAATGGCTTTATCCCAAGGTTACGAAAATGTTCATTACTATGGTCATGGCCCCCACGAAAATTATTCGGATAGAAAAACATCTAGCTTTATTGGGCTTTATAATACTACTGTCAAAGATATGGAGGAAGAACATTATGTTCGTGCCCAAAGTATGGGAAACAGAGAAGGCATAAGATGGATCAGTATGACCAATGATGATAATACAGGACTAAAGATTACATCTAAAAATAATCTTAATTTTAGTGCTCTTCATTTTACAGATACTCAAGCTTGGGAAGCAAAGCATGATTTCAAACTTCGCGAGATCCGAAAACCTGAGATATACCTGAATCTCGATTGTATCCAGCAAGGTTTAGGTAATGCTAGTTGCGGACCACGACCTTTAGACAAGTATATGATCCCTGAGAATCAACCTCTAAGTTATTCTTTCAGAATAGAATCTATAAAATGAAAAAACTCTTATTTTTAATATTAATACCTATTATGGTTTCCTGTAACAAGGAAACCATAATAAAACTATCGAGGATAGACAAAGCATATATTACCCTCGATTCTTTATATAATCATTATCAAGATCAGAATAATTGCTTGTTATATGAAACATTTCCTTACGACAACGATTATAAAGCAGGATATTTGGCACAAAACACAGAGAATCATAGCCAATATGCTTATTTGTGGCCATATTCAGGAACTCTATCGGCTATAAATGCTATACTAGAATCAAAGAATGATGAAAAATCTACTCAATTATTGAATGGATGTGTCTTAGTCGGTTTAGAAAAATATTTCGATACAAACAGACCTCCATCTGCCTACGCTTCATATATCAACACTGCTGCAATGTCCGATCGTTTCTACGATGATAATGTTTGGCTTGGGATTGACTTTGCAGACATATATCAGATTACTAAAAATCCGAAATATCTGGATAAAGCGAAACTCATTTGGGAATTCATTGTAAGTGGAACTGATGACAAACTGGGAGGCGGCATATATTGGTGCGAACAAAAAAAAGAATCAAAGAATACATGTTCAAATGCGCCCGGATCGGTACTTGCTTTTAAGCTTTTTCAGACCACTGAAGATAGTACTTATTTTTACAAAGGCAAAGAATTATACGAATGGACAAAATTGAACTTACAAGATGCTGATTTTCTATACTTTGATAATATTAACTTAGAAGGCAAAGTAAACAAAGCAAAGTATGCTTATAATAGTGGGCAAATGTTACAATCTGCAGCTCTACAGTATAAATTAACTCAAGATTCTATTTATTTGACAGAAGCACAGAATATAGCAAAGGCCTGTTATGATCATTTTTTTACTGATTTTACTACAGATCAGGGAGATAAATTTCACATGATAAAAAAAGGTAACGTGTGGTTTACGGCTGTTATGTTGAGAGGCTTTATAGAACTATACAAGATAGACAATAATAGAACCTACATTGATGCATTTGATAAAAGCTTAGATTATGCTTGGCTACACTCCAGAGACAATAATGGATTGTTCAATGTTGATCTTAGCGGGAAAGAGAAGGACGAAAAAAAATGGTTGTTGACACAAGCTGCCATAGTCGAAATGTATGCACGCCTGGCTATCTTGGACTAATAAAAAGATTTGGTTTCTAAAAACATTTATAAAAATGGGAGTTATAAAAAAAATTGTATTCTTAAGCTTATTGACAATTGTATCTATTATTTTTCAGGCACAAACAAGAATTGCCTGTGTAGGCAATAGTATAACAGAAAATACGGCATTATCAAATGATGATAAGTATCCTGCAATCCTTCAACGATTATTAGGAGATGAATACGAAGTTCGTAACTACGGACTCAGTGCAAGAACTCTATTAAAAAAGGGAGATCATCCGTATTCGAAAGAAGACAAATATAAGGAGGTCTTAAACTGGAATCCCAATATTGTAATAATAAAATTGGGGACGAATGATGGTAAGGCGAATAACTGGAAACACAAAGCTGATTTTGAGAAAGATTATATTGAATTTATTGATTCTTTTAAAAACCTACCGAGTAATCCTCAAATATTTGTATGTTACCCTATACCTGTAGTAGAAGATAATTTTTTACCCTTATCCGATACTTTGGTCACACGAGAAATGATGCCAATGATAAAAAATGTGGCAAAAAAGACAAATTCGAGAATTATAGATTTACATACTCCTCTTGTCGGGAAATCTGATTTTGTATACGATAAAGTTCATCCCAACGAGAAAGGAACTAGATCTATGGCCCGGATAGTAGCTAAAGCTATTTGTCCTTGGCGTTCATTTCCCCGTCCGGCTCTTCACCCATTAAGGATTGTGTTTGTAGGTAATAGCATAACAGCTGGTGCTGGTATTGAAATAGATCCAGCACAAGAAGCAATACATTATCTGGATAGTTTAGGGTACGACCTAAAATACAAGAATTGTGGCATAAGTGGTTATACTACCCAAGATTTTTTACCGGGTAGTAATGCTTTCAAAAGAATAATAGATGCTGCTAATGATATCAATCAAGAGTTGATACCGCTTGTTTTTTCTATTAAACTCGGAACTAACGACAGCGCAATCAAGGGACCGACAGGTGCACCTATATCGCCAGAAAGGTATGAGCAAAATATGCAGAAGATCATAGACTCACTGCATACACGTTTCACTAAAGCTGAAATTATTCTACATTATCCTCTTTGGTATAGTCCCAACACACAGAATTCGTCTTCTTATTTACAAGAAGGACTTGATCGCTTAAAATCATACGAACCTGTAATAAATAAATTGGCTAAGAAAAATAAAGGCTTTGTAAAAGTAGGGGATAAAAAAGGATTTGATATTTTTCGTAAGAGATATACAAAATATTATCAAGCGGAAAATGGGGAGCAAGGTATCTTCTTCTTACATCCTAACACAACGGGTGCAGTAGTATTAGGAAACCTTTGGGGAGAGAGTATTGATAAGGTTATTCGCCAAATTATAATAAAAAATCAAATTAAAAAACTACCTTAGGTAAGTATTCTTCAAATCATAGTATTACCTTTTTAATTTTTTATAAAAAATATGTATATGAGAAAAATAATTTTTACTGGATCTCTTTTAGCCGCCCTCTTAGGGATGAATAATCTCAGTGCAATTAACAACATCAGGTTGGAATCCGACAACACGACCGTGATACATCAAAAGAAAACCGATTATAAAAAAAGTAATAGACCTGCATCAAAAGATAGATTATTTACTTCTTCGGCTGTGGAAAAAGAAATTGTTAGAATAAAAGCCCTGTTGACCAATCCCAAACTGGCATGGATGTTCGAAAACTGCTTTCCCAATACATTAGATACTACAGTCCGCTTTGAAAGAAAGAATGGAAAACCCGATACGAGCGTATATACAGGAGATATTCACGCCATGTGGCTACGAGATTCAGGAGCTCAGGTATATCCATACATTCAATTGGCCAATAAAGATCCGGAATTGAAAGAAATGCTAGTGGGTACAATTCTTCGTCAGTTTAACAGCATTACTCTTGACCCTTATGCAAATGCTTTTTATACAGATGTAAATGAAACAGGACATTGGCAAAGCGACATTACCGATATGAAGCCCGGTGTACATGAGCGTAAATGGGAGATAGACTCACATTGCTACCCTATCCGTTTGGCATATCAATACTGGAAAACGACAGGAGATAGCAGTGTATTTCAGGAAGAGTGGCTCTTAGCTATTGAGAGTATTTTGAAAACTTTAAAAGAACAACAACGCAAAGATGGTGTCGGACCTTACACATTCAAACGTAACACTGATCGTGCTTTGGATACTCTTAACAATGATGGGAAAGGGGCTCCGGTAAATCCTGTGGGATTGATTGTTTCCTCGTTTCGTCCATCTGATGATGCTACAACTCTACAATTCCTCGTACCATCCAATTTCTTTGCTGTAACATCACTTCGCAAAGCCGCAGAAATATTGAATACTGTAAATAATAAACCCGATCTGGCAAAAGAATGCAGTAGCTTGGCTGATGAAGTAGAGGCCGCCCTGAAAAAATATACGACCTATAACCACCCAAAATATGGGACTATTTACGCTTTTGAAGTTGATGGGTTTGGAAATCATCTACTAATGGATGATGCAAATGTTCCCAGCCTGTTAGCTATGCCATATTTGGGAGACATAGACATAAATGATCCTATTTACCAAAATACGAGGAAGTTTGTGTGGAGCAAAGATAATCCGTACTTCTTTAAGGGTAAGGACGGCGAAGGCATAGGTGGGCCACACATCGGATACAACATGGCATGGCCAATGAGCATCATGATGAAGGCCTTTACGAGCCAAGACGATGCAGAGATCAAATGGTGTATCGAAACTTTGATGAAAACCGATGCTGATACCGGCTTTATACATGAATCATTTAATGTGGACGATCACTACGATTTTACTCGCGCATGGTTCGCCTGGCAAAACACGTTGTTTGGGGAACTGATTATAAAACAAATAAATGAAGGAAGAGTCGAATTACTGAATAGTATCAAATAAAAAATAACCCAATTTAATGAAGAAAATTGTACTATCATTTCTATTTTGCATAGCATTTCTAAGTATTTGTGCACAAAAACAAATAGAGCTTACATCTCCCAATGGAGAAATAAAAGTAAAGTTGAATGTAGGAGATAAAATATATTACTCTATCTTGTATGATAATGAGACTTTACTGAAAGATAATTATCTAGCATTATCTTTGAAAAATACAACTTTAGGAGACAAGCCAAAGCTCGTAAACCAGAAGCAAATAAAAGTAAGTGAAAACTTAACACCAGTTGTTCCGCTCAAGTATTCAACCGTGAAAAATGAATACACTCAATTGACCTTAAATTTCAAAGGGAACTATTCTGTAGAATTCCGAGCCTTTAATGATGGTATTGCTTATCGTTTCACTACCAATATGAAAGAGAAAAATGATATTGAAGTAATGAATGAAGAATTCGCTGTTAACTTTCCGTCCGATTATCTATTGCATTTGCAACAGCCGGGAGGATTCAAGACCGCCTATGAAGAAGCATATACACACATAGAAAGCCAAGATTGGAAGGCTGAAGATAAAATGTCAACTCTTCCTATACTGATCGATACCAAGAAGAAGTATAAAATATTAATATCAGAAACAAATGTATCGGACTACCCTTGTATGTTCCTAAAAGGGAATAATAAGAATGGTATCGTTTCTGCATTTCCTAAAGAACCTTTAGAGTTTGGTGAAGACGGAGACCGTAGCCAGAAACTTACTAAAGAGGCAGAATATATAGCTAAGACAATTGGCAAACGGGATTTTCCGTGGCGATATTTTGTAATAAGCAAAGAGGACAAACAATTAATATCGAATACAATGTCATACAAGCTTGCTCCTAAAAGCGAACTGAAGGATGTATCATGGATCAAACCTGGCAAAGTAAGTTGGGAATGGTGGAATGATGCGTCTCCATATGGACCTGACGTGAATTTCGAAGCTGGATACAATCTGGATACATACAAGTATTATATTGATTTTGCATCAAAATATGGTATAGAGTACATTATAATGGATGAAGGTTGGGCTGAAACTACCCGGGACCCCTATACACCCAATCCGAAAGTAGATGTACATGAATTAATTCGTTACGGAAAAGAAAAGAATGTTGGTATTGTTCTTTGGTTGACATGGCTGACTGTCGAAAATAACATGGAATTATTTAAGACTTTTTCTGAGTGGGGAGTAAAAGGAGTTAAAATCGACTTTATGGATCGCAGCGATCAATGGATGATGAATTACTATGAACGTGTTGCAAAAGAGGCTGCCAAATACAATCTGTTTGTCGATTATCATGGCTCTATAAGTCCTAAAGGCTTAGAATATAAATATCCGAACATTATCTCTTATGAAGGGGTTAGGGGTATGGAACAGATGGGAGGTTGCTATCCTGACAACAGTGTTTATTTTCCTTTCATGCGTAATGCGGTAGGAGCAATGGATTACACTCCCGGTGCCATGATAAGTATGCAGCCAAATGTATATTGTGGCAACCGACCTAATTCGGCAAGTATTGGCACACGTGCATATCAGTTAGCTCTATTCGTTATATTCGAAAGTGGATTACAGATGTTAGCTGACAACCCTACACTGTATTATCGTAATGCAGATTGTACCGAGTTTATTACTAGCGTTCCGACTACATGGGACGAAACTTTACCTTTAGAAGCGAAGGTTGGCGAGTATGCAATCGTAGCTAAACGTAAAGGAGATAAGTGGTATATAGGTGGTATGACTAACAACAAAGAAAAAGAACGCACATTCACAATCAACCTCGATTTTTTAAATTCTACAAAGAATTACAAAATGACTTCATTCGAAGATGGAATCAATGCCAGTCGCCAAGCAATGGATTACAGAAAGAACGAATTGCAGGTAAAGAAAGAGAATACTATTCAAATAAAGATGGTGAAAAACGGAGGTTTTGCTGCAATCATAGAATAATAAATAATCATGGAGTCGTCTAGGCTTTTGAAGCCTAATAAATAATAAAAGCCGGACGACTTACATATACAATTATTGGATGAAAAAAAGATTTTACACATTAATTATATTATTTACAATACTGGGAATAGTACAAGCCGAAAATGGATACGACCTATGGTTAAGGTACAAGAAAATAGATAATAAAATATTGCTCCAGTCTTATCAAAATAAGAATGGTAATATCCTTTTTCCCGCTGTATCAGAAAGCATGAATGCTGCTAAAAAAGAACTAACTCTAGGGTTAGAAGGTCTTTTGGGATTAGAGTTAAAAGAAACATCTAATGTAGAGAATAATACGTTAATAGTTGGTACAGTAGAGTCGTCCAATATTATCTCTAAGCTATCATTTGCCGATGAAATAATTTTTTTGGATAAAGATGGCTATATTATTCGGTCGGCAACTTATCAAGGCAAAGCGATAACAGTTATTGCTGCAAAAACAGATATAGGAGTCATTTATGGAGTATTCCATTATCTAAGACTAATGCAGACTCATCAATCGTTAGATAAAATTGCAATAAAAGAAGAACCGAAATTACAATACCGTGTGCTGAATCATTGGGACAACCTAAACGGTACTATTGAACGAGGTTATGCAGGGTATTCGCTTTGGGATTGGGAGCGTCTTCCTATGTACAAAGATCCTCGTTTGATAGATTATGCAAGAGCGAATGCTTCTGTCGGAATAAACGGAGCAATATTGAATAATGTAAATGCAAATGCGAAAAGCTTGCGTACTGAATGGTTAGTCAAAGCCAGCGGATTAGCCACTGCATTCAGACCATATGGTATCCGTGTATATCTCACAGCTCGATTTAGTGCACCTAAAGAACTAGGAGGGCTTCCAACTGCTGATCCGGCTAATCCACGAGTGAGACAATGGTGGAAAGACAAAGTTGCTGAGATTTATTCTTTAATCCCTGACTTTGGAGGCTTTATACTCAAAGCTAATTCTGAAGGACAACCCGGACCTCAAGACTATGGACGTACACACGCAGATGGTGCGAATATGATAGGTGAAGCCTTAGAGCCTTATGGAGGTGTTGTCTTTTGGCGCGCATTTGTATATCATAATGAGCGACATATAGATAGGGTTACCAATGGTTATAATGAGTTTAAACCTTTAGACGGGAAGTTTAATAAAAATGTATTTGTACAACCCAAAAATGGACCTATAGATTTTCAACCTCGCGAACCATTTCATCCTCTATTTGGACAAATGCCCAATACTCCATTAGCTATAGAGTTCCAGATTACTCAAGAGAACCTTGGACATTCCGGACATTTGGTTTATTTGGGAGCATTATTTGAAGAGACATTACAATCCGATACGTATGCTAATGGGAAGGGTTCTACAATATCTAATGTCTTACAGAATTATAAGAAAACACATGGAATATCAGGTATTGCAGGAGTTTCTAATATAGGTACAGATATAAACTGGACAGGACACCTTTTTGGTCAGGCTAATTGGCATGCATTCGGGCGTTTGGCTTGGAATCCCGATTTGTCATCAAAGAAGATGTCAGAGGAGTGGGTCAGGATGACTTTTTCGAATGATGTTGATGTAATAAAACCTATTCAAAAAATGATGCTCATGTCACGCGAAGCAGTAGTCAATTATGAAATGCCTTTAGGTTTAAATCATATCATGAACTATGATACACACAATGGCCCCGAACCTTGGCATGATGATCCCGTTTGGACTGCTTATGATTATCACAAAATAACAAAAGATAGCATTGGTGTAAACCGGACAAAGAATGGAAGTGATGCTGTAGGCCAATATCATGAACCTTTGTGTAATAAATTTAACAATTTGGAAACTTGTCCTGAAACGCTTCTGTTATGGTTTCATCGCTTATCGTGGAATTACAAATTATCATCAGGAAAGACTTTATGGAATGGCATTGTAGATCATTACTATGAGGGTGTTGATCAAGTCAGACAGATGCAGGTAATATGGAATAGTCTGGAGAAAAGAATCGATCAAGAAAGGTTCGAACATATCAAAGCCTTAATGAAAATTCAAGAAAGTGAGGCTGTTTGGTGGAGAGATGCTTGTCTATTATTCTTTCAGAGTTATTCTGGTATGCCCATTCCGGCTGAATACGAACAACCTAAATATTCGTTAGAATACTATAAAAGAATTCCGTTTCCTTACGATTGGGATAATACATTGTTTTTCAATAAGAAATAAACTAAATTAAAGAAAGGTACTTAAGAATTTAATTTATCTGACAGTACAATTGTTCTCATATTCGTTCAATTTATATTTTCAATGGGGAATTAAGGGTGGTGTAAATTATTCGGCAATAACAGATTCAAGACTTGCTAAATATATAAGTTCTCTGAATATATTAGCGGTACTTATGACGTTCGTTTAGCACATAAATGGTCTTTACAGCTAGAACTACTATTAACATTAATAAAATACAAAATAAAAGTTAATGATGATATCTTGAATAAAGGGCATACACACTTTATAACTCAAAGAATGAATTAGTCAAGTCTCTTAAATTTAATGTAAACAAATAGCTGTATAGCCTTATTTTTAAAAATCAGTATAAAATAGCTATATTTGTGTAGATAACACAGAGGTACACAGCCCGAATAGGAATTAAGTTTCCGGTTCAGGCTTTTTCTATTTATACACAAACCATGCGAAGTTATAAACCTTGCCTATCTCTGACTAATGGTGATAAATGGAAATACAGGGACAGCCAAGAATGGAATATCTATGTAAATAGTATTCCTTTTTAAATTTTTCTGGACAGAAAAGACATTGTAAGCCGTGACTGGCCGCAGCTATGAACTTTTAATATTCGATTCTTACATATAGATCGGACGACAAGGGGTACGATTCCTAAAAGGTTTTTTACAGACGGGAAGACGAGGATGATATAGTTGTATTCTCCTTAAAGCTAAAAGTCAATGACAGACTAGCACAATTCTATTTATTCATATTATCTGACCCATAATCCAATTTTTAGCCTTTTTATATTTGGCCTTTGATGAAATAGCTATCTTAATTTCGGTCTCGTTTTTTTATTATCTAACAGCTGCTTCGGGGCATATTTTTGGCCTATATTATCTTTCTCTCTTTTTTGTATCTTTGGATTATCCCACGATTTCTTATACTCAGCATCCTCTTTATTCTCTTTCCAGAGATACGGGTATGCAAAATCAAGGCCACCCCACCACTTGACTTTGGCTTTTGTTATATAGCCTGCTTCTATCAACATCTTATCTCGAAGACGCATTTCGTATTTACCATATTTGACAAAAGTATCAGGATTTTTCTTGCAGGAAAAAGCTTTGTTCTTTTCCTCATTGAGGAAAACATAAGAAGAGAACTTTTCCTTGCTATCTCTTTTATTTATATTTTCCAGATATATAAAGCCACCCTCTTCCAACGTCTGCCATTGCCTGGGCGTTAACATAACCCCGCTTATAGAGTGCACTATCGGTTTACTTTCAACCGGCTGTTCCCTTCTCAGATCTTGTGTTTCTTGTTGCTGTTGGTTATTTTTTGTTTGTTCTTGTAATAACTCAACATTCATCTGAAACTCTTTTTTGAGGTTACCGAAGCTAAATTTCCAGTCAATTTGTGAACCTTTAAAAGCAATATTGTTATACCGAAACGATACCCCTTCAATCTGATTGGTACCTCGTTTGAATTTATAATCAAGCTCAATTTCGAATTTTTTAAGACCAAACCGTAAGTCAGCGGGAACTTTACACTCCGGTAAAACAGCCCTAATCGTATCATACATATAATACTTTACCCTATCCGGATCATTGAGTTTATCCCGCTTAACCCGATCTTTCCCCTTACCATAAGTCAGGTCATATTTGTCCTTTAGCATCTGTCTTGTCCTAAAAAAACTTTACGGATTTTCTTTATTGTTCTGAATGACCCTTACAGTTCTTTAGATATCTGCCCCAAATTCAAATGGTTTGCAAAGAATCGGTGTGGCAAAAGTATTGTCTACGATAAGAGGAACACCATTCTTGTGAGACATACGTGCAAATTTCTCTATATCCAACACAACCAATTCCGGATTGGCAATAGTTTCGGCAAATACTATTTTTGTATTTGGTTTGAAAGCTGCATTCAATGTATTTTCATCAGCATCAATGTCTACAAAAATACATTCGATCCCCAATTTCTTTAAGGTAAATTAAAACAGGTTAGTTGCACCGCATATATCTGTATGGGGCTAATAAAACTATCTCCCGCCTTTCACAAGGTAAGGATAGCAATCAAGATAGCTGCTTGTGCCGAAGAGGTGCATAATGCTCCAACTCCTCCTTCGAATGCGGCAATTTTTTTATTCCACAGCCATCACGGTAGGATTGGCAAATCGAGAATAGATGAAACTTTTCATCGGATCATCAAAAACAGTTCCTATCTCTTCGATAGAATCGTAAACATAGGTTACTATCGGCACAACACGTGGTTCTGCATTCTTGGGTGTGTAACCTGCGTGTAGGCATAAAGTTTCGTCTTTCATTGTATTAATCTTTATTTATATTTTAAAATGTTACTGTTTTATCTGCCCATTCTACCATCTCTACACAATCAATCATTGTTGATACTGAACAAGCATCACTTCCTCCTTTTTTTCTGATTTCTAGACATGTGCCACAGGCTAATAAATCTCCGTCTACTTCTACGAATTTTAGAAGTTGACCTCTTACATCAAATTTCGAGTCTGTCAACTCTTCACATTCTACCGCTTCACCCATCAGAAAGACTTTCACTTCGTGTCCTTGTTTTTTAGCACTGGTTGCAAAACGAAAAGCATTGTAGGCTTTTTCTAACTCTTTGGTTTCTAAAATGATTCCGAGTTTCATGACTCTTTATTTTTTATTATTGATCTATTTTCTTCGTTATAAGACTGTTTTTGTTGTAGAAATCGAAACAATACAATATTAAATAGAATAGTTGAATAGATATGCATAAAAATTAAATAATAGTTTAATACTGATTATTTAATTTGCACTATACTTATTTCTGATTTATGACTATTCCTGAATAGTTTTCTATCCAATCCGGAACCTCCCGAACTAGTTTTCGGACATTAAATCCTTCGGCTCTTAGCAATTCAACTGCCTCATCTGATAATAGACATAGAGCTCCTCGGCAGTAGGCTACAATCTCTTTGTCTTTTGATAGTTCTGCTATTCGTTTCTTTAATTGGTCTAATGGTATTGAAATAGCTTTATGGATATGTACTCTATTGAATACTTCCTCTGAGTTGACATCTAACAGAATTACCTCTCCTGCTTCTATTCTGGCTATCAAATCCTCTCCTGTTGTAGCAATAAGAGTTGGATCTCCTTTTTTGTAGTCTGCAATAAGTTTTGATATTTCCGAGTTCAATTCTACTCCTAAATCCCGAACGCTTTCCCATGCATGAAAAGCTCTTTCGCTCACTATGCGATAATATGCATAATTACCTCTTTTATCCGAGGTTACTAAACGTGCATTTTTTAGTATTTGCAGGTGCTGAGAAGTATTGGCAATACTCATGTTCGAATGTTTAGCTATATCTTCAACAGGGAATGCTCCTTATGCCAATATATCTAAAATCTCCATACGACGAGGATTAGCCATGGCCGAGGCTACTTTAGCAAGCTCCTCGTATACTTTATCTTTTAATATTCTTACGTCCGACATGATTCGAGTATTATTGATTTTCAACAAAAATATATAAAAAACTAATTATTCAATAAATTGCGTGAATAATTTAGTATACTTCACTAAAAAATGATTGCCAATTAATAACAAGGGACTGATTTTGTCAGCCCCTTGTCATGTGAAATAAAAAACTTATTGCTCTACAAATTAAGCAACAAGATAGATTTTTATTTCAGGAGTTTCGTCAAACAGCGGAGACAGTTCTTTTACCACATCGTTATTGAATAGTTCAGTTTCCAGATAAGCATTTGCATCTTCTACACTTGCAAATCCATGCAAAACCTGTACATCCTCGTCTCTTATAAGCAGGTCTTTAGATGTAGCACCTTTCACAGTATCTAAGAAAGGTTGTTTGTACTTGTTGAAAACTCCTGCTGCTGCCGGTCTGTTTGCATTACTCACATACATCGTAATTTCTAAATACGCTTTTGTCATGTTATTTCCTTTTTAATGATTAATAATGTTCTTTCTTCTCTTCTTTTCAGATCATACAAAGGTCTCACTTAATGGAAATAGTGACAATGGACAAAAAAGAGTAAAAGTGGTAAATTAGGGAAGATGCACCTTCGCTGATCAATCTACGATTATAGACAATAATTCATTCTCTGCAAACCAAGCAGAGAGCCCTGTACAGGCATCAGCTAATTTATTCTCCCAATGTTTCACCGAATTTTCGCCTATTATATCCGTAATATATTTAACTGACAGAAACGGAACACCCATCTCTTTACAAACGAAAGCTTGTGTGTAGGCCTCCATATCTACAAAGTCTTCGGATATAGATGCTATTTCGGTAACAAATGTATCTCCCGTATTACAAATACCTATTTTGTCGTATGTAGACAACCAGTTTTTTAGCTTTGGATAGTTCATTATGAGTGATTCTCCACTTATTTCATATTCTATGCCGGGCAACTTGATAGCTTTGTAATCGCGATCGATAAAGTGTGTCGCAATAAAGATATCTCCTACTTTGTGTGAAACGGTTCTGGCTGTGCCTATATTCAGAACGAAATTAGGTTTTTCCTCTATTATCTTTTGGGTGAGATGATAAGCCGACTTTGTTTTTCCAACTCCTGTCTGAACAAATAATACATCGCAATTATCAATCGTCAGAGGTATATATTCTTCTTTAACGGCATATGTGATCAATATCTTTTTCATTTATAATAATTGATTAAATAATGGTTTTACGAAAGTCGCTTGGTGAGAGTTTCATGTATCTTTTGAAAAATTTGACGAAATAAGATGGATCTTCAAAGCCGAGCTCAAATCCAATCTCATTCACATTCTTATCAGAATATACAAGTAAGCGTTTTGCTTCAAGTGATATACGCTTATTAATTATTTCAAGTGGGGTTTGATGAGAAATAGATTTTGTACAACTGGTTAATGTTTTAGTCGAAATATTCAGCAGATCTGCATATTCTGCAACCGTATGGATTGAGCGATAATTCTCTTCGAGTAGCCTCCTGAATTTTACAAACAAGATGTGTGATGGATTGTTGATCGAGAGTCCACTACAATCTTTTCTTACACCGAAACGCTGAATAACAATGAGAAATAAATGCAATAAGGTTTTCAGATATTCGCCATGTGCAAACTGGCTGGGAGTCCACATCTCTGATTGCATCTGTATTACAATATTACGCAATTCTTTGTCATCTGTATGTTTGATATGAAAGACCGGTTTTTTCTCGAACGAGTGAAAGATGTTGTGATTTAAGAATGTATTGATCTGATTTTCACTATCAGCAATAAATGACTCGTTGAAGTGAATAATACATCCTTCATAGCTATTGTCATCGAAGCAATGTATTTGTCCTTGAGATATAAAGAAGAAAGAATTATCCTGAACATTGTACTCATTAAAGTCTACATAATGTTTCCCTTTGCCCGACATAAACCAGATAATCTGATAAAAGGTATGAACATGGGGCTTTTGGGTAAGACAACCTCCATCCTTAAGATAGTCACTTAATGGATATATTTCGAATTGTAATTTTTCGGGAGCATCTTTGTGTAGATGATACTTTTCTATTTCCCTCAATTTTTTCATTTGGTAAAATTACATAGAAAAGTCTTCCTTTTTCAATAATAACAATGGTAAATTACGGAAAAAGTATGGTGGATTTAAGAGTGCGATAAAGTGTATAAATTTTCTATGTTGAAAAAAAAAATCTTATATTTGGACTTAGAAGTTAGGTAGATAGTGGTCCGCCAAAACGAGACAAAAAGGCATTATTTTAATCGTTACGAATTCGTTACGGACTTACCTTTTGGAAAAATTAAACAATTGATTATTATATCTATTACGAGATAAAAAAGTGTTCCCGCTCGGATCACTTTAAGGCCTTCCCTTGGCTATTAAATTGTTGTATTCTGAGATTAATCAATTCAGTAGACTATATCCCTCATAATCACCTTCTATTTTGATAGTTTTTACTAAAAAACGTTTCTTCTAAGATGGTCAAATCTCATTCGTTTTTTAATTAAGAGGAGAGTTGAATGGCTTAAAATATTGTTTGAAAATTTTTGATAGTAATAGATAATATTCTCAAATAAAACATTTAGAACGGAAAGGTCTCAGTGTAAGATATAGTAAAATACAGGTCTGCTTCAGAAATATTTTTTGTAAACTAAATAAAACTCTCTAATTTTCAATAATATAAAAGTTTACTTCTTGTGAATAATTTATAAAGAAATGAAAATGAATAAACATTGCTCGTTTATATCGTGTTCTAGATATTATTGCAAAATAATAATTATGCATAAACGTATTACTTCTTTCATATACCTATTGCCATTGGTAATACTTATAAGTCTACCTTGTTCCGTAAAACAAGACCTAAAGCAGCTATTCGGTATTCCGGTTAATACATCCGTACAGATAGAAAAGAGTGGTAATACTATATGTGTTTATACATCTGTTCAGAGTAAGAAAAACGAAAAGAAGAAACAACAGTTTAATGTCAAGCATCTCTTCAAACAAGCTTCTTCGTTTTTCTCTTTGTCAACCGATCTCACTCTGTATCAAAGTACAGGCTCAGATCCAAGCAATTTCTCTCCAGTCCCCATATTTCTTAGATGTAGAAAATTAATTATTTGATTTCGTATACATTTTTAATATCTGATGAAATGATTATTCATTTTATCAGAGTTTTTATGTGTTCAATTTTAAATAATTAATTAATCTGTTATGAAATATAATAATCAAGAATTACAACATACATACCTCTTATCCGGTACTTTTACATTAGCCTTGCGCTTGGTTGTTGGGTGGACCTACTTTTCTGCTTTCTGGAGGCGGCTGGTTATCGAGAACAAACTGATAGAGGACGAAGCGGGATATATCGGAGAAAAATTCAACCATTTTCTACCCAATGCATTAGGAATAAAACCCATGATCGAATATCTAGTCTCCAATCCCGATACTCTATGGTGGGCAATGGTTACTTTCACTATCATCGAAGCTATTGTAGGATTATTCATAATGTTTGGGCTATTTACCAGGCTAATGAGCATCGGAGTATTAGCTTTGGCTACAGGTATTCTTTTAGGTTCGGGGTGGTTGGGTACGACCTGTCTAGATGAATGGCAAATAGGAATATTAGGCATGGCTACAGGTTTTGCTATCTTTTTTACAGGAGGAGGTAAATATTCGCTTGACTACTACTTACAGAAGAAACCTCTATTTGATAAAATTAAATATTCGCCTTGGATTATGTCTGGTGTATTACCTATTGGTGACAGACTAATGAAAAAAATTATACTATCAGGAACTATCGTTATATTCTTTATGACATTGTTTACCAATCAATATTTTCACAATGGAGTATGGGGTAAGCTACATAATAAATCGGTTAAACCCATTGTCGAGATTTCTGATGCGAAGCTAACAAATGGAAAATTATCATTTACTGTCTTTCGAATAGAAGGAGCTGATGTATATGGATCTTTTCTTATTGGTATTCAACTAAAAGACCAAGATGGGAAAGTAATAATAGATAAAGATGGAGAGTCATTGTCTCAATTCTCAAAATCTGATATTGAGAATTATTATGTGGCAAAGGTAATAGCGGGTAAACATAGCCTTGTTATTCCATTGGGAAGCAAAGCGGATTTAACGATCAATGATGATAGTTTACAAAATCTAACGAAAGGATTATATGAACTAACCCTTACAGATATTAGTGGCATTACATGGACGAAGAGTATTAATTATTAACCCATAGGAGTATTATGAAACTAGCTATATTTGTAGTATTGCTCATTAGTATTTCGGCATGTCAAACTACAAAGATTGTTACAGAAACAGATCTTGCAAATACTCCTGCTCAAAAAATAGGAGGGCATTATGTCTTATACGTTAGGGGTGGATATGACGATGTTTGTCAATCTGAAATTGAACAAGCTTCAAAATATTTGCCGGGTGTACATTTCGTCTACTGGTCACAAAGCGAACAAACATTGCTTGTGGATTTCGATGAGTCAAAAACTAATATCGATTCTATTAGTGTTGCTATCGCGAGATATGGTTATGACACAGAAAGACACAAGGCTGATGATTCTATTTATAAAAGACTTCTATTTCAATGTAGATACAAATAATATAAGAAGACATGAAACATATAAAATATAATTTAGCTTACATTTTTGGAGGAATTATTGGTGCAGTAGCCGGCTATCTATATTGGAGATATATAGGATGTACAACAGGAACATGTCCGATAACAACCTCTCCTGTAAATAGCACCATATATGGCTTTATAATCGGGATTTTATTTGGCGGACTTTTTAAAAGAAAAAATCAAGCAAAAGAGCAATAACAAATAAATAAAAGATAAACAATTAATAATTAACAGTATGAAAACAATTATATTAACTATACTATTCTCAGCAGTATTTGCAACATCTTGCAGTGCGAAAACAATAAAAGAAGAACCTACCCCTGATACTAATAAAATCGAGAATAAGGTAAAAACAATACACCTTACAAAAGCAGAGTTTCTAAAAAAAGTAGCAAATTACGAAGCAAACCCGAGCGAATGGAAATATCTTGGAGATAAACCTGCTTTAGTAGACTTTTATACAGATTGGTGTGGTCCATGTAAAAAGGTTGCACCTATTTTAGAAGAGCTGGCAAACGAATACGATGGAGAAATATATGTCTACAAAATAGATACAGAAAGTGAGCAAGAATTAGCATCTGTATTTGGAATAAGAAGCATCCCTTCTTTATTATTTATACCAATGGATGAACAATCTCAAATGGTAGCCGGAGCAATGCCAAAAGCCAATTTAAAAGATGCTATAGAAAAAGTTCTATTAAAAAAATAGGGCTATAAATATAATCCTCAATAGAGATAATAGAATGATAGAGTTGCGAATATAAGCAACTCTATCATTTATTGTTGTCTGAAATAGATTATCCTTCAATTTTCAGTTTTTCAGCTATCTTAGAAATAGAATTTGTCAGATTCTTAATATGAATAACAGTCGTTTTGGGATTCAGTAAAGTTACTCTCATATAGGTCTTTTCATTCAGAACAGTTTGCACGATATAAAATTCGCCATCCATTATCAAGTGAATTGTCTTTAATTGATCCTCTGTAGCATTTTTATAAAATCCAAAGCATCATAGAATGCATTTAGATCGGAATAACATGTACAGAATCCATACCGCTAGATAAAAAGATAATAGTCAATTAGACATACTGTTGGCTTTTTGTTTTATTGAATTGTACATTATTTGCACAACTTCTATATATTTTTGAATATATAGCCTTATTCTATTCCTCATTAATAAACATAACCTCAAAAAAGAGAATATATAAGTTAATTCAACTCCAAAATATTATTTCTCTTTATTTGAATAATAACAAACGAGCCAAATAATAACTATCCGGCTCGCTTAATATAATAACTTATTACTCCTTACAACAGCAAAATATACTTCTTTTATCTTTAAAGAACAACTATCTATTAGCCAACGGCTTTTTCTAAAACTATGTTCAGCTGCTTCAATTAGATAATCAACAAACAAGTCTATATCTCCAATATCGTCAAAGTAAATAGAAGAATAATCACATATATTTTCTTCATTAAAAGTGAATACTATATTAGCCGCTTCTATGTCAGAATACACTCAAATGACATATTGTAAGACTTTTACTTAAAAATGAGTTAGCTAATTCAGATTTGGATTCTTATTTTTAGAATCATCATGTATCGGCCATAGCAAAACATCTTTTTCATTTTCACGTTCAGCAAGAGATGGCACACGTTCAAATACAACATCCATACGTATAAAGTCCCACCACAATTTTCCTTCAGCAGCAAACTCCTTCATACGTTCCTCTATGATAATCTCGTCCACATCTTCAGGTATGAGCCCATGAGGATAGAAATCATCTTGCCCGTATGCTCTTTTAGCTATTTTGTTCACTTCGTCTATTGCTTTATCCTGATAGCCTGTTGCATTATACAACTCGGCTTGAAACATAATCGCATCTGCCAATCTATATATTATTATATCTGACGAATAATATCTTGATCCTGATATCCATTCCCCAATATATTTATTAACCCATCTATAAGTTTTAGTTGGAGATTTCTCCACACGATAGCTTACCTGTGCACGCTGATCAAGAATATTTTCATATAATAGGTTTTCATACGCAGTGGTAAATGTTACCCGTTGAGCTACTCCTCCTTCGGTTCCTATGGCTATTGTCCCATTCGAAATTAATACTTTATCTCCCGCATTTACAGTGCCATCGGTAAACAGATAGTTTTTGGCAAATCCGCCTTCATACTCATCTTTTGCAAAACGAATAACAAATATTGCTTCTTTATTTGCTTTTTTTTGAGTGGCATCAAATATATCCTTATACGAACTAGGCAAGGTTAAGCCTGTGTCTTTGAACACAACATCTAATGCTTCTTGCGCCATCGTGTATCCATAGCTCCCCATATTCTGGGTTTTCGCCATCCACATATAAAAATCGGCTTTTAACATGTTCAGAGAAGTTATAGTTGCTGTTGTTGTAGTCGGCATTCCGGTAGGAACAGTTGCTGGCATAAGTGATACAGCTAAGGCAATATCTTCTTCCACACGGTCATATATGTTAGATACCGGACTCTTTGGGGGATATAGCCCCGGATCGCTTTCCAATTCATAACCATCGAGTACTAAGGGTGCATCTCCCCATACACGTGCAACATAATAGTAACCTAATGCCCGGGCAAAATAAGCATTTGCCAATACCCATTTTTTCTCATCGGCGATTTTGAATTCCACACTTGGAGTATATTTAAGTACCAGATTAGCCATATTGATCATCTTATATAAGCTAGCCCAGTTAGCTCCTGCATTGGATGACGTAATAGTATTAGTACACATATATGATATGTCAGCACCCAATGCTAACGTACTATTAAACATTCCCGCACGATAATCTCCCCAATAAGCATAATTAGAAGCGAGGGCAATACGCATTTGCCCATATACACCATAAACGCCGGCTATGCAATCTTCGTCTGTTTGCCACATCGAATTCATATCAACTTTACTGTCCTGATCGACATCTAGATCGAGGCAAGATGCACTACTGCATGCGATAATGATTGAGGCAATTGTATATATAATAATCTTTTTCATAAATATATATTTTAGGATTATTTTATTAGAATGTTATTTTTACACCTAATGCATATTTCCGTGTAGGAGGATAATTGTAATAGGAAGAAGAATAAGTAGATGCCGTACCCACTTCGGGTGATACTCCTCCCGGTACTGCTGTGAAGAAATGCAGGTTATTTCCTGTCAGACTCAATCCAATATTTGCTATACCTAATCTCTGAAGTTTGGCATGCTTAATATTATAAAGCAGACTTACTTCACGCAGGCACAAGAAATCTCCTTTGTAGGTAAATATGTCTGACATCCGCCCAAAGTTGTTGCTGCCATCTCCGGGATCATTTGCCGTAAATCTGGCATATTTTGCATTCGGATTTTCAGGTGTCCATGTTTTTAATACATCTGTCACCAATGAGTGAGTATAGGCAAATGAGGCTTGAAAATATCGGGAAAACGATTCTTCATAAATAGAGTGTCCGAGTGCCCAGTCGACTGTTATATTGAGACCAAAGTTTTTGTAAGTGAACATATTTGTTAAACTTCCCGTACTCGTTGGTTCTGCTACTCCCAGATAAAATTGATCTACGTCTGTAATCTTTCCGTCTCCATTACGGTCTACCCATTCATAGTCACCCACATTTTTACGTCCTTTTATAGCCCTTCCATCTCTGTATCCGGCCGATAGATCATCATAATAAGCATTGTCAGCAGCCTCTACAGTTTGCAATATACCAGCCGATCTATAACCATAAAAAGCACCTAAAGGTTCGCCTTCGGCAATACCACCAAAAGAAAATGTTGTTCCATCAGGCATCACTCCGTTTGTACCGCCTTCTCGATTTTTATCCCGACTATTATCATTCAGTTTGACGACTTTGTTTTTTACAAAGCTCCATACAAATCTAGAATTCCATTTAAAGTTTTTCGTATCAATATTCTGTGTACTTAGGTCTATATCGAAGCCATAATATTTTACTTCGCCAAGATTGAACATTACCCAGTTATAACCTGATGTATTAGCCAATTCCTTTTGTGTAAGCAGATCTTTAGTGCGTCTGTCAAAATAATCTACCATAACAGTCACTCTATTATTAAACAAACCTATATCAGCTCCCACATTAAATTGATTTGTATGTTCCCATTTCAGATTCTTATTACTCATTCTGTCTGTTACCAGTCCTCCGTGCCCATCGTAGATAGAAGGTATGTAACTACCTTTGGCATCGTAGTGCGAAATATTATTGTTTCCTGTTTGACCATAGCTGATTCTGAGCTTCAGCATCGACAGATACTTTTCTGTACTTTTCATGAACCCTTCATCTGTCACAATCCATCCTGCAGACATACCCGGAAAATAACCCCACTGATTGCCGTCTGCAAACATAGACGATCCATCAGCTCGAAATGTAGCAGTGAAGAGGTACTTTTTCTTATAATCATATATCGCACGACCATAAAAGCCAATCAACCTCAATCTTTCTCGTAAACCCGATGTTTGGGTAATATCAACAGTTGTAGCTCCATTGATAGTTGAAATTTTATCTGTACTACTTCCATATCCTGTAACAGAAGTACGTGCCGACAATTCGTCTTGATACGAATATCCACCTACCGCTGAGATACTATGAGTCTTACTGAATGTATTGCGATAGGAAAGAAAAGCCTCGACTTTATTTCGTTCCAGATTATTAACAATAACCGATGTAGTCCTTTGGCTCGAATAGTAATTTGCTTTTTCAAACGAATTAGCATCGTATCTGCGACGATATATCGAACCTTGTACATTTGCTGTCAAACCCTTTACCAAACGGTATCGTATATTTCCACTAACAGTCAGGTTTGTGGTTTTTTTGTTCTGGTCGTTGTAATAATCATAAAATACAGGATTGGGAGATGTTGCACTATACCCAGGTGCAGGAGTTCCGTCTTCCATATATATTTTTTGTGTGGGAGCGGCAGCCAAGCCTCTCGAAATTACATTACGCTGGTTATCATATTCATTTTTTGTCAGCTCCGAGTAATTCAATCCAAGTGAAACATCTAATGTGTTAGTCACTTTGATCTTTGTATTACCTTTAACTGTATATCGCGAAAAACCTGTTCCTATGGCAATGCCGTCATCATTCATATACCCTAAACTAACGTTGTAGGAAGCTTTGTCTGAACCTCCTTCTACTCCCAGATAGTAATTTTGCCACCATGTATCTTTAAAGAGTTCATCTATGAATGAATTATCCTGAAAAATTAGAGTTTTCGTCGGATCTAAAGGATCAGCCATCGATTTATATCCTGAAGGTATAGCTTCTCCATCACTCAAATAGCGTGTGGTGTAAATCGAGCTTGCCGTATTACCTGTTCCTGCAGCGGACGAACCAGTCAGACGGCTTGTAAACGGACTATTTTGCATAGCAGGACGCATGATAGAGAGGAATTGTTCGGCATTTAGAAACTCGTATTGTCTCGCAGCCTGCTGATAAGCTAACGATGATTCGAATGTGACAGATGGTTTGCCCTGTTTACCTTGCTTGGTAGTAACTAAAATTACACCATTCGATGCTCGCGCACCGTATATAGCTGTCGATGCAGCATCTTTAAGCACTTCGAATGACTCTATATCTGAAGGATTTAATCCTTCCATCGATTGTTCTATACCATCTACAATAATAAGTGGGGCATTTGTAAGGTGAATAGATGATCCTCCACGTATACGAAACTCGACTTCGCTACCCGGTTGATTGTTTGTTGAGGTAACCCTTACTCCCGGCATTTTTCCTTTCAAACCCTCTCCAATAGTAGTGATAGGAATGTTGTTGAGTACTTCTCCTCCAACTTTAGCTATTGAAGAAGTAAGAACCCTGCGAGACTCTGTTCCGTAACCTATGACAACAACTTCATCAAGTCCAACAAGATTTTGCTCCATGATCAGATCGAATGATGCATTTTTAGATACATTAAGTTCAATTGTTTTGAAACCTACCATCGAGAGTATCAACAAATCCCCGTTTTTGGCTTTGATAGTATATTTTCCATCTACGTCAGAGAGCGTTCCGCTAGTGGTTCCTTTAACAGAGATACTTACACCCGGAAGTGTCTCTCCTTCTGTATCTTGTACAATCCCTGAAATGGTTCTCTCTTGCGCTATAAGGCCAATATGTACACTCAGGAGTAAAAATATCGTCGTCAAACGGTATATCGAGGTTTTCAATTTTCTATTCAAAAATCCTCTATTTTTCTTTAGTGCTTTCATCAGATATTGGTTGTATATATTAATTAATGATGCAATTCGCAAAAATATGAAGTATTATTTACTGAAGAAGTTAATAGCATCTAAATCCTTCTTCAGTGCTGCATATTCCTCTGTAGAGAATGAGTCTATCGGTAAACGGCACGATCCGCAATTGATACCCAAAAGATTCATTATAGCTTTTCCTCCACGAACGCCTCCTCCGTATTTGATAATAACTTTTACCAATTCGATCGACTGCATTTGATAAGCACGAGCAGTTTGTACATCGTTGATTTTCATAGCATCGAATATCTTCCGATATATAGGTGCAAAGTAATTGTACGTACTGCCTACTCCGGCTACTGCGCCCATTGACAATCCGGCAATAAGTATTTCATCGTATCCGTGTAATATTTCGAACTCTCCATTATTCAAATTAATACAAGCGCCCATCTCCATCAGATTGTTGTGAGTGAATTTCACACCAGCTAATGTCGGTATAGCCTGTTTTGAATCAATAAGAAATTGCTCGACAGATAGGTCTACTCCCGTCATTGTCGGCATATTGTAATAATAGAAAGGAATTTCAGGTGCAGCAGCAGCGATAGGTTTGAAAAAATTAATTAATGACCGAACTGAAGACGGCTTAAAGAATGAAGGGGCAATAGATGCAATGGCATCTGCTCCGGCTTCTTGCGCATGGCAAGCCAATTCCGCACACTGAGGCAGGCAAAACCCACCGACATGAGCTATTACCTTTATGCGTCCCTTGACTGCTTCAATCCAATGTTCGAGAATGGTCTTTCTTTCGTCAGTAGTCAGCGATGCACCTTCTCCTGTAGTACCGTTTACAAATACTCCGTCTACACCTGCTTTAATGAGGTGTTCTGCATATTTTTCTATTTCATTCGTATGTATGTCTCCGTTGTCGTACATGGGGGTGAACGATGCTGCTACTAACCCTTTTAATCTTTGATAATTTTTCATCTTGTATGTTACATTTATATTAATAATATTATATGTCTGACAAATAAATTGAAAAAAATTTATTTTTAAAAAGAGCCTTTTATAATATGAGGGCTTCTCACTCCAGGTTTGATCTCGCCGGAGACAATGTATATATTTTGGCCTGACAAAACCGTAGTAGTAGTCAATGGCATAGGATAGGGCATACTCTCTTCTTTTACAATCCTATTGACAGATACATCAAACAAACGGACAATATTATCGAACCCTGTTACACCCTCGAAAAAGAACTTCAGCTCATTTTTATACTGTATTACAGAATCATTTAGTGCTTTATTATCTATATAGTTGCTTATCTTCTTTTTCAACTCCATTTCTTTTGTGAATACAAAGCCATCTGTACCTCCAGCCAATAAAATCATATCGCTATTATTCAATCCGATACCAGTAGCAGCCATGAGAGGAAAATTGCCTTCAATCTTTTTCCATTCTGACGAGATTGCATTATATACATGCCCATCAAATAGTACTGTAGGGGTTATATTAGCTCCATAGTTTCTTCCACTAAATAGATAGAAAAGTGTCTCTCCCCTAATATATTTTGCTACACCTACAGCATAACCACGTGCAGCACCACTCCAGTTTGGCAGTTCTTTCCAGCCCTCTTCGGGTCTATCTATGTCGATTGACAAAAATGAATGCGAGGCCTCGCCATCTGTCATACTTTTCTGTCCCCCTGCCACAAAAACAGTATTTCCTGCAATCGAAGCACAACAGTTGGCCAGAGGGTATGGCAATGATACCCAAGGGACAAATTCAACAGAGTCATTCTCATAGGTCATCAGATAAGTATTATCGTAACACTTATCGGCATCACTACCTCCAATACAAAGGATTCCCTTTGGTGTACTAACTGATGAGCCATAAGCTATGGCTTGAGGCAATGTATTTTGTAATACCTTCCAGTTATTAGTTCGTTCTTCTAAAGGTAAAACATAGACATCTTTCGACCAATGCTTCTTTCCTCCGTTCCAAGGCGTGTCTTCGGGGAAAAAGGCACCACCAGCAATGATTAAATGATCATTATTAATTCCAATATAAGCGCCTGCTGTTCCACAATTTTCCTTCCCGTTTACATCGGGCATGACGAGCTTATTGCTCCATTCAATTTTCATAAAATTATATTCTTTTTGTTTGGTACATGACGAAGTCAGGCATAATACTAGTAAGCCAACAAAAATTACTATTTTTTTTACTTTACCTATCATCATCAATCACTTTTTTACTTTCAGGAATGAATCAATCAAACAATTATATAATTACATGATTGTTCTTCTCTTATTCTATTCGTTCTGCATTACGATTGCGCAAAAATATTTTATAAATTTCAAAATGGCGTTCTATCGCTTTCTTATAACCTTCTACATCTCCTGCTTTTATCAATTCAAGTAAATCTTTATGTGTTACATGCTTCGATTCTTTGCCCAACTCTACAGCTATATCGTAGAAGTATTCATTAAATTTATGTTTGATATATACCATTACATCGCGAATGATATTCTGAAACTCCGAAATTGATTTATTATCTACAATTTGATACAGTTTATTGTGAAACGAAAATTCACTGATAATTCCATACTCATTGTTCTCTGAAACTTCACTAAGTCTTACAATTTCTTCCAATTCTTGTATATCTCTTGGTGTAATGTTGTAGAATATATCGCTGGATATTCCTATTTCAAGGGCTATTCTAAACCCTAATACATCAAACATTGTTTGGTCGCTGAGCATACTAGGAATTAATCCTCTTTTCATAGATCCTAATATCGAAGGTTCTGACATAACCATCCCTCTGCGGGTACGTGTTTCGATCATACCTACCATCTTTAACCGGCTTAGGGCTTCGCGAAGTACACTCCGTGCAACACCCAATGCTTCGGATAGTTTCTGTTCAGTAGGCAGAGTAGACCCAGGCCGAAAGTTATTACTATTAAAATATTCCAACAACCTTTTTTCAACTTGGTCTACCAGGGTAATTTGGTTATTACTAATTTTTAAAGACTCCATTCTTTGATAAAATTAAGAGAGCTTATACAGCTTGTTATTAATATAATTATATACAAACAGATATTCTATATATCATATATGTCCTACAAATGTAGGAATTAGATTCCGATTTGTGTACCTGTTCTTATATTCTTATATTAAGTTATGTATGCTGCATGAGAACAATATTTACGATTTGTATTGCTGCTGACTACTCATCACCATCAGTCATATCTACAACCTTGGGACGTAAAAATGCTAATTGAATGAGAAGTACAATAAATACAATACCGGCCATCAGAGCAAAATCACGCCCTAAGTTACCTGAATCCATCGATTTGCCCAATATACCTGTTATCGTAGCACCAGCAAACACTCCGGCCATATTCATTATACCGTATGCGGTAGCTCTATATCTAGATGGGACAAATTGACAAAGAATAGGCATATTGTTGGCATCGAACATTCCAAAACCGACTCCAAAAAGTATAGCACCTATCATTACTGTAAGTATCGTATGTCCAAAACCTATTAATATAAGAGAAGGTATGAGTAGGAACACCCCGATAGCGCTCGTATAAATTCGACCTCTTATATTTTTCAGTATCCATCGATCGGATAAGAATCCTCCGAATATGACACCGACAAAAGAAGCTGCTGCTATTGTTATAGTAGACATTGGTCCTGCTGAAGACATGTCAATCGATAGATTGTTTGAGAATAATGTTGGCAACCAGTTTTTGGTAGCCCAGCCCGGCAAACTTGGAATACAGAAATAGAGGAGTATAACCCAAAAAGAAACATTTGTGAGAAGCATTGCGACTCCACTGAATAGCATTTTTTTCTCTTTTGGCTTATTTATCGTTAGTTGAGGAGCTAGTTCTTTTTTCAAATCTTTAAGGAATAATGCAAGAAAGAGACTATACACAACACCAATGATACCAAACCAATGAAAGGTGGTATGCCATGTATACATAGCTGCTATAGTAGCACCAAATCCACCGAGAGCTTGTCCCGCATATAGTCCTGTCATATGTATACCTACTGCCAGAGATCTGGTACGAGAGTGGTATTCGGCAATCAGAGCCAATGCGGCAGGAAGATACAGGGCCTCACTCACACCCATTATTCCACGTAGAATGTAGAGCTGGGAAAATTCTGTTGTATATCCCATCAGGTAGGTTACACCTGACCAAACGGCCAAGCTACCTACTATGAGCCATTTCTTACTCAATTTATCAGCTATAATTCCCGATATAGGACTCATTAGTCCATATATCCATAAAAAAACAGCCATCAATCTACCAAAATTTGCAGCAGACTCTAACTCCTGAATATCACCCATCATAGGCACACGCATGGTCGACAGCATCTGTCTGTCCATATAGTTTAATAGAGCAACTACCCACAACAGGCCGACTACTATCCACGGATATATATTATTGCTTTTTACCTTTTCCATCTTATTTATGTATCAATTCTTTAATTTCTATTTGTTGAAACACCATATCTGCCTGACTGCTTTCATATAGAATACCTATTGTGTTCTCATCTATTGATGTTATACAAGAATACGCCCATCCTCTATACTCATCCAACATAATAGATTGTTTTTTAGGCCAAGTCATACCATCGTCAAGGCTAGCCTTTATTGTTAATCTTTCTCTTCGTAATTTAGAATTTGGATTTGAAAATAGAAGTACATTGTGCTTACCTCCATTTTTGGTATAAGTGTGACGATGTATGCTTCCCATACAAGTTGGCTCTATCAGAGCTTTACGAGAAGTAGGATGCTCGATCCATGTTTCACCCAAATCCGAAGTTATCGACACTCTTCGTCCATTAATCTCTTTGTTTTTCTTGTTTCTGTTATCCCGCATATTCAGCATAACTCTGCCATCTGTGAGTTCAACAGCCATACATTCAGTCACATCGCTATGTGCGGGATTACTTGTCTTCCAAGTCTTTCCTCGGTCTTTACTCCACATGATATTCGAAAAAGGCAGTCCGTTTTCGTCTCTTCCCTGCGAAGGGAATACCAAAGTGCCGTCTTTGAGTGTAATACCATGTCCCGGAGCCGGAGCAAATAGCCACCATTCCGGACGTTTTACTTGTTTAGTAATATTTACGGGCTTACTCCATGTAAGACCATCATCAGAACTCTTGACCATTAGAATTTGAGATGTCTGTTTTACATTTAATCCCGGTTGAGAGCCCCTGCCAATCCATTGATGCGTCCATTGCTCGCTTTGGGCATTGAGACCTTCAACCCATTTGCCTGTCTCCTTATCTAGTA
Source organism: Dysgonomonas sp. BGC7 (assembly GCF_001261735.1). Classification (GTDB taxonomy): domain Bacteria; phylum Bacteroidota; class Bacteroidia; order Bacteroidales; family Dysgonomonadaceae; genus Dysgonomonas. The sequence goes on along the minus strand of NZ_CVRP01000019.1, from coordinate 88,442 downwards.
TGCCATGCATCCATAAGCTAATTACATATATATCGCTGGTAACATCATCTATCAAAATACAGGCATCACTTACTCCATTATATTTTTGAGGTAGGCCTCCCCATTCGCCCATGTCTATGATAATTTGCATAGGCTGCCACGTACGACCTTCATCGAAGCTGCGTTGTAGGGCTATATCCATATTTCCTTGCAAATCACGAACAGACTCCCAGCGTGCATCGTAGATTGCAAGCAATGTGCCTTTTTTAGATGTGACTAATCCCGGTATCCGAGATTTAGCCACTCCATCTAAACCTTCTTTTCGCAATGCAATTCCCGTCCGAAGCCATTTCTTACTCTTAAAATCATTTATGGGCACAGGTGCTTTATCTATAAGTATACTAGGACAAGATATATGTATACGATTTTTCAAATCTATCTCATCTTTTGTCTTAACAAATATCCACAAAGATATTGAGTCGCCTGATACTGATATATTGTTATTGAAAATCACCCTTGGAACTGTACATTCTTTTTCGAAAAGAACATTCGCTGTATCTATAAACCCTCTTTTATCGGCTCTACATATACCCACCGATACTATGTCGCTAATAAGTTTTGTTCCTTCAAGTGAGATTGTAATTTCATTAATTGAGAAATTTTCCTTCCTTTCGTTTTTTATATCCAACCGTATAGTTGGGTTGATGTTTTTTTGTGCCAGTACAGGAAGTGTTGGGCGCTGAATATTAACCTTTATATTGGCTGCATCTACAAAGATTACAGTAAATACAGATACTAAAAAAAAGATAATTTTATTTCGTGTACTATTCATCTTAGATACTTTATTGGATAAAAATCTGTTGTCTGATTTATTGTTTTACAAAAGCTAACTTTACCCATGCCCCATATATATGCTGAGGACTATCCAAACCGGTAGTCACACCAATACTTTTCAATAATTCAATATTAGCAAGATAGTTATTTTCATCCCTATATTCGCTGGCGAAATTATGAAGGACGTGTAGTTCGTTGCCGACGAAATTAAATTGAAGAGAACCCTTATCAACATTCGTTTTGTCTTCCAAATTATTTATAATTAAGCCACTGCCTGTAAAAATGTATTGTCCTCTATACTCATTGTTGTAAAGGAATTTTCCGTCTTTAGTAAATTCGTAGCTAAAAGCGCCTTTCTCTATATCTTTCCATCTATTATGTAAATCTTTTTGAATAGCTTCGCGTGTGGCTTTATAATTACCTCCGGCACTATCCCAAACCAAATGGCTATATTCCCATCTACCAATAATGTTATTTTGAGGCATATCGTCTATTTCTGTATTGCAGGAAAAAAATAATGAAGTAAAAATAAATGATGAGAATAATATTAAAAATAAGTTTTTCATAACGTTGTCTTTTTATATTTAAGTATACTTTTTCTTATTTACAATTGTTCAAATAAATCGGGATAGTCAGTTATAACTCCATCCACTTTCATCAATCTCAATCTATTCATTGTTTCAATATCATTGACTGTCCAAGGTATTACTTTTATATTCCTAGAATGGCAATAACTAACTAATTCATCTGTAATATGTCGATAATCTGGACTGTATATATTAGGTGTAAACCCTAGCAAATCAATAAGTTTTGATACAGGTTTTTTCTCTTTGTAGTTCACAAGATACGAGGTCTTCATTGTCGGATATTTATTATGAAGCAGTCGTAGAACTCTGACATCGAAAGACTGTATTATTGTTCGTTCGGATATATTATTTGTTTTTATTGTTTTCAATGCCAGATCCACAAACTCGTCGATAGGAGGATGTTCTACATAATCTCCTTTTTCTGTAGCTTTTATTTCAATATTATAATGCATGACCATATTTTTACCTTTAGCATATTTTTCAGCTTCTCTTATTAGTTCTGAAAGAAGAGGTACATGTGCCTGGATATTTTTCTTGCGAGGAAAGTCAGGATTTGTTTTTTGTCCGATATCATACTTTTGTATTTCGGCGTATGTCATTTTATACAATAGTGTTTTTCGAGATTCTTTCTTTGTCAGATATGTACCATCATAGGTTGTGGTTATTTTCTCATTAAAATATGGATCATGAGATACAATAACCTGCTTGTCCTTTGATATTTGTAAATCAAGTTCGAGAGTATACACACCACGATCTATAGCATCTAGCATTGCTTCGATTGTATTTTCAGGCATTAGCCCACGTCCTCCTCTGTGGGCTTGCATATCAAATACTGTTTGGTCTGAAGACTCATTTTTTACGATGTTACAGCTCATTGTTATTGCTACTAATAACGAATATAGCAAAAGGTTTAGGTATTTTATACTGGCCATATTTAGAAGATAGATGTTGAAAACTCTTTCGGACGTGTCATCACTTCTTTATATATATTTCCAAATCGGTCGGTGACTTCAATATTAATGGTAGAAGTCGGACTACTGGTTTGTATGACAAACATATGAGAGTTTGGATTGGATGCAAAATCATTGCTAATAACTTTATCGACAGTGTTCCATCGAGGTAGTTCGTAGCAAATAGTATGTAAAGGATCTCGTAATAATGTACGGATACAAGTTAATTCTCCTGTCTTACCCTCTTCCTTTACAGATATTTTCCATTGCGGATCATAATTCCATATATTTAGCAATACAGTATTTTCGCCTATACCTTCGTAATCATTTCCATTACCCCGATTGCTGAATTGAGCTAAGATAGCTTTATTTTCCGCTTTCTCGAAGACTGGCCTTACGGTATTCATGTCATAAGTTCTGAATTGATAATTTTTATCTTTATTTATCCCTTTATAATACCATTTTATATCTGTACCATCTATTTCGTACACACCATATCCCGCAGGGCTTCCGTCTTTACATATTGGTACTCCAGAAAGTCTGCTTGCCCACCACCATGTCTCACAAACAGCAGCAGTTGTGTGCTCCATAATATGGGGGCTTAATATCAGATTAGCATTGAAATGTCCGTGTCCTGTAAGGAAATGGACATTGTTGAAACTTTGAAAACAGGCCATAAATTCGTCTCTTTTGTCTGATGGACTGAACGATGATACGTTACCAAATCCAGAGATGTTATTCACATGGGTTTGACAGTGTAGACCAACTATTATTGGTGTTGATTTATTTGTAATAGATGCTAAATCCTCCTTTAACCAATTGAGTTGTTTTTCTTCTATATACTTTTGTATATTTCGTTCTCCAACAACACCTTGCGAAGCTCCATCATTTACATACATATTGTTGTCGAGAACGACGTAATGCACTTTACCCAGATTCATAGAATAGTAGGATGGGCCAAGTGCTTTTTTATACTTTGCCTCAGCTCCGAAATCGTTAGGTATATAAGGGTCGTTGTCATGATTTCCCATTACATGAAACATAGGTACAGGAAAAGAAGATACTGTATTTTTATAATCGAAAATATTGAAATCATGGGCATACCAATACAGATCGAAAGACATATCACCTAAGATAAGCGCATAGGATGTCGTATTACCATAGCTATTGATAAGTGCCGGAGCATCGACCATAAAGCCATTTTTAAATTTGTTCTGTTCATCATTCATTTTTGTTTTGGCCAAATGAATATCTGTTGCTGCTATAATAATATGCTTATTATTGTCTTTCTTTTGTAACTCAAAATTATGTTGTTCGCATATATCCGTACCGAGAGTCAATGTAGCCCAGAATGAAGGAGTTGCTTTGTTGGGTGACATCGACTCATAACCTGAAGGTGTAACCATAAAGACATATCCATGATATTTGTCAGACTGAAGCCAATAATAACCGTTAACATCGGTAATAGTAGTAGTTATACCATCTGACACTCGCACTCCTTTGACTCCTATACCATCACAATATACTACACCTTTTATGGTAGCTCCATCTTTATCCGGAATATCCGTATTAATAGATATAGCAATAATTGTTTCGCCTAATACTTGTTGCTTATCCAACCTTACGAGAGTAATATTATATTTGCCTTCTTTAATAGATTGGGGAATCGTGAAAGAAGCTTCATATTTACTGACATTTGTCAATACTACCTCGAACTGATTATAAGATGATTTGAAAACCAATTTATCAGTTTCTTCAAATCCTTTTCCTCCGATGGTTATTATTTGCCTTTCGTATACTGATAAGTTCGATGGTATTCGGGCATTGATTATCAGATCAGAGGTTGATCCTGATCCATTATTTTTCTTGTCATCTTCTTCATTTACACTATTATTACATGCAAAGAAGAAAAGAAAAGAAAAGAAGAATAGTATGATATTTATAGATTTCATGTTATTTATTCCTTATTATGATTTTCAGAGATAAAGAAGAGAGGTGGTTATATTTTTTCAGAACCCCTTTATTACAGCTTATTCGCTACTATTCGATCTCAGCCTTCGAATCTTTTGTAATGCTTACTCCTCCGAGGAAGAAGCGTCCGACACTTATCAGATTCGCTTTCCCAATACTTATTGTCGTATTTGACGACACATTATAGGCAATGGCTTCTAATTCTACCCATTCGTTATAAGCTTCATTGGTAGCAGGTAGAGTGACAAATGTTAGAGCAGATGATCTGGAAAATGATCCATTTCCAGCTAGAGATACTGTCACAAAGTTTTCTGCATCCTTACCTCCGGCCTTTGTTAAGTATCTTGCAACTTTCACTTTTATCTTTACGTTTGTATATTTTTCTGCATCAACTACTAATGGAAAAGTAGTGATTGTTCCTTTCGATGAGTTTACTTTAGAAGCTGAGCCAAATTTGATATATCCCAATCTAAAGGATACAACACCATCAAATGTCCATCCGGCAGCGTTGATTTTATTTAGCAGATAAGGATCTTTGATGTTAGCGATGTATGTTTCGGTGGTAGGAAAGTCACCATTCATATAATCAGAACCTCCAAAGTCACTGGTGACCCAATGGAAGTTATCTTCAAAGTATGTATAACCAATAGGTTTGCGATCATCTAAAGAACTAGATTTTACACTCATCACAATATTCTTATCTCCATCGGGTTTTATTGAAAAGTCGAAAGTGTTATCTATTTCATCGGAAGATTCATAACCAAATTTAGCTCTGTATTTTCCGGCAACAACATGAAATGAAATTTTTCCATTAGAATCAGTAATCAAAGTCTTGGCACTGATCTCAGTATCATTTTCGTTTAGAGAAGCAAAAATAACGGGTTCATTGATTCTAGGTTGAAGAGTTTCTGTATCAATTATCAGCAATGTACAATCATAGTAATCTCTCTTATCAAATATAGGCATTATCAGTTGTCGGGGTGTACTATTGTCCACGTCAAACTCTAGAAAATTATCTGGTTCTTTGCCAGAAATATAAGCAAATTCTGCCCGATACTTACCTCGCTCTAGCTTTAAGTCCAACTCACCTTTTTTATCTGTGATATAAACTCTTTTATAAGCTACTTTTCCATCATTCCCATAACTGATTATTAGTAGAGGCTCCTCGGATCGTGGCGCTTGTGTATCATTGTCAATGATCAAAATAACCTGATCTGACATTTTCTCTGCATTTGAATTTTCTTCATCGTTACATGAATTCATTGCTATGAGCAATGGAAAAAGAAATAATAGTAGGCTAACTTTTCTCATAATATTTTTCACATGTTATAACTAAGAATTTAACTAATACGTAACATTTGTATTATTTGTCTGACAAATATAGATATGTTTTTTTATTATGCAAATAGCATTCTTATTATTAACCATTACTTAACTGTATGTTTTATAACATGTATCTGAGTAAAAGACTCATATTCAATGGACTGGTAAAATGGTAATTAACCCTGACAAAAATTATTAAATAATTCATCTATGTGATAAATCGGATAAATGATTGAAGAAAGTCGTTTCAATGAATATTCTCATAATCTATATTTTTCAAAAGATTAGTTTTGAAGACTTGATTGCAGAGAAAATAACTAGAGCCTGTATATATAATTGATACATAAAATATCCTCAAGGATTTTAGTAAAGAGGATTACTGTATATGTTTTCTTCTTAGATTATGAAACAACAATCACCGAACATACTAGATTTTAATTTTACTTTTGTAAAAGTATAAGCAGAAGTTATCTAGGCTTTTCGTACTTAGTTAAAAAACAAGGAAGCGTTAATTTTTGTAATCGCTAAAGTATTGTATGATTCATTATTAAGGCTTCTTTATTTCTTTTGTACACTTATCATGCAAATTTTTATTTGTCCTATCCTTTTTTTCGCTATTATGCAATATAAGAAAATGTTAGCAGATCATGGTAAATTAGGAAATCATTTTAGCTCTTCCCATTGTCACGCAATAGACAATACATTTTGTTCTTGAAAGCACAATAGAAATACAAAGGCATAAAGATATTATCATAATTTCTTCTACTACCGATTACTTACCTGCATTGTAGCTAGAAATCATTAAGAAAAGCTCATCTTCAATTTATATCTTACCTTTATGTTCGTCGTATAACTCTCTACTTGTTGCGTATTTAGCTCTAATTCATTAGTTGTTGGTGTTTTTATAATCTCTTTCATTTTGTTTTAATTTGAAAATGTTATAATATATTAATTAACAGTCATATATTTTTTGTATTTTTATCCTCTCCAAATATAGATATTGATTATTTGAGATAAACAATACTAATGCCCATTTGTTAAAATCAATGTAAAGCTTGTTGTGTTATGAACATCATTCCTAACGAAAAATTTATCGAAACTATAAAACTATTATTACCTAGCGAGAAGTCGGTAGCGAGTTGGCTGTTAAATGTACTACCATTAGGTAAAGAGGCAATATACCGAAGAATATATGGAGAAACTTCTTTTTCGTTAGATGAAGCAATTCTTATTGCACAAAAATTGAATATTTCGTTAGATCGATTGTATCAGAATAATGTAACAATCATTAAACTAAATATGCAGGAAGAGAGTAAACCTGAGGAAAGTTATTTCCAATTATTAAACGAACAAACCGTATACTTTCAGAGCTTGTCTCATTCAGAAAATTCTTCCGTTTATGGCGCATTTAATACTATTCCATATACATTTCCTTTGAATTATGAATTAATATCCAAATTTCAGGTTTATAAATATGTTTTTAATTTTATAGCACCATATCGGCAAATGATACCCCTGGCAAAATATACTGTGAGTGATGAAATGAAAAGTTATCAGCATAAATGCAGAGAAGCTTTATCTAATGTAAAGAATACACAGTATATTCTCAATAAAAGAATATTTAAATTTTTTGCTGAAGATATTTCTCATCTTCATAAAATGGGCAAAGTTAATGATCTGGAAAAAGAACAGTTGAAACAAGAAATATTGTCATTAATAGATGAATTGGAAATGATCTGTACATCTGGACAGCGAAAATATAGAGGAAACAGTGTTGATATTTATTTATCGAACATGCATTTTGAAACTTCGCATATTTACTACGAATCGGATGATGTTTGTGTTACCTTACTGAGATTATTTACTATTTATGGATTACATTCCAAAAATAGCAATGTGTGTCTTAAACAAAAAGAATGCTTTGAAGCTATACGGCATACTTCAACAAGAATATCTCAAAGTGACATTCTCCTACGAAAAAAATATTTTAGTGCACAACGCAAAGAAATAGAATCTGTTCTGTAAAATATAATAATTAATATATACCTGTAGAACAGAGAAAGAATCTCCCTATGAATATAAATGATCTTTTCAGCGAAACTATAAAAGCAGCTTATGGCTCAGAAAAAGGTATTTCCTCAAAATTATCTGAAGTATTGCCTCTTGGGCTGGATTCTATCTATCGCAGACTTGGCGGCAAAGCCCATTTCACTCTTGAAGAAGCAGTTCTTGTTGCCCGTCATTTGAATATATCCTTAGATGCACTTTATTTAGATAATGTTCGAGAAAAAGCATCATTTCAAGTAAATTTGATAGATATAGAAGATCCGGCATGTAACTACTATAATCTTTTGGCGGGATATGTCGATATTTTAACAACACTGAAAGATGTCCCTGATATAAGCCTTCACTCGGCTTTCAATATTATTCCATATTCTTTTATTGTTATCCACGATCTAACATCGAAATTTCATCTTTATAAATGGCTTTATTTGGTAAAGGGGATTGATTATAAAACGACTCTAGCTCAATATCGGACACCTGAAAATATAAGGAAGATAGAACGTCAGTTTCGTAATGAAACACGTAATAAGAAAAAAGTGTCATTTGTTCTCGATCGGAACATCTTTGCCGCTTTTGCTAAGGACATAGCATTATTTGTAGAGTTAGAATTAGTTTCACAACAAGAAAAAGAGATATTAAAGAAAGAACTACTGGATATACTTTCGGCCGTCGAGGCTACTGCTATTACCGGATATTATTCGTCAGGGAGTGAGGTTACATTCTATTTGGCAAATATAACATTTGATGCTTCATACACCTTATTCGAAAGCGAAGGCTTTGAAATGTCTCACCTGAGAGTATTCTCGATCAATGGTATAGATTCCTATAATCCCGAAATTTGTAAAATGTGTAGAGTCTGGCTAAGTGCATTACAGGACAATTCAACGTTAATAACACGAAGTGATTCTACACATCGTTCTATATATTTTAAAGAACAAAGAAATCAGATAAACAAAATTCTAAAATAAATACAAACTTCATATAAAATAGATATTTATACAGACTCTGAATTCATTTTGTATTCTATTTTTTAAGAACCCCGCCACTCACCTCCATCTTTTAGAGTTTATTTAACCTTCTTAAATATTAGACATATAAGTATACTTTAAATCATTTTTATGTCTCAAATATCTGTATGCCTAAAGACCAATTACTCGATAATAAGATATTAGAGGAAGAAAACCGTATAAAAATTCTTGTTTTTCGAACTTTGCATATTCTGATTCTGAAATACGAGAATATCATACTTTATATTTAGAACATTAGTCCTTTTTTTCTGTAAGTATTCACCATATTTTTGTATCGTTTAGTAAGCAAACAGAATAAATGCCCATTCATTTTGCTATTAAGACAAAACTGGAATTAACATATAAGAACCTTTGTTCTTTAGTATAGGAGATCTATTTAATAAAGTCACAGAACGTATAAAATCATAAGACTTTCAATTATAATTTCAAATTTAAATTAATGAGTATGAAAAGAATTTTCTTAGCTACATTAGCTTTATTAGTCTTTGCTTCATGTAGCAACAATGATGACGAAACTAATATTGCAATTGAAGGATCCGATGCCCGTTTAAATGTGAGTGTAAAATCTCCTGTATTAGGTAAAGCAGCAGGTATATCGGTCGCCTCTGATCAGGTAAATAACTTTAAAGTATTTGTAACGGATAGTTCCGGCGAAATAGCATGGGTTGCATACAGTAATAATGGTGCTAATCTTACAGGTCAGAATGCTGTACCTGTAGCAACTAATGCTCAGCATGTTTTTGTTATTGCTAATGCTGGAGATATTGCAATAACAACAAAAACAGGGTTAGATGCTTACATTGCAAATTTAGGAAATGCCGGAGCCGGTTCACAAACTGCTATGCGCTGGGCTACAGGAAGTACATCTACACCTCTCTCGTTTACCCAAAGTGGAGATGACTTTACAGCTATAGCAAACATATCGTTAACATTTATCTCGGCTCGGATTACACTCAAGATAAACAATAGTATGACGGGTTATGATGGTACGGCTTCGGACGGAAGCCTCGTCCTAAAAAATGTGTCTGTTTTGAATGCCCGAAGCCAATCAAAACTATTTGGTTCAAATTTATTAGTCTCTCCTAAATTGTACCTTTCGGGCTTAGATGGTAGTTCCTTCTCTATTTGGCCGGATCCTTCAGTTGTTACATTATCCAGTGATTTGAAAGATGATATTGCAGCAAATGACTTTTCATCTACATATTACTATTATATCTTTGAAAATGATGCGTCATCATCATCTCAGTTTCCAACTATTATTACTCTTGTTGGCGAATTTAACGGAGAGAATGTTTATTATCCTATTCATTTAGCAGACTATGAGCAATGGTCATCAGGAAGCAACTCTGATGGATATAACTTTATTGAACGAGGGAAAAGTTATGATATTTCTCTTAATTTGACTGTAGATCCTAGTAACCCGGGAGGAACGACAGATCCTTCATTACCACTTATCACTGCAAATGTAGAAGTGATAGTTACATTAACACCGTGGATTCCTGTTGTTTTGGAAAAAGAAATCTAAACACACTATATATCTGAGATATTTATTTTTTAGAGAGAGAATCCTACAATTAGGATCACGTATTCTAAAATCTCTTATTTCTACACAGTATGTACCTCAAACACGAGGTACATACTGAATAATAGGTTAATGTTATGTCTTCGAAACGAATAATATATTCAATATTATACACTTCCCTGATTAGCGCATATCTTCTGTTTGTTACAGGTTGTATAAAAGAGGATTTGTCAGAATGTAATACGACTATTACTATAATGGTTAAAGCGTACGACCATACAGGGTCCGAATTACCATTTTCAGAGATTCAGGGTATTGTATACTTATACATTTTCGATGATAACCTCAAATATGTAGAAACGATTACAACCTCAATAAATAAAAAGGAAACAATAGAAACATTATATGGAAAAGGTGGTCATATTGTATCATGGACTAATATCGACGGAAATTGTAATTCTATATTAGCCGAATATAAGAATGATTGTGTAATAGATCTGCTATCTAATAGTACACGTGCTGCCAGTTATTCCATAGATCCGGATGATATTTTTCATGGTGATATTGCAATAGGTTCTCAAGTCTCCGATGCAGAATATATACTTCCCATTTTTAGGAAGGTAGGAAGTCTGACTATCAGAGTGAGAAATCTTAAATCATTTACAGGATTTACAGACGAAGATTTTTCAGTTATTGTACATGAGACATTCTCAACAGTTGACTTTCAAGGTAACTTTTCTGGTGATAAAGTGGATTATCGTCCTTCCGCTAGTTTTGTTTCGAATAATAATAAAGAAGAATACTATATACCGTCATTCAATATGGTTCCTGAAGAAGATGGATTACAGATTGATATATATCATAAAACAGATCTTATTGCCAGTATATCTCAAGATAACAATAGAGAACCAATCATTGTAAGAGAAGGTCAATTAACTAATATCCTGATAGATCTAAATTCAATTCTGAGTACAGAAATTATCCTGACTCCATGGGATAAAGAGTATATATGGAAAGAGTTTTAACACAATAAAGTATGATTTGTCGTAAAGCGAAAAGAAGAATTAGTATAGCTACAAAATGCCAATGGATATTTCTATTCATACTTTTCCTCTTTTCTTGTATAGATGAACATAGTATTGCAAAGCAGTCAGATAAGAATTGGTTAATAAAATTTACTCTCGAGTCTGCTGGAAAAGGAATACCTGTGACACACTCTCTATCAGAGCCGGAAGAAAATGATGTACGCCAATTATCTTTTCTTATTTTCCAACCTAATGGAGGAAACTATATCAAAACAATTAATAGTAATTCCGGTAATATCACTACCGATGAGAATATTTCCAATATAAAATATGTCACAGTAAAACTGGATCAGGGTAATTTTGATATTGTTGTAATAGCCAATGCGGTTACCATAATACAATCATTAGCATTGGATGGACTAAGTAAATATGAGGTTTTATCTTTATTGGATATTACAATACCTTCCGGTACGAAATGGGCAACAGATGGTTCTATGCCTTTTCTAATGTGGGGAGATATTGGAAATATAACTGTTGATGACAATCTTTCTTCTACGGGAGTCAGTGGCATCAAGTTAACCAGGATGACGGCTCGTGTTGATGTTGTACTTTCCTCTCAAGCTCAGTCTGTCTTTAGGCTAAAGACGGTGAGAGTATATAATTATAATACTAAAGGACTGATTGTTCCGGATATTACAAATTCTCAAAAGTGGGATGCCAACTTAGAACAAGCTATTGGAGCAAGCCTCCCGGTAAATCCATTAAAGGCCAATGATCCTACACCGGAAGCATGTGCCCTTGTCTATTCTGTGATGACAGCCCAAGATGTAGCGTGCGAAGCTGAGATATATCTTTTAGAATCAGAAGCTGGATCTAATATTGACTTTTTAAATAATACATGTCTTGTAGTTGGTGGAGAATATTCTGATGATGGAGGCATCGTATGGAAAAATTCTTTTTATAGGGTTGATTTTTCGATGGTAACAGATCAAGAAGCTTCTTACTTACCGATATTGAGAAATCACCAGTATAGAGTCAATATAACTGATGTTACAGGTTTTGGGTTTCCAGATCCGGATGAAGCATTCAGAGCTTTACCTGCAAATATTAGAGCAGAGGTTATTGGGTGGCATAATTCTGGAATGGAAGACGTAATAGATGACGGGCAGTATTTCCTGAAAGTTTCTCAAGGAGAGTTTAGTTTCGAGGGAAAAGAATATTCTGAATTGGATATTGATAATATATTATCTGTTACCGCGACGAATCCATCCGGCTGGAAAATTGACAAGATTACCGATGCCCAAAATATAGTAATCAACCCTTTATCGGGTTGGTTGAGAACCAATATAACGTTAGGAGATGGAGGTGTAACTACTCAGGTGAAAATATTATTATCTGAAAATAGTACCGATAGCCAACGTAATGGTTACATATATTTGAGTGCCGGACGGCTTTCTTACAAAATAAAGGTGATACAGGATGTAAAACGTATAGTTGTTTCACTGGATATATTAGATATAAGTGGTGAAAATGAGATTTCAGAATTAATTTTCTCATCTCTATCCGGTGTACAACCTCAGCCGCAACAATTCCTAGTGAGGTGGAAACCCGTTGTTTCAACAGTATTAGTAAACAGTATACCAATAGGAAACAATGTATTCGTTTATTCTGGATCTTCAGATCAACCGGGAACAAACCTGACTTCATTGGCTGATCCTTTAGGCTTTCGGTTATTAACAATTCAACCCGAAGCATTTTCAGAGGCTGAATTGAGTATTGATCCTTTTAAAGTCAGAGAATCTAAGGTTGAGTTTTCTATAGCTGTAAATGATGAAAGTATTACCAAGCACATCTTTTTACGTCAACTTAATTATAATTTAATAGCGGATAATAGTAGCGTATATATTCTTAATGGCAATACATACACTTTCCGTGTACGAAGCAATGCTCAATGGAAAATAAGGAGCATATCACAGGAGTATACTTCAGGATTATCTTTCAGTTCATATCTAAATCTTAAACAGACAGATAATCTCAGGGTAGGGGAGACTGGTGGAAATAATACCATAGCCGGAGATATTATAAGTTTTACTACAATTTCTCCAACATCAGAAGCAGCAGGTAAAATCAATATTGTTTTTGAAAATATTGACGCACCTAAACTCTTTGAAGATGTCACTGTACGATTCGACCTGATAAGTTCATTTTATCCTTCGACACATAAGGGTTGGGCGGGTAGTAATATTTATTGGGATGGAAGTAAGTTGACATTTGATGATGTAGGAGTTTATACAAAACAAAATTATCAGGGAGTTTATTTTCAATGGGGTAGTCTGTATGGCATCTCGGCAGCGGATAATTTCTCTTCTTCATCACTCGTATATAAACCTGATGGAAATGCTGTCTCAGGATTAAACTGGAGTTCTATTCCACGAGTCCCGGATGGAAATATTACTTCTGCACCTCCTTCCGGTAAAAATATACGTGATCGGGCGTATCTATATGAAATAACAGATGGTAATGCCGGAATAGGAGATATCTGCAAATACCTGACAGAAAAAGGTTGGGCACCTTCCGGTAAAAAGTGGCGGATGCCTACCTCTAATGAATTTGAAACAACAAATAGCTATTCTTATTCCGAACTGGGAGCAAATAGTGATGCTAATGCATCCGGAACAAACTATATAGGAGAAGGTTATTGCAAAGATGATATTGGTCAACCATTTTTCCCTAGATCCGGTAACCGCAATCCCAATGATGGATCTATTGTCAATGTGGGTTCTCTAGGTTATTACTGGTCTGGGACTCCTTCCGGGACTAGTGCATATGATCTTTACTTAAGTACTGGTTATCTGAGCCCAAGTGAAAATTGGAATAGTCGATCAAGTGCTTATTCTGTGCGATGTGTTGTGGAATAGCTTAATTGTAAAGGTACTTTAATATAATTAAAATTGTAGGTTTAATGATAAATGTGTATAAAATAAGTGTTTATACCTTTAAGGTATCGTTATGTATTATAATGTTTATATCCTTTCTTACCTGCTCTGATGACATTCCGGATAATAATAGGAAAATAGAGCATTCTGTTGTGCTATCTATACGTGTACCCAAGACTTCAACTCCAAAAACGAAAGTATTAACTGTAACAGATGAAGACGAGGTGAAAACAATAGAAATATTATTGTTCGACTCGAATGGGAATTTTATTTACGAGCCTATCTATTGCAATACTATAAATAGTAATACTCAAAATAGTCAAATAAAGAATTTTACTATTCTTGTTCCTCCAGGTACATATAATATTGTTGTTCTGGCTAATTCGCGTTCTTTAATCTCAAATATACGGCAAAATATCAGTCAAGGAGATTCCAAAGTTTCAGTTTTCAATCAACTGATAATCTCAAATGAAGGAAAATGGAACGCTTCTCCTTCTTCTTCAGGGTATACGCCTATACCGATGTGGGGTGAAATTCCTTCTCTGACAGTTGATACAAATTTATCTGAAAATAACCCTGTTTCATTATTGCGTATGGTTTCAAAAATAGATGTGGAACTCTCAACAACTGTTGTTCGCAATAAATTTATACTCAAAAGTGTTTACCTATATAATTATAATGATAAGGGCTATCTCATTCCTGATGCTAATAATTGGAATAATAGTCAGAAGATTGTTACAAATCCTAGTATTCCTGTTTCTGCACAAAAAAAGAATATACCTCTCATATATGATGGTACAGCAATTTCATCAGGAGTATCATGTGTTGGAGAAATATATACATTTGAGGCTCTAAGCGGAAATTTTTCTCTATCGAATAGTAATACATGTCTTGTTGTCGGAGGTGTTTTTATGCAAGATGCAACTCCATCTTATTATCGGATAGATTTTGTTAACGAACCTGGTTTTATGCCCTTATTGCGTAATCATTATTATAATGTTAATGTATCTGATATTGACCGTTCTGGCTATGCTTCACCTGAAGAAGCTTTCAATGCTCAATCTATTAATATAAAATCAGGAATTGTAGTATGGGACGATTCAAAAATTACAGAGTTTGTTTATGATGGACAGAATATTTTAGGTGTCTCAAAAGGGAATTTTGAATTTGGTAAAGAACAGTCTATACTGAATGATGAAAACATATTATGGATAACTACTGATTTTCCGGAAGGGTGGAAAATAGAAAAAGTAATAGATGAATCTGGACTTGATATTAATTCTCAAACCGGGTGGTTAAGTACTGATTTTCTTTCCGGTACAATGGGGGCAACAATTCCGGTGCAATTACTTTTGGGTATGAATAATACAGGTGCTACAAGAATCGGATTTGTTTATGTGACAGCGGGTAGATTGAAGCAAGTTGTTACAGTAATTCAGAATGGATAGCTAAATTATTATAATAAGAATAGAATGAATATAGAAAAGACTTGCATAAGCTTGTATTTTATTCTTTTGTTTCTTTTTCTGTTTACAGTAGAATCAAAAGGACAAGAAAGCCAGTTAGAAGTAAAAAAAACGCTTTCATATAACATAAAAACGAATCTGTTGTATAATGCAACTGGTAGTATGAACTTAGGGGTAGAGTTTAATACAGGCAGTAATACTACTCTTGATATATCTGGAAGTTGGAATCCATGGATTTTTAAGAATGATCGTAAATGGAAACATATCCTTATTCAACCAGAATTAAGATTTTGGCCAAAGGAAGTATTTGAAGGACATTTCTGGGGAATTCATGCTCATTATTCTTTTTATAATGTTAGTCGTTTATTACATCCTCCTTTTTCTGCATACATGGAAGACCATCGTTTTCAGGGATGGCTGATAGGAGCGGGAGCTAGTTATGGATATAGATGGAACGTCTCAAATAATTGGTCGATGGAAGCAACTATAGGAGCTGGATATGCTTTCCTAAACTATGATAAATACCAGTGCGGTACTTGTGGTAACCGATTAGGGCGTGAAACAAAGAACTATATAGGAGTAACTAAAGCGGGGGTAACACTGATATATCGTTTAGGAACAAAGAAAAAATCTCAAAGGAACGAACAACTCATTTACTTCGTACCTCCTGTTATTAAAGAAGAATCTCCAAAAGAGCCAATATTCTTACCTAGTTTCATTTTACCAGAAGAAAATATTTTAAAACAGAAGAAGACTATGGAAAAGATATCCATAAGTTTTGTTGTAGGGTCGGCTATTATAAAACCGGAATATCTGAATAATGATGTTAGATTAAAAAGTATATATAGACAATTGGATTCATTAAGCAATAACACTGAATTTAAAATTACAAATATATCTATAGAAGGAAGTGCTTCTCCTGAGGGGGCTTTTGACTCAAATCTGGCTTTATCCGAAAGGCGTGCAGTATCTCTAAAAAATCATATTCAGGAACTATATAATCTTCCAGATTCTGTTTTTACAATAAAGAGTAAAGGTGAAGACTGGCTAATGCTTGATACATTAATAAGTAAATCGAATATAAATGCCAAAAGTCTAATTCTTGAAGTTATAGGTAACGATTCTCCAGCAGACAAGAAGGAGGAGGAACTCAAGCAACTTTCGAAAGGAAAGGTTTATTTAGATATGTTGCAGAATATTTTTCCACGTCTACGTAAGAGTGATTACCAACTCAATTATACAGTATTATCGACAGTTAAAAGGTATAAAGAGATATTCGAAACTAATCCTTCAAATCTATCTTTACAAGAATTACTTCAGATAACCAACACTTATGAAAAATGGGAGGATAACTTCTTTAGAATAGTAAAGCTGTCAGCAGAATTATACCCAATAGAAGATATTGCTAATATTAATGCTGCAGCTTGTGCTCTCATTAATAAAGATGCTGATGTTGCGGTCACATATCTCCATCGTGTCAAAGTATTTTCCGGAGAGTATTGGAATAATACAGGGATATTGTCCTATATGAACGGAGATATAAATGACGCTAAAAAATATTTTGATATAGCACAAAAGATGAATAATCCTGAAGCCTATATTAATATATCAAGACTAAAAATCAGTGATAGTTATCGTTAGAAATATAAATAGAGCTATATCAAAAATATTAGGATCTTTCTAATGACAGATATCTAAAAGGGTATGGCTACCAGTTTCTCAACTTGTAGCCATACTTAACACAGACTTTACAAAACTACATATTTGTATAATATATCTGTTTTAATATTTTTGTAGGTTATAAATAGATTGTAACAAGTATTCAATTTGTTATAAATAAGTTTTATATAATACTTTCAAGCTCTGTGATAGCAAATATAGATAGTATTGTTGTCTTTTAGAGAAGAAAAAGACAAACAGCTTTTAGGATGGACAAACAACATTTATTTTTTGTAGATAGAGAAGATTAGATTAATAGTAGTTCCCTTTCCCTCTATAGGAGATAGAATTTCTATTTCACAATCGATTTTACTTGCCAATTCCTTTACTATCTGAAAACCGAATCCGTTTTTATTATCTTTTACTTGATCTGAATTCAGGAGTTCTTTCATTTTATCAGGAGATAGCCCTATGCCATTGTCTTTGACCGAAATTACGATTTGATTATTTTCTCTATATGCATTATATTCTATAGTTGGATTGGATTGTTCCTCTATAGCTTTAACAGCATTAGATGTCAAATTTCGTAAAATAGTTTTCAAATAATTTTTATCCGTTTCTAGAAATAAGTCTTTTTTTATATTTGTAGAAAAAGTCAATATATCTTTTTTATAAGAAAAGAAGCCTATTATTTCATTAACTAATTCAGATAGACTCACCGCTTTTATATCCAGATCGAAGTATTGCATCTGACTTTTACACCAAATTAGTAGCTCTTCCATTTCAGATAATAAGATGTCACCAGCATCTAATATCTTTTGCCTGTAAGCTTCTGCTTTCTCAGGGCCGGATACTTCTGATAATTGTTTGCTGAATCGTAAATACTCGATCAATTGTGATACTGGAGCTCGTAAATCATGATTTAGAATAGCTAGAAAATTGGCTTTCTGTTTATTCGCAATCTGTAATTGTTCGTTTAATAGTTGAAGTTTTTTATTCGTTTTTTGTTTCGATTTGTATTGATAAAGTACCAAAATAATAATTCCACTAAGTAAAATAAATCCCACTAAAAGAAAAATCATTTGTTTTTCTTTATTTTTTATAGCGAGTTCTGATATTCTTAGTTTGTATTCTCTGTTTTCTATCTCTCGCTTATTTTCCATTACTGCAAATTCTTCTTTTTTCTTATGCGAAAATACAGTAGTATTTAGGTCACTGTATTTCTTTAGATAATCGAATGCAGATTTGTAATCTCCTGAGTAATATTTTACCAGAGAGTAAATTTCATAAGCATACATCTGGTTAAGGGTAGTAACCTCCTTGTTACTTTCTATTATATCAACAGCTCTTGACATAAGTCTATCCGATTCGGTTAAAAGCTGCTTTTTATCCATCTTTACTAATCTCATAATACTGTCGTTTCCTGTAATGCAGAGATAGGTATATGCCAGTCCACACATAGCTAGTGCAGATGTCGGATGTCTGTCTTCTTCCTTATCCCATAGATTGATAACATATTTATATCTTCTTATACCATCTTCTGCATCATACGTAAAATCGGCAATTGCTATATTGATATGGGATTCGTATCTTAACGATTTGTAATAATCCATATACTTGTATCCAATATTTTCTGCTTTGAGAATATTTAGGCTCTTTTCCAGATATACTTTGGCATCATCATGATTCTTTTCATAACCATATATATCCCCTATTACAATATTCCCAAAAACCTTTGCTTCTATATTATTGCATTTTTCGGCTATAAATAATCCATCCTTTGCATATTTTATAGCATCTTCAAACTTAAAATTTCTCCGATAAATCTCGGATAAGTTTATGAGATTGAGTGCATGCAGATCATCATCGTCTCTGCAATAGTCAAGAGACCAAGTATAATATTTAACAGCTTCGGTCAAATTATCGTATTCTTTATAAACTTCTCCTAATAAGTAAAGACTGATTGCTTGCATTCGCGAAGATTTGTTTTTCTGAGCAATAGATAAACTCTTATTTGCATATTCTAAAGCATCTTTAATCTTATAATGTAGATGACACTTAACTAAGTCTACATAGAGATGATGTTTGATACTATCATCAGTTGTCCTATCTAAGATCTGTAGTAAAGAATCTTGTTTTTGTTTGTAATATACATGTACTTTACTGTGGTTATCTTCTGCCAATACATTCGGCACTAGAAATAGTATAACGAATACTGAAGTGATAAATCTCATTTTATGAATTCTCTCAAATTTTGTTTATAGGCTCGTCCTATTGGTAGGCTTATATTATTTATAATTTTTACTTTCCCTGTGTCTACTGATTGTATGTATTTAGCTTGTACTGCAAAGCTTTTATGTATACGTATGAAAAATTCGACTCCAAGTTCTTCCATGATGTATTTTAACAGTTGGCGTGTAACAAAGGATTTATTCAACGTAACTATTTTTGTATAATCCTTTAATGCTTCAAGATAAATTATTTCATGAATTTTTATATTTATTGTCTCGTGGCTTTGCTTTATTTTTATAGAATCTCCACTGTTACTCAAATCAAATAGATTTGACTTATATTTTAAGTCTAAGTAGTCTTTTAGTCGTAATATGCAGCTATCGAGCCGTTGCTCATCAATAGGCTTAATGATGTAATCCGTAACGCCCAATCCGAAGGCTTCCAAGGCATGTTCTGTATAAGACGTTATATATACAATACTTGTGATACTTTCTTTAGACTGATTAAGCAGATCTAACCCGTTCAGGTCTGGCATTTGTATATCACTGAAAACTATATCTACAGGGTTGTTTTTTAAAAAAAAATAAGCACTGGTGGCATCTGTAAAAGTCTTTAGACATTGTAGAAATGGATATTTTTGAAGATTTATCTTTAAAATTAACAATTCCATCTCATTGTCTTCAACAATGATATAGTTATATAATCGCATTTTATTTATTAAATTAAAACAGAATTGTAAAACAGAGATATATCATCTGTTTTTCTGATTTTTAAGAATTTAATTAGTTGCTGTATTTTTTTTGCACCTTATTGCATACAAACGTTCGACAGGATTATTGGTTCTCGTAATACCAGCTTGTCCACCCACTCCTATCGAGGCTGAAGCAAATATACGAGACCATGCATTTCCGGAGCTTGTTATACTACTGGTCCAGAAAAAACCGTAACTGCCATAACTTATAGTATTCCCATTATAAGCATACCCTACAAGATATACATTAAATCCTTTACCATCGGTCATACTGCGTCCACCGGTAGTTCCCAGAAAAGGACTGTCGCTTATCGGACTGGGCGATTTCATACTGAGTCCATGTTGAGACCCTCTATAGCCTGACACAGAAAGGCTCCAAGCAGGATTCCATGTAACTACTGTGTTATTTGTACTATAAAGCGTTGGGTTTTCTGAAATAACTTTTTCAAGTTCGTTCCATTCTTTATCACTTGGCAGATGCCATCCATGCGGGCATATACCTTGAACCCCATTTTGTTCTATATTTGTAGGTGTGTTGGCTAAACCGGTTGTGGTACTTTCTCCCTGATCGAGAGAGAGACCTGTTTTCATTTTGTTCGTTGCAGCTTGCCAATTATACAAAAGTCCATAATCACCCGATCCTGATGAGTTTTTGTTTGGATATTCATAATACATATCTTTTGAACTTGATGCACTACTTCTTGTTAAAGGATTGCCGCAGGGTGTTATTGTGACTCTCAGGTTTTGAGTCATCCATATACCGGCATCTCCAAAAGAGGCTATAGTATATTTATTGCCTTGCCTGTCGTATAGGTGGGTATCTGATTCAAGAGTTTCTCCATTCTTAAAGAGGTATTTCCACTTATAACTGTCCCAAAGATATACTCCCGGACAATTAATAGGGTCACCAAACTCTTTAGAAACATATACCATCAGTCCGGTATGCGTCTGATCTTCATCTGCTTTTGACGCATTTGTATATCCACCGGAACCATCACTTGTAAACATAGGATATAGATTATTTATATCTGTAAGCTGAACTCTGGGAAGTAAGAACCCTTTTGTAGAATTTGCCCCTTGATTGTAATTTTCTTTCAGATCTAGTAGACTTCCTTGTTGAGGAGCTATATTGCTGCCTATTGTAACCTGAGCCTGTGATAGTAATGTGAAAATATTAAAACAAACGAATAAGCATATTTTTCTCATCGTAGTTAAGTCATTGGTTTATTTGTGTAACAAAATTCTGTAATGTGAAGTCAATAAAATATTTTTTTAATAAAAATTGTATTCTTACTAATTAAATATTCAATAAAATGATAGTTTTTAAATTTAGCTCTTTCTAAGAAATTGTCTCTACATGTTGCAAAGATATATATAATTACTTATAATACTGCTTATTTAGTTCTTTTTTACAATATTTTATATTTGCTAATAACCTGATTTATAGCTTATTTTTTGCATCGTATGCTAAGCATCTCAAATTTTAAGGCATTCTGTCTCATTACTCGAAGATCAAAACTGAACATTGCTCTGTACCATGCAGAATATACCGACTGATAAGAACTTGTCCAAAATACCGCACTTTCCCCATAGAGATGTGTCTCTTCTCCTCTGCCGTTACCAACTAGCTGAGCTCCAAATCCTCCGTAAAACATCGGATACCCTTTGGCCATAGTATCTTCGAGATGCGTAGCGATATTAGGCATCGGACAGAGGCTTTTCATGATTTCACCATGTGTGCCACGATTCCCCGTCTGCTCATAGTCGTCATCATTCCCGTCAGAGCTGCTTCCCGGCAACCTGTCTCGCCATGGGCGGGGAATGGTTTCCGAACTGTACTTCTCAGGATACTTACACATCTCTTCCTCCAGTTGGCTCCATTCATAGTCGGAAGGAACATGCCATCCGGGGGGGCATATTCCCTCAAGCTTAGGTTCGTCAGGATTATTTCCCATATTTCCGCTTATATCATCATATGTGCCTAAAGTAGAGGCCGAATAGCTGTAGATAAGCCCTTGAGCCGGATTCCATGAAGGATGGGGAGTGGCAGAAGGTATGGTATATCCATAAAGTCCTGCGGGATAGCTATATACTTTTGCATTGTAATCGTGATTATGCTCTACGTTTTTATACGATAAGGTTATACTTCCATCCAAGGGCAGATAACGCAAGTTTTCTACCATCCATTCTCCTGCATCACCAAAACTTCGGTAATAATATACCTGTCTCCCTAAAACTTGTGGTCTATAGTCAGTATAACGTTTGATCTCAGGCAGGTCGAATGCCATTCGCCATTCTTCGCCATTCCATATATAGAGACCTTCTGGAATCAAGGCGCATTGTTTAGGTACGGATTCAGTGATGTTATATATAAGTAGCCCCGTATGATCGCTTAGGTCATAACTTCCGGTTGTATGCCCTATCGACTTAGCCAGTTCCTCTTTTGTTGTAGGTTTTATATTAGTCAGTTCTACAACAGGAAGACCTAACCCTTTTGTAGAATTGGCTTTGCTTCCTTGTATATTTGGTTGGTTTTTTAGTTGGAGTAGAGCCCCGTGTATGGGCTCTTCGTCAAGCCCTATGGTGACTTGTCCTATAATATTACCTGATAACAGTATATAGCAAAGTAAAAACCTATGCTTCAACTTAATGTTCATATTAGTGTTAATCTATTAGTTATTTTGTATTTGGTAGCCTATTTGTCTTTTTTGCATCGAACAGAAGCTCCACTGTGTCGTACTGTTCCATTTGTTTCAACTTTACTTGAACTCGAAAAGAATCGGCGAGACCAAGCATCTCCCCCTGATTTAGAACTGCTACTCCAGATTGCGGCGAAGTCGCGAAAATTTCCGGTTTGGTTACCAGTGACCAGGCCTGCTAAGAAAACAGCAAAACCGCCCTGAAAATAACCTTTAGAGCAGTTACTTACCACATCTGCTCTTTGGAATAGTTCGCAATGATCCCTCATTGCCGATGCGTGGATTGTACCATGATACCCCTGAGCTTTAATAAACGGTATCAAAGGAGCTTTGATATCTTCATCTATTTCAGCATATTTGGTTGTATTGGTTATTATTTCATTCTCCAGTTCTGTCCATTCATAATCGCTGGGTAAATGCCATCCTTTAGGGCAAATTCCCTGTATTCTTGGCTGTTGACCTACCCCATCTCCCTCGGGGAGTCCCATTTGATTCCCGGGAGAGTATGTCCCGGTTGGTCCTCCTTTGCCTGCTGTGGCTGCATCCCAGTTATAAAGAAATCCAACTGCCGGATTGTCCAGATACTCTTGTGAAGGGCCTTCTCCGGTAGTAATCAAACTTCCATGAGTTTTAGGATAGCACCAATGTGGTTCGTTATAATATCCCATAATGTGTGCCCCTGTAAGGATTTTATTCTGAGTATGGGTATTGCCATCATACGCTGTGGCTGCAAGGTTTGTTGTCATCCATCGTCCGGCATCACCAAAATCGGCAGAATAAAATTCTTCATATACTCCGGGCTTAGCTAAATGGTGGACGACATTGGTTCCCCAGATAGGATCGCCTTGTTCGGTCTGGATATTATTGGCTGTAATGGAAACACTACTCAAATCAGGTGTGCCAATACATGAATAACAGGTAACGGTCACAGGTTTTGCTCTATGTGGTGTATATTCATCTTCTATAACTATGGATGCTATGGTATATTTACTAGATGGGGCTGCTACACCTGTGATAACGAAGTCTCCCGGTAAGGGGCTGTTTGAGAAACCAGAAAGGTTGGCGACGCCTGTGGCAGGAATATTGTGTGTGATGATATTAGTATTACCCGTAACTGTTGCTTTCCAGTTGGCATTACCTCTGATCCTTAGAGAAAACGGATTGGTATCGACTAATACAAAATAGTTTGATTCTTTACTTAATATATTGTGTCCTAGTACGTTGTTTGTTACGTATCCGTGATATCCATTATTATAGCTTCTTAATACATAGTTAGTCTGATTGAGAACGACTTTTTTATTTATATTTCCGCATTCGGCATCGACCAGAGTAAAATTTATTTCGGATTGTAGACTTGCCCATGGGGCATTGGGATTGAGGGTCATTGCATTTGACAAGAAATTGATAGGGGTTTTCCCTGAAGCGGCAGAAACGGGGCTGGAGGGAGTAATGCTGTTGAAAGAAACGCCAGTAAAAGAAGGGCTGGCTGTAGGGGCTGTATAAGTAACTTGTTTGTCAACCGGATTCCATTCTAGTCCTAATTCTATAGGACCTACAGCACCTCGAGCATCGCTACCACTAGGTAGATCTATATGGTCGGTACTGGTAAATAATGATGATGCTTCGCTTAAAACCGATGTGTTATTCCACATAGTACCATCCCATATCCAGATACCTCTGCCGTCCTTGCCCTCATTTTTAGTAAGACATCTGTTGGTATTATATACCATCAGGCCTGTATGATTTTTCTTATAGACAGTATTGAGGGTGTCCGCATGTGTTGTGAACATAGGATATAGTGCAGTTTTGCTTGCAAGACTGACACGGGGAAGAGCTAATCCTTTGTTAGCATTTATTTCTGCGCCATTTATATTAGCTATATTTTTTAATTGCAATAGAGCTCCATTAACAGGTGCTTCTGTTTCTCCTATTGTTACCTGAGCATTTGCTGTCATGGAAATAACCACAGGCACAAAGCATATTATCTGAATAATTTTATATAGTTTCATAAAGTCTTATTTACTCAAGAGTCACTTTTTGTATTATTTGTTTATAGTACTCTTCTAATCTTCAACCTATTATTACAATTTCAATTTTTACTGGATATAGTTTATACTACAAAAGTATCAGGAGTCTGATTTTAATAAGAAAATATGAGACAAACGACTGCTTGGTGAGATGAACGACGTTGTTGTGGCCTTTGTTTGTAAATTGCTTAAAATCAATAGGTGAAAAATTAGATTTATATAATGAAAAGCTTATCTTCGCGGTTCACTAAAATAAATTATGCGTGAAAAATATAGTATTTATCTTCACCCTTTTTCTAATGTTTTTTTACAGTTCTTGTTTTCAGAGTTCCCAAAAGGGACTTACGGACAAATCTGTAAATGAAAATATTCAATCTAGTATTACAGAGTTTGATATTAATTCTATTCCCATTACAAACTCAGAGATTGGGGAATATCCTTATTTATCAGCACCAAAAGGCTATCAATATATAAATGAGCACAATAGAGTATATGAAGAAAAATACTTTTTTTACAATGATTCTTTAGTTATGACTATAGGCGGACAATATTACCATGTCATGGTTTTACCTATAGATGGGCAAGAATTCTCGGAAACGAGTGTTGTGAAAAACTATGAAGAAACTATATTGCAGCTAGGAGGTGTTTTGGTTTATTCAGGAGGGATAATAAACAAAGCTACTGATTTGCTTAGAAAAAACAGTATGCGTTATGCAAAAGACATGTATGATCCATATCCATATAATTATAAACAGTTTTTGGTCAGAACATCACAGGGAAATATTTGGTTTGAATTATGCTATGGACTAAATACAAAAGGTTTAGATTTTACTGTTATTTATGAAAAAAGATAAATAACATGGTCTTAACAAGAGGATAGTATAAGCTATATCAGTTTTTTTTGCAACGGACAGAAAACAATGCATTACGGGTATATGTATAGCGTAAAACCCCTGCCTGATCAGTTGTTATTATACGATCCCAAGCCCATAACATGTTTGGATTCTGTGTATCTCTGGTTGTAGTACTCGCTGTCCAGAAGTAGCAACCACCGCCATGATCGATGACCTCACCATTATATGCATATCCTATAGGTAATGCATCGAATCCGCCTAATGTTGATGGAAGGCTTTTACCATTGACTGATTTTACATTACCGGGGGCAGGACAGGCGGACAGCATCGCATGAGCATGCCCTTTCGTACCGGAAGATCCTCGTATAGCAGCAGACGATGAGCTTTCCCATGCCGGAATCCAGTTTGCCGGATTAAAATTGTTACTACCAGAGTATTCACTATATTTTTCAGGATTGTTGTATATTTCTTTTTCGAGAGCGTTCCATTCCCTGTCACTAGGTATGTGCCAACCTGTTGGACAGATACCTTGTATATATCCAATTACTGATTCTACTTCATTTACGCCAGGCGTATTGCCTGCTACTTGTCCTTGATTCTGATCTGTATTATTTTGTTTACCCGCTGTTGCAGCAGCATAACTATAAAGCAAACCTTGCTTTCTGTTCCATGTAGATGGAATATCATTATTTATTCCGTTTGGGTAGAAATAACGCATTAGTCTTGATTGAACAACATCTGCATAATTAGCATCTTCTTTCCGACTTAAAATTATATCTGCGCTCTTGTATCTCATATTTTCCAGCATCCAATCTCCTGCCTGTGTTCCAAAGTTACGAGCCAGATACATTTCTCCATCCCGCGAGTCTGTTATTCGATAAACATGATTTGGAAGATCTTCATTTGCTTTTTTCCATCTCTTACCCGACCATAAATATAAACCGGCTCCTTCCAGACTACACTCGTCTATGTGATATACCGATAGTCCTATATGCTGTTTGTCTTCTACTGATTTATTACTGTTTTTATAGCCGCCCATATTATCAGAACTAAACATGGGATATAGATTGTAAGGGTCAGTGAGTTTTACTCGGGGTAAAATAACTCCTTTATTAGTAGTAATGTTGTGACTATTTCCATTATTTTCTTTCAAATCCAATAGAGCTCCTTTATTGGGTTCTATGCCAGCACCAATAGTTACTTGTGCTGATAAATGATTCGTTAGTGTTACTAGCAGAAAGAATATGGCTGTCTTATTCTTTATATAGGTTTTTTTCATGATTTTTACATTTTAGTCTGAATAACTTTTATTCGATATTTAATCTTATCTATTTCTTTGTCTAAAATAAATCCCGCTAATCTCACGACTCACGGGATTATCCTTAACACAAACTTTACAAAACTACACAGATGTGTGTTAAATATTATAATAGACAAAGTTTATATTTTAACAGGCTTGAATAATTCCCTAACTAAAGTTTAATTTTAATTCTGAAAATGTCAACCGATTTTCTATTACAAATCTATCTCAAAAAGTGTAATCATCATCTTTATAATCTTAATACAATTTAATATATTTAATATTGTATTTTATTTATATATAGTGTTTTATATTTAATATAAATATTTAATTCTATATATAAGTTCTATTCTTCTATATATTATATCTTTTGTCTTAATTCATGGTCGATAAAATGAATAATATTACCAAGTTCAGGCACTCCTAGTTTTTTGCGTATATCCGAATTGCGTTTATAAATAGTATTGACACTATATTCGAATATTTGGGCAATGTCCGCTATATCAAAACCTGCTTTCTGCATAGAGATTGCTTGTACTTCTTTTTCAGAAAGATCTGGAAAAATAGTCTTTAGCTTATCAATATAATAGTTGAACGTATTATTGAATAATACTCTAAAAGTTTCCCAATCAAATTGGAATTCTTCACTATTATTATAAATAATGCTATTATAGTCCAATAAGAATTTTTGATGATGTCTTTTCTTAGGCGAAACCGATAGTTGTACTATACGCATATATACATCAAGCATTTCCTTGTTGGTTACTCTACATGTTTCTATCATCTTCCTATTATTTACAAAATCATCTTCCATTCTCTTTATTATGTTGTCTTTATGTTGGATAGACTGTTTTGTTTTAGTTAGTTGTTTATAACTGTAATATATGGAAAGGAAAAAGACAACTAAAGAGATAGCTAGAGATATGGTACAATACAGATAACGAGAATCATTATTTGTAGATCTATCTTCTTCACTATGAAAATTATTTGTATTATTACCTTCAATCTCATTTTGGAGTTGATAGGAAGCATAAGTATAAAATACTTGTTTGTAATATTTTTTTTCTGGAGATAAAGTATTACAAAAAACAAATAGAGTTATAATAAGTATAAGATATTTTATCATGAGATATTTTTATTATCTGTATTTTCTACTATTAGTTTTTAGTAAAGTTAAATGAAAGCTTTCATGTCTATTATAGATATCTCTTTTCTGTATTTGTAATCATGTGAATGTAATATGTTGTAATACATTGTTTTATGTTTCTGTAGGAAAGGCGCGTTTGTAGTAATGAATAGTAGATATATAATGAGGATAATGTAACTTATTTGGAATAGTAAAACCAATGTTTTTTATCTTGTAGTTAGAAATAATGGAATCGTTTTTAACTTTTTATCTTCAAATTATTATTTCTTATTCGTGTATATAAAATAAATAAGTAATTTTGCCTCTGAAGACAATTAGTAATTTTATAAATATTCCTTTGACTGTGAGTTTGTATTCCGTAACAAAATAATTGTCTCTTTCTCTGGCTTAATCACAAAAGCAACTTTTTCAGAGATTACTTAATTGATATATTTACACAAGACTGGCTAATATTGATGAAAGTTATTATTCTATTTTCTTTCCTGATGAGTCTTCATGCAGTTGTCTATTGTAATGAAGCTGATTCCTTATTAAACGTATTAGATAAATCATTAGACAAACGCTTAATCTATATACAACAAAAAGAAGATAACTTATTACAACTTACTAATTTTCTGAATAGTTCGAAAACAAAAGAAGAAAAATATCGTAGGACAAGACGAATAATGGAAGAATATAGTTATTTTGTTAGTGACTCTTCTTTATATTATTCAAAAAAATGTTTAGATCTTGCCTTGGAATTAAATAATGACGAATATATATTGGATGTAAAACTGGCGAGAGCCTATCTTCTAAGTTTTCCTCAGCTTTTTCATGAGTCCTTTAGTATATTAGAGTCTATTGATCCTGAAAAAATACCAACTGCATATAAAACAAAATATTATCATACTTATATTTATGTTTACCACAATCAGATTAAGGATATTAATGACTTGTTTTACAGAAATAAATATAGAAAAGAACAAGCCAAATATATTGATGCCTACTTGTCTTTTGGAGATAAGAATAGTGTTGAATATCTGACAATATTAGCTTATAAGTATTATATGAACGGAATGCTTGAAGAATCTGTTCGGACAGTAAATCTAATATTACAGCATCCTGACATTACTCCATATATGCACGCTGAATTTTTATTTAATCAGGGTGGTGTGTTGATGGAATCAGGAAAAGAGAAGTGGGCCGAAGCAAAAAGATATTTAATTCAGGCATCTATTGAATATAATCGATTGGCAATTAGGAAAAATCCTCCATTGATATATTTAGCGATGATTCTTCAGGAAGAAAAAAATACAGACAAAGCATATAGCTATATTAATATTGCAATGGAAGATGCAAAAATGTTTAGTAACAGTCATAGATATAGTATAGCAGAAAAGACGCACACATTGATACAAGATACTTATTATGATAAAATAAGTGATCAGCAGACAAGTTTACAATATTATTCAGGAATCATTTCTGTCTTTTTTGTTTTATTGGCCATAATTCTAATATTTGTGTATAAACACAATAAAATATTGAACAAAACAAAGCTGGAACTATTCAATGCAAATTTAACATTAAAGGAACATAATCGTATTAAAGAAATATATATAGGACATTATCTAAATATGTCTTCGATCTATATAAAGAAATTTGAGGACTATAGAAAATCTATCCTTCGAAAACTGAAATCGGGCTATTCTGAAGATATTCTAAAATCGGAAAATGACCAACTTAATAATACTCAAAGTGAAATAGATCTATTGTATTCAGATTTTGACAATACTTTTTTTGAGTTATATCCTAACTTTATAGAAAGCGTTAATAGTCTTTTGCTCGAAGACAGTCGTTACATGCTTAAGGATGAAAAGAAAATGAATACAGAACTTCGTATATTAGCTTTGTTGAAGCTTGGTATTTCAGATAATAAAATGATCTCTTCTTTCTTACGGGTAACAGTTCAGACGGTATATAATTACAGAAGTAAGATTAAGGCAAAAGCTATCGACGAAGACGGATTCGAGGATGAGGTGAAGAGAATTACTATTTAAGTATGTTTTATAATAAACTATATATGCTTCCTTTAAGAAAAAATATGAGAATTATCATATCTCTATCTCTTATTTTTAACACTCTGCTTGTTGGAGTAACCATTTTACAAATTATTTTTGCAAAATGCTTCAAGTTACACTTTCATTTATAAAACCAAAACTTATGACATACTGCTACATAAAGTCGACTCTATCTATTTTATTTCTCTTTTTAATTATTTTCTCATCTTCTTCATGTTTGCGATATGCACCTGAAGATATACTCGATCAGGTTGGATCGTTCATTGAGGTCAAACCTGACAGTGCATTGATCTTGCTTGAATCTATAGAATCTCCCGAGAGTTTGTCTCAAGAAGATTATGCCCGTTATGGGTTATTATTGATAAAGGCTCATAAATTAAATAGAATATCTATAACTGATGATGCGTTTATTACATATATCATAGATTACTATGAGAAACATCCTTGCGACGATTTGGGGCGAGCATATTTTTATGCCGGACAGGTATTTGAAGAACAGGGAAAATATACTGAGGCTGAACACTACTATTTAAAAGCATTTAACTTTGAAGGGATAAATACTCATAAGTTGAAAGCCTATTCCGCGTATTTTCTGGCCGACATATATGATAATAATCTGAAAGAATATAAAAAGGCAATAGACTATTACCAAAAAGGATTAGATTATTTCAGACAAAATAATCTTTTCTTTTCAGAGGAAAATATACTTAAGCTTATTGGCGATTGTTATGTAAAAGACCAACAGTTTGATAAGGGTGTGGAAATGTACCGAAAGTCAATAGCTAAAATACCGGATGACAGTATCAGTTCCAAAGCTAAAATTTATAGGGATATAGCCGTTACTCTAATAGGACTCAAAAAATATCCTGAAGCCAAATATGCTATAAACAAGGCGATTGATATATCAGTGAGAAATAAAGATCTTGCTATAGGATACGCTATAAAAGGTGATATTTTTGAAAAAGAGGGGGAGGGAGATTCAATCCTGTATTATAATAATAGAGCGATAAGTTTTGCGAAAAAATCGAAAGATTATCAGACTATGCACAATGCTTATAGTTCTATATATGAAATAGCTACTAAGAGTAATAATCTACAACTGGCTTTGGATAATTACAAAAGTTTTAATCAAGTAACAGAAATTATCGGTCAGAAACAAAAATATGACGATATTAAATACCTGGAACGAAAAATTGATTTTGAAAAGAATCGTAACTTATACCTAAAGAATAGGCTTAAGGTACAAACAATAATCTTTTTAGCTGTTCTTGTAGCGGTTATTATACCTATTGCTTTTATTTATTACAGATACCGGAAGAAGAAGCATATTGAGGTTATCAGTCAACAATTACATGACAAAAAAGAGATAATACGTTCAGTGATGGAAGCTCGTAGTCAAAATATAGAAATCTATAGAAGAATGGTGACTTTATCTATTTCTCCCCAAAAGAATAAGTATAGACATTTTTTGGAAAGCGCTAACAAAATATTATTTGGACAAGACTACTTATTCGAATTTGATTGGGAATATTTGTCTGCATTGGTAAATGAGAACTATAATGCCTATGTAGACCGCCTGATTCAAACATATCCAGAGATGACTGATATGGAAATAAAGATCGGTATATTGTTGAAGTGCGGATTCTCTTTGACTGAAATAGCTGAAATAACAGGAAAAAGTTCCCATACAATTTATAAATACAGTTCTCATATCCGTAAAAAAGCAGGTATTCCAGAGAATAAAAATACAGTTGAATTCCTGGATAGTGTACTTGCTATGTAAGAATGAAGATCTCAGATTATATTATTTATTTTTAATATCTATAGTTATTCTATCATAATAAATATTTCAATCAGTAAATGCCGTATTGTTCTGTTTAATTAAATACAAGTTGGTACATAAAAAAAATATGTATTTTACATATTTAGTCAACTATACAGTATTTACCAATACATTTTACTTTATTACAAAACTATCGTTCAATATAGAATTTAACTATTTGTATATAAGGTTGTTACATTTCATGTAGTACAAAGGGTTGTTTACTTCTTACATAGTAAATGAAGGATATAAGCACTAATTTTGTGGTGATTATACTCGTTGTTGCAATGCTTTAATAAGTAATTACACAAGCTAAATAACTATCGTGTAAATGTCCAATAATACGTTAAATTTAAAATGACAAATAGTAGTAATAAACTAGCTTATATTATGCGATCTGATAAGAAATTGTTGCATAAACAAGAATTATGAAAGAGTATTTTAATATTTATATTTGTTTAAATCAATCTAACATATGAGATAAACAAAAAATTAGTAATGTGCAGATACATAGTGTATATGGAAGTATATTAGCCGTGGAAGTTTCTAACATTGCTCATTTTGACGAATCAAAATAGTCTGTTCTTTTGTTAAACAGATTAAAGATCAGACTAAAGATCAGACTAAAGATCTGTACAATAGACAAAATCAAATAATAATCACAAACATTTAATAAACACTAGCAGATTAAAAATGAAAAATTATGTATTTATCTTTGCGATATTGATCGGTTTCTTTTATACCAGTTATTTGGGTGCTCAGGTAACTATTGGTTTGGGAGAAGAGCCTGAGAAAGGAGCTTTGTTACAAATAAAAGAAAGAGAGAATATAAGCGATAGTACACGGAATGCCTATCGAGGGTTGGGACTTCCGCGCGTAATATTATCCGACAAAAATCAACTCTATCCGATGTTTTTATTAGATCCTGACAACCCTCTTTCAACAAGTGCAAATAATGATTATAACAATGCTGCCAAAAAAGAAGTAGAGGATAAAAAACATACCGGTCTGATTGTCTACAACTTGGTTGAAGATGTCGAGAATGGTTTATGTAAGGGTCTTAATCAATGGAATGGTAGAGAATGGACTTGTTTTGAAACAAGAAAAGGGCAATCAATATTTACTATCGCCGATTGTAGTAATGACATTAAAGTTTATGGAGGATATAGTAACGGAGAATCATTATCATCTAGTAATTTTTTGACTATAAATGTTACTGTAACTAAAGCAGGAGCCTATTCTATTACAGCAACTGCAACGGATCCGGCTAACGATAATGAATATTTTTTCATTACATCCGGAGAATTCTTATCAACAGGTACTTTCTCATTGGTAATCCCAGGAATGGGTACACCTAAAGATCCTCAAGTTGACCAGTTTACTGTATCTATTAATGGAGTGCGCGAAAATGGAAGTAACCCGGCTTGTACATTTTCAATAACAGTTGCAGATTCATCTATCAGGCCTAATTATACCTTAAGATGTAATACAACAAAAGCCTTTGGGGTTCTTAAGCTAAATACGGAACTTGATCCGACCAATTATATCGAGGTCTATCTTGATGTACCTGTTGCTTCATATGGAGCTACTTATGATATCAAGACTGATGTTGTAGATGGTGTATATTATAAGGCTTCAGGTATATTGTCGGCATCAATGGTTTTACAGCCTATTAAACTAATGGGTTTTGGTACTCCTACCAGTACCGGAAAAAAAACAGTAACCATATCGACTAACAGTGAGTCTAATAGTGCTACATGTAAAGCTTTTATAGATGTAGCATTAACACCCAAAAAAATATTAACATTAGGCACTTATTCTGGTGTCTATGGTTACGCCTTTTCAGGAAGTCCTAGTAATGGATTAGGACTCTCGCAATCGGCCAAATTAATAAAAACCGCAGCAAACTTTGGACTATTGGAAAATAGTATCGTAAAAGTAGAAAATATAATAGTTAATGATGACAACATAGGAGACTACACCCCGACAGCTGCTCAATTGAAAACGGAGTTGGATGCAATGCCTGCAGTAGTAATACTTGGTGTTTATTATACACCAGATGATGCTTCTTGTCAACATTTTGTAGACTATCTGGCAAAAGGAGGAGTTTTACTGGCATTTCTTGAATTTGGAGGGTCTGAACTTATCAATCAAACCATATTTGGAAATAAATCAATTACTTCCACAACCATCAATGCCGGAGGAGCAGTATATGCACTACCTTATAATAATGACGAAATATTGAATGGCCCTTTTGGTGACATCAGAGGCAAGCAATGGGGAGAAGATGCTACAGCTACAAGAGCATTTAGTAACATTCCTGCGGGATCTATTATTTCATACAGTACAGGAGACGATATGACTCAAACAGCTACTGCAAATACGGATAAGCTTACTATGTTCAGGCATACCAGCCTTAATTATCTGTATTGTGGTGATGGCGGATTCAACTCCGGTTATTCGGATTTTATATACAGATATGCATATCCTTTCCGTGTGGATGAGTCGAACAATAATAAGCCGATACCAAGAGCTGCTTATGGTAGAGGAACTACCTACAATGTATACAATTCGGTATTAACTGCTAATGCAATTGCTTGGGGACTCAAAAAAGCTCAGGAAAGAGAAGATGAGACTAAACAGCCATAAAGATAGTGTATTGAATTAATAAGAATCCTCGTTACCTATACATAAGTAACGAGGATTCTTATTATAAATATTTGCTTTTACGAATTGATCAACTCTTCTCTCTTTTTTTGAGAAGCTTTTTGATTCTTATTATTTTGCAACTCTCTCAAGCCACTTCACCATAGATAGCATTACTATCATTGATAAGCCTGTTGCAATAACGAAAACTAACCAGCAAGCCCATATTGGGACATTCATATATAATATTCCTCCTATGAATAGTATTGAGTTACCTATAGCTGTTGCTGCTAGCCAGCATCCTTGCATCAATCCTTGCAAATGAGGAGGTGCTACTTTAGACACGAATGATAGTCCAAGTGGTGAAATGAATAATTCAGCAACCGTGAGTATAAAATACATTCCCACCATTATCCATGGTGTAACCCGTATTGCTTCTATATCAGCAGCGCTCATTGTTGCTAATAGATCTTTAGCTGGTAAAGCGAATGAAACAATTGTCAAGAAAACATAAGCAAGAGATGCTATTCCCATACCTATAGCTATTTTCATTGGTGTTGATGGCTCTTTACTCCTTTTTCTCATTGCTCCGAATATCCACATAATGAGAGGAGTGAGCACTACAACGAAAAATGGATTTACACTTTGAAATATTTCTGCTCCCTTGATGCTGGTAAAGCCTAAGTCTATATTTATTACTTCCAGATTTACATAGTCACGTGCAAAATAAGTTAAGGAATATCCATTCTGATGGAAAGAAAGCCAAAAGAAAATAACAACACCAAATACAGCGAATAAAGCATAAATGCGTTGTTTTATTTCTTGAGCGCTCATTTGGATCTCTTCTTTTGATATTTTATTTTCACCATCTTTATTCAATATTGTTTTATTTGCCGGATCAGGAAATGATTTCTTATTTATATTATATATAACAAGAGAGATTAGCATTGCAAATATTGCAGCGGCAAAAGCATACTGAAAACCAGTGTTAAATATATTTAGATAGTCATTTGAAAATGCTAACAGATCGGTTACAGGTGTTTTATCAATTATTGCTCCATTAGCGTACTGAGTTAATTTCTCAATAGATTCTGCGGGTAAATTATTTCCTTTCTCTATATATTGATGGCATAATTCAGGTAGAGAAGCATTATAGTCGAAGTTATGTAGCTTTAACCACCAGTTACGTACTCCAATGGCAATAAATGGGGCAAAGAAACCTCCGATATTAATGAACATATAGAAAAGTTGGAAGCCTGTATCTCGCTTGTCCGAGTATTTCGGATTATCATACATTTGACCAACTAGAGCCTGTAGATTTCCTTTAAATAAACCGTTACCTAATGCGATCACTAAAAGACCAAAGCAGGTTAAAGTAAGGTATAGAGCCATACTAGGGACAGGAGTTGGAGTCGGAATAGCTATAATCAAATATCCTATAGCCATTAAAATAATACCTATCATAATAGTACGCTTGTAGTTTTTAGTTTTATCTGCAATTAAACCACCTACTAAAGCTAGTAAATAGATAGAAGCATAAAACGCAGAATAAACATAACCTGCTTTGCCTTCATCTAGTCCAAATTTAGATGAAATAAACAGGGTAAGAATCGCCATCATAATATAGAAGCCGAAACGTTCTCCCATATTCGATAATGAAGCGGCGAGCAAGCCTTTAGGATGGTTTTTAAACATAAGGTTAAAGTTTAATTAATATTATAAGTTAAATTGTTTTAGTTGTAAGCTGTACAAATGTAAGAAAACATGATTGATATTCATTCTTTTTTGATATATTAAAGAACATATAATCATTGAAATCGTGTTTGTTATGAAAATAAGATAGTTTTATTCTTATACACCAATACTCTTCTCATCAGATGATATTCTATAGCATGAGATAATACTATCTTTTCCAAGTCTTGTCCTTTACGAACAAGGTTTTCTACACTGTCGCGATGCGAAATACGTGTAATATCTTGTTCTATGATAGGTCCTGCATCAAGCTCGGCTGTTACATAATGGCTTGTTGCACCAATTATTTTCACGCCTCTTTCGTAGGCTGCATGATATGGTTTTGCTCCCACAAAGGCAGGCAGAAATGAATGATGAATGTTGATTATTTTGTTAGGGTAGGACTCTATAAAATTATCGGATAAGATTTGCATATATCTGGCAAGAACAATGAAATCTATCTTCTTGTCTTGAAGTAGGCTCATTTGTTTGGCTTCTATCTCTTCTTTATTCGTCTTATTCAGTTTCAGGACATGATATTCTATTCCAAACTTATCGGCTACCCAACGAAGATCTTCATGGTTGCTTACTATCAAAGGTATTTCTACATTCCATTCGCCGGCAGTATAACGCGCCAGTATATCGAACAGACAATGAGACATCTTGGATACAAAAACAGCCATACGTGGAGTATAGTCGTTGAAGTATAACCTGAATGTCATATTATATTTGTTAGCGTACATTGTTTGGAAATAGTCGCTTATCTTCTCTCTGGGAATGATGAAATTTGTCAGATCCCATTCTATTCGCATGAAGAAAGAATCTTCTTGTTTATCAACATGCTGTTCCAGATTGATGATATTACCTCCATTTACATTAATAAAGTCTGTAACTGCGGCTACTAACCCGGGACGATCGGGCGAGGAAATTAAAATAATTGCGTGGGCGTTATTCATTATTTTTGATGAAATTACTTACTGTCGTGGAAATTAATCTTCTTCAATGACAAGATTATCTATGATAAACTCTTGCCTCTCAGGAGTATTTTTCCCCATGTAGAAATTGAGCATATTATTTACTAGGTCTTCTTTTTTCATAGTCACCCTGTCCAGACGAATGTCTTTACCAATGAAATGCCTGAATTCGTCAGGGGATATTTCTCCAAGTCCTTTAAATCGGGTTATCTCAGGATTTGCTCCTAGTTTGCTGATGGCATTTATCCGTTCTTCTTCGGTGTAGCAATAGATTGTTTCTTTTTTGTTGCGCACTCTGAATAGAGGAGTTTGAAGAATATATACATGATTTTTCTTAATCAGATCGGGAAAAAATTGCAAGAAGAACGTAAGCAAGAGCAAACGTATATGCATACCATCGGTATCAGCATCGGTGGCCACTATTATTTTATTGTAGCGTAAGCCGTCAAGTCCGTCTTCTATATTGAGAGCAGCTTGTAACAGATTAAACTCTTCGTTTTCGTAAACGATTTTTTTCGTCAGCCCAAAACTATTCAGAGGTTTTCCCCGAAGGCTGAATACGGCTTGCAGGTTGGGGTTTCTGCTTTTTGTTATAGATCCGCTGGCAGAATCTCCCTCTGTAATGAATATAGATGTTTCGTCCAGATTATCGCCTTTGGTGTCGCTGTAATGTATGCGACAGTCTCGTAACTTTTTATTGTGAAGATTAGCTTTCTTTGCTCGTTCTCGGGCTAATTTGGTTACTCCGGCAATAGCCTTTCTTTCTTTTTCCGATTCCAGTATTTTCTTTAGTAAAGATTCTGATGTATCCGCGTTTTTATGCAAATAGTTGTCCAATTCTTTTTTTAGGAAATCACCAATGAATTTTTGTACCGATGGTCCATCAGGTCCCATGTCTTTCGAACCGAGTTTGGTCTTCGTCTGAGATTCGAAAACAGGTTCTTCTACCTTAATACTTACAGCGGCTACAATTCCACTTCTGATATCGGCATAATCGAAGTTTTTGTTGTAAAACTCCTTGATTACCCGA
The DNA here is from genome assembly GCF_001261735.1 of Dysgonomonas sp. BGC7. Taxonomy (GTDB): domain Bacteria; phylum Bacteroidota; class Bacteroidia; order Bacteroidales; family Dysgonomonadaceae; genus Dysgonomonas. Next base: position 49,828 of record NZ_CVRP01000019.1, on the reverse strand, counting down.
GACAGAGATTCTCTGAATGCCGATTGGTGCGTTCCTCCTTGCGTGGTATGTTGCCCGTTTACAAACGAATAGTATTCTTCTCCATACTGGTCGGTGTGTGTAATAACCACCTCGATATCCGATTCTTTTATATGAATAATAGGATAAAGAGGGTCGGAAGTCATATTCTCATTTAGAAGATCTACAAGTCCGTTTTTGGAAAAGAATTTCTTTCCGTTATATATTATAGTGAGTCCTGTATTTAGAAAAACATAGTTTTTTAGCAGGCTTTCTACGTATGCATCTCTGAAATTATAATTGGTGAAAATCGTTTCGTCAGGAACAAATTCGATCAGTGTTCCATTTTCTTCGGTCGAAGGATGTACCGCTTCTTCCTTTGTTACTATTGCTTTGCTATATTCTACCGAAGTTGTTTTCCCTTCACGAAAGCTTTGTATATAGAATACAGATGACAGTGCATTTACTGCTTTAATACCAACTCCGTTTAGTCCAACCGACTTCTTGAAAGCTTTGGAATCATATTTTGCTCCGGTATTCATCTTTGATGAAACATCTTTTACTTTACCTAATGGAACTCCACGGCCATGATCTCGAACTTTTACAGATCCATCAGCTATAGTGACTTCTATTGTTTTTCCAAATCCCATCATATATTCGTCGATAGAGTTATCCAGCACTTCTTTCAGTAGTACATAGATACCATCATCGGCAGATGAGCCATCGCCCAACTTACCAATATACATACCCGGACGACGACGAATGTGTTCTTGCCAATCGAGGGTTTTTATATCATCATCAGAATAGTTTATTTCCGGTAGTTTGATTTCTTCTTCTTCCATAAATTAAAAAAAGTCACACGTTTTGAAAAATGCAGTGTAAAAATACAAAAAATCTTTGTAAATAGTAAGTTTTTAAATGTTAAGTAAAGGGGGCATCTAGGGAGGTAAGCTGCATGATTAGCCTAAAAAATAAGCAGAACTATTATTTAGCTCTGCTTACCTTTATATTATGTGCTCGTTTAATTCAGATGCTTGATATAAGCTCTGCGCTTTTTGTGGTTTTCTGCATTAAAGCCTTCCCATAGGGAGGCTACTTTATTATTCATCTCCAATTCAGGATTCGATTCTGCCCATTGAAATCCACACTTATAAGCAGATGGTATAAAATCGTTGAATATGATAGCATTAACTCCTTTTCCCTGATATTCGGGTGATATGCCGATAAGTAAAAGGTCTATAACCGGATTTTTCTTACTCTTTAAATCTTTCAATAAATGATACCAGCCTAATGGGAATAACTTCCCCCGCGATTTAATCAACCCGTCAGACATACTCGGCATTCCTATACCAAAGGCAACTACCTCGTCTGTATCTTCTTTTATAATTATAGAAACGATGTCCCAGCGAAGAAGAGGAACATACATTTTTACATAATGGTCTATTTGCTTCTGAGTAAGGGGTGAAAATCCGTATAGTGGTTTATATGCTTCATTCATCAGTCTGAACAACCTGTCGACATATGGTCTGATTTGTTCAAGATTTTTGAATTTGAGAACTTTCAACCCAAACCTTTGGGCTACTATATTAGCTATTCGCTGATGTCTTTCCGGTACGGAATCGGGTACAGGTATACGATATTCGTTCCAGTCTGCTTCTTTGGTAAAGCCTAAGCGTTCGACTTGGGTTACATAATAAGGATAGCTATATTTTGTAGCCATTGTGCTTACTTGGTCGAAGCCGTAAATCAACATTCCTTCAGGGTCTAAGTCGGTGAATCCCATGGGACCTACAATGGCTGTCATACCTTTACTTTTAGCCCATTTTTGAGCAGCATCGAATAATGCATCTACGACTTCGTTGTCGTCTATGAAATCAACAAAACTGAAACGAGCATGCTTATCATTCCATACTTCATTGGCTTTATGGTTGATGATAGCTGCTATTCGCCCCACAATTTTATTATCCTTATAAGCTAAAAATAGTTGCATTTCGCAGAAATCGAAAGCCGGATTTTTCTTTGTATTCAGAGTGTCCAATTCATCTAATACAAGCGATGGTACATAATACGGACAATCTTTATATAATTGGATGGGGAATTTGACGAATGCTTTTTTTAAGCTCTTGTCGTTTTCGTCTATAGCTTTTACTGTTACAGGCATATCTGTTTTTAAAATGGCTTTATTTCAATATTTTCTACAAATATATAACTTTTATTTGTTTCGTTTCTGTAATACAGGGCTTATGAAATCTTTTTTGCTTTGTAGAATGTTAATTAACATTACCAGATGAATTCGTTCTCGGAAACGATATAATCCATCTTTATATCATTCTTGTCGGAAGGAATTGTGTCAAATAATTGGAACTCAAAACAGATACCCATTTTAGGTGCTGTTAGTTTGGGTAAGAAACGGTCATAATATCCTTTTCCTCTACCCATTCGGTTTTTCTTTCTGTCAAAGGCTAGTCCGGGAACTATAACTAAATCTACTTTCGAGTAGTCAGAAAAATTCTCTCCTATTGGTTCTTGTATGCCGAAAGAAGATTCTTTGAGTTGGGTGTTAATGTTGCATTGCCTGAATATGATCTCATCTCCCTTTACAACCGGAGTATAGAAATCTTTTTCTTTTTCCCATTTTCTGATAAAATCGGAAGTCTTTACTTCATCTTCCATACTATTGTATATGAAGATGGTTTTTGCACTCTGAAAAACTCCGGTAAGCTCAAGAACATCTAATACTTCTTGCGATCGTCTTTCAAGTTCTTCTTTATTATACTCATTCTTGATAGAAGATATCTTTTTCCTTAACCTATTTTTATCCTCTTGTATATTACTCATTCTATAAAACGCATGTGACGCTCAATTTTTATGAAATTGGCGTCACATTCTATAAATAGTTATTTATATGATTCTTCTTTTATCGCATTGGTAGTGGCTTTATCTGCTTTTATCAGCCTCATTGCTTCTTTTATAATCAGGTCGTCTTTCTGGAATATGGGGTAGAAGCCATCTTCTCCATATACGTTTCGTATGACGAAAGCTGTTAACTGAGTGTGTAATAACTTACGAGACTGTTCTATCAAATATGGTTGGCGGCGTATCCCTTTGGTGTAAGCATATTCCACAAGATAGTCTACCAAAGGTTGACTTTCTAAGTATTTTGCCGCTTCTTGCCATGTTTTGAATTTCTTGATAGTAGCTCTGTTTTTCTCAGTATAGTTGAAGGCATATTCACGCATAAGTCCACTATTAGCTACTCTTAGGTAATAAGAGTTTATCCCAGCTGTGTCGCGAGGAACGAATACGTCTGCCAGTATGCCATCGTCTCCATATACAGGGCGCCCGGATGATGTCGCAAATAAAGGTAGGTTGTCGAGTTTGATGCTATCCCTATTGTCAAACTCACCACGGTTGTATCTGTTAACAAGATCCATGTCGTAATCGCCTCTGTCGCCTTTGGTATATGCTTTTTGAATACATCTGCCCGAAGGTGTGTGATAGCGTGCAATCGTTAGCTGGAGGGCAGAGCCATCTTTGAACACAAATCTATTCTGCACTAGGCCTTTACCAAAAGATCTGCGGCCTACAATCAGTCCTCTGTCGTTGTCTTGCATTGCTCCTGCAAATATTTCACTGGCCGAAGCACTGCCTTCATCTATGAGCACTACCAGCGGGTTGCTTTTGCATGTGCCCGAACCATCGGCAAATACGTTCTCTCTTGGATATGAACGACCTTCTGTATATACTATCATGTTACCGTTTGAAAGAAATTCGTTAGTCATCATGATAGCAGCACCCATATATCCGCCTGTGTTTTGTTGAAGGTCTACAATGAATGATTCGCAGCCTTGGCTTTTTAGTTTTGCTATGGCTGTAATAAATTCATTGTATGTAGTGCTTCCAAATTTAGTAACTTTTATGTAACCGACTTTGTTGTCTAGCATATATGATGCAGGAACGGTTTTTACCGGCACATCGGCTCTCGTTACTTCAAATGTAATAAGCTCCTTGCTTGTAGCTCTCTTTATGGTTAGCTTTACTTTCGAATCTTTTTTGCCTCTAAGATTTCGGAATACTTTTTCTTCGCTCAATCCTTTTCCTACAAAGAGGCTGTCGTTTACATATACCAAGCGGTCGCCCGGTATTATGCCTACGGCTTCAGACGGGCCTCCGGGTATCACATTGACAATAGCAACTGTGTCGTTGCTAAGCATGAATTCTACTCCGATACCACTAAAGTGTCCATCCAGTTCGTCTCCTGTAAGAGCCATGTTTTCTGCCGAGATGTAAGTAGAGTGGGGGTCTAGTCCTGCAATGATTGTCGGTATGGCATTCTCTACCATATCGTTGACGTTTACAGTGTCTACATAAGCCTTGTTTATGTAATCGAAAATAGTCTCCAACTTCTTGCTCCCAGTAGCCGAATTGTTGAGCCAGCCACGCACAGGATTGAATACAGAAAAGGCATTTCCTATAAATATGCCTACAGCTATACTCACTGCGATACATAATGGTAACCAGATGAGTATTTTACTGCTTTTTTCTTTCTTTTTGTTAGGGATGTTTGTCTCAAAGGGTTTGTTTTCTCCCTCTTGTTTTAAGAAAAAATTATTGTCACTTTCCATTTATCTCTTTTGTTTCTTCCAAATTTGTAATTGAATCTATATATACGACCTCTATTCCGGCTCTCTCTAACAGGGCAGCTCCATCCGAACGCCTGTATTTCTCACTGTACACAACTCTTCTTATCCCTGCTTGTATAATTAGTTTTGCACACTCTATACAAGGTGATGTTGTTACATACATTGTGGCATCTTTGCTGCTGTTGTGCGAACAGGCTACTTTTGTAATGGCATTGGCCTCTGCGTGTAGAACATAAGGCTTGGTTTCATTATTTTCGTCTTCGCATATATTCTCGAATCCCGATGGTGTGCCGTTGTAGCCATCAGATATAATCATTTTATCCTTAACTATAAGTGCTCCTACTTTACGTCGTTTACAATATGAGTTTTCAGCCCAAATGGTAGCCATACGCATATAACGTTCATCTAGCAGTCGTTGTTTTTCTTTCACTTTTTTTATATTAAAATTGGCATTGCAAAGATAATTAAAAGTAAATGATAAATACGCTTGTTTCTCAATATATAAAGACATTATTTTTTTAGATAATTAGCTCTTGGAACTCTGTTTTTTTATTGGATAATAGTTTTTTCTCGAGGTGGTAAAACTTTATCTATAAAGCAGAGGTCGGAAGGCGAAAGAGAATGTCTGGCGATTGTAGAAAATAGGTGAAACTGTACACCTTTGTCAGGTTTTAGTTAAAATTGACTTTACTTAATAGAATAATTAAGGAGTGGCAGAAGTTCTTTAATTTATATATTAAAACCAATGAATGGAATCTGAAGAGCGAAAAAGGGTGATTGCAGAAAATAGAAAAAAAGGTATAACTTTGTCAGGTTTTAGTTAAAATCATATTTTACAGAAACTCGCCAAACAGTTGTTGCACACCGAAATCAACGACTGATTAGTATTAGTAATAGATAAAAACCATAAATATAAGAATGAATAATCATAAGTTTAAGGCTCATCCATGGCATGGGATCAGTGTTGGCGATAGTGCGCCGGAAGTTGTTACTTGTTTTATAGAAATTGTACCGACCGATACTGTAAAGTATGAAGTGGATAAGGAAACCGGATATTTAAGTATCGACCGACCTCAAAAATATTCTAATATAATACCTGCTCTCTATGGTTTTATCCCGCAGACCTATAGTGCCGACCGCGTAGCTGAAGTTACTAATAAGGCACTGAATAGGAACGATATTGAAGGGGATAATGATCCTGTGGATATTTGTGTGCTGACAGAAAAGGATATCACACATGGAGATATTATTGTAAAAGCTCGTCCTATTGGCGGGTTCAGATTGCTAGATCATAATAAAGCTGATGATAAATTGATCGCTGTTCTTGAAAATGATGCTATATATGGCTCTTATAAAGATATTAATGATGTTCCGTGTATGGTTATTGATCGCTTGAAGCATTATTTTACTACATATAAAGATCTTCCGGGCGATCAGTCGCCACGTTGTATCCTTACCCATACATACGGTGTAGATACAGCTTATGAAGTAATAAAGAGGGCCATAGAAGATTATGATGCCGAATACAGGGATAAATGAATTGGAAAAAGAGATTGTCGATTATTCTGGCTTTGTGTCTTCTGTTGCCATGTCTTTGCTTGGGGTATGCTTACTTCGAAGCCCGGAATGTGCAGTTGAAGAAAATGTCATTCTCTCACAAAGATATACCTGAGTCATTTGATGGCAAAAAAATAGTCTTTGTATCCGATATCCACTTCAACCGATATTTTAATAAGGAGAATCTAGCCGAAATGGTTGAACGCATCAATCAGTGTGAGCCTGATATTGTAGTGTTGGGTGGCGATTATGTGTTGAAAGATTCAGCTTATACAAGACTTTTTTTTGAAGGATTGAAACAGTTAAAGAGTACGTATGGGGTATATTCCGTGCTTGGTAATCATGATCACTGGGAAGATGCTGATATTATACAGCAAGGATTGGTAGACTGTGGTTTTAATGTTTCAGATAATCGTTCTTATTGGATAAAAGAAGGTAATGATAGTATCAAGATTGGTGGAGTGGGTGATTTTTGGACAGATGTACAATTGCCCGAAAATACGATTGATGATGTTAAGGTTTCGGATTTTTGTATTCTTTTGTCTCACAATCCTGACTATCTTGAGATTTTGGAAACTGATAAGGTAGACCTGATGCTTTCGGGACATACTCATGCCGGGCAGGTTACTTTGTTTGGTTTGTGGGCTCCCATCATGCCAAGTACAGGTCATGCCAAGTTTATGCAAACAGGAATGAAATACCGCTATGGGTGGAAAGAAAGAGGTAATACTCGTCTCTATGTTACATCAGGCGTAGGTATGGGAGGCTTCCCTCTTCGTTTCTTTGCGTGGCCTGAGATTGTAGAAATCACTTTGAAGCGGGACTAAGATTCTATTTTATTGTCTAGTTCTTCTTCAATTCTATCAGGGATTTCAGTCAACATTTCTTCTTTTTTCTTTCTGTTGCGACGGTAGATAAAAATAAGGTATACGATAGATAATATCGAAGTTCCGCACAGTAAGTAAACGCCACTGCCGGCTTTGGGTAGTTTGTAGAATAAGTTAAGAGAAACGATAAAAGCAAGAATTCCCGTTGTCATTAAAAGAGCACGGGCTGTTTTCTTTTTCAGAGCTAACCATGTGGAAAATACAATCAAGCTTAATATCGGTATCAGATATACAATATAGGTGGTATATACAGACTCTTTGTTGCGCGAAAAAAAGTTAGAGACTTTCGTTATCTTCTTTTGTATATCGGGGATGTCCCATCCCACAATTTTTATCATACCCCAATCGAGCCAAGGTAGAAAAAAAGCAATGATGAATAATATAGCAAAGAGTATTTCGAAAGAGATGTATCTGTTTATTTTTTCCATTATAGTTCTATTTCGTCAGCTGATATGTGGCCGTGTGTTATACAATAAAAAATGAGTCCCGATACAGTCTTTATCCCCAGTTTTGCAGTTATGTTCTTCCTGTGAGATAAAACAGTGTTTAAGCTTATATTGAGTTTGTCTGCTACTTCCTTGTTCAACATGCCTAAAGCTATTAAGCGAAGAACATCCAGTTCGCGTTGCGAGAGAGAATGACCTTTGTTTTCCTTTACCGAATGGCTGGCGGCAATCAGCTCTTGCAGATCTTCGATGCTGGATTCGTCGAGCTCGTCAAGCATTGGTTTCAATATCTTTTCTCTTATACGGTTGTGCTTTTCCAGGTCTTTCTGAAAGCTGTCTAAGGTAAAGATTACAGCATAGCACATGTTCTCATTGAAATTTCCTGATATATGCTTTATGATAATGCTTTTCAGGTCTGTTAAGAGTGCCAAAGGAGTGTCTCCTTTTACCATTCCCTGTTCAATAAGACCGAGCAGTTCTTTCTTAAAGTCGGAAAATAGTTTACCTATTAACTTCAATTGAGCGTTGTTGGGGTCGCTCATAGATAAGAAAGCATTCATATGCTTTTCCAGGTTGTGCAACTGCCCATGAATCAAATAAACGTCTGTTTGTTTAATGTATTTGAGAACCAATTCAAGATCGAACTTTTGTAGCTTTCGCTCGGGAAAGTAGTCCTCGTTCAGAAAAGTGTTTAATATAGCCAGAAAAAAGTCTGTATTTATATTTGCAGAGTGACAAATGTCGCCAATTGTTTTATCTCCCAGTCCGAGTTTTACTCCAAAACGGTTTACAACCGGTATCAATTGGTGGTTTTCTTCTATTACTTCAGATAGGATTGAAGATGCATCTAAAAATAACATTGGCTCTGTTTCTAAATTTACAACAAAAGTAATAATAAAATTAGAATAGCTTTAGTGTTTTCTTAATCAAGTAATAAAAAGAAATAAGTTGTATTTATTTGATGTGCAATGGTTATAGATTTTGACAATAATGTCTTAAGATTAATTTATGTAAATTATGAAGTACTTTGTAAACAATAATCAAATTAATATTGTTAAATTTGTAACAACTGATAAAAATAATAGAATCATGAAGAAACTTTCTTTGACATATATAATGCTTCTGACGGCATTCGTTTTCAATGTGGTAGAGGCACAAAATATAAATAATAATAACAATCAACAAAAAACAAAAGCTATGAAATTTGAATTACCAAAGTTGCCATATGCAACTAACGCGTTAGAACCGGTTATAGGACAACAAACAATAGAATTGCATTATGGAAAACATTTGCAAACCTATATTACTAATTTGAATAATCTGATTCAGGGAACTAAATTTGAGAATGCAGATTTGGAAACTATCGTAAAAGAAAGCGATGGAGCAATCTTTAATAATGCAGGTCAGACTCTGAATCATAATATATATTTTCTTTCTTTCAGCCCTAATGGTGGTGGAGAACCTAAAGGAAAATTAGCTGATGCTATCAATGCACAATGGGGCTCATTCGATAATTTTAAGAAAGAGTTTGTGGCAGCAGGCACTGCTGTATTTGGATCTGGCTGGGTATGGTTGGCTAAAGATAAAAGCGGAAAACTTGAAATAGTAAAAGAACCAAATGCCGGTAATCCTATTACTAAAGACTTAACTCCTCTTCTTGGATTTGATGTTTGGGAACATGCTTATTATCTTGATTACCAAAATCGTCGTGCTGATCACTTGGCTGAATTGTGGAAAATAATAGACTGGGATGCAGTTGCTGCACGCTACTAAGAAATAATTAGTCATAAAGTATGAAAGCAGATAATCTATTACGGATTATCTGCTTTTTTTGTCAGAGGTAATAAATATACTTTTTGCTACCTTGCCTACAGTACGTGTTGTTACAGCATCAAAAGAGCCTCCTACCACACCTCCTACTAATGGGACAGCTTTGCCCAGATTAGCAACACCCTTTTCTCCTATTTTTGCAGCAAGTTTTGCACTTACTTTTTCTATTGTTTTTGTCATGAGTTTTTCTCCTGCTTTTACACTCATGTCTTTAAGTAATTCTTTGGCTCCGTTGCCTGCCATGGATATGTAGACCAAAGATTTTACTCTGTCGTCGTGTATGTCATGTCCTCCCATGTAAGCTATTGCAGTAATCATGCGTATTTGAACATATATCACACTTGCTATATTGGCAGGTACAGTGAGAGGCATAATCATAACACCGCCCAGACCTGTAACAAAACCACTGGTCGCTGCCTTTGCCACCTGCCACTTTATTAACGAATCTACTTGCTGCTCTAGTGTACCTTCCTGACTGAGGTAGCTATTACCAAGATCGTATGCTGAATCTATGCCTGTAAATCCTACTATGGCCTTCGAGTAAGCCCAATTCAATGTTTTAGAAATTAAACTCTTATTGTCTTGTATGTTCTGTTTGTTTCTTGACATAATAAAAAGCATTAACTACAAATATACTGACTAATCAAAAACAATAACTATGCCATAACTCCTAAAAAAGAATAAAGCGCCTCATTTACAAGAAATGAAACGCTTTAATAAAAGTAAAATAGTTAATTCTTTTTCATTAGTAAATCCAAGTCCTTAGGGCTAAGGTTCATTGCTATAATTACTCCATTTTCATCGAGTAAATAGTTTTTAAACCCTCTATCCAATTGGTAAAGGTTGAATAGGTCGGACGAAATATTGTCTTTTGCCAAAAACTGATACTCTTTATCAATTTTATCCATGGCCAAGGTTCTTTCATATACCGATTCACTCTTGTCAAAAGATACTGATACCATTTGTAAAGGATACTGCTTGTTCTCTATGATATGAGAGAATAACACATTTTCTTTGTGTGAATAGGCATCATAAGCAGCCCAGAAATTTATCAATACTTTTTGACCTCTCAGATCTGATAAATTCATTTTTGTTCCTGATACGTTTTCTAAATTTTTAATATCAGGTAACAGGTTTCCCGGATAAATACCTTCCGAAAGCCTAGAAGTTCTTGATGTATTGGACGATAAGCTTATAAGAGCTACCCCCATAATCAAGGCGTACTTCAAATACTTCATAAAATAATCATTAGGTTACCACTAAAGTCTTATTCTCGCTTCCTCACAGAAAAGAAAAAGACCCTCCCAACTTTTGGGAACAAAACTTGAATCCTACGCTTAGGTGTTCAATATTTTGCATTTCGGGCACAAAGATAATACATTTTTGTTAAAACTATTCTTTTGATGTCGCTTTTTTTATTCTTTATTTGTGTAATTTGTTTATTATTAGGTGGTTGATTCTTATTTGTGTGTCTAGCTTTTATTCTCATAGTAACCTTGTGATGACTGCCTGTTTTTGCTTTATTTTGTTAGTTGGCGCTATTTACCACTTTATTTATATTAAAATGGGACTATTACTATTTTATGTCTGTTTTTTTTCTTTCCTTTGTTATTAATGCTATTGGTTTCAAGGCACGCACACACAATAATGAGATATTTATATATAATATTAGGTTTAATTTCATTAGGTCTGGGACTACTCGGTATAGTTACTCCGGGCTTACCTACAACTCCGTTTATTTTGCTTACAGGAGTCTTATTTGCAAAAGGATCTCCCTTTCTGCATCAAAAGCTATTAGACAATAAAATTACCGGAAAATATATCAGGCGGGTTAATGACGGTTTTAGTGTCAAGGGTCTGATCTTTTCCATATCTTTTATGTGGTGTATGATTTGTTTTACAGCCTTTTATGTTTTTGATTATGGTACAATGCGTTTTGTAATGATTGGACTGGGGGTAATAGGTACTATATCTCAAATCATAGTGCTGAGAAAAAGAAAAAAACGGGCTGCGGTAGTTGCTTTAAGTATAGATAATATAGGGGAGCAGGAAGAAAAGGTAAATGTGTCTTAGGTTCTGAAAAATTGTATAATTGTGTTATAAAATATATATGTAATACTTTGAAGTCTTACGATAATTATCTTCCTTTGTGTAAATGTAGTCTTAGTATTAGAAATTGGAAAAGGAAATAACAGTAAAACCAAAATCAAAATTATTTATGGAAAATAGAAATGAACAAGAAAATCAGATTCAGATAGAATTACCGGAAGACGTAGCGCAGGGAACTTATTCCAATTTAGCTATTATAGCCCATTCATCATCCGAATTTGTTATTGATTTTGTTCGTATTTTACCCGGACTACCCAAGGCTAAAGTTAAATCACGTATAATACTTACTCCTGAGCATGCAAAGAGATTATTGTACGCTCTAAATGAAAATATAAACAGATTCGAATCTCAAAACGGATCTATCTCTGCCGATCAGTCGGCAGGTTTTCTACCTCCAATAAATGGACCTATAGGCGAAGCTTAAGTTATTTATTAACTATTAAATAGAGACCCTATGAAAATCGGAATTCCAAAAGAAGTAAAGGCCTTCGAAAATCGTGTAGCTGTTACACCTGGTGGTGTACATGAATTGATTGCAAACGGACATGAAGTGTTTGTTCAGGAAAGTGCAGGCGTAGGAAGTGGATTTGCTGATGCAGACTATGTTTCTGCAGGAGCAAGAATACTTTCGTCTATAGAGGAAGTATACGCAATAGCAGACATGATTGTGAAAGTAAAAGAGCCTATACTACAGGAATATGATTTGGTAAGAAAAGATCAGATCCTATTTACCTATTTTCATTTTGCCTCTAGCCTAGAACTAACAAAAGCGATGATAAAAAGTAAGGCTGTCTGTATAGCTTACGAGACAGTGGAGCTGTCAGATAGATCCTTACCTCTACTTGTGCCTATGAGTGAAGTCGCCGGACGTATGGCAATTCAGGAAGGTGCTCGTTTTCTTGAAAAGCCCCATTTAGGAAAAGGTGTTCTGCTAGGTGGTGTTCCCGGAGTAAAACCCGCACATGTGGTCATAATAGGGGGCGGAGTAGTAGGAGCTCAGTCTGCATGGATTGCAGCAGGAATGGGAGCACGTGTTACCGTCTTGGACAAAAGTTTGCCTCGTTTGCGCTATCTGAGCGATGTTATGCCGGCAAATGTTACTACCCGATATTCGGACACTCATACTGTAGCGGAACTATGTAAAGATGCTGACCTGATAATAGGAGCTGTTTTGATTGCGGGAGATAAAGCTCCTCAGGTAATCACTCGGGATATGTTGAAATTGATGCAAGCTGGAACAGTATTGGTTGATGTGGCTATTGATCAGGGAGGATGCTTCGAAACATCAAAACCTACTACACATCTAGATCCTGTATATGTTGTAGACGATGTTGTTCATTATTGCGTAGCCAATATACCGGGAGCTGTACCTATGACTTCTACATTGGCTCTTACTAATGCGACACTTCCGTATGCTCTCCAATTGGCAAATTCGGGCTGGGCAAAGGCATGTGCAGATAATAAAGAATTGCGAAAGGGATTGAATATCGTAAAAGGTGATATTGTCTATAAAGCCGTAGCTAATACTTTTGGACTTGAATTCAAAGAGTATAGTATCTGATAGTATACATGATAATCAAATTGTAGTAGAGAAAAGTTAGCCAAAAGGTATAATCATTAAATAAAGTATAATCCTCATATATTAACTAATATAAAACTATTTTTATGGAACTACTAAGTACATCGTTAATCGACTGGTCTAGAGCCCAGTTTGCTCTGACAGCAATGTATCACTGGTTGTTTGTACCCCTTACCCTTGGGTTGGGGCTTATTATGGCAATCATGGAAACAATGTATGTGCGGACAGGCAATGAGCAGTGGAAAAAAACTGCAAAATTCTGGATGACTCTTTTCGGAATTAACTTTGCTATCGGTATTGCTACCGGACTTATTCTTGAGTTTCAGTTTGGTACAAACTGGTCAAATTACAGCTTCTTTGTAGGGGACATTTTTGGTGCGCCTCTTGCTATTGAAGCTACTGTAGCATTCTTTATGGAAGCTACATTTATTTCTATTATGTTTTTTGGATGGAAACGTGTAAGTAAAGGTGTACACCTTGCTGCTACATGGTTGACCATAACAGGTGCTACTATTTCGGCATTATGGATTCTTATTGCTAACGCATGGATGCAATATCCTGTAGGAATGGAGTTTAATGCTGATACATCCCGCAACGAAATGGTCGATTTTTTTGCAGTCGCTTTATCTCCTGTTGCAATCAATAAGTTTTTCCATACAGTTGTTTCCAGTTGGATTCTTGGATCTGCATTTGTTATAGGAGTTGCAGCCTGGTATCTACTTAAAAAACGAGACAAAGAGTTTGCCATGCAGAGTTTGAAGGTTGCTACAGTATTTGGACTTTGTGCTTCATTGCTTACACTATATTCAGGTCATGGATCTGCTGTACAGGTAGCAGAAAAACAGCCTATGAAACTGGCCGTGATGGAAGGCTTGTATAAAGGTGGTACAAACGAGGGGCTTATTATATTCGGTATTCCTAATCCTTCTAAAGAATCATATAATGATGGTAAAGAGGAATTTATATTTCCTCCTGTAAAATTTCCCGGAGGCTTGTCTTTAATTGCGTTCTATGATACTCAGGCTTTTGTACCGGGTATCAATGATATTATTGAAGGAGGTTATACAAAACCGGATGGAACAACAGCGCTGTCTTTTGAAGAGATGCGTACTAAAGGTCGAGTAGCGATTCAGGCATTAACCGATTATAGGAAAGCTAAGGCTGATGGTGATGAGGCTACTGCAATTTTACATAAAGGAATATTGAAAGATAACTTTGCCTACTTTGGATATGGATATTTGGAGAATCCGGAGCAATTAGTACCTAATCTTGCTAAAACAGTATATTGGGCATTCCATATTATGGTTTATTTGGGTGGTTATTTTATTTTGTTCTTCGCCGTTCTTACATTTTTAGTATATCGTAAGATCAATATTGAGGATAAAAAATGGCTTTTGTGGATTTGTATATGGACTATTCCATTGACATACGTTGCATCCCAAGCCGGATGGATGGTTGCTGAAATTGGTCGTCAACCATGGGCTATTCAGGATGTAATGCCTTTACAAGCTGCTGTATCCGCTATTTCTACAATGTCTGTTGTTATTACATTCTTTGTTTTCTTAGCTTTGTTCACCGCTTTACTTATTGCCGAAATCCGTATCATGCTTAATCAAATAAGAAAAGGTCCGGAAGGTGCTCACTAATACTTGATTTTTTAACTAAAAAAAGATATAACTATGGATTATTCATTTTTACAACATTATTGGTGGTTCCTTATCTGTTTGATCGGAGGACTTTTTGCCTTCCTTCTTTTCGTACAGGGAGGGCAGTCAATGCTATTTTCTTTGGCAAAAGAAGAAAAGGAACGCATGATACTTGTAAATGCTTTAGGGCGTAAATGGGAGTATACATATACTACACTGGTAACATTCGGAGGAGCTTTGTTCGCATCATTCCCTTTGTTCTATTCTACCAGCTTTGGTGGAGCATACTGGGTTTGGATGGCTATATTGCTTTGTTTTGTGATACAGGCAGTATCTTATGAATATCAGTCGAAGCCGGGTAATACTTATGGCAAGACTACATACAGATCTTTCCTGTTCATTAACGGATTGCTTGGAACATTCTTGGTAGGTGCGGCATTGGCTACATTCTTTACCGGTTCGGATTTTACAGTAAATAAAGGTAATCTTACAGACATAGCAAACCCAATTATCAGCCGTTGGGGAACAGAATGGCACGGACTTGAAGCCTTGGCCGAACCTCGTTGTTGGTTATTGGGGCTAACAGTATTTTTCCTTGCCCGCACATTAGCTTGTCTTTTCTTTGTCAACCGTTTGGCAGATGAAACATTGGTTAATCGCTCACGTAAGTTTTTACTATATAACTCTATTCCATTTGTAGTATTCTTCCTTGCTTTTGTAATCTGGACATTTCTTGCTAAAGGTTATGCTGTAGATCCTGTGACAAAAGTTGTAGAACTCGTACAGTATAAATATTTTCTGAATATGGTAGAGATGCCGATTGTAGGAATTGTTTTCCTTGTAGGTGTACTTCTTGTATTGTTCGGAATAGGTAAGACTTTACTGAGCAAAGAATTTAGTAAAGGAATCTGGTTTTCGGGTATCGGTACTGTACTTACAGTATGTATGCTATTATTGGTAACAGGCTTTAACAATACTGCCTATTATCCATCTGCGACAGATCTGCAAAGTTCGTTAACTATCGAAAATTCTTCTTCGAGTGAATTTACTTTGACTGTAATGAGTATTGTTTCTATTTTGATACCATTTGTTTTGGCATATATTTTCTATGCATGGAATGCATTGGAGAAGAAACGCCTGAAAGCAGAAGACTTGAAAGACGATGGTCATGTGTATTGATTAGAATTTTTGAGATATTATAAAAGAGGAGCATCTAATGAGATGCTCCTCTTTTATATCTTTCTCTATTTTCTATTGTTCTTTAATAGCACACTCAATAAAAAAGGAAACTGAATATTCAGTTTCCTTCTATATTTTATCAATCCTAACAGATTATGCAGGATGAATAGCTTCAGTTGGGCAAGCATCTGCACAAGTACCACAATCGGTACATGCGTCCGGATCTATTTTGTAAATATCTCCTTCTGATATAGCGTTTACTGGACATTCATCGATGCAAGTACCACAAGCAATGCAGTCTTCATTAATTACGTAAGCCATGATTTTCTTTTTTTAAGATTATTACTAACTTTGATGTGGCAAATATAGCTAGTTTTTTGTTTCATCCAAAATTCAGATTGTTAGATATTATAAATAATAACATAGTATTTATCTATTAAGTATTAAGCTGTATTTATAAATGTTTCATTTGTAGTTTTTTATAATGTTCAGTGCTATGTTGTATATGTATAATATTGCTCTTTATTTTTAATCTTTCTAAGTTATTTTATAAAGTGTTTATCATAATATATTGTTTGTAATCACGTTTTAAAGATTAGTCGTAAAATTGTAAAGTTGAAAAAGATATATACACAGATATTATTGCTGATGGCTTTGTGCTATATTATGCCATTAGCTGGTCAGACACAATTGCGTAGGGCTGTTAATCAACCTTTTGCAGATCAGAAGATGTATCATTTGGGCTTTTCCATTGGTATAACAGGGCATGATATGATCCTCACTCATACAGGGTTTGTAGGTGATAATGGAGAAGCTTGGTTTGCCGAGATACCTTCCTATTCGGTAGGCTTCAATGTGGGTATGATAGGAGATAGATACCTTAATGAGTATTTCAATCTGCGTTTGGCTCCAACGCTGTATCTGGGAGAACGGCGCTTTGTATTCAAAGAACAGACATCAGGTGAAGAATATACTGCTTCGGTGAGGAGTAATTATCTGACATTACCTTTGCTCCTCAAGTTTAGTGCTCCTCGAATCAAAAATTATCGTCCATATCTTCTTGCAGGCGGATATGCAGCAATGGATATTGGCTCGAAAAAAGAAGATGTGCTTCGCTTCAAGAAAATGGACTATGGTTTAGAATTTGGAATAGGGTGTAATTTTTACTTGCCTTTATTTAAACTTTGTCCCGAGTTGAAGTTTTCTTTTGGTTTGACTGATCTCGTACGAAAAGGCAGATCGGATCTTACTGATAAAGACTTGTTGAAATATACACAGGCTATATTGTCAGGAAAATCGAGAATGATCTCTTTAGTATTCAATTTTGAATAACAGATTTTCTTCTTTTAATATATCTGTCCGGTAAATATATTATATTCTCTTTTCAGTTTCAGAATGAATAATACAGAAAAAAGAACTGTAACAAAGATGATCCATATCTATTGTGCTGCTAAGCACAATACATCGGGGAAATTATGCCCAGACTGTAAAGATCTTAATATTTATGCTCTGAACAGACTAGAGAAATGTAGATTTGGAGAGGATAAGCCTAATTGCGAGAAGTGCCCTGTACACTGTTATAGACCAGATATGAGACAGAATATAAAAGAAGTAATGCGCTATTCAGGGCCACAAATGTTGTTTCGCAGCCCTTTGTTAGCAATTTTGCATCTTATTCGAAATCTTATAAGTTGAGTAAGATTTCTTATCTATTTTTTTAGTGTGAAGAAGAATTCTAAACCTCCTTCCAATCTGTTTTTTACTTGTATTTCTCCTTTATGAAAAATAACTGCATTCCTTACAATAGACAAGCCTAGACCAGAACCTCCTGTGTCGCGTGTTCGACCTTCATTTACTCTATAGAACCGTTCGAAAAGGCGAGGCAGATATTGTTCTTCTACTCCCCGTCCTGTATCACAGTATGTGAAGTAGACAAACTCATTATCCTCCATGTAGTTGTTGATATTTATCACAATATGTTGTCCTGCATAGTTGATTGAGTTGTCGAAGAGATTACGGAAAATAGAATACAAAAGAGTATAATTACCGTTGATAACAAGGTGGTCGTTTACCGAAATATTCAGTTTTATGTCATTTGCCTCTAATCTATCTAAAAGGTCGATTCTGACATCATTTATCAGTTGAGATAGATTGACCTTTTCAAGAGTAAACTGAGAGGATGCCTCTTCTATTTTACTTATAAGGCTTACATCGTCAATCAGATTAGACAGGCGGATACTTTGTTGGTATGCCCGTTCTATAAACTGAGCTTGTTTTTCGGATGGCAACTGTTGGGTGCTCAGGGTTTCCAGATAACCACGCAGGCTTGTTACCGGTGTTCTTAGCTCATGAGCTATATTGTTGGTCATTTCCTGCTTCATCAGCCGTGTTTTTTCTGTTCTGCTGATATCTTTTATTGTAATCTCAAAGCTGTTATCCTCAAATACTATTGTTTGTATCGAAAATATTTTCCCGTTCTTTTTTAGTTGGAATGTATGAAAATTGTCTTCTTTTTTTCTATTCGAAATAAATTCGACAACAGGATCGAATATCTTCTCATGCAAAATAGCTTCCAGATTGAATGCCGGTTCATCAACTATAAAGTTGAAATACTGAAAGAAGTGCGTATTTGCATATATTTTTTTGAATCCGGAATCGAAGATGCATATACCTTCGTGAGAGAATTGGAAGTGTTGGATCAGTTTTTCTCTTTCCAGTTCGATAGCTTCTTTATTTTTTTCTTTTTGATTTAATATATCTACCAGCTTTTTTCCTATATCGCCTAACTCATCGTCAGGAAATTCAATTTTCTCGGAAAGAGGCTTATCCTCTTTTATTTTTGTTGTAAGGCTTTTTAGCTGAAGAATAGATTTGCTGAAACGCCCTGCTACAAAATTGAGTAATAGTAACACAACGATAAACATACCGGCAACGATGTACACAAAGAAATTGTCTGCTTTTAGCATTCCTTTAGTCTGTATTGTGTATGGCAATGCAACCCGCACATAATAACTATCGTAATGTTTAGCATAATAAAGATATTCCCTGTGTGTTGATTCGGAAGTACGTATGTTAAACCCTGTTCCTTGATAGAGAGCATTGCGTATCTCCGGGCGGTCGAGATGATTATCGAGCTTAGACAAGTCAGAGACATTCTTGTCGAAGAAAACTTTGCCATCATTGTCGATAATCGAAATACGGATATCCATTGGCATCGCTTTTGCCAACGATTGCATTCTTACCATATTGCTATCCGGATAATGCACCTCTCCGATGTATGTATTTATCATATCTGCATAGCCGTCGAGCCTATCAATAAGCGACTGTGTGCGTTGTGCTTTTTCTTCTTTTTGTTCGAGCACAATGATACAGGCTGCAAACACAGCAAATATGATGAAGAAATAGAAAAATACCCGTTGCTTATATGTTAACTTCATAATACTAATTACTTATTTTGTATATTGAATGTGTATCCATAACCGGTACGATTGATAATACAATCTCCATAAGGGTCTATCTTTTTTCTCAGGCGTGCAATATGTACATCTACTGTTCGTTCGAGTACTATACCATCGTCTTTCCATGCCTTATCGAGTATGTCTGAGCGGGAAAATATTCTACTTGAGTTTTCTACTAGCAAGACAAGTATATTAAATTCTGTTTTGGTGAGATCTACTAACTTTCCGTTTACGGTAACTGTTTTTGTATCACGATCTATAATAAGATCGTCAACTTTTATTGTATTACTTTCTACTTCAGAGCTTGCTTCCCTGCTTCTTTTCAATACACTCTTTACTCTAGCTATAACTTCCTTTATCGAGAATGGCTTTGATATATAATCATCTCCTCCTATCGAAAATCCTGTCAGCATATCATTTTCTGTATTTTTAGCTGTTAGGAAAATAATAGGCGTGCTGTTTCCTTCTTTTCTTAACTGATCTGCAAATTTGAATCCAGATATGCCGCCCATCATAACATCTAACAAAATGAGCCTGTGTTTTGATGTCAATATTTTAGCGGCTTCTTCAGCTGATTCGGCAAGGTCTATATTATAGCCTTCGTTTTGCAGATTGAATTGTAGTATTTCCCTTATATCGGGTTCATCATCTACTATTAGTATAGATATATCTTTATTGTTTGTTTCCATGTCTGATATCTTTTCCTTCTGTTAAATATATAGTGGCTTCGGCTATGTTTGTGGCACTGTCGCCTATGCGTTCTAGATTATGAGAAATGGCGTTTACATTTATCATATTACGTATATCTTCTTTGTTCAATTTTTTATCGGCATAGATCTCTTGTAAAGATAGACTAATTTGGTGAAACAATTCATCAACTTTGTCATCTTCTGCAATAACTTCATAAGCAGTATGACTGTCTTCGTTCGAGAATGAAAATATAGTGTTACGTAACATTTCGCCGGTGTACTGAACCATCTTGCTTATCATTTTCTTTATCGGTTCGAAATGGGGTGTCGACAGGTCTGTTTTTTTAAGGAAGTGTATCACATTCAGTAACATATCCCCTATACGCTCCAGATTGGTTGTTATATCCTGATAGGTGATTATTTTGCGTAGATCGGCGGCTACCGGATTAAACTGAAAGATAGTGAAAACAACTTCTTCACGTACCTTAATTTCTAATCTATCCATTATTATTTCATTCGATTCCGCTTCTTCATATAACGACTCGATAGTGTTGTCGTTGAGTAACTTTGTTGTAATTTGCATTTGTACCAATGCCGTTTTCGACAGAAGCTCAAAATCATTGAGCAAAAGCTCTAATTGTTTAAGTTTTATGTTTGTTGTCATAATTTGCTGATATATCATTTTTTTATTTGTCTTCTCTTCTTTTCTCTTTATTAATTAGCTGAATACTCCTGTCAGATAATCTTCTGTACGCTTATTAACAGGTTTAGTAAACATCTGTTTGGTAGTACCATATTCGACAAGTTCACCCATATACATAAACATAGAGTTGTCTGACAACCGTGCAGCCTGCGACATATTGTGTGTAACAATCACTATGGTATATTCTTTTTTGAGTTCGAATATTAATTCTTCCACTCTGTTAGTTGATATAGGATCCAGTGCCGAGGTTGGTTCATCCATAAGAAGAAGCTCCGGTTTCAGAGCTAATGCACGTGCTATACAGAGCCTTTGCTGCTGTCCTCCCGAAAGGAATGTTCCTTTCTTTGTCATAGAGTCTTTTACCTCATCCCACAGTGCCACACTGCGTAGGCTGTTCTCTACTATTTCTTCCTTTTCGGTTTTGTTTAGTTTTATGTTGTTCAGTTTATATCCTGCTATTACATTGTCGAAAATACTCATTGTCGGAAACGGGTTCGGACGCTGAAATACCATACCAGCCAATCGGCGTACTTTCATCGGATTCATATTGAAAATATTCTGTCCTTTCAGTAATATTTCGCCTGTGGTTACAATATCAGGATAAAGCTCGTGCATACGGTTTATAGCACGTAGTAATGTACTTTTTCCACAACCCGAAGGTCCCATTATGGCAGTGACGGTATTTGGTTTTATGTTCGCATTTACCATATTGACAGCATTCTTGCCGGGTGTATAAGATACTGAAACGTCTTTGAGTTCCAGAATATTTTGTTCATTCAAATTTATTGTATTTTCCATTTTTTTGCTATTCTTTTTGCTAAAAGATTAATACCTAATACGAATAATAATAGGAGTAGAGAGGAAGACCATACCAAATCTGCCAGATTTGGATCATTGTAAAACTCCCATATCAACAGCGAAATAGCACTGGTAGGGCTTGTAGCATTCCAATTTACGGAGGCTGCTCCAAGCGCGGTTACCAGCAAAGGCGCGGTTTCGCCCATCACACGTGATATAGCAAGGAGAGAACCTGTGAATAAACCGCTGAATGCAGAAGGTAATAAAACTCTTACGACCACACTTGTGTATGATCCGCCTAACGCTAAAGCCGCTTCTTTTAGGGATGCAGGCAACATCTTCAGGCTTTCTTCGGTAGACCTGATTATCATCGGTAGCATCATTATTGCCAGAGCTACACTACCAGCCAAAGCAGAATAGCCGGACATTGGTATTACTACCCAAATATATACTACTACCCCTATAACGATAGAAGGGATTCCTTGTAGCAGGTCGCTAAGGTTGCGAACTAAATTAGCTAATTTTTTTTTCGGATTTTCAGCTAGGTATACTCCTGTCATTATGCCTATAGGTATGGCAATTACTATTGCGATGGATAGTATAAGCAATGTTCCTGTGATACCATTGAGTATACCTCCCGGAATGGGACTGTCGCTGATACGTGCCAGCATAGCTTCCATCGAAGTTGGGGCTACTTCTGTAAACAGGCTCAGGTTGAATTGCTTATATCCTTTCTTTACTAATTCCCAGAGGATAAGAAAAAGCGGTATCATTGTAATGCCTGACAGAGTACATACTCCCCAAAAGAATACCTTACTCTTCGTGAGTCTGAATTTTGCAGTTGATGTGAGTCGCTTTTTCATTATTTATTTACCATTTTCATAATATACTTGGCAACGAAATTTATACAAGCCGTGATAAGGAACAGAAGTAATCCGATAGCCATCAGCGAACTGAGCTTTAAACCGCTGGCTTCACCAAACTGGTTAGCAATCACACTGGCCATAGAGTTACCTGTATCGGACAAAGCCATTGGTATGTTTATTGTATTACCTATCAGCATCGTCACTGCCATCGTTTCGCCCAAAGCCCTACCAAAAGCCAGAATGTACGAGGCAAATATTCCCGATCCTGCTACAGGCAGATTTACAGATGTGATTACTTCTAGATTGGTTGCCCCAAGGCTGTATGCTCCTTCTTTCAGTTCGTTGGGTACCATAGCTATAAACTCTGTGCTGAGTGACGAGGCATATGGAATTATCATTATTGCCAAAACTATGGACGAAAGAAGAACTCCGAAGCCCTGATCGCTTACTCCCATTTGGATGAGTATAGGACGAAGGGTATAAAATCCCCATAGCCCATATACTATTGATGGTATACCTGCCAGCAAATCTACTATTGAGCTTACTACGGTCGATATTTTTTTGTTGCGGAAATACTCTCCGTTGAACAAAGCAACAGATAGCGAAAATGGGATGCAAAACAGGAGCGCCAGTATAGATGTTATCATAGTTCCTGCTATGAATGGCAATGCTCCGTATTGTTCATTGCGAGAGTCCCATTCGGTGGAGGTAAGAAAGCCAAAGAACCCGAACTCAGAGAATGCACCGATACTCTTACTTATCAGCCCGTATACTATACCTGCTGTTAGCAGGATAATAAGACAAGAGGCTATCAATAGTACCGATTTGAATATTTTATCTTTCATTCTTTTTGCTTGTAGCCGTTAGTTTACTCTTTAAGTATTAATGTTGAGTATTTTTTGCAGTCGAAAGTTGGTATGTTTCTATTTTGTTTCCGTTGTAAGTCATAGCTTCTATATTTGCTTTGGTTTTTTCTACAACTGTAGCCGGAAGCGGGGCATAGTGTGTTTTAGTTGCTATTGCCTGTCCTTCTTCGCTGATTATATAATTTAGTAAGCCTACCAAAGCTTTAGCCTGAACTTCCGATCTTGCATTGTAGTTTTGTTCTTTATATGCTATAATCCATGTAAATGTGCTGATAGGGTAGGCTTCAGGGTTTTGAGAATTTGTGATTACTACTCGTGTGTCATTCGGCATATCTACATCTGCTGCTGCTGAAATACTTTTTGTATCTGCTGCAATAAAATTACCGACACTGTTCTGAATCAAAGCAGAAGACATGTTGAGAGCTAAAGCATATTCGGAACCTATATATCCGATTGCTCCATCTGTCTGAGCGATAATACCTGCTACTCCCGGATTGCCTTTTGCTGCTATACCTACAGGGAACTTCAGTGATTTGCCTTCTCCTATTTCTTGCTTCCACGCTTCATTTACTTTCGACATATATTCTGAGAATACAGAAGTAGTACCACTACCATCTGAACGGTATACAGGAGTAATACTCTTGTCAGGTAGATTCAGATCCGGATTAAGTTCTTTTATCTTGCTGTCGTTCCAGTTAGTTATTTTCCCTCTATAGATATCTGATATAATTTCAGAAGTTAGTTTCATATCTTTCACACCTTTCAGATTGTATGATAGTACAACCGCACCCAAAGCCGTAGGTATATGGACTATTTCTTTACCCATTTCTGCAAGTTCCGAATCGGAAAGATATACATCTGTAGCTCCGAAATCTACTGTCTGATCTTTCAAACTGCGTATTCCTCCACCACTACCGATGGCTCCGTAAGAAACATTACTTCCTATTTTTGCGTACTCTTTAAATACAATATTATAAAAAGGTGCAGGAAAAGTTGCTCCGGCTCCGGATAAATTGCTTTCTTTGTTTCCGCATGAACTTAGTGCTATTACTAAAGCTACTAATGTAAATAAAACCGCTTTTTTCATATTATTTATTTTTTGTTAATTATCTTTTCTTTTACGATACAATATTATTGAGTAGTTGTAACAATGAGACTAAGGATTTGTTACGAAACTGTTAAGATTGGGTTGGCCTTTTCTCTTATTCCTTTTTCTAAATAGTAAATAATGACTACTTTTGTGTCCACAAATGAAAAAGTTTTTTGATAGATACAAATCCCATTACGTAGCACTTCTTCGCTTGGGACTGCCTATTGTTGTGGGACAGATAGGAATGATTATAGTCGGATTTGCCGATACTCTGATGGTGGGACATTATAATACAGAGAGTTTGTCCGCTGCGTCTTTTGCAAATAATGTATTTAATCTTACTATTATATTCGGTACAGGGTTTTCGTATGGATTGACGCCTGTTATAGGCAGCCTTTTCGGACGAAAAGAGCTTTCGGCAGCAGGGCGTATATTGAAAAACAGCCTTTGTGCCAATTCTATTATTGCTGTGTTATTGACTATTGCAATGACAATTCTTTACTTTAACATAGAGAGATTGGGGCAGCCCGAAGAACTGATGCCATTGATAAAACCCTATTATCTAACTTTACTTGCTTCTCTTTTGTTCGTAATGTTGTTTAATGGGTTTAAACAATTCGCAGATGGGATAAACAATACCCGTACAGCTATGTGGATATTGCTATGTGGTAATGTGTTTCATGTATTCAGCAATTATACATTGATCCACGGAAAATTTGGTATGCCCGAGCTTGGGCTTTTGGGTGCAGGAATAAGTACCTTGTTTTCGCGTATGATGATGTTGACTGCATTTGTTATAATATTTTTCTGTACTAAAAAATATAGTCAATATAAAGATGGATTCAAACAATCGTCTGTTAATAAAAGAGACCTCAAGAGTGTAAATAAACTGGGATGGCCTATTGCCTTGCAAATGGGAATGGAAACAGCTTCGTTCAGTCTTAGTGCCATTATGATAGGTTGGCTTGGAACTATTGCTTTGGCTGCCCATCAGATTATGGTTACTATATCTACAGTCAGTTTTATGATGTTTTATGGTATGGGTGCTGCCATAGCTGTGCGGGTGAGCAACTTTAAGGGAGCCAATGATATAGGTAATATTCGCAATACGGCATATGCTGGGGCTCATGTAATAGCTCTTATGTCTCTGACAGCTTCATGCTTGGTGTTTATATTCAGAAACGATATCGGAGGATGGTTTACTGATGATACGCAAGTGATAGCGGTAGTTGGTACTCTTATTTTCTCTTTGCTGTTATATCAGTTTAGTGATGGAATGCAAATTGCTTTCGCAAATGCATTGAGAGGGATTGCCGACGTGAAGGTTATTATGGTTATTGCTTTTGTTTCGTACTTTGTCATTGCTTTGCCAATAGGATATATATGTGGGTTTATACTTGGCTGGGGCATTCAGGGAGTCTGGGTTACGTTCCCTACGGGGCTATCTTGCGCTGCAATATTAATGTTTTTGAGATTCCGCAAATTAACGGGTAAGATCAGGTCTTGAAAGACGCAGGATGATAAAAACCCTGTATTATAAATTAAACTCTACATTGATATATAGATATTGTTCCGATTTACTTCTGTCGGGATTTATATTCCGAAAGTTCGGTGCAATTTTCAATTGTTTCATAGGACGAAACTCTATTCCAATCATCATAAGCTGTCCGTCCGAGCCATACCAAGGCGTAGTAAAGTTATCAGGAGAGGACGAGTCTGCTAAATCGTAGCGTGCAAAAGTTCTCCATTTAGGCGAACATGCTACAGATGTGTAGAATGAATATCCGAAATAATCTTTCTTTTCTATAAATCCTTTATTATAGACCCTATTGTATTCAGCACCTGCCGATATAACTTTATCTTTGTAGCCTGCAAAAAGGGATAGGGTGTATTGGTCTTTGTATTCGGAAGAAGTAACGCCTTCGGGTAATTTATCTCTTGTGCCCTCATCATCATTGTATATGTCTGCATATACTCGTAAGATTGTGTTTTTTGTGGGATGTAGATTGAGGCCGGCAGCATAGCGCATATTATTATCTTTTCGCACTTTTTTATTTCCTTCTCCATTCGTAAGACTTAGGTCGGCAGACAGAAAGTCGTTGATATTGTATTCAGCAGTTATACCCAAATCGACACTGGGTGCCATCTTATTTAAATCCTGAAAAGACTTCATTACATACCGATGCATCCAGTAGTTTTCTTGTGTGCTGAACTGCATTAGTCCGATTAATCCGACGTTTATATTGAATCCGTTATCTTTCCAGTTGATAAAAGCATTACGAAGATAGACTTCCATTCCATCAGAAGATGTTTTTCCGGCAGCTCCATCTATGATAACCTGTCCGTTAAATGTTTTTGTAAATTGATAATTATATCCTAGGAAAGCTCTGGTAATATCAAATCCTCTTTCTTTATTAGCTTCACCGAAGCCACTACTATAATCTAAAAATCCTCTGGCTATAACTCTTCCGGATGGTTTGAAAGCTAATGAGTCTTGTCCGTAGGATAATCCTATCGAGCAAATATTAAGAGAGACTATAAAAAAGAATAATCGTTTCATTGCATTTTTGTTAATTCTCTGCAAAGTAAAGATTAAAGATTTGATTGTTGCGGGAATGTGTAGTTAAGTTTACGTTAAGAATATGTGACGATATTGTAAACGAGAAAAGGCTCTGGAGGGCTTTTTTATAATAAAAAGCTGCCGAAGTTTTACTCCGGCAGCTTTAAAAAAGATAGAATGGTTATTTTATTTTTCTTTAGGATTCATGATAACTTCGATGAAGTTGTTTTGTGATATTAATTTCTGAGTCAGGTTCTTTATGTCTTCCTTAGTCAAGCCATTCACTGTCGACAGGTAATTGGAATAGTTATCCTCCCCGTAGAAATATTTAGTGTTCACAATGCTGTTCCAATAGTTATTTGTCTTTTCATCTTCTTGGAACTTCTTTACTAAATATTCTTTTACCTTCAAAAAGTCAGCATCTTCAGGACCATCTTGAGCTATTTTCTTCAGTTCTCTATCTATGATAGGAGATATAGTGGCCACTCTTTCAGGATCTGTATCAAAACTCATTTGTAGAGACGTTTGTCCTTCAGGCACACGACTGATAGCTGCTGAAACACCTACGCCGTAAGTTCCACCGGCCTCTTCCCTTACTGTACGTACATATACAATATCCAGTATTTGTTTTAGTACATTTAATGAGATTTGGTTTTTCTGGTCGCGATTAAGTGTTCCACTATATAATTCGAATACAGAAGTTTTGGGAGTTTTCATTTCTTGATCAAACGCCAGAACATATTTTCCTTTGCGAAACTCGTTACTTCTATCTTTGTATCTGATATGAATATTTCCAGCAGGGAGGGATGCCATATATTGTTCTACCAATGGTTTTAAAACATCTTCATCTATAGTACCGACAAAAGTGAAAGTAAAAGTACCCGGATTGGAGAACATCTCTTTATAGATTTCTATAATACGGTCGTAATTTAAATTTTCAGCATCTTCCAATTTCATGCTTTTCATACGAGGGTTGTTAGAGTACATGCTATACATTATAGAATCTCTCATTATTGCTGAAGGCTCATTCTGTAGATTCTTAAGCTGATTTTTTACAACATCCATCATGGTAGTATATGCTCCTTCGTCTTTACGTGGCGCAGTTAAATGCAGATAAGTAAGTTGTAGCAGTGTTTCTAAGTCCTTCATATTAGAAGAACCACTTATTCCTTGCACTGTATTGGCTATAAAAGCATTCACTTTAGCAGATTTTCCAGCTAATACCTTCTTTAAGTCGGTAGAGCTGAAATTTCCTATTCCTCCTATAGACGGAACTGAGGAAGCCATATTGGCATTGTAAATATCCTTGTCATCTATCAAAGAAGTTCCTCCGTATGCCTGTGATGTCATTAATATTTGATCATCTTTATAATCTGTCTTTTTTATGGCTATCTTCATTCCGTTCGATAGTGTCCATAAAGTAGTGCCTAGGGTATTGTCTTTTTCTGTTTTTACAATAGTGCCGGCTTTTGGCATTTTTGTAATAAGAGGTTCGTTAGATACTGTTTCCACATATGGAGTGATCTTTTCTGCAGCAACGGTATTGAAAACCGTTGTGAGATCTTCTTCTGTAGGATATTTCAGACCTTCTTTTTCGGGTCCTGTTACAGAGATTACAACATTCTTGTCATTGATAAGTTGTTTAATCATTCCATTAATAAGGTCTGCGCTGATTATGGGTGCATGTTGTTTCAAGAAGTCGTATTCGTATTCTATACCCGGAATTCCTTCATCATCAGTAAAACTCTGTACATATTCGTTTACATATTTTTCGTTCAGTTCTTTGTTCCGATTATTGTACATGTTTTCATATCTCTGTAGCATAGAGGCTTTAGCTCGTTCAACTTCGGCTTCTGTAAAACCAAAATTTTTAAGTCGTTCATTTTCTCTTATAAGGCTTGCTAATGTTTCCTGTACTTTTCCTTCTTTACTAATTGCAATAGTAGTCCATGCATCTTTAGTTTTAGAAACAAAGAAAGAGCCATCATAAGCATAAGATGCAGCAAAAGGAGCATCTGCTTTTTGCGAAATTTCCTTTAGTCGGTCAGAGAGCATAGATGAAGCTAATGATTTGCCAATACCAACCAACAATTCTGCTTGGGTTTTCTTTAGTTGTTCCGGTAATATATCGTGTTTCAGATATAGGGTTACTATTGTATTCACTGCTTCCGGATCGGTTATTATAGATACTATTGGCGCATCATTATCGGGTACAGGGAAATAGACTCTTTCGGCCGGATTCACTGGCTTGGGAATATCTGCAAACATAGACTTTATTTGGCTTTCTATTTTGTCTACATCAATATCGCCGACTACTATGATTCCTTGTAGGTCGGGTCTGTACCATTTATGATAATAATCGCGTAAGGTTTGGTAAGGAAAGTTTTCTACAACTTCCATCTTCCCGATAGGCATACGTTCTGCATATTTACTTCCTTTGAAGATAACAGGCAGCTGTTTGTCCCATATCCTCGATTGTGCACCGCTTCGTGTACGCCATTCTTCTTTGATAACCAAACGTTCTTCGTCTATCTGTTCATCTTTTAGGGCAATAAAACCCGACCAGTCATGCAATACCAGTAAGCAAGAATCTATGATAGACTGGCGCACTACCGGAACATCTGACAGATTATAGACCGTTTCGTCAAAAGATGTATAAGCATTTACATTTGCACCAAACTTTACTCCAATAGATTCCAGATAATTGAGCATTGTTTTTTTACCTGAAAAATTCTTAGTTCCGTTAAAGGCCATATGCTCAAGAAAGTGTGCCAACCCGGCCTGATTATCTTCTTCTTGCATCGATCCAACCTTTTGGGCAATGTAAAAGTCGGCTCTTTTCTCCGGATAAGCATTGTGTCTGATGTAATATGTCAGCCCATTTTGCAGTTTGCCATATCTCACTTGCGGGTCGATAGGGAGGGGTTCAGGGGCTTGTGCCTTAACTATACCGGCTAAAGCAAAGAAAGCGATTAAAATAAATGATTTTCTCATAGTAAATCGTGTTAAAAACGTTTTTTAGAGGATTGTATAGAGAGTTTACCCTATTGTTTATTCTGTTTTGATTTCTATTAGCCCGAAGGCTTACAAATATACTATTTAATCTCGATTTTAGCCATTATTGGTTTATGATCGGATACAAATATACCATCTAATTTATCAGAAAGTGTATTGTAGTTCAAGACTCTAATATTTTTACTTACAAAAATGTAGTCGATAAGAGGACGTTCTTGCATAGGTAATCGTCCGAAGTCGTGAAATGTCCATTCTGTGCCTGCTACAGATTCCGCCACAGCTTTACTATTTAATAAATAATCGCTTTTGGCCGAATCTGTTATATTCTTTATTGTTTCAGATTCGGGGGTATCGTTGAAGTCGCCTGTCAATATGATGGGTAATCCTTTTCCCAACTCCATTGCTTTCTTTAATAAAAGATTACCTCCTTCTATACGGGCAGTGAGTCCATCATTGTCGAGATGAGAATTAATTGCAAATACTTGTTTGCCTGTAGTATTATCTTTCAGTATAGCCCATGTAGCTACACGGATATATGAAGCGTCCCAACCTTTAGAGCCTGCTATTTCGGGAGTTTCACTTAGCCAGAAGTTTCCTGATTTTATTTCTGTAAATTTGGTCTTTTTATAGAATAGAGCGCAGAATTCGCCCATTTTCTTTCCGTCTTCACGACCAACTCCTATACCTGTATATTCAGGTAGCCGTTCTTTTAAGTCGTTGAACTGATTGAGCAATACTTCCTGTGTTCCTAAAATATCTATATCGTTAGTTTTAATAACTTCTGCGGCTACATCCTTTCTATATTGCCAGTTGTTTAGGCTGTCTCCCGCATGATCGAGACGGATATTAAAAGACATGACATTAATTTCTAAAGGTTTTTTTTCTGAGCATGAAATTAATGACAGGGAGATTAAGATAAAATAAATTAGCTTTTTCATTTTCTATTTGTATGTTTTATAATGCGATAAATAATAAATATAATTTAGGAAGAAAGATAATAGCGCCACAAATAACAGATATAACCGAAGCTACGAAAACGGCAGCGGCAGCCAGATCTTTTATCTTTTTTATGGCTTCGTGCCATTGAGGCGAAATGTAGTCGCAAAGGTTTTCTATAGCAGAGTTCATTATTTCAAGCCCAAACACAAGACCTACAAGCAGGCTGACAACCAGCCACTCGGTAAGTGATATATCGAGTAGGATGCCCGCTGCGATAACTAAAATTGTGATAACAACATGAATGCGAGAGTTATGTTCTTCCAGAAATAATGTCTTTAATCCGCTAAGGGCATATATGGCTGATTTTGAGCGTTTCTTAAAAGAAAATTTTTCAGACCCCTTTCTTCCCATTCTATATAGAGATTTTTAATTGTCGTATAGTATGCTAAAGTATAAAAATGTACTGTATTTTCTATCCTGTTTTAGTATGAAGATTCGTATTTAAACTTTTTTAGTAACTATTTTTTTATAAATCAAGCCAATTTTTGTTCGCCATATTCGGATTTATTAAATTTGAGAAATTTAAAAATATAGTATATGAAAAAGTTTGCTATTTTAATGCTAATCATATCTTGCTTTTGGTCGTATTCTTGTTCTTCATATGATTATGATTTGGAGAAAATGGGAGAAGCGGTACAAAGTCATTTAAAATACAGAGATGCTGATAATGGTACTATTACCAAAATAGAATACCTGAAGGCTCTTTCTTATAAAGAGGTTCCTCAAAATGAGAGAGAAAAACCGGATGAGGCATATTTGTGTAAAGTATATATAAAAGGTACTTGGGCATACATGGATAGTTATCGTATTTATAACATAGACGATACTTTGAACTGCTTCTTTACAAAAAATAAAATATTCTTACGTATAGAGGGATTCAAAGAAAGGTAGATGTTTATCTATAATTAATATACTAATTTACCAATTTAACGAGCAGATTGGGGATTAGGACAGTTGAGAAAATCGTGTAAAAGTCGTACAACTTTGTCAGGTTTTAGTTAAAATTTTATTGATAGAGTAGTGTAATCAGTTGTTCACTATTAAATTGATGATGTATTTAGGTAAGAAAACATAAACAAATATATAATATAACAAATATATAATATAATATGAATACTCAAATTGAATTAGATTCATTAACGATTTCAGTAGCTAAATGGATACGTGGTATCTTGCATAGTCTGGGAGTGCCCGAGCAGGGGGTAGAATATACATACTTAATCGTTTTATTGGTACTGGTCGTTGCTATAGTGTATGCTCTACAATTTTCGTTCAAAAGAATATTGAGCTATGCAATGAAACGTTTGGCAAAAATAACTAATCTGTCTTTTTTTGACTATACAATAAAGAATAAGTTGCCTTATTATCTTACAATGATTATACCATATTCTTTTGTAAGAGGTTCTATACCTGTTGTGTTTTATGATTTTTCTAGTTTTGTGTCTCCTCTGATAAAGTTGACAGACATTTATATGGTCTTCATGGTTATATGGATTGTGATGTCGGTTGTTAAATCACTAGCCGATGTGTTACAGGAAAAGCCTGCCTTTAAGAACAAACCGATGAAAAGCTATATTCAGGTAATATATATTATCTTTTTTATCTTCGGAGCTGTTATTATTTATTCTATTCTTACCGGTAAATCGGCTACAGCATTTTTTGCTGCTATGGGTGCGGCTTCGGCTATAATGATGTTGGTTTTTCAGGATTCTATCAAAGGCTTTGTCGGTAGTATTCAGGTTACGGCAAACAATATGGTGCAAATCGGGGATTGGATAACAATGAATAAATATGGAGCAGACGGAGATGTGGAAGAAATAAATCTTACAACAGTGAAAATACGGAACTTTGATAAAACTATAACTACTATTCCTACTTATTCTTTAATTTCCGATTCGTTCCAAAACTGGCGAGGTATGAAGGAAACGGGAGGTAGGCGATTTAAGAGAGCATTGAATATAAAACATGATACAATACGTTTTTTGACAAGCGAAGAACTAGACAGATATAAACAAATAGATGGGCTAGGGGAGTATATCAAACGAAAGGAGACAGAATATGCAAAACTCAATAAACAGGGAGATAGCGATATTCCTCTCAATGTGCATAGCATAACTAATAATGATCTTTTCTTGCAGTATGGAATCCATTATCTTCGCAATCATCCGAAGATCAATAAAAATCTCACATTGCTTGTTCGTCAGCTAGCTCCTACGGCACAAGGTTTACCTATAGAGATTTATACATTTACAGATACTACGGTATGGGCTGAATATGAAATTATTTTGTCGGAAATAATAAATCACTTGATCAGTGTTGTTAAATTCTTTGATCTTAAAATCTATGAGGAGTGCTCGGGTAGCGATAAGTATGATGTGTATTTAAGAGAACGTAAAGTTTTAGATAACTAAATAAGCTTGAGATGAGAATAAAGAAGGCTTCGGTGTAAATAGTTCCGAAGCCTTTCTTTTATCTTGTTTTTATTCTTATAAAAATGCTTTATTTATTTTACTTAACAGGAAAAAGTCGAGTATAGTCATTGCTGCCATAGCTTCTACTATAGGTACAGCACGAGGCAGTACACAAGCGTCGTGGCGTCCCCTGGCTTTTAGATCTGTGGCTTCACCTTCTTTTGTTACTGTTTGCTGATGCATTAGTATGGTTGCCACGGGCTTAAATGCTACACGGAAATATATATCCTGTCCGTTGGATATTCCGCCTTGTATTCCTCCCGAGTGATTGGTCTGTGTAGCTATTTTTCCATTGTCGTTGTAGAATACATCATTTACTTCCGATCCTCTATGGTTTACATCAAAGCCATCTCCATATTCAAATCCTTTCACAGCGTTTATGCTCAACATGGCATTGCCTAGTGCAGCATGTAGTTTCCCGAAGACGGGTTCTCCCAAGCCTACAGGCGTTCCTTTTACAACGCATGTTATAACTCCGCCGATGGTGTCGCCTTTCGATTTCACCTCCTCTATGAGCGATATCATCTCAGCAGCTTTTTGGGGATCGGGACAGCGTACAGGTGTAGATTCTATAAGGGATAGATCGTATTCGGTATATGCTTTGTCTAGCTTTATATCTGCTATTTGCGAGGCAAATGCAGTTATGTCGACACCTATCTCCTTTAGGGCGAGTTTGGCTAAAGCTCCTCCTACACATCGTGCTATTGTTTCGCGTGCAGAGGAACGTCCTCCGCCCCTGTGGTCACGTATGCCGTATTTTTGACTATAGGTGTAGTCGGCATGTGATGGACGATATATATCTTTTAGATTGTCGTAGTCGGAAGAGTGTTGGTTACCGTTTCTTATCATAAATCCTATCGGAGTACCGGTAGTCTTTCCTTCGTATATACCCGACAGAAACTCTACTTCATCTGCTTCTTTGCGGGGAGTTGTTATTTTCGATTGCCCCGGACGTCGGCGATTAAGTTCGCTTTGTATAAATTCCATATCTATGGTGATTCCGGCCGGACATCCGTCAATAACACCGCCTATTGCTGCACCGTGTGATTCGCCATAGGATGTAAGCCTAAAAATATTGCCAAATGTATTCATCTTTTGATCTTTAAATTAAAAGAGACTTTGTGTCATAAAAAATCATTTCTCTTATTTTTTATCTATATCTATATTACAAAATTACATCAAATTATTCAAAAGTTGTATAGGCATAAAAAATTAACCTGATATAAAATGTGATTTTGTTTCTATTAAGAGATTTTGCTATTGAGGCATTTAATATAATTTAAAATGAATTTTAAGATTAAATTGCTAAATTTGCAACTTATTTAAGACAATTAAATATCCTTTTGTTGAAAAAGTTAAGTAAGATGAGGCTATTAAGAATTTATTTTAGTATTACAATATTCATGTTTGTTTTTGTATCGTTAAATGCTCAGAAAACACATGATAGCAATACGAAGAAAAATAATCTTTTAAATAAGATAACAGATATTACCTCTCGAGTTAGAGAAGTGACGGTGAAGGATACTACAAAAGGTTTCTCTGCTCCGCTAAAGATAGATACAGCTTATGCAAACATCATTCATGCAGCAAATCTAGAACCTTTGCGCGACGAAAATGGTTTGTTGGTATTGGAGCCAGAGTGGACACCTTTCTCTAATGATGTGACTTTTCGAGATACAATAATCTTTGAGCCAATCTTCTTGCCTGTGGTATTTGATGGGAATATATTACCTTCAAAACTGGATTTTCTGCCTAAAGATGTTTCTTCTGCTCAATCTAAAGATTTTCACTTGATTTCTCCTGATAGTACATTTGCTCCTATATTGGACAGGGTAGAGCATACGGAGAATATGAGAAGGATGTACTACATGAATAATCCTCAGAAGGTACGACTGAATGCTCTTACTTTCAAAGGTTCGCCGGTAATAAGGGAAGAGGTTGTAGAAGCAAAAAATCCTTTCAAAGAGCTTATTTCTGCTGACAATGCAGTAGACTTTAATCGGCCGGAAATAGAAAAGGTGCAAATAAGATCTGTTTACTGGATCAAGAACGGAGAGCATGTGTTGCAATTATCTCAGAATAATTTTTCGGACAATTGGGGGAGTGACAATAACTTTAACCTTTATAGTAATCAAAAATTCACTTTTAATTATAAGAAGAAAAAAGTATCGTTTAACAACTTGATAGAATGGCGTCTGAATCTACAACAGACTCCTGCTGATAGTGTGAATAGTGTGAATATAATAGATGATTACCTGAGAACATACAGTACATTTAGTATAGATGCCTTTAAGAAATGGTCTTATTCGTCTAACCTTGAAATGAAGACGCCTTTATTGAATAAATATAAGGTAAACGATGTAAATAAGAAAAAACAGCGAGCAATATTCTCTCCTTTCGAGTTAAATCTCGGGGTCGGTATGCGTTATGCTTCAGAAACTACATCTAAAGTTGATAAATATAGAAAATTTAAAATTTCGGCAGATTTATCAGTCTTGTCACTCAATTATAAATATGTAGGTGATGAGGGAGTTGATGTAACTATGTTTGGTGTTGAGAAGAATTATAAAGATAAACTTGATTATGGTTCTACATTTAATGTGAATCTATCATATAATAGAAACAGATATACAAGCTTTACCTCCCGTATTAAATACTTTACTAATTATGAAAAAATATATGTGGAGTGTGAGAATGCTTTTAACTTTGCTCTTAACAGATATTTGTCTACAACTCTATACTTGTATGTGAAGTATGATGATGGAGTACCTCCTAGCAAGAAAGATGATAAATGGGGCTATTTCATGTATAATGAAATGTTACGTTTTGGTTTGACATATACTTGGTAAAAAAAAGTGTTCGTGTAACGTCTTTGTAATATAATAGTTAGTGCCCTTTATGAAATTAAATGTGTTATTATTCTGTATTTATTTGGAGGGTAATAATAAATTACATACTTTTGCACTCACAATATCGCGGGATGGAGCAGTGGTAGCTCGCCAGGCTCATAACCTGGAGGTCGTTGGTTCGAATCCAGCTTCCGCAACTGAGAAAAAGCAATCACATAGGTGGTTGCTTTTTTAGTTTTGATTATAATACTCGATTAAATCACGAACAACTTTCTCTTTTCCATTTTAATGATATATAATAATTGGGCACATATTAATTCTTAGAATTTTTTGTCATGGATTTATTTCAAAAAAATCATTTTTTAGTTCTTTGAACTTCTCAATTAACTCCTGATAAGTTATTTCTTACTATTATATAATCTTGTCCACGACAAGGAATATAATTTAGGCAAGAGCAAAAAGATATAAACAATTAATAGTAACTTTCTTAAACATTGCATTTGGACTTGTTGTTATATTTACATATATATTAAAATTATATGTTTACACTAGATCAAATAAAAAAATCTCATACGAAAATGGAAAGTGGGGCTGATTTTCCTCAATATATAAAGGAGTTATTCTCACTCGGTATATTGGAATATAGTATCTATGTCTATGTCTATGATGGACATGCAGAGTATAAAGGGAAAGAAGATTGTGTTATATTTTCAGAAGCTGAATATTCGGAGTTATACATTTCATCGGAAACGAATAGTAATAGGTTTAAAGATTATTTAAAGATTCATCAACAAGGTGGAACTGATTATCAGACTTTTTGTAAAAATTCTGCGGAGGCAGGTATTTATAGATGGAAAGTTGATATATTTAATAAAACTTGTACTTATTATGATAGCTCAAATAATATTATTCTAAGAGAAGAGATACCTATATAAAATTATTAAATAAAATATAAAAAGACAGTTTATTTATAAACTGTCTTTTACTTTATTCTTCAATTATAGGTTTTAATACTATTCTTGAGATATATTATTTTTATCTTCCTCTATTAGTTCAGAGTCCTTTAATTTAACCGGACTTGATTTTTTACGTAGTTTCATATTTAGGAATTCAACTAATAGAGAAAATGCAATGGCAAAATATATATATCCTTTAGGAATTTCTCCTACTGTATTTCCAAAGAAGGAGATCTGCGATAGATGTGCCGACTCCACGAGCAACATAACACCAATAAGTATCAGAAATGATAACCCGAGCATCTGTATAGTTGGATGTTCATTTACGAATTTACTTACAGGCCCCGAAAATAATAACATAATTAGTACAGCAACTATAACTGCTGTAACCATTATTGTCATAGCTCCGACATATCCGAATTCGTTGAAACTGACAAGCCCTACTGCTGTGAGTACGCTATCGAAAGAAAAAACAATATCTAATGCTACAATTTGAACGATGACTCCAATAAAGCCTGTTTTAGACTTGCCTTGTACAGAATCGCTCTCCCCTTCCAGTTTGTGATGTATTTCTGTTACACTCTTATAGAGGAGAAATAATCCTCCGATGCCAATAATAATACTTTGTCCGGATATAGAGCCGTCTAACCAAGTAGTGTCAAAAGATATTATTGGTTTGGTGAGTTTCATTAACCATGATATGCAGAATAAAAGAAGAATTCTAAAAAGCATGGCAAGCAACAACCCAATGGTTCTGGCCTTAGGCTGCTCCTTTGCGGGAAGTTTGGATGACATGATAGACAGAAAAACGATATTGTCTATCCCCAATACTATTTCGAGAAAAGCCAGAGTGAGAAGAGCTATCCAGGCACTTGGCAAAAGAAAGGTTTCTAGAATTTCCATTTGTTTTTGGTGACAAAATTAATAAAGAAATTGTCACGTGTGGAGATTATCCCTTTTTTTCTAAATATTCTTTGATAACAGTATTGCGATCAGTTCTCCTTATTCTTAAAAGGTACTCGATTCTTAAAAGAATCTTTTTAAATTTGTCTCTCATTATCTAATAATTGATACAAAGATAATTATTCATTTTATTCAAAAATCCAATTTTAATTTTCTTTTTGTTTAATTAGAATATGTCCTCAATATTTAAGAAAACATTTCTCTCCCCGATATAGTTCATGTAAAGTTTAATGTTTTTATGAGTACCTTTGTTATTAAGTAATTTGCACTAAATCTATATGAGCATAAAGAAGAAAATTATAAATGATCCTGTCTTTGGTTTTATTACTATACCAAACAGTTTCTTATACGATCTTATTCAACATCCATATCTTCAACGTTTAAACCGTATAAAGCAATTGGGCTTAGCTTCTTTTGTATATCCGGGTGCGCAACATACACGTCTTCATCATTCTATTGGAGCTATGTATCTGATGAATGAAGCTATAAACAATCTGCGAAGTAAAGGGCACGATATTACCATCGAAGAGGCTAATGGGGCTATGGCTTGCATTCTTCTTCACGATGTAGGACATGGACCGTTCTCCCATGTTCTGGAGCATACGCTTATGAATGGTATACACCATGAAGAGCTGTCTTTGGCTCTGATGGAATCCCTGAATAAAGAAATGAATGGAGAACTGGATATTTGTATATCTATATTTAAAGATGAATACCCTAAGCGATTTTTACATCAGTTGGTTAGTGGACAATTAGATGTGGATCGTTTAGATTATCTTCGTCGTGATAGTTTCTTTACAGGAGTAACAGAAGGAAATATAGGTTCGGCTCGTATTATTAAAATGCTCGACTTGCGGAACGACAGGC
Source organism: Dysgonomonas sp. BGC7 (assembly GCF_001261735.1). Classification (GTDB taxonomy): domain Bacteria; phylum Bacteroidota; class Bacteroidia; order Bacteroidales; family Dysgonomonadaceae; genus Dysgonomonas. The sequence continues at coordinate 10,805 of NZ_CVRP01000019.1, read as the reverse complement.
TTGTCGTAGAAGCGAAAGGTATCTATTCTATTGAGAATTTTTTGATGTCTCGTCGGCTTATGTATTGGCAAGTCTATCTGCATAAGACTGCTGTTGCAGCCGAGAAAATGATGATAAGTACATTGGCAAGGGCAAAGTTTTTGAAAGGGAAGGGCCTAACTATTTTCGCTTCCCCATCCTTGTTGTATTTTCTTGAGAATGAAATAGAGAAAAATTTCTTTGTAACGCATAAAGAAGAAGTTCTCCGGCATTTTGTAAATCTGGATGATAATGATATTTGGTGTGCGATGAAAGTCTGGACTGATAATACAGATGTTGTGTTGTCGAAATTGAGTTCTTGTCTTATAAATAGAAAGCTGTTTAAAATAGAAATAGCTAATGAACCTATGTCTCAGAACCAGATAAATGAATATGTTGATTTGTATAAACGACAATTCGGTATAACGGAAGATGAGGCATCATATTTTTATTCTTCCGATCTTGTCTATACTAATATGTATAATGAAGTAGATGATAGTATTGATATTCTTTATAATGATGGTACAATAAAAGATATATCAGAGGCATCTGATATGTTGAATATTCAACTGTTGTCGAAGAAAGTAGAGAAACACTATTTTGCTTACCTGAGACTTTAATTTAGTACTTTATAGGACTAAAAGAAAAAAAGTGAAATTCTCAAATATAGGATATTGAAAACATTAAGTAATTGTCTGCTGTTTTATTTAGTAAAAATACTATATGATTTTAAATATATGTATTAATCTGAAAATTATGCTCAATTTTTTTGTATTTTTGCATCTCGTCAGACTTAAATATAGATGAATATGAAGATTCTTAAATTTGGTAGTGCTTCTATAGCTACAGCAGAAAAAATAAAGAATGTAGGAACTATAGTAAAGAACGGTTCTAACAATATTATAGTTTTATCATCGATGCGTGGTACGGCTGAGGCTTTGACCGAAGTTTCTGACTACCTATATAAGAAGAATCAAGAAGGAGCTGTTGAAATAATAAATAAACTGGAGAAACAATATAGAGAGCTTATCTCATCTCTTTTTTCTGATGCAAATTTTAAGCAACAAGCAGAAGCTGTTATTACAACCAAATTCGATTATATAAGAACTTTCACAAAAGACCTTTTTACTCTTTTCGAAGAGCGAGTGGTGATGGCTCAGTCCGAATTGATCAGTTCGGAATTGTTCTATCTGTATCTGCTGGAACAAAAAGTAAAAGTCGCTCTTATTCCGGCTTTGGACTTTATGCGTACGGATAAAAACAGTACTCCTGATCCAGTTTATATTAAAGAAAAGTTGATGTCAACATTAGCTACAGTAAAGGATGCTGACTTATATATTACTCAAGGTTATATTACACGTAGTGCATACGGAGAGATAGATGATCTTCGTAAGGGTGGAAGTGACTATACTGCCTCTCTGATAGGAGTTGCTGTGAATGCCGAAGAAATACAGATATGGGCAGACGTAGATGCTATGCAGAATAATGATCCCCGCTATGTAAAAGGAACTAAGGCAATACCACAGCTAAATTTTGACGAAGCAGCCGAACTTGCTTATTTTGGAATTAAAATATTGCATCCGTCTAGCATTCTTCCTGCCAAATTGGCCAATATACCAGTTTGCCTAAAGAATACAGAATATCCGGATGCTATAGGAACTGTTATATCTAATAATACAGAAGCACGCGCTATAAAAGCTGTAGCAGCTAAAGATAATCTGACAGCTATTAAAATAAAATCCGGAAAAATGCTTTTAGCTCATGGGTTTTTACGCCGGGTTACAGAAGTATTCGAGAATTACCAAACAGCCATAGATATGTTAGCCACGTCCGAAATAGGTATTTCTCTTACAATTGACGATAATAAGAACCTTGATCTCATTGTAAATGATCTTAAGAAATATGGAACAGTGTCTACAGATACCGATATGGTTATTATTTCTGTTATAGGAGACTTAGAGTCTGATGATGCTAGTTTTGCTTCTAATATATTGAACGCCGTAAAGGGCATATCTGTGAAAATGATCTCTTATGGAGGCAGTAAATACAATTTTTCGTTTTTGATACAACGAGCAGATAAAGAGAGAACATTACAAATATTAAATGATAAATTGTTTAATTAATTTAAAGATATCCAATGACAAAAGGAAATTTTCCTGTTGATAAACTAAAAGGTATAGAAACTCCTTTTTACTATTATGATATGGAGTTGCTGAAAAAAACTCTAAAAATAGTAAAGGAAGAAACAAAAAAATATGGTTTTATACAGCACTATGCCATTAAAGCAAATGCTAACAAGCGAATTCTGGAATTAATCGCTTCCGAAGGATTTGGTGCAGATTGTGTAAGCGGCAATGAAGTGAAAGCGGCAGTAAATGCAGGATTTCCTGCCTCTAAGATTGTTTTTGCAGGAGTTGGTAAGACTGATAAGGAGATTAATTTGGCTCTTGATCTTAATATCTTTTGTTTCAATGTAGAATCATTACCTGAGCTGGAAGTAATAAATGAACTTGCAGGAAAAAAAGGCAAACTGGCACAAGTAGCTATACGTATCAATCCGAATGTTGATGCTCATACTCATGAATATATAACTACAGGGCTTAATGAGAATAAATTTGGCTTTGGTCTGGAACATCTGGAAAATGTTGTAGAAGTACTGAAATCACTTAAGCATATAAAACTAATGGGTGCCCATTTTCATATAGGGTCTCAGATTGAAGATATTAGTGTGTTTGAGCCTCTATGTAAGAAAGTAAATGAATTACAAGACTTTTTTGAAGCACAAGATATAAAGCTGGAACATATTAATATGGGTGGTGGACTTGGAATAGACTATGAAGATCCTGATAAAAACCCTATACCTGATTTTGCAGATTATTTTGCATTGTTCCACAAAAATCTAAAACTAAGAGATGGACAGATTGTTCATTTCGAATTAGGTCGCTCTATTGTTTGTCAATCAGGAACATTGGTTACTCGCACTACTTATGTAAAGCGTGGAGAAACCAAGACTTTTGTTATCTTAGATGCAGGTATGACAGATCTGATACGCCCCGCATTATATCAGGCTTATCATAAAGTTGAAAATATATCTTCCGATCTTCCTTTAGCAAAATATGATGTAGTAGGGCCTATTTGTGAGTCATCGGATGTTTTTGTGAAAGACTATTCTTTGAACGAAACGAGAAGAGGCGATATCCTCATATTGCGTTCAGCAGGTGCATACGGAGAAATAATGGCATCGCAGTATAATTGCCGCGAGTTGCCAAAAGCTTATTATTCTGATAAAATCTGAAATTAATAACTTATATATACGCTAAGGGTCATGTGAATATATGGCTCTTAGTTTTTTACAGACTCTCAAAATCTATAATTCCGAAATGCTTGAGCAAATATTATCTTATTTTGTATTTAATGATATAGAAATAGTAGGCCTATCGGTAGTTCTGCTGTCATTTGTAATACAAATGTGGTTTTATTTTATATATTATAAGAAGCCGTATTCTTTTGCAAAAAAAGAAGTTCGGGCAGGGAATGTGTCAAATACATCGAAGCCAAAGGTGTCGGTTATTATAGCTTCGGAAAATGAAGTGGATGAGTTGAAAGAAAACCTCCCATTGATCCTTGAACAGGATTATCCGGATTATGAGGTTATAGTTGTAAATAATGGTTCAACCGACGAGAGTGATGAATTGTTGATATCACTCAATACTCAATACTCTCATCTATATCATACCTATGTTCCCGGTTATTCGATAGATACTCAGTTTGGACGAAGGAAGCTTGCATTTACTATCGGTATAAAGGCCGCAAAAGGAGATATTCTTTTATTTATAGAACCATATTCCAAACCGGTTTCCGATAAATGGATCTCGACTATGGTCGGAAGTTTGGCAGAGGATAAAGATGTTGTGCTTGGGTATTCATTTTATAAGAATAATTATAAGTTTTATAATAGAGTAGCTCGTTTCGATAATCTATTATTCAGTTTGCAATATCTATCAAGTGCAATCAAGAAGAAAGGCTATACAGGCACATACCGCAATATTCTGTTTCGCAAGAATCTCTTCTTTGAAAGAAAGGGGTTTGCTTCATGTTTGGGAGCTGAGAATGCAGAAGATGTGTTTATAAACCGAATAATAGATGGAGACAATACTGTCGTTGCAATATCACAGGATAGTTTTGTGGAGACACATATAGAGCGTTTTTCTGTTTGGAAACAGATTAAAAAGTCATATTCATTAGCTAAATCATTTTATAAAAGTAAAGCGCCTTTCTTTTTTAGTATAGAGAGTTCTACGCGTTATATATTTTATATTGTTGCTGTTATATCTATGGGTTATAGTGTAATATTACAAAATTGGGCTTTGCTGGGGATATTTGCTTTTCTGTTTTTATTCAGGCTTATTGTACAGCTAATCTTATTGAACAAATCTGCAAAATATTTCTGTTCAGGGAAATTTTATTTTTCCTTGCTTCTATTAGATATATTACAACCTATCTATAATATGAACTTCAGAACAAGGCATAGAAGAGGGTGGCACTAATCAGATTCTTTTACAGATCTTTTTTTACTGTCAGCTTTTCTTATCTTCTCTTCCCATATCAACCACAATAAAAAGATAACTCCATCGTAGTATATCCACTTAAATACATCGCGATGGAATATGTTGAACCAGTCTTTGTAAAAAACAAGGTAACATTCTTTTGTGTTTTCCCAAATGCGATTGTTGTACCATTCATTAAGGGGGATAAACCAATCGGGGTAGGGGTTCTTAATTATGATAAATATAATAGCAAGTCTTACTATATTTATTATCACCAATATTATCAAAGATAGAGGAATGTACCACAATTTCTTTTTTCTGGGTCCAAAGTAGAATAGCATTATGAACGAAAACATGAATAGCTGTTTCAGTCCTGTGCAGCCCCATATAATATCTATTTGGATAGAACCTTCGAAATAGAGAGTTATTCCGTTGATTAAATGGAAATCTTTATATCCCAATAGATTGTGTAAAACCCAGTAAACAGTTTCTGCAGTCCAATGATTAATGCCTTCGGTATAAGAGGTAAGGTCCTTGCCCAATATCAAGAGTACTCTTTCATCTTCGCCTTGGTGTACACATAGTTTCCAAAGAAATTCGAATATGAGAAACAGACATAAAAACCATACAATGTTTCTGAATGGTTTTAATTGCTCCCCAAAGGTCTTTTTGCTTTTTTCTATTATTGTATTCATTAAATTAAAAGCGAACACAAAGATATGAAAATAAGGTAAATTAATCTTTTGAGGAGAAAAAAAATATGACATTTTACGCAAATAGTCGGTTTACTGAGTTTTTTTAATTTACTTTGCACAGATTTATACAGTTTATATGGTTGTCGCAGGTAAAATATTAATATATGTGATAATACAATGCTGTTTTGATAAAGCATAAACTGTTGGCTAAGAATATTCTGGACAAATAATAATAATAATTGTTGGATTCAGCTAAGAATGAAGGATGTGTAAGTTTTTTATTTTATAAATAATAATTCTTTGTTTTTTTTGTTTATAGTTAGGTGAGACGCCAATAAATACTTAAGAGTACAAGGATTGTGCAAATAAGAATATGTTGATGTCTGGAAAAGGATTTAAACCGTATATAAAATTATAATGTTAAAGATCAAGAAACTTCTTTTTATAGCCTTATTGGCTTCTGTAATAGGCTCATTGAGTGCACAAACAGATTCACCTTATAGTAGATATGGTTACGGTGTATTGAGAGACAAAGCTGTAGGCCCGTCAAAATCGATGGGGGGAATAGGCTACGGGTTAAGGAATAGCCAAAGTGCTAATCCTTTAAATCCTGCTTCATATTCCAGGGTAGACTCTCTTACTTTTCTATTCGATATAGGTGTTTCTGCTACATTTGGCAAAATGAGTGACGCAAGCGGTTCGGAGAATAAAACAACAGGAGGACTTGATTATATTACAATGTTAGTGCCTTTAAAGAAGGGATTGGGGTTCAGTTTTGGAGTTCTTCCTTTTTCGTCTTTAGGTTATAAATTTGGCACAAGTGATACCAGTGGACCGGTGCCTAATAGTCAGTCTTTCTCAGGAACAGGCGGGCTTAGTCAGGTATATGCTGGTATAGGATATTCTACACCGTTGAAAGGATTATCCGTTGGAGCTAATGTTTCTTATCTATTTGGTACACTCGAGTATAATAAAAATCTAACATTAGTGAGTCCTGCATATTCATCTGTAGATGTTACAGAACTATCCATTAAGGCTGCCCAATTCGATTTAGGGATACAATATGAATTGCCATTGTCTAAAACAAAGAAGCTTACAATAGGTGCAGTATATTCTCCTAAGATTAACTCTAAAGCTGACTACGTAAATATGCATTATGATATAGCATCGACTGTGTTGGGTGATACTACCAGACACAATAGTATAGATGCTGGTATTCCTGATACATACGGGTTAGGTTTTACAATGGCTCATGGTAATAAATTAGTCTGGGGTGCAGATGCTACATATCAGAGATGGTCTGATGTGAAATTTCCTGCATACATGAATGATGGTTTAGATAATTCAAATCGTTTTAATGATAGGTGGAAATATAATATAGGAGCCGAGTATATGATCGATCCTTATGACAGAAGTTTCTTTAAGAAAATAAAATTCAGAGGAGGGCTTAATTATAGCAATTCATATATGAATGTTAAAGCCGGAAATAATATTGATGGTTATAAAGAATATGGTGCCACATTGGGATTTGGTCTGCCTATTAAGGATAATTTAGGACAAAGAGTTTCATATATAAATCTTAATTTCGAGTATAAGAAACTTAAACCGAAATTGAGTAATATGGTTAATGAGGAATATTTTGGTATATCTTTAAATGTTAATATCAATGAGTTCTGGTTCTTCCGACGCAAAGCAGAATAAACAAAAACTAAATAAAACAAACAACCTCAATTTCTGAAATTGAGGCTTAGTTTTTTAGATAAGATTGGAGATAAATGTCGGAGATCTAGTAAATAATGAAATCGGTACAACGGAAAATATGTTTATTCGGAATGGTATTGCTAATGTTTTCCATACCATTTATATTTGCTTCTTGTGGTCAAGAAACAAAATCTTCTGTTAATCTTAAGTTCGATCCGGAAACAGTCCCTACAATTAATACAGATAGTGTAACTATGCTGATTTCCGATTCAGGAATGATCAGGTATAAAGTAATAACTAAAACATGGGAGATCTTTGATCAGGCAAAAGATCCATATTCTTATTTTCCCGATAAAGTTTATTTAGAGCAATTTGATACCTCATTCCATGTTGTGGTGACAGTGAAAGCTGATACTGCGTGGAATTTCTCAAGACGTAAACTGTGGAGATTAAAAGGGAATGTGTTTGTTCGTAATATATTGAATGAAACCTTTTCAAGCGATGAGCTATATTGGGATCAGCAGAAAGAGAAGATCTATTCGGATAAGTTTGTAGAGATCAATCGTCCTGAAAAAGGTATGCTTCGAGGCAAAGGTGGGTTTGAAGCTAATCAGCAGATGACGGAATACGAATTTAAGGATGTAGGAGATACTCCTGCAGGGAAAACAGTTATATATGTAAATGAAAATAAAGAGGGAGAAGAGGCCGGAAAAGAAAAAAAAGAATAGTTGTTCAATTATGAACGAAATTTAATCTCTATTTATTATCTTCGTGCCCTGAATATGTTTTAAGTAAATTAGAAAACAAAATATAAAGTATTAATAATTTTTTAGATGGCTGCATTACAGAAAATCAGAAGCAAATCCAGTCTGTTGGTAGGTATAATTGCTGTAGGACTGTTGGCTTTCGTAATCCCTTGGGGCGAAGTGACGACATTTGTTAATAAAATGAGAGATAAAGCCTTTGTTGTGAACGGGACAGTTGTTACAACAGGTGAATATGCAAAAAGAATAACCGAATGGGAAAGCTTCCAGAAGTCAATGTCTGGACAGAATTCTTTAGATGAGTTTGCTTCTTCTCAAATTCGAGAGTTAGTTTATCAGCAAATGGTAAAAGAAATAATGCTCGATGAAGAGTGTGATAAATTAGGCTTAACGGTTACAAAACAAGAACTTGAAGATATGGTATATGGCCAGACTCAGAATCTGAGCCCTGTATTGTTTCAGATTTTCGGAAACCCTCAAACTGGTCAGATAGACAGAGATGGCTTGAATCAGTTTTTATCTAATATAAATCTTGATCCGAAAACATTACCGGAACAACAAGCCGCTCAGATTGTAGCAAATAGAGAGGTTTGGTCTTTTATTCAAAATATGATGAAATATCAGCGTTTAGAAGAAAAGTATTCATCTCTTGTTGCCGGTTCTCTTTTGGCAAGTAATACTGAGGCTAAAGCTGTATACGAAGACTCTAAAAATATAGCAGATATAGCATATGTAGTTCAGAGATATTCTTCTATTTCCGATTCTACAGTACAAGTAGATAATAAGGAAATTAAAGCTTTATACGATTTACGTAAAAGTAACTATAAGCTAGAAACAGAGCTTCGTAAAGTATCATATTTTATAAAAGAAGTTGTACCTAGCGATGAAGATTTTGCTGTAGTAGAAAATGAAATGAATGCAGTTCATGAAAAACTTGTAACAGCAGAAAATCCTGCGACGCTGGTTAGTGAATATTCTGCAGTGCCATATGTTGATGCATTTGCATCAGCATCTACTCTTCCTGCTGATACAAGAAGCTTTGCTCAGTCTGCTTCTATAGGCGAAGTATACGGCCCTGCCCGTAACGGACAAGCATATATAATGTATAAACTTGTTGACAAAACAGTTGCAGCAGATTCTGTAAAATTACAGATTATCCCTATGCCTCAAGGACTTGATTTAGCTTCTTCCACTCATTTAGCAGATAGTTTGCTATCTGTTGTCAAAGGAGGTAAAGATTTTGCAACAGTGGCTAATGAAGTTATGCCTGGCTCTAATGGAGGTGAACTAGGGTGGATGACAGAAATGATGTTATCTAGTGCTGGTATCGGAAAAGAATGTTTTGCTGCATCAGTAGGAGACGTATTGAAACTAAATATAGGAGGCATCACTCAATTGATTCGTATTCAGGAAAAAACAAAACCTGTGTCGAAAGTGAAATTGGCAGTTATCCAAATGCCTGTAATAGTAAGTGATAAAACTCAGAATTTATTAGATAATGAATTAAATCAGTTTGTTTCAGAAAACAGTAATACTGAGACTTTCGATAATGCTGCACAAGCTAAAGGTTATAGTGTAGTATCTAATGCGATATTATCACCATCAGAAATGGCTTTGGGACAAGCAACTGGGACACGTCAGGTTATTCATTGGGCATTTAATAATAAAGTGGGAACTATCCATAAGTTTGAGGCTTCTGATAAGCGTATCATTGCTATTATCAAGTCTGAGATTAAAGGTGATTATATGCCAATGTCTGAAGTGTCTTCGGCTTTGAAGGCAGAGTTGATTAATGATAAAAAAGCTGAAAAGATAATTGCAGATCTTAAATCTAAAAATCTGAATTCATTAGAAGCATGCGCCGAAGCAGTTTCAGGAAAGGTAGATACTGTTAAATTTGTTACCTTCCAAACTAATACAATATCAGGTATTGGATATGAACCGATAATGAATGTATTTTCTAAAACCGGACAAATTAATAAACTAGAGTCTCCGCAGAAGGGGAAGATGGGGGTTTATGTATTAAGCCTTGCTGCTAAAGAAACGGATTCGAAAGAATTTAATTCACAGCAAACAAAAGAGGGTATAAAACAAAACAACTTCTATCAAACAATGTCTCAGGCCTTAAGTGTTTTAAGACAAAAAATGAATGTAGAAGATAACAGAGTGAAATTTTGGTAATTATTTTTTTACTATATTTAAAGTCCCTTACAGCACACTCTGTAAGGGACTTGTTTTTTAAGCATCCTTTATGACAAAAAAAGAACGATACAAAAAAGTAATAGAGTGGTTTGAACTTCAAATGCCTCAAGCAGAGACAGAGTTGCATTACGACAACCCTTTTCACCTCCTTATAGCAGTAATCCTTTCTGCTCAGTGTACAGATAAACGAGTAAATATGGTAACACCTGCTTTGTTTAAAGCTTTTCCTGTACCGGAGGTTATGGCAGCTTCATCTCAGGATGAAGTATATGAGTATATAAAAAGCATTTCATATCCAAATAACAAAGCAAAGAACCTTATTGGTATGGCTAAGAAGGTTATGAGCGATTTTAAGGGGCAAATTCCGGATACATTGGAGGAGTTGGAGTCTATACCTGGTGTTGGTCGCAAAACGGCAAATGTGATGCTTATTGTGGCTTTCGGTAAGCCTGCTATGCCTGTTGATACGCATGTATTTCGTGTAGCTAATAGAATCGGATTGACAGATAATTCGAAAAATCCGGAACAAACAGAGAAAGAGCTTGTAAAATATATACCTCAGAAATATCTTTCGCGAGCTCATCATTGGTTGATCTTGCATGGTAGGTATATTTGTCAAGCTCGAAAACCGAAGTGTGAAGAGTGTGGTTTAGTTGCATACTGCAAATATTTTTTAAACCATCATTAATTATTTTATAATTAATTGAAGTTGGAATTAACGTTCCTCGCCTGACTTCATCAGTCTGTATTAAATTTTTTTTGTTTTGAAAGTTGTTCATTTATAGTATATTGTTTGGATGGTTGGAAAAAAGATTAAAAATAGTTTGGATAATATTTGGAATTGGTGAATAATTGTGTTTATCTTTGCACCCGCTTTG
>NZ_CVRP01000018.1 GCF_001261735.1 Dysgonomonas sp. BGC7 | reverse complement strand
GCTGGGTACTTAGCCTACATCGTGTATAACAGGATAGATAATAACGGCAAGGTTATAAGCGATAAGAATGATCGTTACCGCAATGAAGCTGTATGCAAGAAAATAAAGAATAAATACGGATTGTCTTATGGGAAAGGCAAGGACAAGGTAAAGCAGCACAGGCTAAAGGGAAAAAATAAAACCAGATATGAAATCTATTCCGCCGTAAAAGATGCTCTGTCCAAATCTGCCAATTGGAATGACCTTGAAAAGCTGCTGAAAGAGAAGGGGATATCCGTGTCTTATAAGTACAGAGGACAGACAAGAGAAGTGCAGGGCATTTCCTTCACGAAAGACAATACCACTTTCAAAGGCTCGGAGATAGACCGTAGTTTCAGTTATTCGAAAATCAACGGCAGATTAGAAGAGAATGCGTATGGCAACAAACAGGAAAAGGATATAGCACATATCCCGAATAATACGCACAAAAATCAAACTTATAATCAGGGGACGGATGTAATCGGTGCCTTAATTGACGGGATTGACTCTTTATCAACATTCCAGACACATGGCGATGACCCGGAGGAAGAACGCTTCCGGCATAATATGGAATACTTGCAAAAGAAAATAAACAGGAAAAATAATAAACGACCTAAATTAAGGTAGCAATTAATAGTTAATTAACAATTATGAACGATAAACTTGACAATATCCAGATAACGCTGGACGGCTTTTCGGAAATAATGACCGAAATCAAATCGGAAATCAAATCCCTGAAAAAAGGGGACACTGGGGAATCCGCATTGAAGACTGACTTGTTGAACAAAATAATACAAGTCATTGATGAATCAAAGAAAGGCATTACAGCGGAAGAATTAAAGGCATATAGCATTGAGGTAATCAATACGATGCAACAAAAGCAGGAGGAAACGAATAATTCTTTTTCAGAGTTTCTTAATGAAAAGATAGCCCAAATAGAAAAAATAGCTAAGCAACCGAGCATTGTAAAGAATCAATATACAATTGATTTTAAGTCGAGTAAAATCTTTATTGCTATTATTTTTCTTTTATTAGGCTTGTTTTGTTCTTTATTCGGGAATTACAATCAGTATCAGGAGAATCAGAGATTAACGGATAATGATCTCAAATATAGATTTATAAAAATGAAGAATGGCATCCTGCCTGATGAGATTACCCGACTGGAAAACTTCTTCTATTATTCAGATAGTGCTTATGTTGTGAGTAATATCCGTAAAAACGTGATTGATCATGAACATCGTTTGCAAGAGCAAGCAAGGAAACAAGAGCAAAAGAAACAGAATGAAGAAGCAATACATAGGTTGGATAAGGAGATTGATGAATTGAATGTAAAATAAATTAAAATAAGAGGGTGTGTCAAAATAGGATTGGCACATCCTTATCTTTTTAAGCAGCAAAATTGCATTTACAATCAGAGGAAAACAAAAAGGGTATGTAAAACCGTTTTCAGATAAGACCTGCAATATTTATAAACTGATGAGTTTTGAGCCATGTTTTCCACATTTTTTGCAGATTGAAAGCAATGGCTCCTCAAACCCTTTAAGGGATATCTCCAGTGTGACGGATATACAGCCTATAATGCCTTTGAAGGCAGGGATGATGTGTGTCTTGTCGGATGCCTTGCACACATAAGGCGGCACATGGAATCTGGTCTTGAAGAAAACAGGGAATATACCTCACAGGGACTCAAACTTATACAGAACTTGTATAACATTGAACGTATGGCTGATGTGAAGAAACTTCCGCACGAAGGCCGTGCCGCACTACGCCAGCGTTTGTCAAAACCGATACTTGACAGCTTCGAACTATGGCTCAAAACCACATATCCCAAAGTACTTAAACGCAGCCTTATGGGCAAGGCTATTGCCTATGCGTATCCGCTGATACCAAGAATGAAGCCTTACCTCTATGACGGTAGAATCCATATAGATAATAACTTAGCTAAAAATGCAATCAGACCTATTGCCATATCAAGAAAAAACTTTTTGTTCTGTGGCGATAAGGAAGCAGCCGAAAGTACCGCAATTATCTGTTCATTGCTCGGATCCTGTAAAGAATGTGGCGTAAATCCCAGAGAATGGCTCAACGACGTCATAGCCAAACTGCCTTATTATCTTGACCGAAAATCAGACAAAGACATGAAAGAACTGCTCCCAGACACGTGGAAACTATAAGTTCGGAAATCTGCGGAAAAGACCGGAATATCGCGGAAAAGATTCCCTATGTGCCCAAACGATAAGAACCACATGTAAGTCGTAACAACTGGCTGTTTTTATATCCGTGCGACATGTACTTGGCCACCCGCTTACTATAAAATCCGGTATAAGCATGAGGGATGAAACCCTACAGTCTATACCGGAAATATGATTTTGATAATTTTGCTTTCGACACAATGCAGGGTTTAGCGGTCGCTTACGGTTAAAATGGCTACCTGTCCGAAATATCCGCCTGATATAATCTATAGGCAGACGCTTACAAGTAGTTTTCAGTCTTAATACTTGCGCACACTTCAAAATCTTCTTTACTTAAGGCATCTTTAAATCCCGATACTAACCGGATTAAAGGAAATTGTATAAAATCCGTTAGGTTATCATTCTCTTTTTAGAGGTCTTTTTTACATCGGACAGAAAATAGCCAAAATGAAGAGGATACAACATTTCGTACAACTCCGCCTCCGGTACTGCTTCCATATGCCTGAGTTTCCCTGAACCATGCAGAACTGCTGTTGTAACGGCTACTGCTCCAAACCTGGAAATGTGAGTTAAATTGTACCGCTCCGCCTCTACTATCCCAGTTGCATGAACCTGTTAGTAACGCATTGAATCCGCCTCTCGTCACGGGCTGACTCAAGCCGTTTGTCGAATTGCCGCCGGTAATCACCGGACATGGACTCCTCATAGCTTTGCCTTGTCCGTCAGGCGGGTACCAATTCGGCCTTGTATCGGTTGTCGGGTTTTCGGTTTCCCAAATATCCTGCCATGGTCTTGAAGTATTGAATGCCTCACGCTCGGCTAAGGTATAGCTACTGTATTTTTCAGCATGTTCGTAGAGTTCTTTTTCCAGTTGATTCCATTCCCTATCACTCGGTACATGCCAACCAGCAGGGCAAAGGCCCTGTATTTTCCCGTTTTTTGCCCCCGGGATGGTTTCATATAAGGTTTCAACTTCGTTTGCTCCCGGAATACCCGGCACGGTATTATCCTGTCTCTGATCCAGAGACTGATACGCCGGTATCTCATTCTTTCCGGCGGTCGCTGCATTCCAGTTGTATAATAATCCTTGACGCGGTACCCATGTGGACGGATAGTTAGGATATATATTTCCCGGCGCTCCTTCAGGGTAAAAATAAGTTTTATTATCAGGAGGAGCTCCTGTATCAGAAGATGAACTTAGTACGATACTTCCGTCTGCCGGCAGATATCTCAGATTCTCCAGAAACCACCGGCCTGCCGACCCAAAGTCGCCGGTCAAATATTCTTCATTTTTCCCGTCACGGGTGTCGGTAAATATTTCTACTCCTGCACCCGGGGTTGCTCCCTCGCTGCCGGTAGCGCCTAAGGCCTGCCACAGGCTTCCGTTCCAGACATAGACGCCTTTTGTAAGGGGTATGCCGGCACAGGCGTCCTCATGTATGTTGTAGACCGTCAAACCTGTATGCTTGTCATTTTCCGTAATGTCATATCCGGCCGGAAACATAGGGTAAAGTTTGTTTAGGTCGGAAAGTTCCACTCTCGGCAGCAGCATCCCTTTGGTCGAATTGTCCGTGCCGTCATCCTTTTGTCTTTCTTTTAAGTCCAGAAGAGCTCCCTGTACAGGTTCTATTCCGGAACCTATAGTAACTTGTCCGGATATACGACAAGGATTAACGAGCAAGGATAGAAGCACAAATATTACTGTTAATTGGAAATTTACAGTGGTCTCCATTTCTTGAGATTAATATGTGAATAAATTTATATAAAAAACAATTTGTTTTAATTATTTGTTCGAGAGAAATAAGTAAATGATGAATAAAATAACATATCCTGTCTACATCCAAAATCGAACCTTGTCAACTGTCAATTTTCACATCACTTATTCTTTTATACCAAACCATGTAGGAAAATCTAAATTTGCCTTGCGAACGGCTAACACCCTAAACTAAGCACATACCACAACTTCTATACTTCTTTCCGGTATATGTGGGCTGTTACATTATAATACTTTCCGGCCATTGCCGGAGGTGGAACTGCCGGCAAAAGGGCCGGCGCGGACAACCCCGCTGAGTTTTGACAACGCTACGCGTAACGGAGTCCTCTCTCCGGTCGGCCGCACCAGAACGCTCCGCTTAATAGGCGAATGGTTAAATCTACTATTCGTTTTTTTTGCAGCGGACCGACATAAACGAAAAACGCTGCATATCAGAGCGTCGGGAAAGGCGGCATTCCGCGGAGGTAACGGTGCGAAACCAGCCGATTTCTGACCCAGCGCTACTACTTGACCAGAGGTAGGCGCGGGTACTGTAAAAGAGCGCGGTTCCGTTGTTGTAGTAGCTACCCGCTAGTAGGACGTTAAAGCCGTTCTGTACCAAATATTTACTTAAGCCGTTGGGTATCGTAGTGTTTACACCGCAAACTTCTTTCATAGCCTGTCCGTGGCTCTGGGTGGCTGTGGATGTTGGGCGGTAGTTGATTGCGGTGTTCCAATTCGGGTCCCAGTTCGTCTGCGGAAAGCTGCTGTTGTCCGTATAACTGCTGTATCTCTCAGGATGCTCGTAGATCTCCTTCTCCAAAATATTCCATTCATAATCGCTGGGTACATGCCAGCCATTCGGGCAGATGCCTTGCCGGAACTCATGGTTGACATTTGCTTCGTCAGCCGTGCTGGTATTCTTGGCAGTCGCGGCAGGCCAGTTGTACAATAAACCCAGATGCGGATTAATATTATAACTGGTCGATCCGGAGCTACTTCCGTTCGGATAATACCAGTGCGGAACGGTATTAGAATCGCTTATATCCGGGAAGTCAGGTAAAGTAGCTGTGGATATATTTGATTCATAGGCCCATGCCGCCAGGTTTGTTGTCATCCAACGGCCGGCTGTGTCGAAATCGGCAGATACAAACTTTTCGTAGATATTCGACTGGTACGCCGGATCAACACCTGCCTGATAATTTGGGTTAGCCTTCGCCCCGTGCAGTATCACATCCGTACCCCACACAGTTTTCCAATCCGACCGGTCGCTGTTAGCCGCATCCTCAGTCTGTAGGCCGTTCAAATCCTCCGTCCCCTGGCACTGCATCATGGTAATAGTGTAGGGGTTGGCGCGAGGATTGACAACATCCGAAAAGACCATATCAACGGTTTTATATCTCGTTCCGGTCTCACCGGCTACTACAGTATACGTGAACTGGGGCTGCACTTTCGTCTCGTCCGACTTGTCCGACCCTGCCGGGGTATTGTCGGATGTGGTATAAGTCGTTCCCAGAACTGACGGCAGAGCGGATGCCGTCGCCATACTCGGTGCAGCCTTCCATTGAACGTTGCTGTGGATATAGATATTTGTTGGCGTCGTATTCCTGAATACAACAGGCGCGGTGACATAAGTGCCTGCCGCCGGATTGCTTGTTGCATTCGAGGTACTGGCAACTATCGCATAGTTCGTCTGATTCAGGGTTACTGTCCTGCTGGCTGTTACAGGCGGGCAACCCGCCAACCCGCTGAATTCAAGTACCGTCTGGCGTGTTCTCCACGGGTTTGTGGTGCCAATGTCGGTGAGTCCCGACATATCCGTTGCCTGCAAACCGGAGTATACCGTAGGGTTTGCAGCCAGTGCACCCGTTGTCCATGCCTGCGCAGGACTAAATACCACTCCGCCATTTAAAAGTCCGATTGTTACATCTGTAACCGAAGCCAATGGGTCCGAGTTCACCGTCAGGTCGAAGGGTAAGATGGTTGCTCCCCGCGCATCCAGCCCGCTGGGAATGTCTATCCACAGGTTGCCGCTTGCATCGGTTGTCCCGTACAGGCTGGACAGCAAGCCGAGGGTACTTCCCTGTATGTTTTGCGCCGTACCGATGTAATCCCACTGCGTTCCGCTCCAGACATACACGCCCTGTCCTCCCTTGCCCGCTCCCGTGTCGAAGCATTTGTTCAGGTTATACACGGTCAGTCCGGTATGTTTCGGGTCTTCGGCGGCATCGTATGCACCTGTAAACATCGGGAAAAGTTTGTTCAGGTCGGAAAGGTTTACACGCGGCAGCATCAGCCCTTTGGTCGCGTTTTCCGTGCCGTCGCTTTTCTGCTGTTCTTTCAGGTCGAGCAAAGCTCCCTTTTCAGGCTCTATGCCTGAGCCTATAGTCACCTGCGCGTATGACGGCACCGACAATAGCGCTGCCAGCATAAAAGACGGCAAGAGTGTTTTCATTTTCTTTGTGTTCATAAAGCCTTTGTTTTTGAGTAAATTGTTTCGCGTATATTTTGTTATATAAATTGAAAAATATCCTTTACCGGTACTTAACAGTCCTGCCTTTCAGGCAGCATCGGCTCGTGTTGCCGATCCGCAAACCGCGCTATGCTTGTATGCGGTTATGAAAATATCGTCTTTCAGACGATTAGCAGCCCCTTGCTCGCGTAGGCGTCTCATGCCCCCTTCGGGGGCATGGCTGTTAAGTTCTGATATTGCCACGCCTTTTAAGGCGTGGGTAAAAGGCCTATAAGGAAAGACTTTAGTCAAAAAGGTTTGGCTAAAGCCGGTTTCAAATCATCCTTTTTATTCCTCCACTTGAAAGTGGAAGCAATTGACACAATCCTGAATAGAACTTAACAGCTCCGGCACTCCTGTTAACTGTTATGTTGCCCTTACAGGGCGAGGCGTCTCCAATCCTTATCTCCCCGGGGCGTTACTCCGGGCTGGAATATACCAGGCCTTCAGCCTGTTTATTTTTTAGCTATTAGCTTTTCCCTTCTCACTGTTTACTGAAAAAGCGTTAGTCTTTCTTGCACCTGACCGAGAGCAGGTTTCGTCTATCGGCGCCGGTCTTGTTCACCGTATTCATACTACTGCCCAGGCCGCGGATCCACGCATTTTCAGCCAGGTAGGAACTACTACTCCAGAAGTAGGCGCTGCCGCCGAACCCGTATGTATCATTGTTGTCGCCGTGTCCTACTAGCATGGCGTTAAATCCGTTCTGTGTCACATACTTGCTTAAGCCGTTGGGAATTGTTGCGTTTACTCCGCAAACGTCCTTCATGGCTTGTCCATGAGTCGTGCCCCGATTGCCCATATTGTTTTGGGGCAATAAACCTGTTGTCCCGTCAGGGCTAATATTCCGGCTGACATTCGCGTAATCGGTCGTGAGTCTTATTATTTCATTTTCCAGTTCTGTCCATTCGTAGTCGGACGGCAAATGCCAACCCGCAGGGCAAATGCCCTGAACCGGTGCGTAGGTATTGTTTCCCCCCTCATCGGCAGTGTTTTGACGCCCGTTGCTGCCTCCTTTACCTGCCGTAGCAGCATCCCAGGTGTATAAGAGGCCAAGATTGTCATAACTGGTTGGTGTAGTTCCCCCTGTACCTCCGTTCGGGTAGCACCAGTAAGCGGTATTATAAGGATTTCCGGAGTTGGTCGTCGGGCCATATAACGTGCGCGGGTCTCCGGAGCCGCTTGTTGCAGTTCCGCTTACATCAGTACTGTGGTGTATCCCGTCATAGGCGGTGGCCGCAAGGTTGGTAGTCATCCAACGGCCGGCTGCTTCGAACTCGGCAGAGTAAAACTCTTCGTAAACTCCCGGTTTAGCCTCGTGCTTTACTACCTTTCCCGACCATCCGGCAGGAGCAGGGGTGGTTGATGTCGCGGTATTATCGGCTATCGTGGTTACGCTGCTCATATCCTCCGTTCCCTGGCACTGCATTACATTTATGGTGACAGGCTTTGCCCAGCCGTCTACATCGCTGAACGTGATCTGCGCCGTTTTATACTTCATTCCCAGTACGACAGGGTTGCTGGTATAATTAAACACGTTGTCATTATAGCCGTCATCATGCCGTTCACTACCGGTGTGCGCGGTGGTGTAGGATGACAGTATGTCGCTCCAAGCCGCCGTCCCATCCGTGGCGACCGCCTGCCACTTCACGTTGCTCCAAATGCTCGAGTACTGCAGGGTGGTAGCACGTAATACAAACAGCGAAATTGGACTGCTTATACTAGCATCGATCGGCAGTATCGCATAGTTGGTCTGGTTCAGGGTGATGTCCTGCGGCTGGTTTGTCCCTCCCGGACAGGGACCTCCTGTGCCTGCGATACCCGTTATCGTCAGTGCCGATTCGCGGCTCAGGAACGGGTTTGATGTAAGGTCTGCGGCTGTCATCGCATCCGGCCAGATGGAAAGAGGTGACAGGGGCGATGTTGTCCATGTAGTAGCCCCGGATGTTGTCAAAGTTGACGGCAAAAGCGGGTTTGAGGTAAATACCAGTCCACCTCCGATAGTGTTAGCCCATGCCCCCGTCACCTGGTTTGTCCCGGAGAAAGCAATTTCCGGCGCATAGGCGGATGTCAATGCCGTACGTGCATCCTGGCCGCTCGGTATCCTGACAAGGTAGTTGTCGGCAATCAGGGATGGAGGGAATGTCAGCACAGGATTCCCTCCCGTCAGTACCGGATTGTTGGTCAGCTGAATCCATTCCGTACCGGTCCAGGTGTACACGCCTTTTGCGAAAATACCGTCGCACCCTTTCAGGTTATACACGGTCAGTCCGGTATGTTTCGGGTCTTCGGCGGCATCGTATGCACCTGTAAACATCGGGAAAAGTTTGTTCAGGTCGGAAAGGTTTACACGCGGCAGCATCAGCCCTTTGGTCGCGTTTTCCGTGCCGTCGCTTTTCTGCTGTTCTTTCAGGTCGAGCAAAGCTCCCTTTTCAGGCTCTATGCCCGAACCGATCGTCACCTGTGCGTAGGATGGCGGCACAGCCATGCTTAAAGCCGCCAGGATTGCCAGCAGCTTTTGTTTTCGTGAAGTTTTCATGTTTTGTTCCTTAGTGTTGTTTATTTATTTTGATTGATTATTAAAAAGCCTGTTGCATGTTGTAAATCCGGTATGCAGGTATGAACGCCCTGCGGGCCGGGTATCCTGCCTTATCACCGGCACGGATCTTTCCGCAGGTATTCCCTGATCACATGCTTTTTGCCCGTCCTGCGGGAGTTCATCTTTCCCAGTAACCAGCGTATCGCTTTAATCCACCGGGGAACCGTTCTCTGTGCTTTGCGGGTTTATCACTGTCTTTGCTTTTTGCCGGAAAGGATATACTGCATCCCTCCGGACTGTTAACTGTCCTGTTAGTTTTGCGTAATTGTTTTCTGTTCCTCCTTACTGCCTCAGGGAAACAGGCAAGGGCTGGCCCTGCCCCTCGCGGGTGGGGACAACCCTGATAAAGACAAACAATACTTCCCGTCAAATAACCGGGATACGAAGACAAGCGTTTCCTGTTTGAAAATATATATAACCGGAGCTGCGCAAGGCGGGTGTAGCGCATGGCAGGACAGCCCGGAACAGTAAGCCGGGGAAATTATATAAGGTAATAACCGGGATTTTATTTGTATATTAAGCGCATTAAGCGCACGCGCACTTAATGTGTTTGTGATTAGGGCATTCTCTCTCTCTCTCTCTCTCTCTCTCTCTCTCTCTCTCTCTCTCTCTCTCTCTCTCTCTCTCTAACAAAATAAAGCTAACTTCCAAATTTGCAGAGCAAAATATGGAGAAAAAAGTTGTATGTTTTTGCAGTAGTTTTGCCGTTATTATCATTTGGTACAGACAATATTTATATTTACAGGGAGAACAAGCCTGCTTTACAATGTAAAAGTAGTGTATTAAATTGATATGCAATACTATATTTATGCTTTTTTTTCACAATCCGGCTATATTTATCAGGAAGTAAGTATTTTCTTTTCTGCCATAAAATGAATCGGAATAGTGTAAAATCCATGAAAATAACAGAAACTGAATAAGATAGCTGAAATATTACCACCTATTTACAGTTTTAACCATTTTTCAGACTCACTTCTTTAAAAATGCGGACATATTGCGGATATAGGGAACAAAATAAAAAAAAGCCAAACCTTTATAAATAAATGATTTAGCGTCTTCAAAAAGTACCCATATCCGAAATAGAAAGCTCCTGACAAGTACATGTTGAGGATTTAGTTGGTTAAAGCCAGACTATAAATTCGAGGGAAATGAAGTTGTGTGCAAATTGTGTGTACATATAAAAATAAAAAGAGTTAGATTTACTGTCTAACTCTTTGCTTTTCAACCGTCGGGATACCAGGATTCGAACCTGGGACCCCCTGCTCCCAAAGCAGGTGCGCTAACCGGACTGCGCTACATCCCGTTTTTTGCGTATAGCGGTGCAAAGGTAGGACATTTTTTTATATTACAAAATAAAAGAGTGTAAATTTTCACTTCATTTTTCCAGTTCTTTCATAATACACAAATAATATATTCATATACAAATAATTAAACAAAATAATATATTTTTTTCATGTTAAATATCTATTTATCTGCTTTTAACTCTTTTTTTGCTTATTTTTACGCTCGATTAATAAATATATAATTATGGTTAAAAAAGGTCTTCTTTCGTTTGCACTTTTTGTGCTCGCTTTCTCTGTGTATGCCCAAAACATACAATTACATTTCGATCCTCGTCATGCTCTTCACAATGATGACTTCAGTAGAAATTACTTTACAACAACATTTGAAATGTTTAAACCTGACAAATGGGGATCTACATTCATGTTCGTTGATTTAGATTTCAACAAAAGCCGTGGAAATATCGGACTTGCTTATCTCGAAATCGCACGCGACATCAAATTAGGAAAAAGCCCTATCATGGCGCATGTAGAATTTAACGGAGGTTTAGCTTCTTGGGGCAGTATCCCGAATGCTTATCTGGCAGGGGGATCGTATGCAACAAACCTTGGAGGTGTCAACTTAAGCACTTATCTGGCATATAAGTATCATGCATTCGAAAGAGTAAGTAACGACGTACAATGGACAGTTACATGGGGTGTCAACCTTTGCAACAACAAAGTTACTCTATCGGGATTCCTTGATATCTGGACAGAAAACAAAGACCGTTCGCATGCTAAACTTAAAAGCGGTAAGAAAATAGTATTACTTACAGAGCCTCAGTTTTGGTACAATGTAAACTCAAACCTTGCCTTCGGTACAGAAATAGAAATAAGCAGTAACTTTCTGCCCGATTCACAAGGAAAAGATAAAGCTTTCGTAAACCCGACTATCGCTGCTAAGTGGAACTTTTAAGCATTAAACAAAAATGAAGAATTTTCTGGAAAAGACATTTGGCCTAACGGAAAATAAGACCACTATTCGTAAAGAATTTGTTGCCGGTCTTATTACTTTCCTTACAATGTCATATATATTAATCGTTAATCCAAACATCCTTTCGGCAACAGGGATGGACAAAGATGCCCTCTTTACGACTACTGCGCTGGCAACTATCTTCGCAACCCTACTAATGGCATTACTAGCCAAACTTCCTATAGCACAAGCTCCGGGAATGGGATTGAATAGTTTCTTTGCTTTTTCTGTAGTATTAGGAATGGGATATTCGTGGCAATTTGCCCTGACAGCCGTATTCATAGAAGGAATTATATTTATACTACTTACATTTTTCAATATAAGGGAATTAATCGTAAAAAGTATACCTAAAGTGCTAAAAGATGCTATACCTGTCGGTATAGGACTATTTATTACACTGATAGGTCTCAAAGGTGCGGGTATTGTTGTCGCAAACGAGAATACTCTCCTTTCACTTGGTGACTTTTCTCAACATGGAGTTTGGATCGCCCTGTTAGGTCTATTAATTACTGCCGTATTATTTGTAAGAAATGTAAACGGCTCTATCCTCATAGGTATAATCGTAGGGACAGTATTCGGCCTCATATTAGGTGATGTAAAACTACCGGACACCTCTATCGTAAGCATGCCGCCATCTATTGCACCTATCTTTGCTCAATTTGAATGGGATCACATCCTCACTTTCGATATGTTGATAGTTGTATTTACATTCCTGTTTGTAAACCTTTTCGACACTGTAGGAACGTTGATCGGAGTAGTTTCTAAAGCTGGGCTTGCCGACGAAGACGGCAATTTCCCTCAAATGAAAAAAGCTCTCTTCGCTGACGCTTTAGGTACTACTGTAGGCGCAGTATTGGGAACCAGCACAATTACATCTTATGTAGAAAGTGCTTCGGGTGTAGCTTCGGGAGGACGTACAGGACTTACTGCTGTAAGCACAGCCCTTATGTTTATATTAGCTCTTTTCTTTGCTCCGTTGTTTCTTATGGTTCCGGCTGCAGCAACAGCTCCGGCTCTTATCATAGTAGGTTTGTTTATGATCTCTTCGGTAGCAAAAATAAACTTCAACGACATGAGCGAAGGCTTGCCTGCATTCCTTACCATTGTTTTCATGCCTTTCACATACAGTATAGCAGAAGGTATTGTATTCGGTATGTTGAGCTTTGCATTCATCAAAGTATGCTCAGGCAAATTCAAAGATGTATCGGCTACAGTATACGTAATAGCTGTTCTTTTCTTATTGAAAATAATACTGGACGCATCACATATACTAGGACACTAGAATAGACAAAAATAAAAACACGAAGGAGGCATGTCGAAAGAAATTTTGGCATGCCTCTTTTTCATTTGGATTAATCTATTCCCAAAACTTTATCTATACAAGAAAGTATAAATCAAAAAACTGTTTAGATTATGGCAAAGTATAGTGAACGTTTGGTGGAAAAAATAATAAGGCTGATAGAAGAAGATACTTACACGATCAGTGAAATCTGTGATGCGTTGAAAATAAGCCGCAATTCATTTTACGAGTGGAAAAACACAAAACCGGAATTCTGTCAGGCACTGGAGGATGCCGAAGACCGCCGTGACAGCAGCCTAGCAATACTGGCACGCCGATCGTTGCGCGAGCAGCTCGAAGGCTATGTGGTGACGACAGAAAAGATTGTTTACCAAGACAACGGATATGACGGAGAAACAGTAAAATCTAAAACTGTAACCAGAAAGAAAGTGATGGCAAAGGCGGCTGTTATAAAGCTGGCTCTGGAACGCTGCCACAAAAAACAAGAAGAAAAGAAAGAAGAATCTAAAACCAATATCCGTGAAAATCCTTTAGTCCTAAAATTTCCGAAAGAGGTGAATAAGGAAGAAGCCATAGAAATGATGAACGACTTCAGGAAGGTATTGAACAACAATCACCCAATATCAAAGGTTGACAAAGAAGAGGATGACAACGATTATATTGTAGTGAAAGTGTAGAAGTTTGTCAGGTTTTAGTTAAAAAGGCAAGTATATATTATTATAATGTATCCTCTTTTCTTACTTTTGCAATAGCTTAATCTAAACGTAAATGGAATTTGTAACAAAAGTAGACATACCTCCTTCAGATCTGTCTATATCTCATCGCCACAAGATTTTGATGCTGGGCTCATGCTTCATCGAAAATGTTGGGAAAATACTGATTGATAACAAATTTGACAGTATGCTCAACCCCTTTGGCGTTCTGTACAACCCTTCATCAATCGCAGAAGCGCTGAGTGTTTTGTCTGGGAATAAGACTTTTACGAAAGAAGATATATTCAATAGTAGAGGACTATATCACAGTTTCCATTTCCACAGTAGTTTTTCGGACACGGACGAATCAACATTCCTTCGCCGGATAAACAACCAAGTAGAACAAGCGAGGATCGTACTACAACAGACCGATATATTATTCATCACCTTTGGAACAGCCTATGTATTTCATTCCAAAGAAAAAGACATGATAGTAGGCAATTGTCATAAATTACCTGCATCAGAATTTGATCGCTACCGCCTCCCTACAGACCATATCGTAACAGAATGGCACGAGCTGATAGAAAGCCTGAGGGAGAAAAACCCTTCGTTGAAAATATTGTTTACTGTCAGCCCTATTCGGCATTTCAAAGATGGAGCACATGTGAATCAGTTAAGCAAATCGACTTTACTATTAGCCATAGAACGGCTGATGCAGCAAAACAAAGATGTATACTACTTTCCTTCTTACGAAATAGTCCTCGACGAATTGCGCGACTACAGATTTTACAGCGAAGACATGGTTCACCCAAGCACTACTGCAATCAAATACATTTGGGAACGATTTCAGCAAGCCTTTATGGAGAAGGAAACACTTGCCACACAAGAGGAATGGAAGAAAATCGCCCTTGCCATTAACCATCGTCCACTCAATGAGTCGGGGAGTGAATATAAGTCTTTTTTAAGGCAAACTTTGTTAAAGCTGAAAACATTCAATGATAAATATCCTTACATTTGTTGCGAAAACGAAATCTCTGATCTGGAGTCCAGATTGTAATAAGTAGTGTTTTTAAGAATATAAAAGAATGAAGTATTCAATTTCTCAGATAGCAAAAATTGCAGATGCTATACCTACCGAATTGACCGACTCGGACATAAGCATATTACTTACCGATAGCCGACAAGTATTTTTTCCTGCCGAAACTTTATTTTTTGCCATCACGACAAAGAACAACGACGGACACAAATACATCAGCGAACTTTACGAATTAGGTGTCCGCAATTATGTAGTCTCTCACCTATTACCAGAGTGGGATGAGTATGGCGATGCCAATTTTCTTGTTGTAACCAATACACTGAATGCGCTACAACGCATAGCAGCCCATCATCGTGCCCAATTTGACATTCCCGTTATAGGAATAACAGGAAGTAATGGGAAAACGGTAGTAAAAGAATGGCTTTACCAGATACTATATCAGGATTTCAACATCACTCATTCGCCACGCAGTTACAATTCTCAGATAGGAGTTCCGCTTTCTGTATGGCAAATCAACAGTCAAACTCAGTTGGGAATATTCGAAGCAGGTATTTCTCAGCCCGAAGAAATGGCCAGATTAGAAGCTATAATTCATCCCACTATAGGAATACTCACAAATATAGGACAAGCTCATCAGGAAGGATTCAAGTCCATGAAGCAAAAATGCCTCGAAAAGCTGGAACTTTTTATCAACTGCGAAGCTATTGTGTGCGAAGAAGAAAACGAGCTTATCGACGAATGTATGGAAATAGCCTGTTTGTCTCACAAAAGGCTTACATGGTCGAGAAAAGGATCTCCAAAGAGCCCTTTGCATATTCTGCGAATAGAAAGAGACGATACTTGCAGTACAATCCATTATACGATACTGGGCTTTGTTTCGAAGGTCACTATTCCATTTTCCGACAATGCCTCCATCGAAGACGCTATACATGTACTTGCCACAGCTATCTATTTACACATCCCGATAGATGAAATAAATCAACGTATGGTCACGCTAGACCCTGTAGCCATGCGCCTTGATGTGCGTCAGGGAAAGAACAATTCTACTCTGATAAACGATTCTTACAACTCGGATATCAATTCTTTGAATATCGCCTTGGATTTTCTTGTGCAAAGAGCAACTGTCAAAGAACAAAAGAAAGTGCTGATTCTATCCGATATTCCTCAATCGGGACTTGCCTTGAAGGAACTATATTATCTGGCGTCTAACCTTATTATAAATAAGAAAATAGACCTGTTGATAGGTATAGGGGAAGAAATCTCTGCCCAGAAAGATTTGTTTAAAGATGTGGATAGCTATTTCTTTAAGACGACCGCAGAGTTTATACATTCTAATGTATGGCACGACTTTCACGATATGTTTATACTACTGAAAGGAGCCAGAAAGTTCTCCTTCGAGAGTATAAATAAACTGTTGGAAGTGAAGACTCACGAAACGGTTCTGGACATTGATCTGGATGCTATAGTGCACAACTTCAAGTTTTATAAAGAGAAGCTAAGTCCCAAGACAAAGATGATCTGTATGGTGAAAGCCGACGGATACGGCACAGGAGCTTCGGAAGTGGCAAAGACCCTTCAATATCACAAATGCGATTATCTGGCAGTCGCTGTTGCCGAAGAAGGAGTGATCCTGCGCAAACAAGGTATCAAATTGCCCATCATCGTCCTCAATTCGGAAGTGGGTGGTTTCGAGGAGCTTTCCAATTATTCTTTAGAACCGGAAGTATATAACTTCAGAATATTGGATGCATTTATAAAAGAGGCAAAAATGCAGGGAATAACCAATTACCCGATACACATCAAGATAGATACAGGAATGCATCGGCTAGGATTTACCGAAGCTGATGTACCCGAACTACTTCAACGCATCAAAAGCCAGACAGGAGTTCGCATACAATCTGTATTCTCCCATTTGGCAGCAAGCGAGAGCTGGAACTTTGATAAGTTCACAACAGACCAGATAAAAACATTTAAGAAAATAGCAGGAGAAATTGAGAAAAACTGCCACTACCCTATACTCAAACACATTCTCAATTCGGCAGGAATAGAACGTTTTCCGGAAGAGCAACTGGATATGGTGCGTTTGGGCATAAGCCTGTATGGAGTAAGTGCCAGCGGATTGGAAGGGCTAAGAAATGTATGTACACTGAAAACAACCGTATTGCAGATCAAGCACATCAAGGCCGGGGAGACTGTAGGATATGGACGAAAAGGACACTTCGACCACGATGCACAAATAGCGACTATACGTATAGGTTATGCCGACGGGCTTAGTCGCCAGTTCGGGAATGGTGTAGGCAAAGTTCTTGTAAACGGGCAAATCGTTCCTATCGTGGGAAATATCTGTATGGACCTCTCGATGATAGATGTAACAGGTATAGAAGTAAAGGAAGGAGACTCCGTTATAATATTCGGAGAGCATCTCACAGTAATAGATCTTGCCAAAAACATAGATACAATACCATACGAGATACTCACTTCCATATCGAACAGGGTGAAGCACATCTACTACAGAGAGTAGAAGAAAACAGGTATTATATAAAACAAAAAAACGGACCCGAAAGTCCGTTTCCAGCTCTTTGACATTGTTTATTTGGTAACTTCATCGATGAGGTAAAAAATCGACTTAAAGTTAATATCGCTGTATTCGCTCATTCCTATTTCGCAAGTACGACTTGTAGAATAACCGTCTTTGCAATCGGATGGTATTTGTTCCGCCAGATGCCTCTGTCCATGAGCATTCAGTTCGGGATAGGTAAAACCTCTGTCTCCGGCAAATCCACAGCAGTTGGTTTCAACGAACGCCACTTCTTTGGAACACATTTTTGCCAGTTTCAGCAGATTATCTTCCATCCCTATTTTCTTTACAGAGCAAACAGGGAATACGGTTACAATATCGCGGGGATGTTTCACTTCCAGTTTTGGCATTACGAAGTCCAGCATAAATTCGATGGGATCATATATTTTAATATCTTTATTTGTATATGCCTCATGGAATGTATAGAAGCAGGGACTCATATCGAACAGGACAGGGTATTTACCTACTTCCGAGGCTTTTAGCAAGGCTTCTTCCAGTTCTTTCGACTTGCGGCTTCCTTCCTCTTTCAGCCCCTTACTACTGAAAGCCATGCCACAACACAGTTCATTTATGCCCTCAGGATAAATGATGGAGAATCCGGCTCGTTGCAGCAGTTCCTGTGTTTTGCGAGTGAGCTCTACATCGCCTTTGTCGTACCCTTTCGATTTCCCCATTGATCGGTTTATGCAGGACGGGAAATAGACAACCTTGTTTTGCTGCTCCTTGTCTATAGGCAAGGGGTGTATTTTTCGCCCACCTTGGGGCAAATCTTTGTTCCACTTTGGTATAGCCTTAAAAGATAACGTACGCATACCTGATGCAATGCCACCCATCAAAGTGTCGCCTAATATAGAATGGAAGAAGTGAACGAAGTTTAACCCGCCTCGCAATACAGATGTCGTTGCAGACATATGCTCACCAATATATCCTGCCACTTTTTTTGCTGTAGGCGAAGCCTCTTCATGGCGTATTTCCTTTATAAACTTACCTGTGTCTATCTTTACAGGACAGGCAAGAGCACAAAGCCCATCTGTGGCACAGGTTTCGTTCGAATAGTATTTAGCATCATGCAACATTTGTTTCAGTCGTCCGGTGTCTTCACCCAATACCTTCAAACGGGAAATTTCACGGGCAATAACAATACGTTGCCTTGGCGACAAAGTAAGCCCTTCGGCCACACAGTTAGGTTCACAGAACCCACACTCCATACATTTATCAATAATGTCGTCAGCGGCAGGCAATGGCTTCAAGTTCTCAAGATGGATCTTAGGATTCTTATTTATAACCACCCCCGGATTAATCATATGATACGGATCGAACGCATCCTTTATCCGCAACATGATTTTATAGGCAGCTTCTCCCCATTCTTTTTCTACGAATGGTGCCATATTTCGCCCGGTACCATGTTCGGCCTTTAAAGAGCCATCAAATTTATTGACAACAATATCTGCCAGCTCATCCATCATATCAGCATACTTCTGTACCTCACTAGGCGTATTGAAATCTTGAGAGAACACGATATGAAAATTTCCATCTAAGGCATGCCCGTACAATACGGCATCCTCATATCCCATCCGCTTAAATAACTCTTTAAGCGCAACACAAGCTTCGCCTAAGCTAGCCATAGGAAAGGCGACATCTTCTATCAGGCAGGTAGTTCCTGTTTTGCGCAACCCTCCAATAGAAGACAGTAGTCCTTTACGGGCTTTCCAGTTGAAGTTATATTCTTTAGGGTCGGAGGTAAATACATATGGTTGCAAGGTAGGTACAGTCTCCACTGTTTTGCGGATAATCGTTTCCTTATCCTTCATCTCGTCTTGGTTGTTTCCCTGTATCTCTACTAACAGTAGACATGCTGTTTCGGGCAACGTTCTGAAATAGGCAGGAGCCTCCGGATCGTCTTCAATGGAACGGATGGCATCCCTGTCGAGCAATTCGACAGCCGACACCGGAGTTTTCTTTAGCATAGGCACCACATCGCACGCAGTCTCTATGGTTTCGTATATCATAAGTGTACATGCCTTATACTTTTCATCTACAACAGTATGGTATGTGATGTCGGAGATAAAAGCCAATGTCCCTTCCGAACCAATCATCAGATGCTTTATTATATCTATCGGATCTTCATAGTCTACCAATGCATTGATGCTGTATCCTGTAGTGTTCTTTATCTTGAACTTTTGTTTGATACGTTCCGACAGGGTAATATCCCCCTTTATCTCATCCCTTAATTTCTCAATCTCACTTATTATTTCAGGATGTTTCTCTGCAAACTCTTGTTTACTTCTTTCGTCTGATGTATCCAGTATTATTCCGTCGTAGAAAACAATGCGAATATCGGCAATAGTCTTGTACGAATTCTGATCTGTACCGCAACACATGCCACTAGCATTATTCGCAGCTATTCCTCCAATCATTGCTGCATTTATAGATGCCGGATCAGGACCTATTTTTCTACCGAAAGGTTTCAGGTAGACGTTCGCTCTTGCCCCTGTTATTCCCGGCTGCAATTTTATCTTCGAGGCATTACTATCGAGAATAGTATATTTGCGCCATTCATGCGTTGCAACCATTAGTACCGAGTCGGTAATAGCCTGTCCCGAAAGACTTGTTCCGGCAGCTCGATATGTTATAGGTATATTCAATCGTGTCGATTGTCTGATTACCTCTACAGCTTCCTCTTCTCTGTGCACCTGAACCACAATCTTTGGAATAAGACGGTAAAAGCTGGCATCTGTTCCATAAGCCAGCAACTGTAAAGGATTCGTAATAATTCTCTTAGAAGGAATTGTTTTTAGTAATTGATGTTTTAATAGTTGATAGTTAGAAGAAAGCATGACTCATAGATGTTTAGTTGTTTACAAAGTTATTGATCCCGATAAATAACTTAAATGCAAGACAACATAAAATTAGTGATAATTAATGGAATACTTTATCTATATAATAATAATTAAAGACCTATTATATAAATTAACGACATGCATACAATTTCTGTTCTATTTAATTGGCTAAATACGAGAAAAAGAAGTACTTTTGCTAGTCAAATTTAACAAACGAAAAAGCAATATACATTATTCATATTTTAAATATTAAAAACAATGAGAATCGAGAAAATTTTCGCACGTGAAATCTTGGATTCAAGAGGAAATCCAACAATTGAAGTTGATGTTACGCTTGAATGTGGTATACTAGGCCGTGCAGCAGTTCCATCAGGAGCTTCAACTGGTGAAAACGAAGCATTGGAACTTCGCGATGGAGACAAAAAACGCTATGGCGGAAAAGGTGTTACTAAAGCAGTAGACAATGTGAATAAGATAATCGCTCCAGCATTAGAAGGTGAATCTTCTCTTGACCAGAGAGGAATTGACCACAAAATGTTAGCATTGGACGGTACTAAAACAAAATCTAAACTTGGTGCTAATGCGATCTTAGGAGTTTCTCTTGCTGTAGCCAAAGCTGCTGCAAATTATCTAGAACTACCTTTATATCGTTATATAGGAGGAACAAACACATATACACTTCCTGTTCCTATGATGAATATCATCAACGGAGGTTCTCACTCTGATGCTCCTATTGCATTCCAAGAGTTCATGATTCGTCCGGTAGGTGCCAAATCGTTCAAAGAAGGTCTTAGAATGGGTGCTGAAGTATTCCATGCTTTGAAAAAAGTTCTTCATGATCGTGGTCTTAGTACAGCTGTAGGTGACGAAGGAGGTTTTGCACCTGCACTAAACGGTACAGAAGACGCTTTGGACTCAATCCTTAAAGCTATTAAAGATGCAGGATACAAAGCAGGAAAAGACATCACTATTGCTCTTGACTGTGCTGCTTCTGAGTTCTTCGACAAAAAATCTAAGGTTTATGACTATAGCAAATTCGAAGGAAAAGACGGAGCTAAACGCAAAATTGCAGATCAGGTTAAATTCTTAAAAGAACTTACTGAAAAATACCCTATCGACTCTATCGAAGATGGTATGGACGAAGGAGACTGGGACGGATGGAAGAAACTTACAGAAGCTATCGGCGACAAAGTTCAACTTGTTGGAGACGACTTATTCGTTACCAACGTAGAATTCCTTAAAAAAGGTATCGAAAGCGGATGTGCAAACTCTATCCTTATCAAAGTAAACCAAATCGGTACACTTTCTGAAACTCTGGATGCTATCGAAATGGCTCACCGCGCAGGATACACAAGCGTTACATCTCACCGTTCGGGAGAGACTGAAGATGCAACTATCGCAGATATCGCTGTTGCAACCAATTCAGGACAGATCAAAACAGGCTCTCTAAGCCGTACAGATCGCATGGCTAAGTACAACCAACTTCTTCGTATCGAGGAAGAGCTTGGAGACAAAGCTGTTTATGGATGGAACCGCGTACAACGCAAAAAATAAGAAACTCTTTTCTTAATATTATAGAAAACCGATGCTTCGATAGGAGCATCGGTTTTATTTTTATATGATTCTCCCTATATTTGCAAAACTTCATTTTTATAGGACAAAATAACTGCTTATGAAGCGTATTTGCACTCTTTTATTATTTACCATCTTCAGTATTTGTATTTTCTCTCAAAACAACAAAGCCACTCCTCGTAATGGAGAAGGTATGCAGGCTTTTCTTATACGAAATAAGATAGTAGGGGACGAAAGTTATAACAAATTCTTAGAATTAAACAAAGGTAAATTCGGAAAGAACAATTCCCTACTCAAAGGAGTAATATATATTCTGCCATCTGCCCAACCTGCGAAAACTCATAGTATAGATAAATCTTCCGAGAATTCTCAAAAAGGAGAACAAAAGACGAATAAACTCTTTGGGGCAAAGTATGAAAATTACGATATCAAATCGAACAAATTAAAAGGAACCTGCTTCTTCCTTTCAAGCGGACATGGAGGACCCGATCCGGGAGCAATAGGCAAAGCAGATGGAAAAGAATTGCATGAAGATGAATATGCTTATGATATAACCCTTCGTTTGGCACGTAATCTAATTGAAGAAGGAGCTACAGTTTACATGATCATACAAGATGCACAGGACGGAATCAGAGACGACAGATACCTGACCAATAGCAAAAGAGAAACATGTATGGGTGAAGCTATCCCTCTGAATCAGGTGAAAAGGCTCAAGCAAAGGACAGATAAGATAAATAGCTTAGCAAGAAAATCGAAGGCTAAATATAAGAGAGCTGCATTTATCCATCTCGACAGCAGAAGTAAGAGACAACAACTGGATGTTTTCTTCTATCATGCTGAGAAAAGTAGTGGAGGAAAAAAACTGACCAACACCATGCGAGACACATTTGCCGAACATTATGACAAGCATCAGCCCGATAGAGGATTCTCTGGGACAGTAGGCGCAAGAAGCTTGTATGTATTGGATAAAACAACCCCTGTCGGAATATTTGCCGAACTGGGAAACATTCAGAACAGTTTCGATCAAAGACGCTTCTTAGACCCTAACAACAGACAGGCACTGGCTAACTGGATGTGTAGAGGCTTCATTACCGATTATGAAAACTGGAAGAAAGGCAAATAGTTCGCTGTTTGTGCAATTATCCCTATATTTGTAACTATACCAAAAAATATAAGTACTATGAGACTATTATTAATTAGCAATTCAACCAATCCCGGAGAACCCTATCTGGGCTACCCTAAAAACAACATCAAAGAATTCCTGGGAACTAAACCCGTAAAAGCACTGTTTATACCCTATGCGGCGGTAACTTTCTCCTACGATGAATACGAAGCGAAAGTAAACAACCGTTTTCGGGAGATAGGCCATAGCGTAGCCAGCATCCATCATTTCAGCGATCCGCAAGAGGCCGTAAAACAGGCAGAAGCTATTATTGTAGGCGGCGGCAACACTTGGAAGCTTGTACTCACTATGCGCGACAATGGAATCATCGACCTGATACAATCGAAAGCAAAATCGGGAACACCATATATAGGATGGAGCGCCGGTTCGAATGTCGCATGCCCTACCCTACGCACAACAAATGATATGCCTATCATCGACCCAAAAGGATTTGACGTAATAAACCTTGTTCCGTTCCAGATCAACCCCCATTATCTGGATGTACATCCGCAAGGACATGGTGGCGAAACGAGAGAAGATCGCATAAACGAATTTATCACTGAGAATCAAGACATCTTTGTAGTCGGGCTTCGAGAAGGATCAATGCTAAACCTTGAAGGGGATACCTTAAAACTTATAGGCAAAAAATCTGCTCGCATATTTAAATATGGAGAAGAACCTAAAGAGCTGTCGGCAAACGACGATTTCAGCTTCCTCATGAAATAAAGAATTCATGTCTCGGGAGCAGGTTAGTCATCTGCTTCCAGACATACCAAAACAAAGTCTTTTTCCACTCTATAAAAAGCATGGAATTCATGCTTTGCGTTCGTTCTCCTCTCCGAAGCTCTGAAAGCTCCTTCTTGCTCGGGAGTAAATGCCCCTACAAACAAATGATCTAAGAAGTTGACTCCACTTACATCTATAAACTTAAACATAGCCTCTTTGGCAGACCAATGCAGTAATAAGTGAATCAAATCGTTATTCTCATCAATATATTCAGATGCTGAGATCAGCCGGCTTTTAACTCGCCTTATCTTTTCGGAAATCAATTCTATATCAAGCCCTATTTCCTTCTCTGCGTTAAAAGCTACTGCTACATAACCTTTTGTATGCGATACACTTATATGGTATGATCGATCGGCAAGAAAAGGCTTTCCCGAATCATTGTAATAGACTTCTTTCTCTTCTCCGGCAAGCTCCTTGATGAGCAAGCGGGCAGATAAGACCTCCTTTATCCTTGTTTCCGACTTTATAGAGTATATATTCTGAATCCATTCGGCATGAGAGATAGCAGACAAAAGCTCCTCTACGGACTCGTCCATCTTCCATATACCAATACAGGTAGACTCGGTAATATATTCTTTCAGGTATAGCATTATCTCAAAGGTAAAACCTTTTTCATTAAGTCTACAAATATAGCAGCCATACGCTGTTGGATATATTTATCTTTTCCCTCCAGAGGATGCCATCCAAACACAGTTCCATCAATCTCTTCTGTATTATTATTTGTGTATAATACACTGAACTGCTTTCCTGCGACAGGATGCACCTGACTTTTGGAAAAGCCGATATATTTATCAAATTCGATAAGAGGGAAACCCCATTTTTCGCTCAGCTGACGAATCGCAGGATTAAATACAGTACGTCCATCATGCCAATGTGTCGATAAGATTATAACAACAGGTTTGCCACTCTCTGTTCCGAAAAACTTCGAACTTTTATCAAACTTAAGATTATAACACTCTGAGATATATCTCTTGATTACATAATCGTAAGCTGCCGCATAATTAGATCTATCGAAAGGTGTTTTATATTCTGTATAATTTTTTTTCAGTCCGACGGTATCAGCCACATTCTTGTTGTGAACATGCATAATAACCAAAGCGTCCAGATCTTCTAATTCTTCTTTCGAATACAGTTTTCCTTCATTCATCATATTGGCTGCATCTGCAATTGCATGTCCCGGCACAGCCCTGTTTAGGGGAGTCGCATCCAAAGTTTCACAACCGAGTTCGAACCACCCGTTTCTGTCATTAGCGAATGATGCTCCGGTAAGTAATATCTTGTATTTCTTATTTTCTGATATTTGCGAATAGCTATTTAATACAGCCAACAATAAGACAAAAACTAAAGCTGTTTTTTTCATTATAATCATTTTAAATATATAAGTATAAACCAAAGACTTGTTTTAAACAGAAAGAACAACTTCAAGCCTTTCAAAATAAAATTTTAACTAAAACCTGACAATCTTGGACTCTTTTCAGCCCCTCTTCGTCTCCCCAAAGGGGAGAAATTGCTGACACGGTAAATTCGTTTCTTCTATGCTAACTGATTGCTGTTAACTGATCAGCTTTTTAACCAAAACCTGACAAAGTTGTACACTTTTTACCTACTATTTCATTTGTCACCTTTTGCCACTCTTGACTTTGCCCTAGCCTCCCTTTTGGGGAGGTTGGAGGGGCTATGTATAGATAAAGTTTTAGCAACACATTTCCTAGTTTACAAAACCTATTTGTAAAAATACAAAAAGGGAGTTTATAAACAAACTCCCTTTCCTATGTAATTAGTACAATCGATTAGTTGACGTATGCCAATACTTGATTTTTCTGAACTTTTGCTCCTTGTTTAGTTTCTATCTGAACTATTTTGCCCGAAGCAAGAGCCTTAACTTCTTCAATACCGTAATATGTCTGTATAAAACAAATAACATCCCCCTCTTTCACCTGTGTGCCTATAACAGGAGCGGTAGATACATCATCTACATCTATTTGCCATATAACCTGTCCGGTAACAGTAGCTTGAATTGGCTTAGCATCCGGGAATTTAGCAGCAATAGCTTCAGCATCGAATGCGGGAACCTCAACCACCTGACGTGTTACAATGATAGGTGCGCCTGCTTTTTCCTTTTCTTTTTCAAGATCAGCGTTGAAACGTTCTTTTGCTAAACCTGATTTATAGTCACGGTACTGACGATCATGCATTGCAAGTTCGAATAGTTCTTCATCATCCTGACCATAATCCCATCCATTTTTATCCATTTCTTCACGATATGTATCCAATGCATCAGGATATTCGTCTTGAGGATTACCTGTATAGAATTCCAAACCTTTCGATTTTGCCAATTCAACGATTTCCTCATCAAGTTTACCCGGAAGAGTACCTGTCTTACCAAGTATCATATTCCAGCTATCCTTATCTATGTTCGAGAAACGAGGTTGTCCCTGTGCCATAGAGAAGATATTCATTAGAGCAATATTCTTAGTATATTGGCTAAATGGAGTTACCAATGGTGGATATCCAAGTTTAGGCCAAATGTATTCTACTTCGTCGAACAACTGAACAACAAGGTCGTTCAATGTCACCTCTGCTTTTCCATTGTTGCGAAGAGCCATATTGATAGCAGGGTGCATATTACGCAAATCGGCCATCATAGACCCCATCATACCGCCCGGAAGCCCACAGCCAACAAGCAAAGAATTCATTATCTTGTTAGATGGGTCGATCCAGTATCCTAAGAAATCGTCGATAAAAGATTGAGTCAATGCGCGAGCTTCCATATATGCGCTCATGTTGATATCAGGAACAGAGAACCCTGCATCCTTCAACATTGCCTGTATAGTGATAACGTCAGGGTGTACCATACCCCACGCCATAGGCTCAATAGCTGTATCCAGATAATCAGCTCCCGCACGAGCAACTTCAAGCATAGAAGCCACAGAAAAACCGGGACCTGTATGTCCGTGATATTCGATCGGCACATTCGGGTGTCTGTCTTTCAATGCTTTCACCAACTTGCCCAAGAAAGCCGGACGTCCAACCCCTGCCATATCTTTAAGACAAAGTTCATCTGCACCGAAGTCGATTAATTTGTCCGCAAAATTCACATAGTAATCTACAGTATGGATAGGCGAATGAGTTATACAAAGAGCAGTCTGAGATATCATTCCTGCCTCTTTTGCATATTTAACCGACAATTCAAGATTGCGCGGATCATTCAGTCCATCAAAAGATCGAGAAATATTTGTTCCCTGAGCATGTTTTACTTTAAACATCAACTGGCGAACATCTTTAGGAACAGGATACATACGAAGTGCATTTAGTCCGCGCTCCAACATGTGTGTTTGTATCCCCACCTTGTTGAAAGGCGCAGTCCATTCACGAACAGACTTGTTCGGATTTTCCCCATAGAGCAGGTTTACTTGTTCGAAAGCTCCCCCATTGGTTTCAACACGGGCAAAACAGCCCATATCGATAATCACAGGTGCAATTTGTGTCAACTGGTCTACGCGTGGCTGGTATTTTCCTGACGATTGCCACATGTCACGGTAAACAAGGCTAAATTTAATTTCTCTTCCCATAACTGTTTTTAGGTCTATTTATATTGAAATAGAGCAGCATAAACGGGCATTATGCATACTCTAAAATCTATTAATTCAACACATG
The DNA here is from genome assembly GCF_001261735.1 of Dysgonomonas sp. BGC7. Lineage (GTDB taxonomy): Bacteria > Bacteroidota > Bacteroidia > Bacteroidales > Dysgonomonadaceae > Dysgonomonas. The sequence goes on along the minus strand of NZ_CVRP01000018.1, from coordinate 65,028 downwards.
TTTCTCAATCAAATGATTGACTACAAATTTAGGTTTTTATATCCTAAAAAAAGAATAAAACAAATACTAAAATTATCAATATGTCATAAAAAAAATAGGGTTTATTCTATTTTGCTCAATCCACTTGGCAATTTGCACAATCAAAAAGAAAGTGAGCATTCTTTTTGATGAAAAGTGTCGTTTTGACTCTTATTTTTCTACTACGTAAGATCAGGTTTTTAACGATTTGCTTTTTCGGAATTTTTCACAGGCGGCAGATGGTCGACGGGTACTACTTTCCAGCCTACTGAACTTAAAAAAACTTATAATTAGGCATAAAAATAAACCTCTGCCCTATTAAAATAAGTTTTTGTGTATATTTGTACGCTTTAGTCACTTATTAACTAATTATCAATATGAATATAGCTCTTATCGGATATGGTAAAATGGGCCACGAGATAGAAAAAATAGCAATCCAAAGAGGTCACACCATAGTATCTATAATAGATGTCGACAATATAAATGATTTTGAGTCAGATGCATTTAAAAGTGCTGATGTTGCCATAGAATTCTCTACTCCGGCAAGTGCGTTGAATAATTACAGGAGAGCTTTTGCTGCCGGTGTACCTGTTGTAGCAGGCACTACAGGCTGGCTCGAACACATAGACGAAGTAAAAAAGGCTTGTGAGGAAAATGGCAAAACATTTTTTTATGCCTCAAACTATAGTTTAGGGGTAAACATCTTTTTTGTTCTGAATAAGTATCTGGCCAAGATAATGAACAACTACCCCGACTATGATGTAAAAATGGAAGAAATACACCACATACACAAGCTGGATGCGCCAAGTGGAACAGCCATTACTTTAGCCGAAGGAGTGATAGAAAACATCGACAGAAAGGACAACTGGCATCTGGAAACCGAAGAAAAGAAATCGGATCTGGCAATACACTGTATAAGAGAAGGTGAAGTTCCGGGAATACACGAAATCATATACGAATCTGAGGCAGACATAATCAGTATCAAGCATGATGCAAAAAGCAGGAAAGGCTTTGCGCTTGGGGCTGTTGTGGCAGCAGAATTTGTAAAAGGAAAGAAAGGCTTCCTTGGAATGAACGATATGCTTAAATTTTAAATCAAGATATGGAAAAAAGTGCATCTAATAAGTTAGATAACAACACAGAAAAGAAAAAAACAGGAACCAAACAGTGGATCTACGCCATATTAGCTTCTATCTGTTGTCTGCTATTTGTGATTTGGACAGGTTATTGGGCAGTATTGATACTCATCCCTGTCATTATCGACATATACATTACGAAATTCATCCCTTGGGGAGCATGGCGGAATGCAAAAAATCCGCATGTACGAAAAATACTCGACTGGGTAGATGCCATTGTATTTGCATTGGTAGGTGTATGGATTATCAACACTTTCTTCTTCCAAAATTACCAAATACCATCTTCCTCGCTCGAAAAGTCTTTATTGGTTGGAGATTTCTTATGCGTAAGCAAAGTCAGCTACGGAGCCAGATCTCCTATGACTCCATTCTCTTTACCTCTGATGCAGCATACATTTCCTTTTTTCGGATTCAAATCTTATTTAGAAAAACCGCAACTCGATTATAAACGCTTTACAGGAACAGGACACATTGACCGCAACGACATCGTTGTATTCAACTATCCTTCGGGAGACACAGTTGCTCTTAATGCTCAGAACTCAGACTACTATGTTATCTGTATGAGAGATCAGCGGGAAAATGTATGGAGAAACAAAAGCGCATACGGAGATGTTGTTTATCGCCCTGTAGACAGAAGAGAAAACTATGTAAAACGTTGCATCGGACTTCCGGGAGAAACTATTGAGGGCCGCAACGATACTGTTTTCATAAATGGTAAAGCAATCGCTTCGCCAGAAAATATGCAGTTGGCATATATAGTACAGACCGATGGCACTCCTATCACAGAAGAAATGTTTAGCGAAATGGGAGTAAGCAAGGATGACTACATGACTTACAATGAAAACGGACAGCAAGTTGTAAGGGCTTTCAATCCCGCATCAATAAGAGTAGATAGTCTTACTCTAACCAATCTCGGATTTAAGGCTGTAAATGGAACTTTCGGAATTGCTTATCAGGTACCATTGACAAAGAAAATGATAGCCGAACTGAAATCCAAGCCTTTTGTTTTAAGTATATTTGGTAGAAACGAATATCTGAAAGCTGCGAATGTAAAAAGAAATACAGACGAATACGACTACGTTTATCCTATTACCTACAAACAGGATTATTATGCAGGAGATTTCCCTGCACTATGGATACCTAAACGTGGCGAAACAATCAAATTTGATGGAGATATAGACTTTAAGGTGGCTGCATATATCCGCTGTATAAAAAACTATGAACTTAACGATTTCGATTATCGTGACGGAAAAGTATATATCAACGGACAACAAGCCGATTCATATACATTCAAGTACGACTATTACTTTATGATGGGAGACAACAGAGACAACTCTGCCGACTCTAGGGTTTGGGGATTTGTTCCCGAAGACCACGTAGTAGGCAAACCTCTCTTTATATGGCTATCCTTAGACAAGGATAAGAGTTGGCTGGGAGGTAAGATCCGCTGGAACAGACTATTCACTTCCGGCAATAAAAAGTGAATCCAACTTAATCATTGAGGAATGGAATAATGTCTTCAAAGAAGAAAAACATATACATTTATCTGGGCAAAGTAATTTTGATTACTTTGCTCATTGTTTTAATTGTGCGTACCTTCTTTATCAGTTCTTTTACCATATCTTCTCCGCAAATGGAAGTAACATTATACGATGGAGACAAGATACTCATTGATAAAACAGCCTATGGAATCCGCTTGCCGATAACTATACTAAGCATTCCTTTTGCATTCGATAACATAGGCGGCATACAATCCTACTCTTCTATATGGCAATTGCCATATAAGCGAATATCTCCCCAAAGTGTCAATAAAAATGATATTGTATTATTTAACAATCCGTTGGAGACCGACAAGCCTTTGGATAAAAGAAGCCTTATCATAAGCCGATGTGCAGCTCTACCCGAAGATACGATAGAGATGAGGAAAGGATTGCTATTCATTAGCGGGAAGCAATACGAGGAAAGTCCGAATATGCTAAAGCAATACAAAACAACCCTAAGCGACGGTGAAGAACTGAAATTCATTCTGAGCGAATTGGGTATACCCGAACGGGATATCACACAAGACAGCATATATATCAGACTGAAAATAAGCAAATATGAAGCTTTCCTATTGAGGGGAGCTATAGCAGACAGTCTCTCCGTCGCAAATGAAATAGACACTACCCAGAACTATTCTTTTATTGTTCCATCCAAAGGTTATAAGATCAGATTGAACGAAGAAAGCCTCATTGTATATAAACGACTTATTGAGCAGGAACAACAAGGCAAAGAAATAACTATTACAAATGGTGTACTGCGAATAAACGAAATAGAACATAGTTATTATACATTTGCCGACGACTATTACTGGATGCTTTCCGACAATACAGACAGCACAACAGATTCACGGTCGTTAGGATTTGTTCCTTTTCACAATGTGATAGGAAAAGCTTTCTATGTATGGGACAGCAGCAATAAGAACCAACGTTTTTCACCAATAGAATAATTAACAGCCTCAAAATGGAAATCTATTTATCTTCTACATACTTGGGTCCTGTGCAATACTATAGCAAGTTTTTGACAACAGAAAAGATTTACATCGAAAGATATGAAAACTATATAAAGCAAACTTATCGGAACCGCTGCGTAATTGTTTCGGCCAATGGCCCTATCACTTTGTCCATTCCTGTTATACACTCATCGGGAGACAAAACTCTGATTAAAGATGTAAGAATCGCCGATCACGGAAACTGGCAACATATGCACTGGAATGCTATTGTTTCGGCATATAACTCTACTCCGTTTTTCGAATATTATCAAGACGATTTTCATTCGTTCTATCACAACAAATTTAACTTCTTGTTCGATTTTAACGAGGCCTTAAGAGAACTGATCCTAAATTTATTAAATATTGAAGTACCCGAAATAACATACACTGACAAATATAAAGAAAGAGATAGCGGATATGAAGACTGGAGAGAATTAATTAATCCGAAAAAAGACTGGAGGCTATTGGACTCCAAATTCAGAGAGGTTCCCTACTATCAGGTATTTATTCAAAAGTTTGGTTTTATTCCCAACATGAGTATTATAGATCTTCTATTCAATATGGGTAACGAAGCTCAACTGGTTTTAGACAAATCAACGAAATAAGTCAAAGCTAAGGTTTAAGACTAAATTTCATAGCTATAACTACAGAGTGACAGCCAAGTTCTGATAGACGATAAGTAATTCTACAAACTTAAAAGTTTATATTAAGCTATTTTATATACTTCTCATCGCTTTTAATCTATAAAACGTTGTATTTTTGCGTTAAAAATAATAAACAGATGCGACTATATTTGAAAAGGCATATCCTTTCCTTATCTATTTTAGTAACTATTATTACTATTATCACAGCTTGCGCCAACATGGCAACCCCCTCGGGAGGAGCCTATGATCTGGATCCGCCCAAAGTTGTAAAAAGCACACCTGTATTTAATGCGACCAATGTAGATAAAGGCAAAATAGTTATCGAGTTCGATGAGAATGTCGCAGTCGAACGCCCTACAGAGAATGTTATCATTACCCCTCCTCAGAAGGCATTTCCTGTAATCCAGGTAGTAAACAGAAGAGTTACTGTGGAGTTGAAAGACACGTTGATTCCGAATACAACATATACGATAGATTTCACAAATTCATTGACAGATAGCAATGAGGGAAATCCATTAGAAAACTTCTCTTATTCCTTTTCCACAGGCGATGTGGTAGATACCCTTGCCATATCAGGGAGAATCCTTACCGCAGACAACTTAGAACCTGTAAAAGGTATGTATGTAGGACTTCATTCCAATATGAGCGACACAGCCTTTACCAAAATAAGATTTGAAAGAATCTCGCGAACCAACGAGGGTGGAGTATTCACCATTCGCGGTGTAGCTCCGGGCAGATATAAAATATACGCGCTTGACGATACCAATCGAGACTATATGTATGACAATCCGGCCGAAGCAATTGCTTTTACTGACGATATTATCGAACCATCGTTCGAAAGAGCAATAAAATACGATACTGTTTTCGTTGATACTACCCGTACTAAGATTGATACAATAAAACAGATCGGATATACCCGATTTCTACCTGACAATATTGTTCTAAGATCTTTCAAATCAGGATTTCAGCGCCAATATTTACAAAAATATGAGCGCACCCCCAATAAGTTATCTATATTTTTTGGGGCTCCTACCGACATGCCACAAATAGAATCTTTAAACTTCGAAGAAAAGGATAATTGGGGATTATTAGAAAGGACTACTAAGAACGACACTCTTATCTACTGGATCAAAGACAAAGACATAATGGCTATGGATACGCTGGCCTTTAAGATCACATATCAGAAAACAGATTCGCTCAATCAATCTGTTCCTTTCACAGATACTCTCAGATTTGTAGACAGAAACAGAAAAAAGCCTGAAAAAGAAGAAAAGAAAAAGAAGAAAAAAGGAGAGGAAGAAGAACCGGAAACAATATTTCTGAATATGAAAAATAATGTTTCATCATCTTGGGACACATATAAGAATATAGTGCTTGAATTTGAAGAACCAATAACAGACTCTCTGTCGACAAAGATATCTTTACAGCAATTAAAAGACACGGTATATAACAATATTCCCTTCAAGCTGGAAGTAGACTCTCTCAATCCAAGAAAATATACCATAAGAAACAGATGGCTATATGGACAGGAATATAAAATAAAAATAGACTCTGCTTCGGTACACAGTATATATGGGCTATGGAACAATACGTTCGATCAGAAGTTTAAAGTTAAGACAGAAGATGAGTACGGACAATTAGCCATACGCGTTAGTGGAGTAGATAGTATTCCTGCTTTTATAGAACTTTTAGATAAGTCGGATAAACCTACACGCAAATCTCGAGTCAAAGATAATGTGGCAGTATTCAGAGATCTGATTCCGGGAACTTATTATGCCCGCATTATTTTAGATGCCAATAATAATGGGATATGGGATACAGGAGATTATCACAAAAATTTGCAACCCGAAATGGTTTGCTATTCGCCTAAGGTATTCGAAATAAAAGCTTTTTTTGAATACGATGAGCAAGAGCCTTGGATAATAGATCCAACTACTCTGGCAACGCAGAAGCCTCTGGAAATAACGAAGCAGAAGCCACAAGAAAAGGATTCGAAACGCAAGCAACTGGAAGAAAAGGAACAAAAAAACAATGAATTAAATAAAAACAGAAACCGAAACACAAACGACCCTCAAAACAGGGGTAATAATAATTATGGGAACAATCAGCCTGTGATGGAACAATATTGACAGGATTTGTTGTCTCTTGTATAACTTAAAAATGGTAATTATGATCAGAAAAGCTATAACAATCGGAGTTGTTTTGTTTACAGCTATCAGTCTAAACATCTCAGCTCAGTGTAAAGTAGACAACAAATACTTTCAGGCAGGAGAAGAGCTCACATACGACCTGTATTTTAAGTGGGGTCTAGTGAACACAAAAGCCGGAGTATCGACATTGAAGACCGTATCAGAAAAATATAACGGAAGAGACGGCTATAAAATGTCTCTTGTTGCAAAGTCGTCAGGAATGGTCGACAAGGTCTTCAGTCTAAACGATACTTTATCATCCTATACAACAAAAGACCTTACCCCTCTTGCATTTAAGAAAGATGCAGAAGAAGGCAAAGAGCATACTATAGAAAATATGACATACACATACAATTCGGCCGGAGGAGTAAGTGTACATACCAAAAGAGTAAAAAACGGCGAACTACGTTTCGATGAGACTATAAATGTAAATTCGTGTGTATATGATATGGTTAGCGTCGTTTTCTATGCCAGAACACTGGATTATTCTACAATGAAAAAAGGGGATGAAACCCGCGTAGATTTCATAACAGGAAAGAAAAAAGCTTATATGGTTATAGAGCATGCAGGCATTGAAAACGTAAAGGCAAATGATGGCAAAACCTATAGTTGCATTAAGCTTGTACTAAGTGTACTTAACGCAAACCAACTAGCTTTTGAAGACAAGGAAGAAGCCATGAAGGTATATATAACTAATGACAACAATCGTATGCCTGTCAGATTAGACTCTAAATTGAAGATGGGTTCTACCAGAGCTATGTTGAAAAGTTATAAAGGTGTCAGACATGCTGTATCGACAAAATAATAAAAATATTATCATATTCTAAAAGCCCCATTAATGACATATTGATGGGGCTTATTCTTACATATAAGTTGAGACATTTCATTTCTTTTCCAAATCATCATCATTCTTACTATTTATATGCACATCTCCTCTAAATGCATATAAATGTTCAGACTCTGATTTTTTCTTATCACAGCTCAGACCATCCACCTTCTTCATGGGTGCACCTAACCTATTATCCAAAGGAGTATTGTCTTTGCGGGTTTTGTCATCATTATCCATAAAATACTCTTTTAAGGTTATAAAATAAACTCTCCTACTTATGTAGAACAATGCAAAATTTAAAATTGTTTACGTAAGAATTTAGCTTTCAATAAAATTCTAATTAAGTATGGATTGGTGAAGCTTATATTTCGGATAGAGATATATTAAAAAAGTGGATTAGATTTAGCGATGTATATAAAAAAGAAAAGGTTGTCATCACGACAACCAATCTTCATTGTTAACCTTAAATCTAATACTATGAAAAACACATTACAAAGATAGGGGCTGACTGTGACATCTCCAAACAATCAAACCTCTAATTTTAACACTTTAAATTTGTTTAACGGAGAGATAACAAATCCCCTCCAAATTGTTAAAGAACCTTGAGTATTACAAACAAATAAAAAACGGCATCCGAAGACGCCGTTTAATTATAATAAACAATAATACAATAATTTAACTCTATTTCTGTACTATTTCCATAGTATCCGAAGCTATCATATATTCCTCATCCGTAGGGACAACCATAACTGTTATCTTAGAATCCGGGGTACTTATTATAGCTTCTTCTCCAAATATTTTACTATTTTTCTCTGCATCTATTTCTATTCCTAAAAATGCAAGTTCTTTACATAATTGCTCTCTGAGATAGAATGCGTTCTCGCCAATACCTCCGGTAAACATCAGAATATCGGCACCTCCTAATACTGCGGCATATGCTCCTATATATTTCTTTATGCGGTGTACAAACATATCGTATGCAAGCTGCGCTCTTTCATTTCCGGCTTCTATAGCAGCACGCAGTTCTCTCATGTCGGAAGAAACCCCGGAAACTCCAAGCAGTCCGCTATGCTTATTTACCAGAGTAGAAATAGCCTGTGTTCCGATATTTTCTTTTTCCATTATAAATGAAACAATACCTGCATCTACATCGCCACAACGTGTGCCCATCAAAAGCCCCTCTACAGGAGTCATCCCCATAGATGTATCTACAGACACGCCGTCTTTTATCGCAGCAAGTGAACCTCCGTTACCAATATGGGCTGTAATTATACGCTGATCTTCGTATGGTACGCCCAGAATTTCACAACCTTTTTTTGATACATATCTATGGCTGGTTCCATGAAAGCCATATCGCCGAATAGCATATTTCTTATATAGCGAATATGGCAATCCATACATATAAGCCTTTGGAGGCATAGTTTGATGAAATGCTGTATCAAAGACTCCAACTTGAGGTATATCTCCCATCAGCTCTTTCACAGCATATATACCAGCCAAATTCGGTGGATTATGCAACGGAGCTAACTCGATACATTCTTCCATCTTTTTTATTACCTCATCAGTAATATAAACGCTACTATTAAACTCTTCGCCACCATGTACAACCCGATGACCTACAGCATCTATTTCGGAAAGAGAAGAAATACATCCGTATTTTTCGCTAGTCAAAACTCCAAGAATATATTCTATACCTGCCTGATGTTCGAGAATCTCTCCTTCCAGAACTACTTTATCCCCATTGGCCAAAGGAAACTTAAGGAAAGAACCTTTCAGTCCGATTTTCTCAACTACTCCTTGTGCCAATACATCTTTGCTTTCCATATTGAAAAGCTTATATTTTATAGACGAACTTCCACAGTTCAACACTAATACTTTCATGCCGTTAAATTAAATTGTTAGGTCCTAGTTGTTTTCCATTCTCATCATAAATATAGAATCCTCTTCCCGAAGATTTGCCCACTTGTTTAGAACGGTACAAGCGCCATAAAACTGGTGATGCTTTGTATTTCTTATCACCATATTCATGGAACATATCTTCCATCATCATAACAAGCTTTTCTATACCTATAATATCAGCTAATTGAAAAACTCCGAAACGCTGTCCATAGATAATAGTAAATTCCTTATCTATATCTTCCATAGACGCTACATTCTCCATCCATATTTCACACGCTTCGTTAAGCATCGTAATAAGTATACGGAAACTAACAAGGCCACTACTCTCATGTATCGAAATAGGTGTATATTTGATCATATTGGCAAACAGATATATCTTATCTATTGCCTCTTGCGATGTGAATGTTCCCCTTACTACCTCCAGCAAACGGGCTTCAGTATGAGTTATTGGAAAATGCAGGCTGATACAACGCTCTTTATACTTAAGATCTGCTGCCAATTCACTAATGATTACTGTGGTAGCGTTAGTCGCAATAATTGCATCCGAAGCTAACACCATTTCCAGATTCTTGAAAACTTCTTTTCTTAGTTCGGTGCTGCGTTCGCCATTAGCCTCGTAACGGATGGCTTCAATAACAAAGTCACATCCTTTCAAGTCATTATAATCCAGTGAGCCTTTTATACGCCCCATAGTAGCACGCTTCTCACCCTGAGTCAATCCCCAGTTTTCTATTTTTGTATTAAGACCATTCTCTATATCTCTTAAAGCTTCATTTATTCTGTCTTCCGAAACTTCGATGAAAACCACTTCCATCCCTGAGAGTGCAGTAAGACTAACGATGTGTCTGCCGTCGCGACCACAACCAACAACGCCAATCTTTGAAAAAAGGGATCTCTTCTTATGCTTGCTGCTTAATCCGTAATCCTCAATAGGTTCTATTATTTCTGCCATGTTATTTAGTTAAGGGTTTATTATTTCTTTGCAGCAATTGCCTGGTTTGCAGCAATAGCAACCATGTTATAGATATCGCTCACCGAACAACCACGAGACAAATCGTTTACAGGTGCAGCCATTCCTTGAAGAATAGGGCCTACAGCTTCAGCATTTCCTAGTCGCTGAACCAATTTGTAAGCAATATTACCAACTTCGAGAGAAGGGAAGACTAATACATTTGCACGGCCTGCAACTTTACTTCCGGGCGCTTTTTGTTCTCCTACCGATGGTACAAGTGCGGCATCGGCCTGCAATTCGCCATCAATATTCATAGACGGGTCTATCTTTTGAGCCAATTGAGTAGCTTCTATCACTTTATCTACCAACGGATGTTTTGCACTGCCTTTTGTAGAGAAACTCAAGATAGCCACCTGAGGCTCTTCTCCAACAAGAGCACGGGCAGTATGACCTGTTGCAACAGCTATTTCTGCCAATTGAGCAGCTGTAGGATCAGGAGTAACGGCACAATCAGCAACTACCAAAAGACCATCTTTTCCATATTGTTTCTGGGTAGTAAACATAAGAAATGCACCTGAAACAACACTGATACCCGGAGCTGTTTTTATAATCTGCAAAGCAGGACGAAGCACATCGCCCGTTGTATTTTGAGCTCCGGCGATTTCGCCATCAGCGTCTCCGTTCTTAATCATCAAACAAGCAATATACAATGGATCTTCGGCCAGTTTTTCAGCTTGCTCCAGTGTCATGCCTTTTGCTTTTCGCAAATCAAATAACAAGTTTGCATATACACTTTTCTTTTCATAATCGCGAGGATCAAGAAGAATTGCTTTGTCGATATTCTTCAAATTAAATTTAACTGCAAGATCTTTAATCTCATTTACATTGCCAATAAGAATTATGTTTGCAACTCCATCTCCTATAAGCTGATCTGCAGCCTTGATGGTTCTTTCTTCTGTTCCTTCCGGCAAAACGATACGCTGTTTATTCGCTTTTGCCCTTTCTACGATTTCTTTAATTAAGTCCATTATGATTGATTTTTCTAAGTTATCTTATTGAAAATATTTCATTTCGATTAATCCACACAAATGTACTAAAAATGCAAACTAGAGATTGCATTTTGAGAGAGAAAATATCCTCTAAAATAAAAAAGATGCTAAAAGCAGATTTATTTCCATTTCCAGACGAAGTCCTGTGTAACAGGAATCTTATAATTATCCCGATAAGCTTCTATCTGCTTTTGTAACAGATTAAGATCAGGTACCTCTTTCTTGGGAATAATTATACTCATAAATTCTGAAAACAGAATAACAAGATGATCTTTTGTTTCTATTATAGACTTTATATCACTAATCAGAAAACGAGTATTTCCCCTAGGACTGGCAACTTCTATAAATTCATCTTCCATAACAAGTTTTGTGAAATAAGGAAGTTGATCCTTAAATTGTGCCTCAATATGTTTCTTAAACATCCGCTTATAAAACCACGCAGACCACCAAGGATAAACAAGAAAAAATAAAAGCCCCGAACCTAGCATAAAATAGGAATAGTAACGATATTCCTCGTCGAGAAAAAGTACAATTCCGCAAAGAAGAGACAATCCTATAATGCGGTATTTCTCTCTGCGTCTTTGTTTATTAGCTTGCTCGTCATGTGAAGCACGATATAATTGTATAAATAAAAAATCGTCTTTAGTAAGGGAATAGTCTAACGTTATCATCAATAATCAAAATAAGAAAAGTCCTATCATCCGAATAGGATAATAGGACTCAGTATAATTTATTGCTTAGCTTCCGATCTCTCTATAAAGTCTTTAAGCTTCTCTACCATATTGGAACTGCCACAGTAAAAAGGCGTCCGTTGGTGCAACTCTGTCGGCTGTATTTCGAGAATACGGTTTTTGCCATCTGTAGCACTACCTCCTGCCTGTTCTGTAATAAACGCCATAGGGTTGCACTCGTAAAGTAGGCGCAGCTTTCCTTTAGGAGACTTATGTGTAGAAGGATAGAAATAAATTCCGCCTGTTATCAAGTTGCGATGACAGTCTGAGACCAAGCTGCCAATATAGCGAGCCGTATAGGGACGATCTTCTTTTTCTTCCTGACAGTATTTAATATAATCTTTCACACCCTGCGGGAAATGAACATAATTACCTTCATTCACGGAGTATGTCTTTGCATTTTTAGTACATCTCATATCAGGATGAGAAAGGTAAAAACTTCCGATAGCCGGATTCAGTGTAAAGCCGTTTACTCCACGCCCTGTAGTATATACAATCATTGTAGATGTTCCATATAGTATATAACCGGCTGCTATCTGATTTACCCCCGGCTGTAAAAAGTCTTCGATAGTTACAGGGGAACCAATCGGGGATATACGGCGATAAATAGAGAAAATTGTCCCTACTGATACATTTACCTCTATATTAGAAGATCCATCCAGAGGATCCATCAACACTACATATTTGTTGTTATGTCCTTCATCTAGCCCCTGAATAGTTATAAAGTTATCATTTTCTTCCGAAGCAATACCACAAACAATTTCTCTGTTTACTAACGTTTGGATGAATACATCATTCGCATAAACGTCCAACTTCTTCTGTTCTTCTCCCTGAACATTTGTGTTGCCTATCGCACCTAAGATATCGACTAATCCGGCTTTATTCACCTTGTAGCTAACCACTCTGGCAGCAAGAAGAATAGAGTTTAATAAACGAGAAAGTTCCCCTGTAGAGTACTTAAAATCTTCCTGTCTCTCGATAATAAACTCATCGAGAGTTTTCCTTGCAATACTATTCATGATATTATATTTTAAAGTTAATTGATTTATTCTTCAAAGTTAAATTATTATTTGTATAGAACAATATGTTACAGAATAAGGTTTTTCTATCGACCAATAAACAATATTTATAGCAATATGTAAAGACCGGAATAAATTCAAACCTAATTATTCTTCTATTTTAATTAAAGAAGTAACTTTGCAAAAATAAAAGAACTTCTTATGGCAATACAATACTATACTGATGACGTAAAAATGCCATCAATAAAAAAAAGAAAGACTTCGAACTGGATAAAAACAGTAGCAGAAACTTACAAAAAAAAGATAGGGGCCATTTGTTATATATTTTGCTCCGATGAGAAAATTCTGGAAGTAAACAAACAATATTTGCAGCACGACTACTACACTGATATTATCACATTCAACTACAACGAAGGAGACACTCTATCGAGCGACATATATATAAGTCTGGACACTGTAAGAACCAATTCGGAACAGTTAGGTACAGATTACAATGAAGAGCTTCATAGAGTTATTATACATGGCATACTGCATCTATGTGGCCTCAATGACAAAACAGAAGGAGAACAGGACGAAATGACCAAATGTGAAAATAAGGCCTTAGCAATATTAGAAAAATAAAACTATGCAAAAAGTTCTCAGCAAACTCTACTATATTATCCCTGCCTGCTGTCTGTTCCCTTTCTTTTCCGCGCCATTGGCTCTATTTCTAGGCATCCTTTTAGCTTTTCTATATAAAGGCGAAGATGTAATAAAAACAGGAAAACTCACAAAATATCTATTACAAGCTTCGATAGTTTGCATGGGATTTTCAATGTCTGTACATGAAGTCATCCAGACGGGGAAGACCGGATTTATGATAACCATTGTTTCTGTAACAATCACGATGCTTGCCGGTATAATGATCGGACGACTATTTAAAGTAGAAAAGAATACGACTTTGCTTATTTCGGGAGGAACGGCCATCTGTGGAGGTAGTGCTATTGCGGCAATAGCCCCAATATTAGATGCAAAAAATAACCAGATAAGCTTTTCGTTAGCTGTAATTTTTGTCCTGAATGCAATCGCATTATTCATCTTTCCAGCTATAGGGCATCTCCTACAAATGGATCAAACCCATTTCGGATATTGGGCTGCAATAGCAATACATGATACCAGTTCGGTCGTAGGAGCATGTTCCGCTTATGGAGAGCAAGCTCTGCAAGTAGGCACAACAGTAAAACTTACCCGCACCCTGTGGATAATACCCTTGGCTTTGTGTATAGCCTTTTTTAATAAAAATAATGCTTCAAAAATAAATATCCCGTGGTTTATACTCCTCTTTGTTGTGGCAATCATTATAGGTAATTATATTCCGGGAATGGAGGAAACAAATCTGCACCTCGGTTGGCTTGGCAAGAAAGGCATGATGGTCTCTCTCTTTTTCATTGGGACATCCATCAAGATGAATGAAGTAAAAAAGACCGGACTGAATACTTTCGCCTTAGGTATTTTGCTATGGGCGATAATAGCTGTATTATCTTATTTTTGGATAGAAATATTCTTCTAAAAGATCAGCGTAAGTTTTGCACTTCCAGATTACGGGCTTGTACTTCTTGTGTCGGAACATCTTTCTGCAATTGCTCTAGCTGTGTTTCCATGTTGAGAATTTCACTTGTTAGGTTACGCTTCGAAGCCTGATCTGCTTTATTATAATTATCACGAAGCTTCTCAAGCTTTTCCTCAATATTCTTTTTATTAGCTTTCATTTGCACAACATTGAAGTAGGTGTCACGTGCAGCCTTGTTCTTAAAGTCGGCAAAACGATAGTATGTATATTTATCATTGATAACGAACTCAAAATCCTTAGCAATCTTAACTTCTTCCTTTGGCGCTTTACGGGCTAAGGTTATTAACTGAGAATAATCTTTTCCCTGTTCCCACGAATCTTTTATTGAAGATATGCGTGCTCTTGAAGACACATACTTTTCATCTTCACTATCTATGACTTTCACAGTCTGGTTCGGGATAAAAGTATATATACAAACTTTGCCTTCGGGCTGATAGCGATCTGAAGCAAACCACCCTACTCCTTTTTCTTCGTCAATAGCCATCATATAGTCATTAGCTAAAGAATTGAACGGCATATTCAAACGTTCGGGTGCAAGGAAAGTATCATTATTCATATTATAACGAGACACAAACAGGTCATAGCCACCAAGAGTTTCTTCATCTTTTGCTGCAAAATAGATAGTAACTCCATCTGCCATCATATAAGGATAATTCACATCACCTTTCAGACCAAAATTGTCAGGAGATATCTTCTTTTCATTTCCAAAATCACTAAGAAGCTTTTCCATAGAATATAGTGTAAAGCCACTATTCTTATCCGGCTGACCATAATACACTTTTGTCTCTTTTTCGTTAAAATAGACAGTTGACTCTATTGTCTTATTTGCCTTAAATACTTTATTAAAATAATCGAGTTTACCTGAGCTACGACTGAGTTTGTAAGCTGATAGAAATTCCGGTTTATCGACTACAATACTATCTATCACCTGAATGTCTTCTGTATTGAAAACTACACGACGCAAGCGAGACAACAGGTTCTTTTTGTCCTCCAATCGCGCCATATCCGATTCATACTTAGCTAAATCATCCTTTCTGCGGCGAGGATGTTTCTTCACTAAAGTCTCAAATTTGTCGAAATTATCTGCGGCTTCTGCAAACCGAAATTCATTAGTATATATTTGTCCCAGATAAAAAAATGATTCTTGTATATTCTTCTTAGATGCCACTGCAAGCAATTCTTCTGCTTTTTTCATATCACCCGCGGTCTCAAACAAACAGACTCCATACCATTGGTTTAGATTGGCATCTGTTGGTTTTGCATTATATTCTGCCTCAAATATAGGAAGGGCTTTCGCATACTCCCCTTTCAAATACATTTCCCGAGCTTCGGCCAATGTTTGAGAATAAGCTACAGAAACGGAACAGAATAATAGTAATATATAAATAACAAATGATTTCATAATGTATAGTTCTATCTGATTAAGAAACTAAAAATAACAATGCTATCTATGTACAGTAACAATACATTGGTACCACGCATGATAAAACAAAAAATAGGCTCGTGACCTTATAGATTTCAAAGATAAGAATTAATACGAAAAGATAATGTAAGTATAAAAAATTGGTTTACTTTTGCGCCGCAAAACAACTATTCAAAATTGTATAAAACATGAATTTAGCTGGCTTATATACAGTTCTATTACTTGTAGTGTCTAACATATTTATGACGTTTGCCTGGTATGGGCATTTGAAAATGAAAGAATATTCATGGTTTGCCGCCTTACCGTTGATCGGGGTAATACTGATCAGTTGGGGAATTGCTTTTTTCGAATATTGCTTTCAGGTTCCTGCAAACCGTATTGGATTTCAAGGGAACGGAGGTCCATTTTCTCTTATGCAGCTAAAGATAATACAAGAAGTGATAACTCTTGTTGTTTTTGTCCTGTTCAGTACACTGGCATTCAAGACCGAAACCTTTAAATGGAACCACCTGTTAGCTTTCGTATTTCTGATTGCTGCGGTATATCTGGTATTTAAGAAATAGTGCGGATATAAAAAGACCGGCTCTACAAGAGTCGGTCTTTTTATTTATAGTAAAGAATCTATCTTACAAATCTTATTTTGCATCACCACCCGAAAGTTTTTCTTTCAGTGCAGCAAGCTCTTCGATATCGCCTAGAGTAGTTTTCTCCATGCTAGATGATTGTACAATAGTATCTTCTTTTTCTTTCTTAGCAGATCTTTTTGCTTTCTTTTCTGCCGCAGCTTCTTTAGCTTCAGGTTTTTCATCTTCGAACACACGGCTGTGTGATACGATGATGCGTTTAGAGTCTTTGTTGAACTCGATTACTTTGAAATCAAGCTTTTCGTCTACCTGAGCCTGAGAACCATCTTCTTTCACTAAGTGTTTTGGAGTTGCAAAACCTTCAACACCGTAAGGAAGAGATATTACTGCACCTTTGTCTACCATTTCTACAACTGTGCCTTCGTGTACAGAACCTACTGTAAAGATAGTTTCGAATACATCCCAAGGATTTTCTTCAAGTTGTTTGTGACCTAAGCTCAAACGACGGTTTTCTTTGTCTATTTCAAGTACTTGGACTTCGATATCCGCACCGATAGTTGTTACTTCGCTAGGGTGTTTGATTTTTTTAGTCCAAGAAAGGTCTGAGATATGGATAAGCCCGTCTACACCTTCTTCTATTTCAGCAAATACACCGAAATTAGTGAAGTTGCGAACTTTTGCAGTATGCTTGCTTCCCACAGGATATTTTTCTTCGATATTTTCCCATGGATCTGGTTTCAATTGTTTGATACCAAGAGACATTTTACGTTCGTCACGATCAAGTGTAAGCACTACAGCTTCTACTTCGTCACCAACTTTCATAAAGTCTTGTGCGCTGCGTAGGTGTTGAGCCCAGCTCATTTCCGATACGTGGATCAGACCTTCTACACCCGGAGCAATTTCTATAAATGCACCATAGTCAGCCATAACAACAACTTTACCTTTCACCTTGTCGCCAACTTTAAGTTCAGTGCTAAGAGCATCCCATGGATGAGGAGTAAGCTGTTTAAGACCAAGAGCGATACGTTTTTTATCATCATCGAAATCAAGGATAACAACGTTGATTTTTTCATCCAATTTAACCACTTCTTCAGGATGTTGTACACGTCCCCAAGAAAGGTCTGTAATATGGATAAGTCCGTCTACGCCACCAAGGTCGATAAATACACCATAAGATGTAATGTTTTTAACTGTACCTTCAAGCACTTGTCCTTTTTCCAATTTGGAAATAATATCTTTCTTTTGTTGTTCAAGTTCAGCCTCGATAAGAGCTTTGTGAGATACAACAACGTTTTTGAATTCGTGGTTGATTTTCACAACTTTGAATTCCATAGTTTTACCAACGAACACATCGTAGTCGCGGATAGGTTTCACGTCGATTTGAGATCCCGGCAAGAAAGCCTCGATACCAAATACATCAACGATCATACCACCCTTAGTACGACATTTGATAAATCCTTTGATAATTTCATCTTTCTCAAGAGCTTCGTTAACACGATCCCAAGAACGTGTTGCACGTGCTTTTTTGTGAGAAAGGATCAATTGTCCTTTTTTATCTTCCTGGCTTTCGATGTATACCTCTACTTCGTCACCAACTTTCAGTTCAGGGTTGTAACGAAATTCGTTCATTGATACAACACCATCTGATTTGTAACCGATGTTTACAACAACCTCACGTTTGTTCATCGCTGTTACCTTACCCATAACCACTTCTTTGTCGTTTACTTTGTTCAACGATTGGTCATAAGTTTCTACAAGTTCTTCTTTGCTCTTACCAATGTAAGAATCTCCTTTTTCGTACGAATCCCAGTCGAAGTCTGCAACCGGTTGTACATTTTTTAAATTGTCGATCATTCAAATTCGATCTGGCACCAGTCCTGATCAGTATCATTAAAAGTTAAACATATTTTGCTTTCATAAAAGCGGTGCAAAGATATTATTTTCAGCAATATAAAGCAATCTTTTTCTACATTATTATCTAAACAATTCAATTAATATCCATTTGGAAAAATATTCTCAGATAGCAACCACTGAGTTTCACACTATTCCTTCAAAAAACATGTGCATCAATATCTTTTATATTACCAACACTCAAATTTGTTTAAGAATGAATATAAAACAAAAGGGAAAGCACTTTTGCTTTCCCTTTTATCTATAGTATTTAGCAGTCTCTATTTAGTAACGACTTCTATTATATCCTCCGTTTCCGCCACGATTATTGTAGCCACCACCACTAGGTCTGTCTGTTTTAGGTCGTGCAACATTCACATTGATTGTTTTGCCTTCAAAATCTGTTTCATTCAATCCTGAAATAGCATTCTGTCCTTCTGCGTCATCAGACATTTCAACAAAACCAAAACCTCGAGATCTTCCGGTTTCTCTATCAGTGATAATCTTAGCGGAAGTTACTTCGCCATACCCAGCAAACAATTCTTGTAAACTCTCGCTTGTTGTACTAAAGTTTAGATTTGATACATAAATGTTCATTTGTTTTCTTAATTAATTTATTATTGATTTTTAGTCATTCTTATTGGCGAGAGCAATCCTTACGGCATTCATTCCTTTAGTACCTCGTTCCAACTCGAATATTACCATGTTTCCTTCTACAATGGAGGCAGGAGCACTGCTTATATGAAAAAAGTACTTGTCTGTACTGCCTATGTGCTTAATAAAGCCATATCCCTTTTCGGAGTTAAAAAACTCTACGCGACCTTGCAATATCGGGTCTTCTATATCTTCTTTTTTAGGAGTAGAAATGGCTATGCTGTCTATCTCTACTTTCTGTTTGTTTGCTATATCGGGAGGTGTACTGGTTATAACACCATTCTCATCCACATAAGCAATCATATCATCGAACGAGTCTGTCGGATTGCTCTTCCGCTCTTCTCTTCTCTGCTGCTTTTCTTTCCTTTTCTGTTGTTTATTTTTTTCGACTTCTCTTTTATTAAAAGAATTTGATTTTGCCATATTTATATCTAAATGTCTTTATATTAATCTTACATACTATAAATCAGGAAATAGGCCTATCTGCTAACGGCTGTAGGACTACTCATCGTTTCAAATTTTTCATTTGCTTTCTTCACTACAATCTTCCTGTTCTTATTTGCCAACACGTTTTCAGAACGAACGATATCTTTCTTGCTTTCAGAAGTTTTTTGCTTCACCGCTACACCTGCCTTATTGGCATAATCGGATACAGTCAGCTTCTTGCCCGTCAGCTTCTGAATATCCCGAAGCATCTCTTGCTCTTCTTGTGCACAAAAGGTCAAAGCCACTCCGTTATTACCGGCTCTACCGGTACGCCCGATACGATGAACATAAGTTTCCGGCACATCTGGCAGATCATAGTTTATAACAAGTTCTAAGCTATCAATATCAATTCCTCTGGCTGCAATATCTGTTGCAATAAGAGTCTGTATCTTATGCAGTTTAAAATCAGACAAGGCTCGTTGTCTTGCATTCTGAGATTTATTTCCATGAATGGCTGCGCTACCTATTCCCGCTTTACTAAGAATGCGGGCTATTTTGTCAGCACCGTGTTTTGTACGGGAAAATATTAATGCCGATTTCTTTCTATCTTTTTTCAATAGGTCTATCAACAAGTCTTTTTTCTCTTGTTTTTCCACAAAGTAAAGATATTGTTCTATAGTATCTACCACCGATGATACAGGAGCAACTTCTACTTTTATAGGGCTGCGTAGAATAGAACGGGACAGAGCGGCTATAGACGAAGGCATAGTCGCCGAAAAGAAAAGAGTCTGCTTTTCTTTTGGCAACTTTGGCAACAGGCGCTTTATGTCGTGAATAAAACCCATATCCAGCATCCGATCGGCTTCGTCAAGCACAAAATGACGAACAGAATCTAAGCTGATAATTCCCTGATTCATAAGATCGAGTAAGCGCCCCGGAGTAGCCACCAATATATCCACACCGTTTTTCAATTCACTAACCTGAGCATTTTGTTTAACCCCTCCGTAAATTACACAATGACGGATACCTGTATAGCGAGTATAGTCACGAAGACTTTCATTGATTTGTATTGCAAGTTCGCGAGTAGGAGTCAGCATCAATGCTCTTATTTCTCTTTTTTTTCCATGCGCTTTATTCAAATACAAATGCTGTATGATTGGAAGTGAAAAAGCAGCAGTTTTTCCTGTTCCTGTTTGTGCCAATCCCAAAATATCCCGACCATCGAGTGCCGGCTGTATAGCCTGTTGTTGTATTGGAGTGGGAGTTGTATATCCTTTTTCGTTCAGAGCTCTTAATACCGGCTCAATAATATTTAATTTCTCAAATGTCATATTTTAATATTTAGCTGTTGATATAGTTTCACAACAGCAGTTTTTAATTTTATATCTAGTAATTTTTTCCCAATGAAGGAAAAAAGCTAGAAAATATTTCTATTTTGCATCAATTGATATCCTTAATTACAGCCTGTTCTGTTTCTTCAAAAAGTTCAGTAAATGGTCTATTCTTTACCAGAATGGGGTCCTGAATTATAAATTCGAGCTTGTTACCTATCCCCAAAGGGAAAGAACCCCACTTTGTCATCTTCCATGAATTGTTAATTGTAACAGGTACTATATAAGCTGATGGCGCATATTTGCATAGAATTTTCAAACCGTTTTCGGCAAACGGCTTAGGCTTACCAGTCTTACTTCTTGTTCCTTCGGGAAAAATTACTGTAGCTCGTTTATATTTCTCTATATATTGCGACATTTCCTTTATTGCGGATAGCGACTGCTTAGCGTCTTTCCGATTAATGAGCACAGATCCTCCATGATTGAGATTGTACGAAATACTGGGAATGCCTTTGCCAAGTTCTACCTTGCTGATAAACTTAGGATGTACCTTTCGCATAAACCAACCGATAGTAGTTATATCATACAGGCTTTGATGATTGGCCGCAATAATCAGAGGAGCACCAACAGGGAGCTTATCGAGGTTCTTTATTCTATATCTTGTACCCAGAACATAAGTATTGGCAACAAGAAAAAAACACAAGACATCGACACTCTTTTTGTGAGCGTTGTAACCAAACAGATTAAAACACAACCATTGAATAACATGAAATACAACTAACGTGAATCCAAACAACAGATAATAGACAACAGAAAGGGGATATGCTATTATTTTTTGCATCGATGCTCCTCCTTTTCTTTTCGCACCCATACACATAAATTATTCAAGTTATTCTTCTGGAATTTAGAATAGACAAAAGTCGACGAATCTCTATAAATTTCAACAAATTTTGACAGAGAAAGAGATACTCGCGCATCCATTCCACTCTGAATAATCGGAAACATCGCTTCCTGATTACCAATAAACAATAAATTCATCCTATATTTTAAAAATGTGTCACGACAATTGTGATACACACCCTCGCGACTTGTTAATAATACAAACAAGCAAGTTGATTTTGATGTCGATTTTGACGATGGGAAGATCCGCAAAATAGTAGCGGAGCAAATCATTGAGAAGAAAGATACAATACAAACTCTACTGTTCAGAATACAAAGATACGAAAAGTTTTTAACTTATTGATTATTAAGTTAAGGTTTGAAGGAAAAAACTCAAAACAAGAAAAAAGAGAGTTAATATAATAAAGAACAAAGCTGTATCAAAAGACCATTCCCTGTCATTGCGAGGATAAATAGTGAAACAATACCCTGAATTGCTTCGCCTAAAAGTTCGCAATGACGTTTTTAATATATTTCAGACCTTTTGACACACCTTTTTTAGTTAATTCCACTTCACTTTTATTGTAATTACAATTTCCAGTATATAAGGCTGGTGCGCACCGGAGAATTGGACGAAAACCCTTTACTTAAAGTCCAGGTAGGCACAGGATATAGTCCGGTAAGACTCCCTGCCGGCCTATGCATACTTATTAAAACTTTATCATTAACATCAAAAACACCACCCAATGTAATACTATAACTATAGTCCGGGTATCCGCCTGTAGGCACTGTTACTAAGTCAATCTCGGCAGCATCTAATACTGTCGTTTTATTGTTCTTCTGGAGATATATGTAAAAAGGCCAACGCTTAGTATCATCTATGCTAATTTTACCATAAAGTCGCAACGAAAAGGCATAACTTCCAGCTTCTGTAATGGTTATATCTCCAAAAGCAAGTTGGTTTGCAGTTCCCGGTGAATCATTTGCATAAGGAGATGTAACAAGAACATCAGCACTCAGATTTCTAATATTTACAGATGACACTCCACTACCGACAGTTATATTACAAGTTTTATCTAAAAAACTTATAGGGAACGTTGTTGTTGTCGGAGACGAAACGGTTGGCGTCCCAAACACACGATACAAGACCTCTCCCCCTCCGATAGCCAACCGCCCCTCTAATCGTTCTATTTGCAATCCATTTACCGGAGCAGAAGTAGCCGTTCCCTCGTATCCCCCGCCTGTACCTCCAATGTACGATATTCTTAACACTCCATCAAATGGCGTGCCTGCTGTATAACTACTTGGTGTCATTAAAGCACCTGCACATAATAAATCACTTATTTTAGATTCGAGTAGGGGACTATCTTCCAGTCTTCTCCATTCTTCTCCATTCCATAGATATAAGCCTGAACTAAAATATACACTATTGGTCACATTGAAAACGATAAGTCCTATATGATTTTTCTTTAAAACAACCTTATTTGTATTATATGATGTACCTGCAACATCATACATAGGATGTAACTCTTTTTTATAAATATCTAGGAGTTCTACACGTGGATATAACATTCCTTTTGTAGATGTCTCATTATTACTATTTAAAGATCCGGCAGCAAATTCTTTCAGATCGAGAAGAGCTCCGCCGTTAGGTTCTATACCTGCTCCGATAGTAATCTGCGCCTTTACTCCAAGTACGGAAAAGATTGTTATTAACAGTAGTAAGCTATTACTTCTTAGTGTTTTTTTCATTGTGTGTGTGTGTGTTATAGTTAGTGTAATATGAAAATTGTAAAGTCATTTTGCATTTTTTTGTCAATCGCTAGCCGCAATACAACAAAGAGAGATTTAAACCATTCTTCAATTCCGAACTATATATAATTAGTATTATTGAATATATAGTGCTCAGTGTCAGACTAAGATATTATCCTTTTATAAGAATTATAATTTTTTGTAAAGTAAAATAAAAATAAAAGACCTAAGGTCAACACCAATCCAACCCTAACGTATCAAACACTCTATTTATTAGTCAAATTCAAAATAAGACTACATTAACACCCTCATTATAAGAAATATAATTACATATATCAAATGCGATTTTCGCTTTATACCCAGATCGTTTATTTACGATAAAAAGCTTATTTTTCATACTTTTACAGTTAGAAACGTAATATGTTTTATGAAGAAAAACAACACAAACCTCTACAACAAGGCATTTAAGAAATTTACATTAGGCATCTTATACATTGTTTTCATTGCATACACTCTAAGTATTCTTCTCTATAATCTACCGTATCCTTTAATATACGTACTTTTGATAGGATGCACTCTAAATATAACACCCATTATAATAGTACACTTTATACCTATTAATTATATAAAAAAGTCTATTAAAGCATACCTTATTGCAGCACTTATTCCTATGCACTTTATAACAATAATATGTCTGTTGAAAGGTGTAGTAACTCCTCTGTTTTGGTATATTGTTATTCCAATATACCTGTATACCGCATTTCCTTTTAAAAATGCATTTAAATGGTCTGTTCTATGTATATGTCTCATGTTGTGTACATTTATCATCACTTTCATCTTACAATACGCTGTATATGATAATGCTCCGATAAATTATCCGGACATGTCACTTTTCCAAATGTTATTTTCAGAGATGATCAATGCTCTTTTAACATTAGTGGCAGTTGGCTATTGTCTTTATTATATACACTATTTTCATCAAATACAGATCGGCCAGATCGAAAACGCGGTGGACTCGACTAATAGTAAAGAAAATCTGTCAACTATTTTAGATAATGAAGACGACCATAAGTATGAAAAGATATATCAACAAATCACAAATTATATCGAAACAAGGCAGCCCTACCTCAACTCTAATTTCAAAATCACGCAAATGGGCTACGATTTGGATATAAATGCTGCTTATTTAGCCAAAGCAATACGAAAGAATAAAAATATGAACTTCAATAATTTGGTCAATTACTATAGGGTAGAAAAGGCTAAAGAACTAATACAAAGCAACACATCAAAATACACACTGGAATATATATACATGTCTTCGGGTTTTAGTAGCCAGTCTTCTTTCAACAGGGCATTTAAGCAACAAATGAATATTACACCTTCCGAATATTACAAACAAATAACCAATACTAAATAAATTAAAAAGCACCTGAGAAGTTATCCCAAGCGCTTAAAAATAAAAATTATATAATTAATTTACTAATTCTTTATCAGCAATATTAGTCTTTTTTACAACGAATAGACATCGGTATATGCAAGTCTCCATTTCCTCGATATATAGAGGAGGCCGAATCAAATCGTCTGTCTATAGTACTAAGAGGCGAAGTACGACTACTCGTCCAAAAATAAGCATATTTTCCATAAGATGCTGCTGTCATTGCTTGATTCAGATACCCAGTAATTAAACCTAATCGATAAGCATCGAAGCCGCCTTCTACACCCAGAAGACTTTTTCCATATTGATATCCTGAAGGAGGTGACGAAAGCCCGGGTGTTAAGCATGGATTCAACATGGCTAGACTATGCCCATGTATACCATTATTCGGATCCAGCCCCGAAGGTCTGTCCCATATCCACCAGCCTACACCCCACTGATCGTTCCATACATCAGGAGTAGGTTTATCATCTTTTGCATAGGTGCTATATTTCGGTATATCATTATATATCACCTTCTCCAATTCCGACCACTCCCTATCACTCGGTACATGCCAGTTGTTAGGACAAGGTCCCTGCAATTTGCCATTTTTAGCCCCGGCAGTAGATTCCAACACTACTTCTACTTCATTTCCTTTTACAGACATGTCAATATCTAAAACTTTCTGATCTATTTGAGTAGGAACATATCCTCGCGATATCGTAGGGAAAGTATAAAGCAGTCCATGATGTCTTTTCCATTCGGGCATTGGAGTATTCCATTCCGTTTTTGTTGCATCCGTACGAGGATATCCATAGCCGGCAACATCTGCTCCCAGATTTCCGATCATAGGTATAGGAGTTCCATCAGCATACTTTGTTACAGCAAGATTTTCCAACATCCACACTCCTGCCTGTGGTCCAAAATCACGAGCTTTAAAAGGCTTTCCTTCCTGATCATTCTCAATAAAATAAGGAGCTTCTTCTTTTCTCAGTAACTCCCATTTAGTTCCTGACCAAACATAAGCACCTTTGAAAATAGGATCATCAGCACATCTATTTTCATTCACATTGTATACGACCAAGCCTAGATGAGAATCTCGATCAACTCCGGTATACTCGGCAGTTCCGTCCATCATCAACTTATTCAGATCAGTGAGTACTACACGAGGCAATATCATCCCTTTTCGCGAATTTGCGCCACCCGTGTCTCCTTCGTCCTGCTTCAATTGCAGAAGAGCACCAGTTACCGGCTCATCACTTACTCCTATTGTAATTTGAGAAAATACCGAAGTATATGAACATAACAATAATAATAAAGTAAGGAAAAATACAGTTTGTTTGTTTTGCATAGTTTGTCTGTTTTTTTAGTATTCACTTCTCAGTGTATCTTTTATTCTTATAGGTTAAGATAAGATATAGTCTGATTTTGTAAAGCCTATCTCAATAAAATAAGTTGTAAATATAGCAATTAAGCTGAAAGATCAAATACTATTGTTTATGATTTAACAATAACATTTGATCTTTCGTTAATATATGACAAGAATAATTTACAACTATTTTTACAGAGCTATCAATGCTAATCCGTGATATACTAATATGGCCATCAATGCGCTTATCGGGATAGTGAGAATCCAAGCTATTAACAAATCTTTAGTAACGCCCCAGCGAACAGCCGATAAGCGTTTTACTGACCCAACACCAATGATACTACCTGTAATAACATGAGTTGTACTAACCGGAATATGCCATTTTTCGGTAAGAAATAAAGTTAAAGCTCCTGCTGTTTGAGCACAAAAACCTTCTATAGGAGTAATCTTAGTGATACGATTACCCATTGTTTTCATTATCTTCCAACCTCCACATACTGTACCCAGCGCTATGGCAAAGAAGCAAACCAACGGAACCCAGTCGTGCATATCAGCCATAGACCCCATATACAACCAAGGATGCACATCAGGATTATCAGCCGTGTATGCGATTAAGGCAGCAGCAATAATACCCATTACCTTCTGAGAGTCATTCAATCCATGACCGATACTAAGCCCTGCTGAGGAAACAAGCTGTAAGTTCTTGAACCAACGATCAGCTTTAGCCGGTTTTATTTTCTTTGCAAAATGGAGTGTTATAAGGGTTATTATATTACCGCCAATCATACCAATCAATGGAGCCACAACTATAAATAGTGCGATAACACCAATCACTCCGGCATGCACTACCTGAAAACCAGAAGCAGCAACTCCGGCTCCGGCAAAACCTCCGATAAGAGTATGAGAAGATGATGAAGGAATACCTAACCACCAAGTAATAAGATTCCATATAATAGCAGCTACAAGACCTGCGACAATCACAAGAGAAGGATTTGCAATAAAACTCATATCAACGGTCTTAGAAACCGTATCAGCTATACCAAATCCACCTATGATAAATTTGGCTATAAAATATGCAACAAAGTTGAAAAATGCGGCCCAGATTACGGCCTGAGTAGGAGTAAGAACTTTTGTGGATACGACTGTAGCTATTGAATTAGCTGCATCGTGAAAACCATTGATAAAATCGAAGATTACAGCTAAAACAATGATTATTATTAATAGAGTCATTTTTTTGTAATTATGAATACTTAACAATCATTGTTTTAATAATCTTACCTACAGCTTCGGCAGCATCTGTTGCACGCTCTAGCTCATGTAAGATATCTTTTAGTTTAATTACTTCTATTGCATCTGTTTCGTTTTCGAAGAGGTCAATAAGAAAATGCTCATATACATCGTCAGCTTTTTTCTCAACCACGCCTAATTGTTCACAATATTCTTTTATTCTATTTGTATTTTTCTTCAGTACGTCAAGCTCTTCTATTGCCTTAACCAAGAAACCGGCAGATTCGCGCACAAACATAGCCAAACGGAGAGATGCCTCAGGCATTACTTTTGGGCTATAGAGCATTATACGTTTTGCACAACTGTTGATAAGATCCATCACATCATCCATTGTCGAAGAAAGATGGTTGATATCTTCTCTATCGAAAGGCGTAATAAAAGTCTCATTGAGTTCTTCGAAAATCTGATTTTGAATATCATCAGCTTTTCGCTCCTGTTCTTTTATTTTTTTGTAATACTCTACTGCCTCAGTATGGTTAGTTATCTGAACGCATTCTATTATCAGATCTGATGCAACAACTATGACCTGCGCCATCCCGGTCATTAAAGGAAAGAACTTGCTTTCTTTAGGCTTGAACCTATCGAATAGATTATTTTTCATAAAAATTAAATATATCCATATTTAGAAAAACGGAACCTGTTTTTCGTGACGCAAAGATATAAAAAAATATATAGGACGAAAGATTTTTTAACACAAAAATAAAAAGATGTATCACCCTCTATATTTGAACCTTAACATCATATTTTTCAATTTATTCAAATTTTAATTCCGCAAAAAAATCAGGACGGTGAAAATCCGGATTTTCTGTTGCAATAGGATTCCAAGACAAAAAGTGAGGAACAGTCAGATCATCTCCACATTTGAAGAAGTTAGCCTTGGCTGTAACGCCATTAAATGAGGTCAGACCGGATTTCCAATATGCAGATACAGGAATAACAAGAAGCAAACTCCATTTGAACTCACCTTGTTTCTTCTCGAAAGGTGCTGTACCTAAACTCGGATAGCGCTTTATAGACGACATTACACCCGCATCGCCATATACGACATCGTTGCGTCCCTGCCTATAGCCTAGCAACACTTTTCCGATACATGAGCTCTCCATATTATAGTAAAAGTCTGAGTCCGGAAAAGAGATAAAAAATTCGACACAAGAATCTGTCCATACAGGGCCATTATCTTCTGTCGTTTTTGCTAAAATCTCATCTTCCTCAACATTATATTCCAAAAACAGGAATTCTCCATTGTGAGCCAACTTAAAAGTCACTTCCGGCTTTGAAGGAAATTGGTCCGGCCAATTTAGAGTTGCTATACTACTTTCGCTTACATTTTGCATAGCTTCTACAATAGAAGACTGATTGTTTACATCCGAAACTTTTATCTGAGGTACTAACAACATAATTTTCTCTATTAAATATATTATTATTAATATTCTGTTTTATCGTCTTTCGCTACCCATAAATGAAAAGCTTCTAAAGCTTGGTCTCGCAATATATGAGATGTAGGTATCGACCGTTTTTCAGGCTTCAGATCAATCTGATCGTAGATAAAAGAATCGTCAAACCCAATATCTTTTGCATCTGCCTTGGTACAACCATAGTATATGTTATCGATATGCGCCCAATAGATAGCCGAAAGGCACATCGGACACGGTTCGCAAGAAGTGTATATATCGCATCCTGACAAGTCGAATGTGTCAAGCTTCTTGCATGCTTTACGGATAACAGAAACTTCAGCATGTGCTGTGGGATCTTTATCGAGAGTAACACGATTATGCCCTAAAGCGACTACTTCTCCGTCCTTAACTATGAGCGCACCGAAAGGGCCTCCTCCGGCTTCAACACTCTTCTTTGCAAGATTTATAGCACGCTGCATATATCGTGCATGTATATCCTGATTCATTCTTTAATATTTTTATTTATGCTTTCTATGTAATTCAATATATCTTGTCCACCAAGTTTATGTTCAGAGGACGTGTAAAAAATCTGAGGTAATTCGTCCCAGGTTTCATGAAGCTTAGATGTATAGAGAGCCATATTATCACTCAATTTACCTTTACTTATTTTGTCTATTTTGGTAAAGACTATTGCAAACGGTATTTCCGATTCGCCTAACCACTCTATAAATTCCAAATCAATCTTTTGAGGTTCGTGCCGACAGTCTAACAATAAAAACAGACAGGTCAACTGAGCACGTTCGAGAATATAATCTTCTATAATTACACGTATCTTCTCTCTACCCTCTTTACCTCGTTGCGCATATCCATATCCGGGCAAATCGACCAAATACCATTCGTCGTTAATTATAAAATGATTGATAAGCTGTGTTTTTCCCGGCTTCGAAGATGTCATTGCCAATCCTTTACGATTGGTAAGCATATTTATAAGCGAAGACTTTCCCACATTGGAACGTCCTATAAAAGCGTATTCAGGTTTATCGTCCTGAGGACATTTTCTATAATCGGTATTACTAATTACAAACTGTGCATCTTTTACAATCATCTGATCTTTCTTTTGTTCCTTTGTTATAAATTCTATGCCAGAACAAAAATAGTTTAAAAATATGAATATCTTTGCCTCCTGAACAAAACACTTTTTTATACGTTTTAACAATCAGAAGATTAACCACCAAGAATTATGAAAAAAGTATCGTTAATAATAGCTACTATAATAATTGTCGGATTACTGATATTTGGCTATATATGGTATTATGTTCCTTACAGCGATTCGGGCGTAAAAGCCGGAATATTGAACAATGTGAAACATAAGGGTATTATCTTTAAAACATATGAAGGAGAATTGATTCAATCGGGATTTCGTCCGGGACAACAAGGATTGCAATCCAATGAATTTCAATTTTCGATAGACGACAAAGACCTTGCAATAAAACTAATGTCTCTGAGCGGACAAAATGTAAAACTACACTATAAAGAATTTTACGGAGTGTTGCCTTGGAGAGGTTACACTAAATTTATAGTGGATAGCATTGTTGCTTTTGAGCCTGTAATACCAAGCCAACAACAGGAAATCCCTCCACAAGCAGGAGAATAAAAACCGAAAGTTTACCTACAAACGCTTACGCAAGCTATTTACAGGATATATTACGGCTAAGAATCCAATAACAGACACTGTTATTAAAATAAGTAATATATCTAATGGATAGACAGAAACCGGATATGCGTCAAGCACAAATTCGCCTTGTCCCGACCCCAGTCTGAGTAAACCTAAATATTGTTGCAACAGACAAATAACAAGTCCTAAAATAAGTCCGGAAAAAGCTCCTACCAGATTTATCAGCCAGCCTTCGAGTAGAAAAATACGTGTAATCAGTTTATTATTTGCTCCAAGATTCTTTAGCACAATAATATCCTCATTCTTTTCTATTATCAAGATAGATAAAGAACCAACGACATTAAAAGCAGCTATTATGAGGATAATACCAAGAATAAGAAATGTCACCCATTTTTCTACATTCACCATCCGATACATATCTTCCTGTTGCTCGAAACGGTCTTTTACAATCAGGTTATTTCC
Source organism: Dysgonomonas sp. BGC7 (assembly GCF_001261735.1). Classification (GTDB taxonomy): domain Bacteria; phylum Bacteroidota; class Bacteroidia; order Bacteroidales; family Dysgonomonadaceae; genus Dysgonomonas. Next base: position 33,883 of record NZ_CVRP01000018.1, on the reverse strand, counting down.
TATAATACTTTTTATTTGCTTTTGCACAGAAGCAACATTTGCTCCTTCTTTCAGTTTTATATCCAAAGACGAAACTTCCTTTTCGTATCTTAGCAATTCGCGGGCAAGGTCGATAGACACAATAAGCATCTGATCATCATATTTAGCCTGATTGAGAGCAAATACACCGCCTATAAAAACATCATCTCGATCGAAAGCACTAGATGGATTCGCAGGATTGACACGAGCATTCCTCTTAGGCACATATATTTCGACCGGGCTCATAAAGTTGGCTCTTACATTCAGAAACATAGCCAACCCTGCACCTATTACTCCATTATCCACATCTCCTTCACGCAAAACAAAGCGTCCATCTATTATCAGGTTCTTTATATTTGCGAGATTCTCGAATTCGGAAGAAACACCTTTAAGTACAATTGGCTCTTGCCTGTCTCCATATATCGCAAGGGCATTTTCCTCTAAAGATTCTGAAATAAATTCTACATCCGTAATACTCTTTATTTTCTCCAGTTGGGACGTATTAGGCGTGAACACTTTACCGTACACAGTAACAATCTGTAAATCGGGATCGAAATCGCTAAATGTTTTAGTCACTACCCCCGTAAAGCCGTTAAACACAGATAATACACACACCAGTGCAGCTGTGGCAATAGCAATACCACATACCGAGATTAAAGATATGACATTAACTGCATTATGAGATTTCTTAGCAAAAAGATAACGCCGGGCTATATGCAGAGGAAGATTCAAGGCTTATTCGTCTTTTTTATTATCAGATCCTAATAGCCTATCTATATTCTCCAGATAATCGAGAGAGTCGTCGAGATAAAACGCCAATTCAGGAATTACACGTAACTGTTTTCCCAACTTTTGTCCTAAATCGAAACGCAAAGTCTTGATATTTGTCTTGATATTTGTCAATATATCCTTTGCCTGCTCGGAAGGGAAAATGCTCAGATATACTTTTGCCATCCCCAAATCGGGACTCACACGTACTGTGCTGACAGAAACAATCAACCCTCGCATCTGCTGTGTTTGCTTCCTGAATATTTCACTTAGTTCCTTTTGAATAAGACGATTTATTTTTTCTTGTCTGGTTGTATCCATTTATTTTAATAATTTAGAATGTAAAGGTAATACTTTTCAGTTAACAGTAATCAGTTAACAGCTAACAATGGTTATCCTTTATACAGTAAAGATAAAATACCGATCTGCTATTTCTTCCATATAAGAGTCAGACCATCCCTCACAGGCAATATCACTTTTTCTACCCTATCGTCTTTTGCCACCATTTCATTAAACATTTGTATGCCGATAGTTTGCTTATCTGCAGGTTTCGGAACATCGAGCACATGCCCATCCCACAAAGTATTGTCCGCAATAATAAGTCCGCCTGAACGAACTTTATCGAAGATCAGATTGTAATATTCTATATAATGCCGTTTATTTGCATCGATGAATACCAAATCGAAAACCCTGTCGATGGTAGGTATTATTTCCATAGCATCGCCAATATGCAAATGTATCTTATCTTTCAGCTTAGTCTGATGCAGATATTTCATAATGAAGTCTTCCAGTTCATCGTTCACTTCCAAAGTATGAATCTCGGCATCGTCAATGGCTCCCTCTGCCAGACAGAGAGTTGCATAAGCCGTATATGTACCTATCTCGAGAATATATTTAGGTTGAAGCATTCTGCAGAACATCTTCAACATCCGACCTTGCAAATGCCCCGACAGCATACGAGGCTTCAGCAAATTTACATGTGCATCACGGTTGAGTTGCTTCAACAAATCGCTCTCTTCATCGATATGAGAGAGTATATAGCCTTCTATAGCTTCGTTACTTTCTAACCCCATTAAAATCTTTTTTTTCGAAGATAGATATTTTATACAAAAATGAGATAATGACAAATCTCATTACCTCATTTTTCTTATTATATTTTACAAGTTTGATTATTCAACAATAATCAACACCTATTTTTCAGTTAGTCTACCGGTACTTCGAAAGCGTCAGCAGCATCTACAACACGGCCTACTCCGTTGATTTCAAGGAATGATGTTCCTTTACCTTCACCAAATGAACCACTAAGATAAGCAACTGTATCTTCTTTCTTGATAACTCCACGCTCAAGAAGAGTATTTAGGGCTTTCAAGAAATATTCTTTATGCTTGTGAGTTGTATAACCTGTAGATTCCTGGAAGCTAGCCTCAACACCATAACATACAGAAAGCTGACGAGCAACTTCGTGACTGCAACATACTGCAAATACAGGACATTTACTACGGAAAGCTGCGATAGTACGAGCCGTACGACCAGTATAGCTATCTGTGATAATAGCTCCTAAACCTAACTGAGTAGCAGCTTTTACTGCCTGTTTAGCCAAGAAAGAAGTAGTATCATATTCAGAGTCCTTGAATGGAACAGGAATTACTTTTTCATCCAATTTAGATTGTTCTGCTGCTGCTGCAATTTGAGCCATCGCACGAACTGCCTCAACCGGATATTTACCATAAGCTGTTTCACCGCTCAACATCACTGCGTCTGTTCCGTAATATACTGCATTAGCAATATCCGTTACTTCGGCACGTGTAGGACGAGGGTTTTCGATCATTGTATGCAACATCTGAGTAGCTACAATTACCGGTTTCTTGTATTCTATAGCTTTACGTATAAGAAGACGTTGGATTCCAGGTATTTTTTCCTGAGGAACTTCAATTCCTAAGTCTCCACGAGCAACCATTACTCCGTAAGCAGTTTCGTATATTTCGTCGATATTGTCTACACCTTCCTGATTTTCGATCTTAGCGATAATCTTGATAGGGCTATTATATTCGTCCAATATCTTTTGCACGTCCAAAACGTCTTGTTTATGTCTCACAAAAGAGTGAGCTATAAAGTCAGCTTTGTTTTCGATAGCAATTTCAATACTTCTTCTGTCCTTTGCAGTAATAGAAGGTAAGTTTACACTTACTCCCGGTATATTCACGCTCTTGCGGCTACCAATTGTTCCATCATTCTGAACTTCGCAAAGCAAATAATCAGCAGTTTTGTCGATCACTTTCATTGCAGTTTCACCATCATCGATCAAAAGGGTGCTACCTACAGGCACATCCTTAACGATGCTTGGATAAGAAACCGACACTTGTTCCGGTGTAGAAAGAAAATCCAAATCTCCGATAACTTTAATTTTATCTCCTGTTTTAACTACGATTTTCTCGCCTGAAGCAGTTTTAGTAGTACGTATCTCCGGACCTTTAGTATCCATCATAATACCAATACTAGGCGATACAGCGCGTACATTTGTCATTACCTGAACAAAGCCCTCTTCTGTCATATGAGCGGAGTTCATTCTCACAACATTGATTCCTTCATTGTATAGTGAACGAAGGAAGTCAACGTCACAACGCATGTCTGAAATTGTAGCTACAATTTTCGTTTTTTTCTGAGTCATAAATGGAAATTTGTTTAATATATAGTTCTTTTTAATTATTTAAATTCAAGCCTTTTCCTTTTTCAGGAAAAAGTCTATCGCTAAGTCGTACGACAACAAACCCAAGCCTATCAGAGATCCTTTGCAAGCTGGAGCAATCATAGACTTATGCCGAAATTCTTCTCTTGTATGAATATTTGATATATGAACTTCCAGCACCGGTGTCTTAACGCCTTTAATAGCATCATGAATGGCAATGGACGTATGAGTATAGGCTCCGGCATTGATAATAATACCATCGAATAAAAATCCTACTTCATGAATTTTGTCAATAATATCACCTTCGTGATTAGACTGAAAATAAGATAATTCGCAATTTGGATATAATTGCTGTAACCGGGCAAAATAGTCATCGAAAGATGTGTTGCCATAAATATCAGGCTCTCTCTTTCCCAACAAATTTAAGTTTGGCCCGTTTACAATCTGTATTTTCATATTTATCAGCGGATTAGCGCCAGAAATTGATTTTTACTCGTTTAGAGCACAAAAATACTATTTTTTATTTAAAAAAAGGACTAACTGTTGACAATTATAACAAAATATTAAACTTACTTTAACGAATATAAAGCTTGCTTAATATCGTTCTGCAAATCCTCTATATCCTCTAGCCCTACAGACAGACGCAGTAGATTATCTTCTATACCCATCACCTGTTTCATTTCTTTCGAGAAAGTGCCGTATATTGTAGACTCAGGGTGGATTATAAGTGTTTTGTTGTCGAACAGATTGGTTGCTCTTCTTATTATTTGCAGTTGATTCATAAAACTATAACAAGCCGCTTTGTCCTTGAGACTAAATGTAAGCATAGCTCCCGGATTGCCCGTAAATAATTTATCTGAAACTGCTTTATAGGGAGAGGAAGACAATTTGGTATATCCTACCTTTACCACTTGTTCCTGTCGTTCGAGAAACTGAGCTAACTTATAGGCAGATTCCGACATTCTCTCGAAACGGACTTGCAACGACTCCATGCCCAATGACTGCAAATAAGCGACTTCCGGATCTATTGCCGCACCAAGATTGCGGGCAATTTCTCTCTTTAGTTTGAAAGTAAACTGAGACATTGAATCCGTCTTTGCTACATCGTTCAATCTTTTATTATTTTTCCAGTCGAAAGTTCCGTAGTCAAGAATAGCTCCTCCAATAGACGTAGCTCCTCCCGACACATATTTAGTTGTAGAAACCACCTCCAGATCGACTCCTGCTTCTCGTGCATCAAATCCGCACCAAGGAACAATGGTAGTATCTACAATCATGGGAACACCTCTACTCTTGAGAAGCTTTGATATTTCAGGAAGGTCTGCTATTTCTAAATGAGGATTAGTTATCAGCTCACAGAAAAAAGCACATGTATTGTCGTCTATAGCTGAAGCTACCTCTTCTATATTATCTGTATTCACAAATCGCACCTCTACTCCAAAAGCAGCCAGTGTGAACTTGAAAAAAGAAAATGTGTTTCCAAACAGGTGTGGAGACGTTACAATATTAGCTCCTGCATACGCAATTGCCAAAAACGTGTTTGAAATAGCCGCCATCCCTGATGCTACCATTTGCACATTTTCGGCACTAGAGGCAGCCTTTATTTTACGTTCAAGATTCTCTACCGAAGGGTTCGTTATGCGGGTATAAGTATGCGAAGCTATTTCTTCTTTATACTGAAATGCAGCAGCTATACTGTCAGCATCTGCAAACTCGAATGCAGCACTGCGATAAACCGGCATAGATATCGCACCATGTACATCTTTTTTGTTGAACCTTTGATTTATTATCCGCGTAGCGAATTTTTCCTTTTTAGAATCTTCACAAGCCATTTTTATGATAATTTGTAATTGAAAACCCAAAGGTAGAAAAACTCTGTCTACTTATAGAACGTTAATCCCAGAATTTTGAAAAATGATGTACCGACCCGTGGCCTTTTCCTATTTCATAATCTGCACCTGCAACTATAGCATTATTTATGTACTCTTTGGCCTCTCGCACCGCATCGTTCAGAGGCAAACCTTTAGCCAGATACGCAGCAATAGCAGAAGAAAAAGTACAGCCTGTTCCATGTGTGTTTTTGGTGTAGATACGCTTCGATTCCAGTTTTATAATTTCTCCACTTTCGGCATTGTAAAATACATCTATAAGTTTATCGTCAGTAAGATGACCTGCCTTTAACATTACCGACACCTTATTTCCAAACGAAAGGTCTTTGACTACCGAAAACAAATCTTCCTGACTCTTGATCTTCTTTCCTAATAAAATTTCAGCTTCGGGGATATTGGGTGTTATTACTCTTACAAAAGGTATCAGTTCATTTTTCAGTGTTTCTATTGCCTCGTCTTGCAACAGTTTGTCGCCAGACGTAGCAACCATTACAGGATCAAGAACAATATTTCTGACATTATAATGAGACAAAGTCTCTTTTATAGCCCTAATTAATTCTGACGAATGAAGCATGCCTATCTTTATTGCGTCTGCCCCGATATCGTCCAACACTGATTTTATTTGTCCCGACACAAATGACACAGGAATAGGATGTACACCCGTTACCCCAACCGTATTCTCATCTACCACTGCCACTATCGCCGTTGCACCATAGCAACCACAAGCAGAAAAAGTTTTAAGATCAGCTTGTATTCCAGCTCCCCCACTAGGATCGCTGCCTGCAATAGACAACGCTATTTTATATTTCTTCATTTTCTTCTTTCTTTTACTTAATTTAAACAGGCCATTTTTCGAGTCGCCATGCACTATCCCAAAATAACCACTCCATTTTTGAGCACATAACATAGGCATCTGTCATTTGCTGCCGTTGCTCCTTCGTGCATTTATCTGCTAATTCGTTAGAGATAGTAATAGCCGTATTCACGGATTTTTCAAATTCTTCACCTCCATAAGTATCTATCCACGCCTGATAAGGATTTTGACCTTTCGTTTGATGTTCGAGAATATAATCTCCTACCTCTTTATAAATCCAAAAGCAAGGCAATACAGCTGCAACTAAAACTTCGACCGGAGCAAAAGCAACCTGCTTTTGTAGAAAGGAGGTATATAACAAACAACTTGGCGAGGCTTTAGGGTTAGCACAACCATCTATCTGACTAATAAACGATTCATGTAGACCTCTTTCTACAACCATTGTATCGGCTGCAAAGTGGATAAAAGCTTCTATATGCTCAGCCCTGTTTAGCCGTGTTGCGATTGCCGTCAGCACTTTACCATATTCAGCCAGATAAAGTGCATCTTGCTGTATGTAGAAAATAAACTTGCTTTGTTCTAGCGTGCCGTTTATCAATCCTTCGATAAACGGCAGTTTCAGTATATTATCATATACAGGCTTGGCTGCGTTCCATGCATCTTCGCTCCATTTCATTTGTTTATATATTATTTGTTTTGCTTATTATATTCCTCAATTCTATTGCTGCCGTTTCGGGGTTCTTTGCCGACATTATTGCCGACACAACAGACACCCCCTTAGCTCCGGACATCATTATGCTCCTTGCATTCTCTTTGTTTATTCCTCCTATACCAACACTCGGATGCTTGCATATGCGGGTTATTTCTCTTATACCCTCCAGCCCTAAGGCTCTGGCTGTATCTGTTTTTGTAGAAGTATCGAAGACAGGAGATATACCTATATAATCCACATCTAAACCGTTAGCATCCACAGCATCCTGTATGCTCTCTACCGATAAGCCTATTATTTTATTTTTCCCCAGTAGTTTTCTCGCTACTGCATAGGGCATATCACTCTGTCCGATATGTACACCATCGGCATCGCATGCCAGAGCAATATCGAGCCTGTCATTTATTATCAAAGGGACATTATAAGAACTGAGCAGTGGCTTCAACATCATTGCCAAATTGTAAAATTCCAATGTAGAGGCATCCTTCTCTCTAAGCTGCACCATCGTCACACCTCCTTTAACTGCTTTTTCGACAACTTCAACCAAAGAACGGTTCAACGATAAAGAACGGTCAGTAACCAAATAAAGGCTTAAATCAAAATCTAATATTCTATTCACTTCTTGATATTTTCTTTTATATCCTTCTCGTCAAGGTTGTACAGCGTATCTAAGAAATTTACCTGTAAACTCCCGTTTCCTGCTGATTCTCGCGATGCTATTTCTCCCGAAATACCCATTATTGCCATACCATGAGTAGCAGCTTCGAGTACATTCTTATTTACGGCAGCAAAGGCAGCAACTATGGCAGTAGCAGTACATCCCATTCCGGTAACACGAGCCATCATCGGATTTCCATTTTCTACAGTATTCACCACTGTTCCATCAGTAATATAATCAGTTTGCCCGCTAACAACAACTACAGCTCCCAACTGCTTAGCCAATGCCTTTGCATAATCTACTGCAACCTCAGACGAATCGGTGCTATCTACACCTTTTGTTTGTTGTGCCGAGTTGCAGAGAGCCATTATTTCAGAAGCATTTCCTCTTATTATAGACGGCTTGCACTCTTCGATTATCTGCTTACATACTTTCGTACGATAAGCTGTAGCACCAGCCCCAACGGGATCTAATACAACAGGAGTACCTTTTGTTGATGCCGTTTTGCCGGCTATCAGCATTGCTTCCACCCAAAATGGTTCGAGCGTACCTATATTAATTACTAAAGCAGATGCTATACCTGCCATATCGGCTACTTCTTCGAGAGAATGTGCCATCACGGGAGATGCACCAACAGCCAGCAGAGCATTAGCCGTATTGTTCATAACTACATAATTTGTAATATTATGAACCAACGGAGACTTTGCTCTTACTTCACCCAAATCTCTAATTAAACATTGAATATCTATCATTATTCTGATTTTTATAAAAAACAAAAGCCGTTTTGTAATGTACAAAACGGCTATAATATTATAATATGTAAAATTTACATTTCTAAAAAGCAACCGTTTCCCTACGATGTCAATTACAACATATCAGGTTCAAGGGTTTAATCTCAGCTCTTTACTAGAAGAACACCCCTAACAGTGATGCACAAACTTACATAAAATATTGTAAGAAACACTCCTTTTGTTCAGAAAGATTTTCAAACTGACATTTTGTCAAATATATGCTGTTTGGCAAATATTTTGAACGTTTACATTAAACAATTTGTTATTTACATAAGACTATAATAAAATATTAAACATATGAATTTCAATAACTTTACAATTAAATCTCAAGAAGCTGTACAAAAAGCTATTGAGATAACAAAAGAGAAAGGACAACAAGCCATCGAGCCCGCCCATATATTATTGGGTGTTATCCTTGCCGGAGAGAATGTAGTTAATTTCCTTTTTCAGAAATTAGGCATAAACGCCGGACACATCACTTCGGTGCTGAACAAAGAAATAGATTCGTTTCCGAAAGTATCGGGAGGCGAGCCCTATCTGAGCAGAGAAAGCAACACGAATATGGACAAAGCCGCCGATTATGCAAAAAAGATGGGAGATCAGTTTGTGTCTATAGAACATTTGTTTCTCGGTATCTTATCAGGTAAAAGTTCTGCTTCACAGATATTGAAAGATGCAGGAGTATCAGAAAAAGAGCTACAGGCAGCAATCAACGAACTGAGAAAAGGCAATAATGTAACCAGCCAGTCGGCCGAAGACACATATCAGTCGTTAGAAAAGTATGCGATTAATCTTACACAGCGTGCCAAAGATGGCAAACTAGACCCTGTGATTGGTCGTGACGAAGAAATACGACGAGTGCTTCAGATACTCAGCAGAAGGACAAAGAACAACCCTATATTGATAGGTGAACCCGGAACCGGAAAAACTGCTATTGCAGAAGGTTTGGCGCATCGTATTATACGAGGTGATGTACCCGAAAACCTGAAAAGCAAGCAGATATATTCGCTAGATATGGGAGCTTTGATTGCCGGAGCAAAATATAAGGGAGAGTTTGAAGAGCGACTAAAATCGGTGGTAAATGAAGTTACCAAATCGGAAGGAGAAATAATACTTTTCATAGACGAAATACATACCCTTGTAGGTGCCGGAAAAAGCGAAGGTGCTATGGACGCCGCCAATATACTAAAGCCCGCACTTGCCCGGGGAGAATTGCGTTCGATAGGAGCAACGACTTTGGACGAATACCAAAAATATTTTGAAAAGGACAAGGCTCTTGAACGGCGTTTCCAGATTGTGATGGTAGACGAGCCAAGTGAGATGGATGCAATTTCTATTTTGCGTGGACTAAAAGAGAAATATGAAAACCACCACAAAGTACGTATCAAAGATGAGGCTATAATTGCAGCCGTACAGTTATCGAGCCGCTATATCACCGACCGATTTCTGCCTGACAAGGCAATCGATCTGATGGATGAAGCAGCAGCCAAACTACGCATGGAAGTAGATTCCGTACCTGAAGAGTTGGACGAAAAAAGCCGCCGTATTAAACAATTGGAAATAGAACGGGAAGCAATCAAACGAGAGAATGATAAAGCTAAAGAATCGGAACTGACAAAAGAGATCAGCCAACTCAAAGAGGAAGAAAAAGATCTGAAAGCAAAATGGCAGTCGGAAAAAGAAGTTATCAATAAGATTCAGCAGAATAAGATAGATATTGAGAATGCAAAATTTGAGGCAGATAAAGCCGAACGTGAAGGAGACTACGGAAAAGTAGCCGAGCTTCGTTACGGAAAACTAAAAGAACTGGAAGACGGAATCGGGAAACTTCAGGTTCAATTGCACGAAATGCAGGGAAATCAGGCGATGGTAAAAGAAGAGGTGGACTCATTCGACATAGCTGATGTAGTTTCGCGCTGGACAGGCATACCTGTCAATAAAATGTTGCAAAGCGAACGTGAAAAGCTCTTGAATCTGGAAGATGAGCTACATCAGCGAGTAGTAGGACAAAATGAAGCTATCGCTGCTGTGTCTAACGCCATAAGACGCAGCCGGGCCGGACTTCAAGATCCGAAACGACCTATCGGCTCGTTTATTTTCTTAGGTACTACCGGTGTTGGTAAAACCGAACTAGCAAAAGCCCTTGCCGAATTCTTATTCGACGACGAGAATATGATGACCCGTATCGATATGAGCGAATATCAGGAAAAGTTTAGTGCAACAAGACTGATAGGAGCACCTCCGGGATACGTAGGATACGACGAGGGGGGACAGCTCACAGAAGCCATTCGCCGCAAACCGTATTCTGTTGTACTATTCGACGAAATAGAAAAAGCTCATCCCGATGTGTTTAACATATTGTTACAGGTATTGGACGATGGTCGTCTGACTGACAATAAAGGACGTGTGGTAAACTTTAAGAATACCATAATAATAATGACTTCGAATATGGGATCGAGCCTGATACGTGAAAACTTTGCAGGAATAACTCCTGTGAATCATGACGAGGTAGTGGAAAAAACCAAACGAGAAGTCTTGAATATGTTGAAAGTGAATATTCGACCCGAGTTTTTGAACCGTATAGATGAGATAATAATGTTCGAGCCACTTAATGTGGAAGAAATAGAACAGGTGGTGAGAATACAGCTCGACAGCGTGATCAAGATGCTAAAAAGCAATGGAGTAGATCTCAAGTTTACAGACGAAGCCATCGGCTGGATCTCCCAAATGGGATTTGATCCCGAATTTGGAGCCCGTCCTGTAAAAAGAGTAATACAAAGAACCGTTCTCGACACCTTATCGAGACAGTTACTCGGTGGCACAATTGACAAATCGTCACCGATCATTATCGGTCTGAAAGATGGAGAATTAGACTTTAAGAACTAACAGCTCTATAATTATAACAAAGCCTGTTCTATTTTAAGCATATAGAACAGGCTTTATTTTTCGCCGCTATATTTTAGCGACAAACTTTCTTAAACCGCCAAAACGACAGCCATTAAACTAATCTTTATGAGAACGCCCTAAATAATAGGAAAGAAAAAAAGAACCTACTTGCAAAGCCATAAGAACAAGAAAAGTATTTCGCCTTCTGTTTTTTCGCTTTATTCTTTTCAGTTCGTCTCTTTCATCATCATTCGACAAGTAAAAATTATCCATAATATTTCGTTTTCTATTGACTACTCTTATTATTAACACGCAAACAAGACTTTTTGATCATACAGATACAATTTTTTCACTGAGCAAGGAGAATAAGCAGTCCGATCAACGCAAGAGAAGGAGTGTATTTAAGGTAGCTTTTAAATCCCTTTGGACGAGATGTATTATCACCTAAAATCAACTCCTCTATTTTGATATTCATTGTTTCAATATTATTAGTTGTACTCTCATCACCAAGCCAGAACTCATCTTTCGTAGAATCAGGAAAATAAAACAACTCCTGACAATAACCACTCAACAGCCGGTTACGCATCTTCGTACCCTCTGCCAGCCCGACACAATTTACATCACAATAGTAAGAGATATCTTCTTCTTTTCCGAACTCGTCTTTCGAACGAAATTTGTAATAAGTATAACATTCTTTCATGTAATATTTACCAGCCACACGGGTAAATTCGAATCGTCCTACCTTCTTAAGGATTTTTATCTGTTTGCCCATATATTTTTTATATGGCTGCGACTCCATCAACGAATCTACAGATTCTATTTCCATTGAAGCAATGGTCATATCATCCGCATTTATCTTTATTTCGCCCGTAGCCCAACCTTCTTTACCCGCAAGCGGGTCTATCCGAAGAAATATAAGTGTACTGTCAGAGGTGTACGAACGAGTAGTCTCGTTGTTTATACTTTTTCCGAAAGTGAATAAATGAGAAGCGTGATATTCAGCACCATACAATTCTGATGTCGGAGTCACAGATTTTTGTACTCTTCTTATGTCCATAATATTATACTTATATGGCACACGCTCTTCCTTTATTTTCTTTTTCAGATCTTTTGCCGGCAACGAAGTTGCATACTTCATGTATATCTCGTTTTGTAGTGTATCCGTAGATTTAGTTTGCAAAAAGTGAAGAATATAGGCAATAGGCACATCTGCCAGTAATTTCTTCTTTGTGTTCTCCATTACGGACTCCAATAACTCATCAGCATCTCCGGGACTGATTATAACAGGATTAAGCGACACCGGATTTAACTCCATTACTACAACCGGATTTTGAGAAAGAACAGACTTTATTATAGCTTTAGTCCTATATCCGAAGCATTGAAAGTGAATCACATTATCAGTCGCATCAGGCAATAAAAAGCGGCCTTTATCATCAGTATATACATAATCACGGGATGTTGTTCCATACTGAACTATAACATCGGGCAAAGGCATCCCCGAATCTTTATCCAATACCACACCCTGCATACGCACCTGAGCACAAATAGAAAAAGACAGAAAAAACAATAAAATAAAAGTCAGATAATACTTCATTAGTGCAAAGTTAGAGATCTATCTTATTAACGAATAATAGATATTAATATTACTGGAATAAATAATTAATGCGAATCTATAGTTGAAACTGTATCTCGAGGGAGGGAGGGATCTACTGTAAGGATAACAAAACTTTATCTATAAACAGCCCTTCCAATCTCTTCAAAGGAAGGTTTAGGCAAAGCTAAGAGAATTAAAGAACAACAATTAAAAAAGCAGATAAATAGTGTACAACTTTGTCAGGTTTTAGTTAAAATCACATTTTACGAAAGCCGAAGAAATAGTTGCTTTAAATAAAGATCAACTACTGATCGGTAGAATTATATAGTCTTTTTTATAACTTTGCCCAAAATGAAAAAATAATATTTATGAACTTCAGTATCTCAGAAATAACACCTATACTTATCATAGCTCTCACTGTACTCACCAGTATGAAAGGCTTCAATGACATGGCTTTTTTCGACAGATACAAGTTTAATGTAGGAGCTATACTTGGCAGTCAGAAACAGTGGGACAGGCTGCTCACCTCGGCGACGTTACATGGAGATTATATGCATCTTCTGTTCAATATGATGACCTTATATTTCTTCTCGGATGTTATCATATATACTCTCGGAATATGGCAATATCTGGCTATATATATCGTTGCTATTATTGGAGGAGGATTACTTTCATTATGGGTTCACCGAAAAGAATATTATTACAGCGCCATCGGTGCATCAGGAGGTGTTGTAGGCGTTCTTTTTGCTGCCATAGCACTATTTCCGGACATGACACTTGGTATTATGTTTATTATACCAATGAAGGGTTGGCTATTCGGAATTGTTTATTTGGCTTACTCTGTTTACGGCATGCACACAAGAGCAGGGAATATAGGACACGATGCACATCTCGGAGGTGCTGCAATAGGTTTAATAATGGCTATAATATTTAAGCCAACCATTTTGAGTATCCATCCCGAATACATATTATTAATGTCTTTACCTCTTATTGTCTTAGCATATCTTGTTTTGAAAAAGAAATAATAGTACATTTGCCGACCGATTTAACACAAATGATATATTTTTTTATTAAAAAAGTTTACAAAAACTCTTTTTACATTTTGAACATAGCAACAGTTTCTTTGTTATAGATTTTGAAACATACGTAAAAACAGATTGAGTTATGAACAACAATAATGACCTCATACAATACGACGAGGAAGATGCTGTAAAATATATACAAAACTACCTTCCACAAGAGATGAAAGGAAAATACACAAATGATGAAATCAACTACATCATAGACATTGTGTATGACTACTATGACGAAAAAGGATTCATGAACGAAGATACTGCCGAAGATGCAGTTGTAGATATTGATGAAGACGAGATTGTCGCATACGTGCTAAAATACACTAAGAAAGAAAAAATCAACAACTTTATAGCAGAAGAAATTGCCTTTATCATTCAGGGCGAACTAGCCTACTGCGATTCTATTGGAGTTTTTGAATAATAAAATATCACAAACAAATAACATTTTAATTTTGATTTAATTATGAAACAATTTTCATTTATTGCAGCTATCATTTTAAGCTGTGCTATTTTATTTTCTAGCTGTGGAGCTAGCAATACTGTTAAAGGCGGAGGTATCGGTGCTGGTGCCGGAGCAGGTCTTGGAGCAGGAATAGGTGCTATTATCGGAGGAGGTAAAGGTGCTGCATGGGGTGCTGGTATAGGCGCCGTGCTTGGAGGTAGTGCAGGTGCTGTTATCGGAAACAAGATGGATAAACAAAAGAAAGAACTTGAACAAATCAATGGTGCTCAGGTTGAGTCTATCAATGATGGACAAGCTATCAAAGTTACTTTCGAATCAGGAATTTTGTTTGCAACTAACTCCAGCACATTAAATTCAGCTTCTCAGAACTCATTAACTAGCTTTGCTACTTCTTTGAAGAACAATCCTGACACTGATGTTCAGATCTACGGACATACAGACAATACAGGTTCTGATGCAATCAACAACCCTCTTTCTGAAAAACGTGCACAAGCCGTTTATAATTTCCTTCAGACAAAAGGTGTTTCCGGAACTCGTATGGTATCTCAAGGATTCGGTTCTACTCAACCAGTTGCTGATAACAGCTCAACTACAGGTAGAGCACAAAACCGTCGTGTAGAAGTATATATCCTTCCTAACGAAAAAATGATACAAGACGCTCAACAAGGTAAATAATCTTTACCCAAAGAGTTATTAATAAAAAAAACAGGCTGAAGTTTTCCAGCCTGTTTTTTTATATCTATATTTAACGTAATCTACAAATTATTACTCATTATTTGCATTCCATATTTTTCGACTTCATCATATTTATCTTTAATAAAACTATACAGATTAGGAGATTTATGCGCCCCTACTTTTCGTGTTTCGTTCATAGGCTTTATAAATCCTATCGACAGCATTTTTCTCTGAAAATTTCGCCGATCGAGTTCTCTACCGAGAATAGCCTCATATATGCCTCTCAGCTCGGGCATAGTAAATTCTACAGGCAATAATTCATACCCTATAGGAATAAAACCCACTTGTTTGCGTATAGTTATTATAGCAGTCTGAAGTATTTCATCCTGATGAGGATAAAGAAGAGGAATATCATTTATATCAAACCATTTAACTTCTTCAAACTCCTGTGCTAAAATATTCACATCCTCAAACTTAATCAGAGAATAATATCCGAGGTGCACTAGTCTGCTTTGAGTATAATCTGCCCCTTGTTGACTCTGATTAAACAATCTGAGTATTTTTTTATCTTTGTCGGCAATAGACTGTTCTTTTTTCCCAAAGAAGCAATATTGCTTTAAGTAAACATTCCCCTGTCCCGTCTTACTCTCTAACAGACGAATCGCAGCATCGTCTAAGTCTTCGGCCTGATCCACAAAACAGCCGGGAACCAGCCACCTAGTGTCATCTTTCAATCGAGACAGTAATACCTTCAAACACCCGTTATCAAATCCGATGATAACACAATTGACCAAAATATTGGGAATACATTCTTCTTGTCGGAGAATCAAACTCTCCACCGGCAATTCATTTCTCATACATTTTCAAACTTCATTCTTTATTCAACAACAGTTAGAGCCTCCCCCTCCTTTTTATTATCTAAATAATAGATATGAAACTCAGCCTTCTCTTTTGCTGTCTTAAGACTATCCAATTGAAGCATCATCACTGATAGCTGATAGGATTTAGATATTGCTGATTTCGCAGATTGAGGCAGACTATAGGAATTATTCTGCTGTCCTTGTAATGTTATGGTTAAGGGTTTTTCTTTATTTGCATATATAAATTTAGCTACTCCATTTTCGCTGGCTCCTGAAAAATGGATAATTTCAAAATTTATTTCTAGACTTGAAGAACGATAGTTAAGCCCATCGTCAGTCACTACCCCTGACTCTACAAACAAGCCATCCTTTGCTGTTACTTTTATTCGATTGTGCTTTTGTTTTCCTCCTACAAACACACTTTCCAGATAAATCGTCCCATCATCCTTAACCCCTGTTTGCAAAGTAGTATTAGTAATCAGGCCTCCCGAATAATATTCTTTTGGAATATATCTACCTTCATCCTGATACTTCTTATTTATCTGATATGTAAACATCGACTTCATTTTCTGCAAGTCGGGTTCGTGTAGAGAAATAAGAGAGTCACAGTCTGCTATAATTTTATTATTCTCGGCTCTTCTCACCGTATCAAGAAGACTTAATGAAGCCTTGATCTGAGCAAATGATTTAGGGTATAATATCTTCAAACTATCAATATCTTGCTTTGCTCTTACATAGTCTTGTTCTGCTAAAGCTTTACGGGCTGATTCCAAGCGTAATTGGGCTCCATTATCTTTAGCACCACAGGCCAAAAGGAAAGGGAGAAAAAACAGTAATATCTTTTTGAAACCTTTTTGCATAATAATACATTATTGGCGATTTAACATTTATTTCTGTACCAAAGTACAATATTTTTTATCTTCCTGCAACACAACACACAACTATTCGCTCTATATTGTTAATATAATTTGACAATAGATACATATATACTTTATAATCTTAGCCTGAATATAAAAAAGATATTTGCCATCAGATTTATTATCTTTGCAAAGAAAAAAGAGCTATATACGAATACACTTCATTATAGTCAAAAAGAATAAGATGCAAAACAACAGTATACAGATAGATAAAGAAATACAAGATATTATTACAGATAAGATATCGGGGGATATATTCCGGCTTATAGGACAAACCGCAGATGACATACACCTCGAATGTTATGCCATAGGTGGTTATGTACGCGACATATTTCTACACAGACAATCTAAAGATATAGATATAGTAACTGTAGGTAAGGGCATAGAGCTTGCACAGGCTGTAGCAAAACGCTTAGGAAGAGAAGCACGACTTTCTGTTTTCAAAAATTTTGGCACAGCACAAATCAAATATAAGGATACCGAAATAGAATTTGTAGGAGCACGCAAAGAATCGTACCAAAGGGATTCCCGAAAACCAATCGTAGAAGATGGCACTCTCGAAGATGACCAAAACAGAAGAGATTTTACCATTAATGCCTTAGCAATATGCCTCAACAAGGAGAGATATGGAGAGCTTATAGATCCATTTGGTGGACTAGCCGATATGGAGAGACTGATCATCCGCACACCTCTCGATCCGGACATTACATTCAGTGATGATCCCCTGCGAATGCTGCGAGCAATACGCTTTTCAACCCAATTGGGATTCGACATAGAGAGTGAAACATTCGATGCCATTAGCCGAAACAAAGATCGTATTGCAATTATATCAGGAGAACGCATTGCAGACGAATTAAATAAGATCGTGTTGTCTCCGAAACCTTCTATTGGCTTTCTGCAACTAGACAAAACAGGATTATTACCCCTAATATTCCCTGAATTAGTAGCACTGAAAGGCGCTGAAACAAAAGATGGTATAGGGCATAAAGATAATTTCTATCACACTCTTGCCGTATTGGATAATATTGCAAGAAAGACAGATAATCTTTGGTTGCGATGGGCGGCAATACTCCACGACATAGCAAAGCCTGTGACAAAAAGATTCGACAAAAAACTGGGTTGGACTTTTCACAATCACAATTTCATCGGCGAAAAAATGATTCCGGGAATTTTCAGACGTATGAAGCTGCCAATGAATGAGAAGATGAAGTATGTTCAGAAGCTTGTCACTTTACACATGCGTCCCCAGGTATTAGTAGACGAAGACATATCCGACTCGGCCGTACGCAGGCTCTTGTTTGAGGCAGGTGACGACATTGAAGATCTGATGACATTATGTGAGGCCGATATCACTTCCAAAAATCCGGAAAGAGTAAAACGTTATATAAAGAACTTCAAGATTGTTCGCCAGAAGTTGAAAGATATAGAAGAAAAAGATCATATACGAAATTTTCAGCCACCAATTGACGGTGAGGAAATAATGAAAATATTCAGTTTATCACCAGGAATGGAGGTCGGCCGATTAAAATCATCGATAAAAGATGCTATCTTAGACGGCGCTATACCAAACGAATATGATGCGGCCTATAAATATTTGGTAGAAAAGGCGAAAAAGATAGGACTGGAACCAAAGACGAGTTAAATTATAGAATCTTTATGGATTCTATCTTTTAGAAAGCTCTAGTTAACCAAATAACCAATTAAAAGAAAACACAATGAACAGAAAACTTTTGGGAATATTAGTTATTGCTTTGTTATTTATAGCATGTGGAGTATCTAAGCCGGGAGCTTCAGGCAGAGGATCTAAGAGTGAAATCAATTATGGAAGTCCAACAAAGAAACAAGAATTACAGGATGCGAACACGTTCAAGGTAGATACCTACAGCAATGATTCCACTTATGGATATACGATAGAAAATCCGATTATGGTAGGAAAAAGCGAAGGCGGAAATGGACCTCTGAATGAAAGACGTTTCTTAAATGCATTGATGGGGCCAAATGGAGAGCCAATCATCTATAGCCGTTTGGGAAGCTGCTGCCAGTTTAAAACAAAAAATGGGCTATTGGGAGACTCCGGTTTTTTAGACAAATACAGCATAATGCACAAAGGACTGGACAAGGAAGTTATACTATATATCAATATGTACGACTCAGATGTATTACAGATTCCTGTTGGATTCAAAAAGAAGATAAAGTAATTAGAATATGACAATAAAATCAATCATAGTAGCAATAGACGAAAACAATGCAATAGGCAGGGACAACAGCCTGCTTTGCCATTTACCTAACGACTTAAAATATTTCAAGGCGGTAACGCAAGGTTACCCTGTAATAATGGGACGCAAGACTTTCGAGTCACTCCCCAAAGGAGCTTTACCTAACAGGAGAAATATAGTAATAACCAAAAATAAAGCATTACAATTTGGCAAATGCGAAATGGCTTCATCCATACAAGAAGCTATTGACCTTTGCAGTAATGAATCTCAATTA
The DNA here is from genome assembly GCF_001261735.1 of Dysgonomonas sp. BGC7. Lineage (GTDB taxonomy): Bacteria > Bacteroidota > Bacteroidia > Bacteroidales > Dysgonomonadaceae > Dysgonomonas. The sequence continues at coordinate 14,592 of NZ_CVRP01000018.1, read as the reverse complement.
TTCTTCATTGGTGGAGGAACAATATATTCTGAAACTATAAATCTTGCTGATAAGCTATATATCACCCGAATACATCATAAATTTGAAGGAACTGATACTTTCTTTCCCTACATAGATACCTCCGTATGGAAAAAGATTTCGGAAGAAAGCCACAATCCTGACGAGAAGCATGAGTATGGTTATACCTTCATCACCTTCGACAGAGTACAGAAATAATGTAACAAAAGAGACTAAATCTCATTTTATTACTTTTGCAAAAAATAAAACGTTAATATACTTGCTTATATTAAATAAACATCCTATTTTTGCAACCCGAAACTCAAGAAAGAAATAATAACAGAAAATATATATAGCGATGAAAAGAACCTTTCAACCATCAAACAGAAAGAGAAAAAACAAACATGGTTTTCGCTCGAGAATGGCTACTGCAAACGGACGCAGAGTACTTGCCTCACGCAGAGGCAAAGGCAGAAAAAAACTAACAGTTTCTGACGAATACAGCAAATAATAGCCTGTAAAAGATATTTTACTTAAACAAACGAAGTAAGAATTAGCATTAATTCTTACTTTTGTTGTTTATAGCTAGTATAAATATCATGAACTGGTTCGATCTCACAATAATAATCATTATAGCGGCAAGTCTTATCAGAGGCTTCTTTACAGGCTTCATTATGCAGGTAGCTACTTTGGCCGGGCTTGTATTAGGTGCGATTTTTGCAGGTAAACTATCAGAATACATAGTACCGCATCTCATAGAATTAGTTAGCCTATCTCCTCACATATTAGGGCCCTTATCGTACACCATAGCTTTCATTATTATTATTGTCGCATTACTATTTGCAGGCAAACTGCTGGAATCTTTTATCGACGCTTTGAAAATGAACTTTCTAAATAGGCTTGCAGGCTCTCTGTTTTCTGCTGCAAAATGGCTGATACTGTTCAGCATACTACTGAATTTGATTGTAGAATTTGACCAAAACGAACGGTTAATAAAAAAGGATGTGCGTGAAAACTCTCACACCTATCCTTACGTTATACAAGTTGCACAAACGGTAATACCTTATCTTCGTTTCGACTGGATTGACCGACAATAATCTATTTCGTAGAATATTTTTCTACAACCTTCACAAGATCATCTTTAGAAACAACTCCTGTAATTCTCTCCATTTCCTTACCATCCTTATACACTACAATAGTTGGAAGAGCTTGAATACCCATATCAATAGAGAATTTCTTATAATTATCTACATTTACCTTCCCTACTTTTAGCAAGTCTTTATAATCAGCAGCCAGTTGATCTAAAACAGGAGCCATCTTCCTGCAAGGACCACACCATGCTGCCCAAAAGTCGACAAACACAAGCCCATTCTTCACCTCACTGCTATAGTTCGAGGCCGACAAACTAACTACTTTAGGCTTACTCTTAGGATCATCCGCGGTCTTTGCTTGCAATGGGGCAGACATAAACACTGAAAGAATAAGAAACAGAGTCGCAGGCAATAATCTATATTTCATCATATTTTAATCTATTACATAATCTATCAAACACACAAATATAATAGCTTAAATCTATTATAATATATCTGTTATGACTATTTATAGAATTTTTAAAGTAATAATATGCTAATTTCTTCTATTTTTGTATTTAGAAAGGAGAAATGAATATTTCGAATGAACCGAGAACCTCAGAAACTAGATTTAGATAAGGTATTACAGGAAAAGGCTCCGAAAATTTATAATAGAACCCCTCGTTTTGTTATAAATTATCTCAAGAGAAAAATCCACATTGACGAATTAAATGAAATACTCACCATTTATGCAGATAAAGACGGAGTTGACTTCATGGAATCTGTTGTTGAATATTTCGACCTTACCTTAAACACTAGTGGACTAGATGATATATCCAAAGACGGACGTTATATCTTTGTATCCAATCATCCTCTTGGTGGATTGGATGGAATATGTTTATCGGCCGTGATAGGCGCTAAATTCGACAAAAAGATAAAATATGTAGTAAACGATGTTCTCTATTTTATTCGGAACTTACAGTCGATATTTTTACCTATCAATAAATATGGGCGCCAATCGAAACAAGCAGCTACCACAGTAAACGATGCTTACAACTCAGACAACCAGATCGTAACCTTTCCGGCAGGTCTGTGTTCACGCAAGCAGAATGGAAAAATATGTGATCTGACATGGCAAAAAAACTTTATACTAAAAGCTATAGAATCGAAAAGAGATATTGTTCCTGTTCATTTTGAGGCAAAAAATTCAAATTTCTTTTATAGATTTGCAAATATAAGAAAACGACTAGGTATAAAATTTAATATAGAATTAATATTTCTACCCGACGAAATGTTTAAGAACAAAGGTAAAACATTTACCATTACTGTTGGGAAAACCATTTCTTATTCACACTTCGACAATTCGAAAAGCACCACACAGTGGGCGGAGTATGTAAAAGGAACAGTTTATGACTTAGTTAAAACAAACAAATAATAGATGGAAACAATCATCTCTCCTATAGATAAAGATTTATTGAAAGCCGAACTAACTCAGGATAAATTTCTGAGACATACTAACAAGGCTAACAATGAAATATACATTGTCACTCACCACAACTCTCCGAATGTGATGAAGGAGATCGGACGTCTGCGCGAAATCGCTTTTCGCTTCTATGGAGGAGGTACAGGTAAATCTACCGATATAGACGAATACGACGTTATGGACAATCCATACAAACAACTTATAGTATGGAATCCTGATGCAGAAGAGATAATAGGAGGATATCGTTTTATTTGTGGGCCGGATATCTGCTTTGATGATAATGGAGAACCTATTTTGGCAACCTCACATCTATTTCATTTCTCTAAAAAGTTTATAGACGAATACTTACCATATACATTCGAACTTGGACGTTCATTCGTAACGCTAGAGTATCAATCTACCCGAGCCGGATCGAAAGGCATTTTTGCCTTGGATAACTTATGGGATGGTTTGGGCGCACTTTCTGTTGCAGATCCTACTATGAAATATTTCTTTGGCAAAGTGACTATGTATGATACATACAACACTCAGGCCAGAGATATGATACTCTATTTTTTAGGTAAATATTTCCCTGATCCCGACAAATTAGTGTGGCCAAAACAGGCTCTGCAAATAGAGACAGATGTTAAAAAGCTGATCCGTTTATTTGACGGAGACACATTCAAGTCGGACTATAAGATTTTGAATACATCGGTACGAAAGCTGGATCTTAATATTCCACCATTGGTAAATGCATATATGAGTCTTTCCCCTCAAATGAAAATGTTCGGAACTGCCATAAACGATACATTTGGAAATGTAGAAGAAACAGGAATACTCATCAATGTAGATGAAATACTGGAAGAAAAGAAAAAGCGGCACATAGAGTCTTATTTAAGAGACAAACCTTCTAAACGTTTCCTGAAAAGGCTTCGGCAAATGATCAACTGGAGCTGGACATATAATGAGAACAAACCCAAAAAGAAAAAAAATGAAGGCTTTTTTACAATCTCCCGTCGGAATTATAAAAATAGAGGCGAATAATGGTTATATAACATCTCTGACCATTACAGAAGACACTCCAAAAGAAGAATCTGACAGCAACGATATCCTTAACAAAGCTATAAAGCAGTTGGAAGAATATTTTGCAGGAAGCAGAAAGCAATTTGAATTACCTATAAAACAAGCAGGTACACCTTTTCAGCAAAAAGCATGGGAATATCTTAATAGTATCCCCTACGGCGAAACCGTTTCGTATAAAGACGAAGCCATTGCAATAGGCTCTCCGAAAGGATGTAGGGCTGTAGGCTCTGCCAACGGAAGAAACAATCTGGCTATAATAGTTCCTTGTCATAGAGTAATAAATGAGAACAAAGGATTGGGAGGCTATGCTTACGGCTTGGATGTAAAACGCCACCTTCTGGAGTTGGAGCAATACTATAGAAACAAACCATAAGGATGCTCGACTTATCGAAATACAATGTAGTATTAGCATCCAATTCACCCCGAAGAAAAGACCTTCTTAGCGGATTAGATATAAGCTATGATGTGAAAACTTTGCCCGACATAGACGAGTCGTATCCTCCACACCTGAAAGGAGAAGATATAGCTCTGTATATTTCGCAACAGAAAGCCGAGGCCTACAAATCATATATGAATAGTAACACTCTGCTGATAACAGCAGATACTATTGTTGTACTCGAAGGCAAAGTCTATGGCAAACCTCACAATGAGACAGAAGCCATACAAATGCTTCATAAACTGTCCGGCAAAACCCACAGAGTAATCACCGGAGTTTGTATCACTACACATGATAAGCAAAAGGTATTTACTGTATCTTCCGATGTGCGCTTTGCCAAATTGGAAGAAGACGAAATAATATATTACGTATCCAAATACCGCCCATTCGACAAAGCCGGAGCCTATGGTGTACAGGAATGGATCGGTTACATTGCTGTAGAATACATATCAGGTTCTTACTTCAACATAATGGGACTACCGATACAAAGACTATATCAGGAATTGAAAGAATTTTAACTAAAAAGTGACAAACGTGACATAAATTTGTTACTTTTCTCTTTTCTGTTTTTCTCTTCATTCATCGTCATATTCTAGTTATAGATAAAGATATCTAACCAAATAAACAACTATCTTTAAGGCATGAAAATAGTTGAGAATAACAAAGTTCTATTACAATATATTTTTATAGCCATTGCTATAGTTATAGCAATGGGATCTCTTATAATATCACATTATCTGGTAAAAGACCTGTCGAAAGAAGAGCGAAACAAAATAGAGATATGGGCCGAAGCCACAAAAGAAATGGCCAGCAGCACCGAATATTTAAGCACAAACCTTATCATTCAAATATTAAAAAGCAACACTACTATTCCGGTTATTCTATACGACAAAAAAGACAATTATTACACTTCCATCAATATCGAACTACCAGAGACACAGGAGCAAGACTTCCTCAGAGCAAAAGCAAAATCATTTGAGAAAAGACATGCCTCTATTATTATCGAGGTAGAAGATTTCGATCAATATGTATATTATGATGACTCATATACTTTAAAACGACTACAGGTATATCCATACATACAAGTAGGTGTACTGATTATTTTTATGATCACAGCCTTTTTTGCTCTATTTACCACTATGCGAATGGAGCAAGACCGATTATGGGTAGGTTTATCGAAAGAAACAGCACATCAGTTGGGTACCCCTATATCGTCACTATTGGCATGGCTCGAATACCTGAAACTAAAAAATGCAGATCTTACCATCGTATTGGATATGGAAAAGGATGTAAACCGACTACAAATGATAACAGACCGTTTCTCGAAAATAGGCTCGGCACCATCATTAGAGAGAAAAGATATTGCAGAGATAATACAACAATCAATTATATATCTTGAGAAAAGAATCTCGAAAAAAGTCTCCTTCGAACTACAATTTTCCTCCTCCCCTCTCTATGCTAACATAAGTGAATCCCTGATTAGCTGGGTAATAGAAAATCTAACCAAAAACGCCGTAGATGCAATGGGAGGGCAGGGTACAATAACATATACATTGACATCAAAAGGAAATTGGATTAGCCTCGATATACAAGATACAGGCAAAGGCATTCCCAAGTCAAAGTTCAAGACTATATTCACTCCCGGCTACACCACCAAAACCAGAGGATGGGGATTAGGACTATCACTTGCCAAACGCATTGTAGAATCGTATCACAAAGGAAAGATATATGTAAAATCCTCTGAAATAGATGCAGGAACTATATTTTGTATCGAATTAAAAAACGTAAAATAGCATCATTTAGATAGTTAAAATACTTTAGTCGTCAATTTATTTTTCTATTTTTGCAACAATACGTTTTCATTTTAACAATCACTAACAAACCAATGACTAAATTTTCAAAAGCCTTTTGGGTTGCAAACTCCGTCGAATTACTCGAACGATTAGCGTACTATGCCGTTTTTATATCATTAACCTTATATCTTTCAAATATTTGGGGATTCAACGATGTTCAGGCGGGTATTATAGCTGGTTCATTTTCTGCCCTATTATATTTTCTACCCACATTTTTGGGAGCTTATTCGGATAGAATAGGATTCCGAAATGCAATAATAACAGCCTTTGCATTATTAACTATCGGTTACTTTGCACTAGGGGTTGTACCTTCTCTACTCGAAAGCGCCGGACTTGTTCACTATGGAGCAGCAAATGCAGTTGGACTAGAACCCGGATCTAAAGACTCTAGTTGGATCATAGAAACCTTCCGCTCTTTCTTCAAATCTATAGGAATAGGAAATTTCGACCAACATACCTCATTTACCGGATTGCGTGATAGTATGCAGCAATGGACTATAGTTCCCATTTTATTATTTATAGTAGTAGGTGGAGCTTTCATCAAATCGGTGATATCGGGAACAGTGGCCAAAGAAACAACATCAGAAACGAGAGCCAGAGGCTTTGCAATATTCTATATGATGGTAAACATCGGAGCCTTCACAGGAAAGACAGTAGTTGACCCTATACGAAAAAGCATTGGAGATCAAGGACTTGTTTACCTGAATTATTTCTCAGCTACAATGACATTAATAGCCTTGGTTATGGTTCTTATAATGTATAAATCTACACAAACAGCAGGACAAGGAAAGAGTTTCTCTGAGATTTGGCAAGCATTGATCAAAGTATGTAAGAATGGAAGACTTGTGGCTCTTATACTTATCACCAGTGGATTCTGGATTGTACAGCAGCAAATGTATGCATCCATGCCTAAATATGTAATCCGTATGGTGGGGCAAGATGCTTCTCCCGGATGGATTGCCAATGTAAATCCATTCGTAGTGTTCCTCTTCGTAAATCTGGTAACGACTATAATGAAAAAGCGCTCAGCACTCTCATCCATTATGGTCGGTATGTTTATTATACCATTTTCCGCCCTAATTATGTCATTAGGAAATATGATGGGAGGAGAGCTAATTTCAGTATTCGGATGGTTCGACATACATCCTATCACCTTGACTCTGATTGTAGGTATTGCATTTCAGGCACTGGCCGAATGCTTTATATCACCTCGTTTCCTCGAATACTTTTCTCGTCAATCTCCTAAAGGAGAAGAAGGGCTTTATCTTGGATTTAGTCACCTACATTCATTTGTGTCGTCTCTCGTAAGCTTTATCGTCGCAGGGGTACTATTAGAGAAGTTTTGTCCCGACCCTACATCCGAGCGATTTGCCAATTCCTCAAATTTCGCAGCAGATTATGCTGCTGCAACAGCGAATGCCCATTATCTCTGGTATGTCTTTTTTGCTATAGGATTTGTTTCCGCTATAGCATTGATTATATACGGACGAATAGTCAAAAACATAGATAGAGAAAAAGAAATAAAAGAGCAAAGCCCGATATAATAAAACTCTCCACAAAAACAATATAGATAAGAGGCTCTTTTATGAAGTAGCCTCTTTTTCTTTGCAATAGAAAAGAAAAAATAGCATTATCTTTGCACCTTATTCAGAAAAAACTAAAAACGTCAATGAGCCGAAAGAAAAAGAACCTCCCTCTTATAGAGAATGTAGAAATCATAGATATTGCCGCCGAAGGCAAAGCTATAGCCAAAGTGGACGACCTGGTGGTCTTTATACCCTATGTTGTGCCCGGGGATATAATAGACTTGCAAATAACCCGTAAAAAGAATAAATATGCAGAAGGAAAACCTACTCGTTTTATTTCTTATTCGCCCGATAGAGCAGAGGCTTTCTGTGAGCATTTCGGAATATGCGGAGGATGCAAATGGCAGATATTACCTTATCAGGAACAATTGAAGTTTAAACAGAAGCAGGTAATAGACAACCTTACTCGTATAGGCAAAATTGAACTACCTGAAATACAGCCTATACTCGGTTCTGAAAAGACAGAATTCTACAGAAATAAACTTGAGTTCACATTCTCAAATAAGAAATGGCTCACACTGGAACAGCTCAATGAGGGTGTAAATTTTGAAGACATGAATATGAATGCTCTCGGATTCCATATTCCGGGATGCTTCGATAAGGTTTTAGACATAAACAAATGTTGGTTGCAAGACGACATTTCCAATCAGATCCGCAACTTTATACGAGAATATTGCTTCAAAAAAGATTATACCTTTTTCGACCTGCGCAATCGTGGTGGATTGATGCGTAACATCATCATACGCACTTCTACTACAGGTGAACTGATGTTAATAGTAGTTTTTTATGAAAACGAAAGAGAACAAAGAGAAGATTTGCTGACAACCATTGCCGATGCATTTCCTCAAATAACGTCTCTTTTATATATTGTCAACGAAAAGGCAAACGATACCATTACCGATCAGACCGTTGTTACATGGAAAGGAAACGACTTCATTTATGAACAAATGGAAGGTCTTAAGTTTAAGATAGGGCCTAAGTCTTTTTATCAGACCAATAGCGAACAAGCATCTAACCTGTATAAAGTTACACGTGACTTCGCCGAACTAACAGGAAACGAATTAGTCTACGACCTTTACACAGGTACAGGCACTATCGCCAATTTTGTATCGAGTCAGGCTCAAAAGGTGATAGGCATCGAGTATGTAGAAGATGCTATTGAGGATGCAAAATTCAACTCAAAAAACAATGGTATAAACAATACCCTGTTTTATGCAGGAGATATGAAGGATATACTTACGCAAGATTTTATAAATGAACACGGTCGTCCTGACGTTGTAATCACAGATCCCCCTCGCGCAGGAATGCATGATGATGTAATCGAATCTATCTTGTTTGCCGAACCTAAACGGATAGTCTATGTGAGCTGCAATCCGGCTACACAAGCAAGAGACTTATCCTTGCTCGATGAAAAGTATAAAGTGGAGAAAGTACAACCGGTAGACATGTTTCCACATACACATCATGTGGAGAATGTAGTATTATTAATAAAAAGGCAATAGAGAATATAGCTATATTCATAATATTAGCCCTATTCACTTATAATTTTACACAAAATACATATCTTTGTAATCCTTTATGATATCATAATAAATTATTCTATATCAATAAAAAATGAAAATCGCTATTGTTGGCACAAGTGGTGCCGTAGGTCAGGAGTTTCTCAAAGTCCTTGACGAACGTAATTTCCCTATCGAGGAATTAGTTCTGTTTGGTTCTGCACGCAGTGCAGGAACAGTATATAACTTTCGAGATAAGCAATATACAGTCAAAGAGCTAAAGCACAATGATGATTTTAAAGATATAGATATCGCTTTTGTTTCTGCCGGAGGAAGCGTTTCTGTAGAATTTGCATCTACTATTACAAAACATGGGACTATTATGATAGATAACTCCAGCGCATTCCGTATGGATAAAGATGTTCCATTGGTAGTACCTGAGGTGAACGGAGAAGATGCTAAAATACGTCCAAAAGGAATCATTGCAAATCCGAACTGCTCTACAATACAGATGGTAGTAGCTATGAATGTGATAGAAAAAATATCACACATCAAGCGAGCACATGTAGCCACTTATCAGGCAGCATCGGGAGCCGGAGCAGCTGCTATGGATGAGCTGATAAACCAATTTAAACAAATAGCATACAATAGTGATGTGACAGTGGAGAAGTTTGCATATCAATTGGCATATAACCTCATTCCACAGATAGATGTCTTCACCGACAACGGTTATACAAAGGAAGAGTTGAAAATGTATAACGAGACACAAAAGATCATGCACTCCGACATACAAGTAAGTGCAACATGTATCCGTGTTCCGGTATTACGCTCACACTCGGAAGCTATCTGGGTAGAAACAGAACAACCGGTATCTCCCGAAGCTGCCTCTAAAGCTTTTGCTAATGCCGAAGGAATAGTATTACAAGACAATCCAAAGGAGAAAGAATACCCTATGCCTCTTTTTGTTTCAGGAAAAGATCCGGTATATGTAGGCCGTATACGCGAAGATATTGCTAACCCTAATGGATTGACATTCTGGGTAGTTGCAGATCAGATAAAGAAAGGGGCAGCACTCAATGCTGTTCAGATAGCAGAGTATCTTATTAAAGAAAAAGCTATTTAATCGTCTAACTTGTTTGTATAATCAAAACAAACAATTATATTTGCATCGCAATTGAGCAAAACAATGTCTGTTGCGATCTTAGGAAGTGTGGGTGAGTGGCTGAAACCACCAGTTTGCTAAACTGACGTACGGGTAACTGTACCGGGGGTTCGAATCCCCCCGCTTCCGCTTTAAGAAAAGACAAAAAGCGACAAAGCTTGGGTAAATCCTACAATATCAACATATTGTAGGATTTTTTTATGTTCTCACTCTTCCTCCGAAAGACATAAAAAAGCCACTTTCGGACAACAACTTGTTGCCAAAGTGTTCACCCCTGCAATTTTATTCGTTCACCCTTGATGTGTCGCAAATTGGTAGTTTGCAGTCCAATATTGGCAGTACTTATTTTCCTCAAAAACAATTGATTAAAACTAATTTTAATGCTTTAAAAAGAGGAATTATGAGAACATCAAAAAGCACGTTTGCCATCACTTTCTACCTAAGAAAGGACAAAATGAGGAAGGATTCGTTCACCCCTATCTTTTGCAGGATAACTATTGCGGGTGAGGCTGTAAGTTTTAATATCCACAAAGACATCAGAGCCGAGCTTTGGGATATGGAGAATCACAAAGCCAGAAGCAAATCGAGAGAAGCCATAGAAGTGAATCAAACCCTTGACGCTTGTCGTACTATCTTACACAATATGTATCGGGAGATATTCGAGAAAGACAATTATGTGACTGCTGAAAAATTAAAGAATTCTTATCTGGGCATATCAACCGATAATACAATGCTGCTCGTTTTGTTTAGAGACTTGATAAAAGATATAGAAGCTTTGGTAAATATTACTAAGGCAAAAGCAACCTTGCAAAAATATAAAGTGACTTATACAAGGATATCTGAATTTATGAAATTCAAGTATAATATTTCTGATATCAATGTAAAAGAGATAAAGTATCAATTTATCTGCGATTTTGAAGTCTATCTGAGAACACAAGCATGTTGTAGTCCTAATACAACAGCAAAGTTCATTCAATTCTTTAAACGGGTGATTCTCATTGCTCAAAACAATGGATGGATGCAACACAATCCCTTTGCTAACTATAAAATCCATTTTAAGAAAGTAGATAGAGGATATTTGACTGATCAAGAACTAGAGATTATTAAAAACAAGAAATTCGATATAGAACGTCTTGAGAAAGTACGGGATATTTTTGTCTTTGCCTGTATGACTGGTTTGGCATATGTAGATACTTATAAACTTACATATGACAATATACAGACAGGAGTAGATGGTAAATTATGGATTATGACTAAACGTGCAAAAACTGATACTGTTGTGACTGTTCCACTGTTAGACATCCCCTTATCTATTATTGAGAAGTATAGAGGGCTACAAAATGATAATAAAGTATTGCCAACATTGAGTAATCAAAAGATGAATTCTTACCTCAAGGAAATTGGGGATTTGTGTGGGATTGAGAAGCGTCTGAGCTTCCACCTTGCAAGACATACTTTTGCAAGTACAACCACTTTAGCTAAGGGTGTTTCTATTGAGGCTGTTTCTAAAATGCTAGGGCACACAAATATTCGTACAACACAAATTTATGCTCGAGTTACCGAAAACCTGATAAGTAACGAAATGAACTCACTTTCTATCAAATTGCAAGCCAATAACACTCAATTATCAAAAGCTAAATAGAGATCAATATGGAATTACAAGTAATACAGAATCGGATATATGAAATAAGAGGTTATAAAGTAATCCTTGATAAGGATTTGGCTGAACTATATGAGGTTACAACTAGCAATTTGAATAAAGCAGTAAAACGAAATCTGGATCGTTTTCCCGAAGATTTTATGTTTCAATTGAATAATAAAGAATTTGACTTGATATTCCAAAATGGAACATCAAGTTGGGGCGGCACTAGAAAGTTACCTTATGCTTTCACGGAACATGGAATTGCGATGCTAGCAGGATTATTAAATAGTCAGAAAGCAATTTCGGTTAATATCCAAATAGTTAGGGCTTTTATTATGCTTCGTCAATATGCTTTGGGTTATGCTGAACTAAATCAGAAATTAGAAAACTTCATGTTAGAAACGAATCTACAATTCAATGATATTTACCAAGCACTAACAGAGTTGGCAAGTGAGAAGGAACAAGATGCAAAATCGAGGAAAAGAGTTGGCTATGTAAGAGATAAATAGATATTATAATTTCGATTTAATTAATGGGGTAAAAATGTTCTTTTACCCTTTTTTATGCCATAACCTTTTTATCATCTGATAACAAAGGTCTATTCCAAGAATAAAACGCCAATATCAAGCCTTGCAGGTTTTTTCGGCAATCTCCACCCGTTGGGTAGTATTCCCTCAAAAATATGGTCTATTTTATTCTTTTCACAGGGAAGGGTGTTTATCAGTTGAAAAAGAAATAATATTCAATGAAGTTGTAGATATATACTTCATTCAGTCAATCACCCATTACTTAACTATGGCATTCGATCTGTAATTTATTTATTCCTTAGTAGATGAGTTATGTCTTGACCTCATGACTTAGTGAAGACATTCATTCATGAACCCATGAAGTCAGTATTTATTGGTTGTCTTCTTTATTGGTATCAGTCAAGAGCTAACGTATTCAGTACATAAATTATTGCTGAAGTAAATACATCAATAATTAGTAAATATCTGAATGAACAAATCCAGTTATGAATTCAGACAAGAGGATATCAAAAATCGTCAAAAAAAAAGAACTGACATCTAGTGACATCTGCTGTCACCATTTGTCTGATAACCTCATCATAACCTTTCAATTAACAGACGCTACCTTTGTAGCGTAATGATAATCTCTCAAATAAACTTTAAGACAATCCATCGGAGGATGGATTTTGGTATTCGTCAGAATACAGCAAGGTATGTTTTGAAGCACTTGAAATAAATTTCCGTGCCTCAAAACCCTTGCCCTTTCAGGGGGAGAAAATCACTCCGAAGTCGTAATTTTTATTTATTAAATCTTTATGTAGGTATGAAAACAAATAATCTTTCGGGAAGAAGAAAAGGAGGAAGAAATCCGAAAAAAGATCCGGCAACACATCGTTATGTTATTTATTTGAACGACGTTGATAATGCACGCTTTCTCGCTTTATATGATAAGTCATGTATGAATGTTAAGTCTCATTTTATTACTTCTTGCATATTTAACAAGCCAATAAAGATTGTAAAAATCGATAAAGCTATACAAGATTATTACATGAGACTCACTACTTTCTTCGGACAATTTCGAATAGTCGGTACGAACTATAACCAAATAGTCAAAGCCCTAAAGTCGAATTTTTCCGAGAAAAAGGCCTTGGCTTTTCTTTATAAACTGGAAAAACAAACCATCGAAATGGTTGTTCTTCAAAAAAAGATTATGGAATTAACTGAAGAATTTGAAAAAAAGTATGAGCATATGTGGTTACAGAAATAAGGATGGTCTATTTTAGAGTTATTGCTTAATTTAAAAAGCTGTGACAAAGTATCAATTAAAGCTGATTCTCTTTAAGGAATGCACTAACTGTTAACCTGTGTACACCAAGAATTCGTCCAATAGCACTTTTGGATATCTTTTTATCTAAAAGCTCTTTTATTTCGTCTTCACGCCCAGTAAGTTTAACGGTTTTAGACTTACTTCCAATAGGACGACCGAGGATAACCCCTTCTGCCTTTTTACGAGCAAGAGCTTCCTTTGTACGTTGCGATATTAGATTTCTTTCGATTTCTGCAGATAAGCCGAATGCAAAGGCTAGAACTTTGGAATTTATATTATTGCCTAATTCATAATTTTCTTTGATAGTAAAGACCATTATTTCCTTCTCCATACAGGTGTGTAAGATACTCATTATCTGCATTAAATTCCTACCTAAACGTGAAAGTTCAGTTACAATAAGAATATCTCCTTTTATCATTTTATCCAGAAGCTTACCCAACTCCCTTTCTGAAACTTTTTTAGTGCCACTAATAGTCTCCTCAATCCACTCATCAATAGGCATCTTCTTATCTATGGAATAATTAGTTATTTCAAAATGTTGATTTTCTGTTGTCTGCTTATCTGAGCTTACTCTAATGTATCCGTAAATCATGAATTCATATTTAAAATATAATATTATTATATACAAAAATACTATATATAAAATAGACTATCATATTATATCTATATTTATAATATAATTTTATTATACTATTAATTTATACAATTTTAGAGCGATTATATTAATCAATCAGCTACTATCTCTTCATTTGGAGAAAGTGCAATTTCTTCGTTTGTTATATTGTCTGATATAGAGAAGCGTATAAAAGAAAAGATAGAAAGAGTCGGTACTCCTCTGAAAGAATGGGATATAAATATCTACCGAGGTATTCTTACAGGATATAATGAAGCGTTTATTATAGACGGAAAAACTAAGGATGGATTGATAGAAAAATCGCCTAAAAACGCCGAAATTATACGCCCGATTCT
>NZ_CVRP01000017.1 GCF_001261735.1 Dysgonomonas sp. BGC7 | reverse complement strand
AACCCGAACCCGCGTGCGCAGACGTGTTAGCGCAAAGCGAGCACCGGAAAGCGAACGCAGAAGGACGCATTCTAAACCAAGGAGTCCATTTCAATTGATTAGGATCTGACCAGTCTATTTCACCAAGACCACATTCACGCTCTATTTTACGAGCAGCTTCTACAATCACTTTTGCATTATAATCGGCTTCTTCATGCACTCTCATATTTTCCGGATAGACTGTAAAATCTACTTTCGGACGTCCTGCTTCACTGTACGCAGCCTCTATAGAGGTTAATCTTTCTTCGAGCTGTTTCTTTAAATTTTTCATTTGATTTGTTGTATTGTTTTAATTAATAGCTTCTGAATTTAAAATATCTGATTTCTCCTAATTCAACCTTCACCCGATCGGATGGAGCTTGTATTAATTTATTTATATGAACATTGAAGACCTTGGATAACTTTTCTATCATTACATTATCAGGTATTACTTCTCCTTTCACGTATCGATGCAATGCTTGTCGACTTACTATATTTTCCAACTTATCAGCTAGATCCGCAAGGGATAGCCCATTGAGTTTCATTTGAGTCCTGATATTGTTACCTATTATATTCATAGCCTTCCAGATTACCATTTAGTCATTCATGACTCAAGCCATTCTCTGTATATCTCCGGATGTTTGGTTGCAGCAATCTCAACCCGCTTTGCGCTTTTTAAGGCGAGGCGGGAACCCGAACCCGCGTGCGCATTCGTGCTATCGAAAATCGAGCCCCGGAAAGCGAACGCAGAAGGACTACCATTTGTAAGGAAATAGGGATAGTGACGAGCCTTACTACTGTCATAGATATCCATCCTTTCTCCTTCGTTGTAGGCTTCGTTCATAATGACGACACGGTAGTACTTCCGGAAATGGTCTCGCAGGTCTTCAGGTAGGTCTACAAATACAGGAGCATCAGGGCGTCCGGTTTCTTCCATCATATCTTCCCATCCGTTTATCCGTTCCGATATATCCAGAGTAAAGAACTCTTTACCGAATTCAGATTCTAAAGCGGATTTTACTTCGTCAGACGATTTATACAAACCTCTGATCTTTGTTTCTAATTCTTTTTGGTTCATACTTACAGGTATATTTGGTTATGATAAATATTCTTTCCACAGTTCGGTAAACTGTTCTCCGGAGTAATCGGATATCGCTTCTTCGTGGTACGAGAGGCGGGAACCCGAACCCGCGCTCGCATCCGAGTCATCGTAATCCGAGTGCCTGGAAAGCGAACGCAGAAGGACCTTTGTATGACCAAAACACAGGAAAGTATCTATGTTTGCCGTTGTAGATGTCAGTCGGTTTACCTTCATTGAGGGCCAGTGTGATTTTCTCCAGCTTTATGCCTGCTATTTGCCGGGGTGTAATACCTGCTTCGAGTAGTTTTGCTTCATCGATAGGCTCTTCGCCGTTATACTTACATGCGTCTTCGTAAGACTTGATCTGATCGGTGATCTTAATTTTCTTTGTTGTCATGATTCATTGTTTTATATGGGTTAAAATTGAATGTTATGTGAGGAGTGCGGGAATCGAACCCGCATACGTTTACTATTTCAAATCGCTTCAACTCTAAACGTTACTCATTAAAGCGAACCGTCACCTAATATGGTAAGGCTGCGTCTACCATTGCGCCAACCCCTCGTTTACCCCACCGCTGTGGGGCTAAAAGCTACACTATTGATTCTGTATCAGATGTTATTAGTTATCTGATGTAGCTTTTATATTTTTAGTTTATCGGATATATGAATTCATTTCCGACATAAAGCCCTCCAGACTATTTGCAACGACATACTTATATCCCTGCTCTTCGCTATTCGTCTGAAATTTTATTTGTTCGTTGCTTTGTTTTCCCAATCCGTACTTCATCTCTATGAACATGCCCGAATAGCCTTTGCGCGGAAGCATCAAAAACAAGTCGGCAACACCCGCAAGAACGCCCTCAGCCTTCATTATAGCAGCCTCTTTCACATTTCTATAACCTCCATTGGGTACTGCAAATAATACGTATTCCGGATACTGTAACCTAAACCATGTCACACATGAGCGTTGCAACTTCGATTCTTCATGCTTCGGGTTAGATCTTTTACTCTGGCTATTGTGCTGCTCTTTCAATTCTTCGTATGTCATGGATATTATTGTTTATTCGTGAATATTACAGACTCGCTATCTTTGCGCATGTGTGCGAAACAGGCCTCTTTCAGATTACATCCGTTCGCCTTCTCTATCGTTTCAAATATGCAGCCGGTACAACCGTCTACCGATACCTCAACTCTTATATCCAATCCCTGAAATTTCACTTCCGAGTCTAACCCCGCTGATATAAGACTATCTCTCAAAACTCCCATATATGTTGCTATTGGCATAAGTCAAAACATTTCATCATCGGGATCAACCTCTTCCGAGCCCATAACACCCAAACAACAACATAAAGCAGACACTATCACCATGATGTCGATTATATAAAGCATTGTTTCCATCATTCTACAGGTATTGCTATTAGTTCGCCGTCATATATTACATACCTGATAACCTCAGCTTCCTGCAAACGCTTAGCATAGTCCGCTTCCTTTTTGCTTACATACATACAGCCGGCCAATACAACGATCAGCGCTACAATTATCTGTATGTGCTTACATGTTCTCTTTTTCATATAGTTATTATTAGGGTGTTAGTAACTAAATTTTATTGCCGATTAGCGATAATGAAGATTTCTTATCGATGTAGTCTTCTATCCATTCCTTTTTGTAACGATACTCCGAGCCTATCTTCATATATTGCAAACCCGATCGCCTTAATCGCGGAATAGTTTCGTCCGAAATAGAAAATATCCGCATAATGTCTTTATTCGTCAGCAAAGTATTCATGACTTCCTATTTTAGGCGCGTTACTATATATAAGTCCTCTTCTCTCTTCTCCCATCGGCTAAATTTTGCATCTGGATTCTTCTTCTTAAATTCAGTGATACGCGGAGCCGCTAACAAACGTTCATACAATGTGCATTCCAATACCGAGCCCACAACCATGCGCTGAATAGTATCTGCCCACGATGTTTTTTGAATCTTTTCTGCTTTTACTGTACTCATATTTAATTATATTTGTTATTCGTATTGTAATTACGATTACAAATATGTACGTATTTATTTCAGTAAACAAGCTTTTGTACTGAAATAAATACGTAGTTAACATTATTTATGAACACAGGGTGTTTTTAACTTAAAATACGGGGTGGATATGGAATTTTTGAAAGATCTGAGACTATATAATTGGTATACGATTATGCTGTTGTTCGGTATTGCTTTAGTTGCGTCTAGTTTTGCTTTCAACATCACCTTTGTTGATCCAAGACACATATTTGGGCTGGGACTTGGAGCTGCGACTATAGGACTGACATATATAGCTGCACGTAAGAATGTGAGAATAGAAGAAGGTCACGGGTATTATCAAGGCAAAGTCCCCATCCTTACCGCTATTCATATTTTTATATTGATTATAGGATGGGGAGTTTTAATCGTATTTGCCGGCCTGCTGTTATGGTCTCTAGCTTAATAGCATCTTAATAACCGCAACAAGACAAAGACCCGAAATAGCCAACGCTACTGTAGATTTAAAATCAGCACTAGACACTACCTTATCTAACATATTCAATATGTCTTTAATTTGTTTTTCGTCCATAATCAATTAATTTTTAACAAATAATTATATAAAAACATCTATTTCAATAAATTCATAATTTAAACAATGGCTTGGAAAGAAGAATTATTAGTTGGTTATACGCAAATGATTCTTTCTTATAATATATGAAAAACCAATAGAGTTCCCTATGCAACAAGTGGTTATTAATATTATGTCGCTAATAAAAACATCAAGAGTAATCTGTTCTACAAGATACATGACCAGACGATAAAATATACTATTGATATAAAAAAGGATCATAAACTCTGTGAAGGTGTATTTCTTGTTTTTCATATACCTTACTTTTAAAAATTAGAATAATTAATCACAAATATATACGTATTTATTTCAGTAACAAATGAATTTTAAAGAAAGATTATTAGCCTTTCTCAAATACTTGGGAATAGGGCAAACTAAATTTGAAGAAAAAACAAATTTAGGAAGAGCAAGCATAAGTAAAATAAAAGATGGTATGAGTGCGCCAAATTTGGCGAAGATATCGGAAACCTATCCTGAATTAAGTATCGAATGGTTAATTACAGGTTCAGGAAACATGTTAAAGAACATATCCGACAGTGCGCAAGTTTCCGAGCCGCAAGGAAGCTATGGCAACAATGATATTATATCTTTGCTGCGTGAACAAATCACCGATCTTAAACTCGCTATATCGAAAAAAGACATTGAGATAGGTTGTCTCAATCAGGAGATAGGCCACCTCAAAGGCCTACTGGCTGCAAATTCTATCGAATTAGTAAAGGGGGGTACTGATACGGATGACAAAGGCACAACTAAATTAGCCGGCAATAAGTCACCAGCAATAAAGAAGTAGCTCTGTGCCGCTATACATTGATTAACATTTATATTTAACAATAGTTTTAACTCTTAATTTTATTATTATGGATTTAGTTATCAGTGTTATTGTAGCTGTTTTTGCTGTATTGCAGATTATTCTCTTTTTCAAATTATGGGGAATGACAAACCATGTAAAAGAAATGAAAGAAGCAGTCGAGATTAACAGTCTTTTCAATAATATGTGGAAAGTAAGGAGGGCTTTATTCAAAGGGGATAAGAGAAAAGCTAAAGAGCTGTTAGACGATGCCTTTATTACCGAGATAATGTTATTTACAAGATACTCTAAGGAAAATTTTTCTTCTATTCCACAAATAATAGAGTACTTTCAAAAAATATATGATAAACACGGATTTGAAATGCCGGAAGAATTATCTAAATTAACCAGTAGGAAGGATGCAGAAAATATATTGTAAATACAATAAACAAACACATATCTTCGGACAAATACACGTAAACAACTAATTATAATACATTTTACATATTCCCGGCTGTGCTACTTTTAAACCCGCTAACAACGCGGGTTTTTATATACTATAAAGTTGCATCTAGGATAAATATCTATCTTTGATAACAAGATTTCTTATTAAAGAATAAACAACTATGATACCGACTAAGGATATAGAGAATGTCGATGACATAAAGAAAATAGTTAATATATTTTATGGCAGAGTAAGAAAAGATGACCTAATAGGCCCTATATTCAACAACGTAATTCAAAATCATTGGAATGAACATCTAGAAAAACTATATTTATTCTGGCAAAGTCGATTATTTGGAGATCCTGTATATGATGGTTTCCCATTTCCCCCACACGCACAATTACCAATAAATAAAGAACACTTTGATCGTTGGCTATCTCTCTTTACAGAAACTGTAGACACCCTTTTCATAGGACCAATTGCCAACGAAGCTAAAAACCGAGCCTATAAGATTGCAGATGTATTCCAAGATAAATTAGCGTATATTCACAACAAATCAAATAGAAAATAATTATGATGAAACCACGCTTGGGCATGACACCCGAACAGGTGATAAATGTCCTAAAAGCGGTGTTTGGAAAGCTCTGGGGATAGCTGATACTGTTACAATGTCTGTTTCTAGAGGAAATAGGATGCCGATGTGTGAAAACAGAAGTATAAATTGGAAATTAATTATAATGTTTTAGAAAACGATGATGAAATGATAAACAAAGCCCCAATTTGGGGTTTTTGTCATTCTGAAATCTTTCATAGCTTTACACAGACTAAAAAGCATAAACAATGAAAAAACTATTACTCTTATTGCTTACACTCTCTTTCTTCGCTTGTAGC
Source organism: Dysgonomonas sp. BGC7 (assembly GCF_001261735.1). Taxonomy (GTDB): domain Bacteria; phylum Bacteroidota; class Bacteroidia; order Bacteroidales; family Dysgonomonadaceae; genus Dysgonomonas. Next base: position 138,588 of record NZ_CVRP01000017.1, on the reverse strand, counting down.
AAAGATGAAGATAATGATAACGCAAACGAGCCAATAAAAACATTTAAAGATGAAATCTTAGGCAGATGGGAAAGATATGATGAAATATTTGGCAGAAAAGGGCTTGACTTTAGAGGGTATTCAACTGTTTATCAATATGTGTATGAAGGCATACCTGAAGTAGGTAATCAGGGGAGAACAGGAACTTATATAATAACAAAGGATAGTTTATTTATCACTCATACTGACTACTTTAGAAACCGAAAATACGGATATTCAATTGATAAAAATGTACTTATCCTTACAGATGATCCACTTACATATAAGTATATTAAATATAACTAAATAAAAGCCGCCCATCTTCCCAGACAAGCGACTTCAAACAATCTTAACTTATATACCTAAAGCTTATATTTTGTTCCTATCAAATACTCAACTCCTAAACTACCTAAACTTTTGTGACTCTGGTACTCAAAACCTAAATTGTGATAGAATGCCCACTAGTCCGATATAATTCAATGCCGAACAAGAAGCTGAAACAAACGGCTACCATACATCAGTCTTATATATCATTTGCTACTTAACAAGAAAGGTCGCTCAAGTAGTGACTTTTTTCGTTAAACAGTTTTCAGGAAACACATTATTTACTCACACACCATACATCAAAGCTATCTCTCTTCGTGCACCTTTTCTCAATTATACTACTTCCGCAAAAAACAATACAGATCATTTTTAATAAACATTTCAAACAGAAATATTTTTTAATGTATATGAATATATTAATATTATTCACGATATTTGAATAGTAATACCCAATTGAAAAAGCTCAGTATCAAAAACTATCACATACCTATATTACAATGTGTAACTTCTCTTAACAATGAATTTATCTAAACAGATTTATATAGATTTATTTGACAAATACTATTTAGCATTAGTTAAATATGCTTCTTCTTTTGTAGACAAAGATAATGCCGAAGATATTGTACAGGATGCTTTTGTAGAACTCTGGGAACGAAAAGAGGAAGTTGAAGCAGGAGACTATATTTCATCTTTTTTATATAGATCGGTTTATACAAAATCTATCAACAAGTTGAAACATATTGCTGTTGTCAACAAATATTCTACAGCCAGAATTGAAATATATAACGAAAAACTGAAATACCTTTCGCCGGAAAATATAGATGTTCTAAAATACATAGAAAATAAAGAATTGAAAGAAAAAATAGAATCAGCAATTGATACTTTACCACCCCAATCTAAAAGTGTATTTCGACTAAGTTATATATATGGACTAAAGAATAAAGAAATAGCCGAAACCTTGGCTATCTCTCTGCGGACAGTAGAAGCTCACTTATATCAGTCCCGAAAATTATTGAAGCAGAAATTATTACATCTATTAAAGCTTCTACTGATTTTACACTTCTTTAACTAAGTGCATTATTCCGTAAAACTGTTTTAAGTATATTAGAAAATAGACAAATGAATACAATTAATAAGGAAATTATATTACGATATCTCGAAAAAACAGCTTCAGATGAAGAATATGAAGTTATTTTAAAATGGATTAAAGAAGATGAAAACAATAAGAAATATCTCTTTGACCTTGAATCTCTGTACAACTCTATCGAATTTGACGATTCTTCAAAAGAAGACTATTTAGAAATAGAAAAAGACCGGCTATTAAAAAAGTTATTATACAATACTACAGAAACAGAATCCTCGACAAAGAGAAAAAGGTACAACCTTACCTTCCTAAAAGTATCTGCATGTATTATAGTAATTGTATCTACACTAGGTTTTGGGTATTATTTCCTCAACAACAGTAATGTAATACATAATGAGCACTTATCATTAATCCAAAACGAAGAACTTAAAGCAAAAGAAGTTATTCTGGCAGATGGCACCAAAGTCTGGTTAAATCATAATTCAAGTATCAGTTATCCAGAATCGTTTAAAGGAAAGTCTGAAAGAAGGATTCATCTTACAGGAGAGGCATACTTTGAAGTAGCAAAAGATGAAAAATGTCCATTCTATGTAGAAAGTGAAGCATTTAACGTACGAGTTTTAGGTACCTCGTTCAATATAAAAAACTCTGCAACAGACAATAAGTCCTCAGTTACATTAATTAGTGGAGAAATAGAGGTAAAAGGAAATAAGGACGAGGGACACATTACATTATCTCCCGGACAGAAAGCTGAAATAGACCATTCTGATCACAGACTAAAAGTATATGACACAAATGCTGTGCTTGATGCTGTGTGGCATAATGATCTTATAACATTCGAGAATGCTACAATACTGGATATAAGAGAAACGCTCGAGTATCTTTATGGAGTTGAAATATTCCTTGACCCGGGACTAAATATCAGATATAAATATTCTGGCGTAATAAAGAAGCGAGACAGTATAGACTCCGTCTTAAACTCTCTTACAAATACGATTCCATTCAAATACGAATCAAAAGGAACAAAGATTAGGATACTTCCCAATTAGTATCTTTTTACTGTTAACGAAACTTAAAAATACACTTAATCTAAATTTAGACTAAGTGTATTTTGTTTTAAAGCTGTTTCATTATAAGAAATGGAAAGAAGACTATTATCGAATTTTTAAAAACTATTTACTATGACATAGAATATATATAAAAAAATTAGAGTATTGATAAATACCAGATTCAAGAAGGTTAACTTTATATTATTAACGAAAAACAACAATTAGATGAAGAAAAAAAAATGTATTTATTCTCCCGGCACATATTTTGTGCACAGGATGAATATCTTCCTTTTTTTACTATGTTTTTGTGGTGTTGCTTTCGCCCAAATAAACATCAAACAAAAAGAAGGTAAATTTTCAGATATCATTAAAGCAATTAAATCTCAGTCGGATTATCAGTTTTTTTATGAAGATAAAATAGGAGATATAAAAGTTGGAGCATTAGATCTTACTAATGCCAGTGTAAAAGAGATCTTAGATAAAATATTAGTCGGCAAAGGAGTGACTTATAAAGTTGAAGACAAAATCATTTACTTATCCTCAGGAACGATAAACAATGCAGTAAAAACAACTCAACAAATTACAAGAACAGTAAGGGGTAGTGTAAAAGATGAGTCGGGAGAACCTCTGATCGGAGTAACTGTTTCTGTAAAAGGAACTACTATTGGTACTCTCACCGATATTAGCGGAAACTATGTAATCAAGGCTCACGATGGAGATGAAATAGAATTTTCATATATAAGCTATACCCCAATCAAAACTGTAGTAAAGGGAGACATGACATATAACGTTGTAATGAAAGAAGACAACGTGGCTCTCAATGAAGTAGTTATTACGGCCCTGGGAATCAAAAGAGAAGCAAAAGTATTGACATACAATGTACAGGAAGTAAAAGGAGGTGAATTAACCGTTGTAAAAGATGCTAATTTTATAAACAGTCTGGCAGGTAAGGTTGCAGGTATGCAAATAAATCAGAGTGCCTCAGGTATCGGAGGATCAGCCAGAGTAGTTATGCGTGGAGCCAAATCTATTATGGGTAATAATAATGCACTATATGTGGTAGATGGAGTTCCTTTATATGATATCAGAGGCGAACAACCTGAGAATATCTTTGAGTCACCGGATGGAGGAGACAGAGACGCATTTGCCAATATTAATCCTGAAGATATAGAGAGCCTGTCTGTTCTTAGTGGCCCTGCCGCCGCCGCTCTATATGGAAATCAAGGAGCTAATGGTGTGATTTTAATTACAACTAAAAAAGGAGAAAAAGGATTGAAAATTAATTATGCAAACAATTCTATTTTTCTAAATCCTTTTGTTATGCCTGAATTTCAGGACACATATGGCTCCAGAGATCAGAGTTTTCAAAGTTGGGGTTCTAAAAAGACTTCCGAGATGGCTTCGTATGATCCAAAAGATTTCTTCCAGACGGGCTATGTGGAAACTAATTCTCTAACAGCATCTTTCGGAGGAGAGACCAATACGACATATGTATCTCTTGCAACGACAAATTCGAGAGGAATTATTCCTAACAATAAACTGAATCGTTACAATCTGACAGTACGCAATACAGCTGATATCATAAAAGATAAGTTAGAATTCGACTTCTCCATATCTTACATAAATGAAGACAATAGGAACATGATGACTCAGGGGCAATATCACAATCCTCTGCTTCCGATCTATTTGTTCCCTAGAGGAGATGATATAGCAAACTATAAAATTTATGAAACTTTTAACGAAGTTCGCAACTTCAAAGTTCAGAACTGGCCATCAAAGTATGGCAATCAGGGATTAGGTATCGAAAATCCATACTGGACTGTAAATCGGAAATTATTCGAAAACGAGAGAGATCGTTATATTTTATACAGTACCCTAAAATATAAAGCCTCTAGTTGGTTAAATCTGACAGGTCGTGTCAGAATGGACAATATGGAAAATACTTTCGAAAGAAAGATTTATGCGTCATCTGATTTATTGTTCGCTTCCGAAACAGGGAATTATATGAATCAAAGAATGAGCGATAAGCAATTGTATATGGACTTTATGGCCACAGTTGACAAACGATTTGGCGATTTAAGTCTGACTGGGGCTCTAGGTACAAGCTACTTCCATTACGACCAAAGGATAAATAGCTATGAAGGTCACTTAGGGCTTGTTCCTAACCGATTTTCACAAGAAAATATAAATAAAAATGATCCTCAGACTAAAGTAAATCAAAGTGGATTCAGAGATAATACAGAAGCTGTATTTGCTACTGCACAATTAGGTTGGAAAAGTTTAGTTTTTCTTGACCTAACAGCAAGAAATGACTGGACATCAACCCTAAAAGGAACTAATAGCACAGGCGTATTTTACCCATCAGTAGGGGTATCGGGAATAATAAGTGATATGTTTGACATGTCTAAAGCTCAAATATCGTTCTTAAAACTCAGATTCTCTTATTCAGAAGTAGGTAATCCGCCTCCACGTTTCATTACTAAAACTTCGTATGAATTAAATGATGGGAATTTAAAAACAGAGTCGGCGATGCCTTTCTCAAATCTCAAACCGGAAAGAACGAAAGCCTATGAGTTTGGAACTAACATGAAATTTTGGGGCAACAGGATTAATTTAGATGTGACCTACTACAATACAGACACTTACAATCAGCTATTCCATTTCGAGGCTGCACCTAGCTCAATATATTCAGACTATTATCTTAACGCAGGTAAAGTAAACAATTGGGGTATTGAAGCTTCTTTGGGGTATAACGATAATATAGGAGCTGTCAGCTATTCGACTAACCTCAACTTTACTCTTAATAGAAATAAAATAAAAACACTTATACCAAAAGGAACATTAGACCCAATAACAGGTACACCTATTCAAGCTGAAGATGGTATAGATGTCAGTTCTACAGGAACATATCGTATGACCCTCACCGAAGGTGGTACTTTGGGAGACATTTATGTTTCTACTCTTGAGAAAGACTCGAAAGGAAATATAAAAGTAGACCCATCAACTGGGGCTATCAATAGCGATCCAAACAATTGGGTAAAAGCCGGATCTGTTGCACCTCGCTTCAATTTTGGGTGGAATAATACTATTTCTTACAAAGGGTTTGATCTTAACTTTCTTGTAGATGCCCGTATTGGAGGAGTTGGAGTATCTGCAACTCAAGCTCTACTGGATAGATATGGAGTATCTAAAGCTTCGGCAAAAGCCCGGGACAATGGCGGTGTACTGGTAAATGGAAAACCGATGGATGCTGAAGCATATTACGCTGTTGCTGCCGGAGGAACAACGGGAGTATTGTCTGAATATGTTTATAGCATGACGAATGTAAGACTTCGGGAAGCCTCTCTTTCTTATACATTCCCTACTAAGTGGTTCAATCATAAAATAAGTGCTCTTTCTGTTTCTTTAATTGGACGAAACCTATGGATGATATATAATAAAGCTCCTTTCGATCCAGAGTTAACAGCCTCTACCGGAACTTATTTTCAGGGATTAGACTATTTTATGCAACCAAGTCTTAGGAATATAGGATTTGGAGTTAAAGTTCAATTTTAAAGCAAAAGATAATGAAAAACAATGTATATAAAATATTTAGGCTATTCTTTACCTCGCTTATTATTATCTCAATGTCAGGTTCTTTTGTTTCCTGCCTTGAAGACAATGTGAACGAATATGCAGGTACAGAAGATGATATGAGCAAAGATGGTCTCTTTATCGGAGGTCACTTTAATGCTATGCTTAAAGATGTAATTCCTACGTCCGATGTTGATGCCAATGAGTATCAACGTGCACAGAACCTGACAGGAGACATTTTCTCCGGCTATATGGCACATATAGGAACATGGAACTCTTCGAGCCATAACGGAACATACAATCTGTACTTTGACAAATGGAATGACGTTGGTTTTACTAACGGATATAATAAAATAATGGGGCCCTATATCAAAATATTAGCAAAAACCGACGATAAAGTGTACTTGTCAATGGTTACAATAGTAAAAGTCATGGGGATGCATCGTCTGGCAGATAATCATGGCCCTATACCTTATACCAAATTTGGAGCAGGGGGCTTAACCACCCCTTATGATAGCCAGGAGGTAGTTTATAAAAAATTTCTGGAAGAGTTAAAAGAGGCAACGAAAGAGCTCTCCGATTTTGTTGATGCAAACACTAAAGGAGATAAGCCTTTGGTAAAATATGATATGATATATGCCGGAGATGCTCAGAAATGGCTAAAGTTAGGGAATACCTTACGGCTCAGATTGGCCATGCGTTTAAGCTACATTGAGCCCGCCCTTGCCAAACAACATGCAGAAGAAGCTGCAAATCAAAAATATGGATTATTAACTGACATTCCTGATATTGCACAGTTAAAATCGTATGGAGGAAATGTAGTATACAATCCACTGGAAACAGTATGGAATTCTTATGCAGATACAAGAATGGGAGCTTCGATGGACTCTTACCTTAACGGATATAAGGATCCGAGATTAGCGGCATATTTTCAGCCGACATCAGATGGAGCCTATCATGGAGTAAGGAACGGCTTGTCTATAAATGACAAAGCTCCTTATGAAAAAATGTCTACACCTAATGTTCTGAAAAGTACTCCGGTGTTATGGATGACGGCAGCTGAGGCTTACTTTCTATTAGCAGAGGGAGCTTCGAGAAACTGGAATATGGGAGGAACAGCAAAAGACTTTTATGAGCTGGGAATTCGGGCTTCCTTCACTCAGCATAGCGTAAGTGGAGTAGATGCCTATATCATAAACTCGACAGATAAACCAATAAGATTTCAGGATATGGTTGGTTCTTCGGGTATAGCAGCCAGCTCGACAATAACAATCGCATGGCAGGAAAGTGCTTCTTTCGAAACAAAGTTGGAACGAATAATTACTCAGAAATGGATAGCAATGTTTCCTGAAGGGCAAGAAGCATGGTCCGAATTCAGACGCACAGGATACCCACGCATATTCCCGGTTGTGAGTAACCGTAGCAATGGTCAGATAAATACAACTACTCAAATAAGAAGAATAGTATTTCCTCAGGAAGAATACAATAAAAACAGAGAGGAAGTGGATAAAGCTATAGGATTATTAGGAGGTTCTGATACAGGAGGCACAAAATTATGGTGGGATGCTAAATAATTTAAAAATGAAAATTATGAAAATATTAACTAATATATTATTGCTCTTCTTTTTCTCTTTCACTTTAATATCGTGCATAGACGAAGTTGATCCGGAAAATAAGATAGTGGGCAAAACACCTCCCAAAAGTGAGGAATATTATAAAAATCTGAGAGAGTACAAGAATTCCGATCATGCCGTAGCTTTTGGATGGTTTGGAGGTTGGAACACAGAAACTCCTTCTATGGGAACTAGATTATCTTCAATTCCCGATAGTGTAGACATAGTATCTATATGGGGAAAATACTGGGATATTTCAGACGCACAAAGGGCAGACTTAACTTATGTACAGAAAGTATTGGGAACAAAAGTTACATACACAATTTTTGCACATGAAGTACCATCTCCGTTTGAAGCCAATACGGAAGGGGTGCGAGAATATGCAAAAGCTCTTGCAGATACTATGTACAAATACAACTATGATGGACTTGATCTGGACTATGAGCCTGGCTTCGGCGGAGTAGGTCCTCTTGTAGGGCATAATAATGCACTGATGAAAGACTTTGTATTAGCGCTAAGTCAATATTTCGGCCCAAAATCAGGTACCGGAAAACTACTGGTTATCGATGGGGTTCCATATGCAGTACATGCAGATATAGTAGAATGCTTCGACTACGGAATCGTACAAGCCTATGATTCTTCAGGAGAAGGAGATTTGCAAGGACGTTTCAACAATGCACTTGCCAAAGGATGGCCTGCCGAAAAATATATCTTTACCGAAGATTTCGAAAAATGGTGGAGTACGGGAGGAAAGGCTGGAGCAACAGTTACAACTCCGGAAGGAAACAGGATAACTGTACCTTCTCTTGAAGCAATGGCTTGGTTTAATCCGAAAATAGATGGAGAATACCATAGAAAAGGTGGTGCAGGAACTTATCATATGGAAAACGAGTATAAACACACTCCCGATTATAAATATTTGAGACAAGCTATTCAGATAATGAATCCGGCAAAATAGATTATAAATCTTTAAAAGAAAATACATGAAACTAAATAATATTATAGCCATAGGTCTTTGCGCCATTTTGTTAATAGCGTGTAAAGACAGTGAAGACTACCGGGATGTTATTTACATGTCGGGAGTAGAAAACTCTGTTTCCAGATTATTTACTGTCGACCCCGACGCTCCGGCATCCGAGATAGCTTTCAATGTTTCTTCTTCCGACAAGCTTAGTCAAAGTATGACTATTGACCTAAAAGAAGATTTATCTCTAATCGAATCTTATAACAGACGGTTTCAGAAAAATTACGAGCCACTACCCAAGGGTAGTTACACAATTTCAAAGCCCAACCCTGATCCCGAAGAAACAGATAAAGAGATATTAGGGCTGAATAAAAATCAAGTATTGATAAAATCAGGGTCTAGTGTATCTACCCCAATGAAATTGTCAGTAAATGATATTTCTTCTTTCGAAGAAGGTGTCACCTATGTTTTACCTATCAGTATAGTTAGCAATAATGGAGGAATAGATATATTACAGCCATCGGCAACTATCTACTTTGTTATAAATCAAACAATAATAACTCAAGCTGCGATTTTAACAAGCAATTACTTACAAGTTGACTTTTCAAAAAATAACGATGCCAGTCTGAAAGCTCTGCCTGCTGTAACTTATGAAACAAGAATTTATGTAAATAAGTTTCAGGCAGATAATCCTTACATCAGTAGCGTTATGGGTCTTGAAGAAAACTTCCTTCTTCGGTTTGGGGATACATCCATTAAACCGAATCAACTGCAAATAGCGAAACCTGGTATTGCCAGCAAAACAGAGTTTTCTACCGAAAAATGGTTCCATATTGCTGCCGTTTTTGAAGGAGGCAATGTAAGAATGTATGTAAATGGAGAATTAGAATCTTCAGGCAACATCGCAGGCATTACTGCTCTGGACTTAACACATGTATATAGTGACCCCATGTTTATGATCGGACGTTCTGCCAAGGGAAGAGGTATTAATGGGGCTGTGAGCGAAATGCGTGTATGGCGAAAGGCATTATCTCCTGCCGACCTGATAAATAACATGTGTTATGTTGATCCTTCTACTCCGGGATTAGTTGCATACTGGAGATTTAATGGAGCTGACGGCAAAGTTGTAACAGATATGACTGGTAATGGTTATGACGCAACAGCTTACAGCACTTTGAAATTTATGGATCATGTAAGATGCCCTGAATAACCTACAAAGAAACGAGACTTTCTTATTTTTATATTACTACGCAATGATCCGGTAAATATGTTTATTTACCGGATTATTTTTTCCGACTCATGTCAGTTGAAGACTTCTTCTCGTATTGTAAAGGAAGAGCAAAGTTAATAGATAACAAAAAAGACAGCCTTTCGCTGTCTTTCTTAAATTTATTGAGGTTTCATTATTAGCAGTTATTCCACTCTATTCCATGTCTGTGTTCTACCAAAAGCTGATATACCAACATAGCCTCGTACTTTAAGTTTATCTTTACCATCGAGAGAAATAGTACACTTATACAATTTACCGGAAACAGGGTCGAGTATTTTCCCATCAGAATAATCTTTTCCGTCTTTTTTCAACCCTTTTATTATAGTCAATCCGTTAAGCGGTTTATCCTTATCCTGATCGGGACAGTTTGTACATTTATCGTTTTTCTTCTCGGGATTTAGAATTTCAATTATCTTACCATAGACTTTTCCATCTTTTTCGGTTATCTCCACAATTGATTTTGCATCACCTGTTTTGTCATCGAAGGTTTTCCATTTACCAACAACACTTTGAGCAGAAATTGTCATTATACCTGACAAAAGAACTAATATAAAAAGAGTCGTAATCTTTTTCATGTTTTGAGCGTTTATTTACGATTAAGCACATTAAAACTATTGAATATTGTATCTTAAAGCCACAGCTATCAATCAGCATTCTTTTTAATAACCAACAAATACAATTGAGACTATAAGTCTGCCAAATGTAATAAAAAAGCATAGAAAAACACCAGACACTCTTTCTTTTGTTTTGTACTGTATAGAAGTTTGTTTGATTTGTTTTACTATTTTTGTAAAAACTTACTTTGTTGTCTGTTTGTTACATTAAAATGGACAATGTAAAGATTACAAGATGAAAACAAAACATTTACTACCTATTTTAGGCTTATTTTCTTTGCTATTAATAAGCATAGAGCCTGCAACTTCACAAGTGAGATTTGGTGTAAGAGGAGGATTTGATGTTATCAGTAAAAAAATAGATTTGAACATACTAAAAGTTGAAAACAGGCTAGGATACCAACTCGGCCCTACGGTAGAATTTATCATACCTGCATCAGGGTTTGGAGCAGATATATCTGTTCTTTACGGTAGGAAAGAATATGAGCCTTACCACAAGAACGATGATATAACTATTTCCGATTATGATTATATCAGTGTACCTATCAATATAAAGAAAAGATTCGGACTAAGTTCTTTTCTTGGTATATTTATTACAGGTGGAGTATATGGTAATGTAAAAGTGAGCGGAGGAGAAATAAAACATATATCCGATGTTATAGATGAATATAAAGCGAAAGACTTTGCTCTTGGACTCAATGCCGGTGCGGGTGTTAGTTTATTAAAGCACTTCGACATAGGGATGTATTTCCGCGGCGACCTGACAAAGCGTTACGGAGACGAACATATTAACGATGATGTTTTCCAAAACAAGAAAAACCAGACTTGGTCTGTTGCTCTTAATTATTATTTCTAAAAACCTGAATGCTTTACGCTGACGTAGTTCTCCCTCTTTCCTTACAGGGGATTTACTCATATTCAGTTCCTTCCAACATTGAAAACTCAATACAAGAAGGAAGCAGAGTTATTGTGCAGTTCGGAAAAAAAAGATTCTACACAGCTATCGTTTTTAAGATATATCGCCCGGAAACGATTATCCCTTCTGTAAAAGAGATAATAGCCGCTCTTGAAGATTATCCCATTGTTATACCGATTCAACTTAGATTTTGGGAATGGATGTCTTTCTATTATATGTGTACTCTCGGAGATGTATACAGAGCCGCCCTTCCATCCGCTTTGAAGTTGGAAAGTGAAACTTACATATCGCTAAATCCTGATTTTGAGGCAACAGAACTTTTCTCGGCAAATGAAAAGAAAATATTCTATTCATTATCAGCAGACAAGCCTCAAACTATTTCCGATATTGAAAAACAGACTTCTCTCTCAAATGCAATTACTACAATAAAGCTTTTGGTGGACAAGCAAGCAATATATATCAGCGAGAATATACACAATTCTTTTTCGGCAAAAACAGTAACAGCAGTACGCTTATCCAAACCTTATTCCAACGACGAACTTAATCTTGTATTAGACGATTTGAAGAGGGCAAAAAGACAACAACAGCTCCTGTCTTCATTCCTATATCTGAAAGAGAACAATACTGTTATATTCAAGAAACAATTATTGGAAGAAGCTGATGTAACACCATCAATATTATCAGAGCTTACAAAAAAAGAGATCCTTGAAACATACGATATTGAAACAAGCCGCTTCGATTATGGAGAGACAGACCTTGATGCAGCCCACTCTCTCAATAGCTATCAGCAAGAAGCTTATGAGAAGATAAAAGAATCATTTATAGAAAAAGATATAACCCTTCTGCACGGTGTGACATCGAGCGGAAAAACCGAGATATACATACAACTGATAAAAGATGCTATAAAAGACGGAAAGCAGGTGCTTTACCTTTTGCCGGAAATAGCTCTCACCACACAGATAACCAGTCGGCTCAAAACTGTTTTCGGGAATAAACTGGCAGTCTATCACTCAAAGTTCAATGATAATGAGCGAGCCGAAATATGGAAAAGTTTGCTAACAAGTGGTGAAACCCAAATAGTTTTGGGAGCCCGATCTTCCATATTTCTCCCATTCACCAATCTGGGGCTTATTATCGTAGACGAAGAACACGAAGGCTCTTACAAGCAACAAGACCCCGCCCCCAGATACAATGCCCGCAATGCAGCCAGCATGCTTGCAAATATGTACGAGGCAAAAGTTTTGCTTGGTACGGCTACTCCATCTATCGAGACTTACTACAATGCTCAGTCGGGAAGATACGGTTTTGTTAAACTAGACAAACGGTACGAAAATATAGAATTGCCTCACATAGCCGTTATCAACACGAAAGAGTTGAGGAGAAAGAAGCAAATGAAATCAATAATCTCTCCTCCTTTGGCTGAAAAGACAAAAGAAGCTTTGTCTAAAAAAGAACAGATTATACTTTTTCAGAACAGAAGGGGATTTTCTTCAATGCTAGAATGTAAGACCTGTTCGTGGACACCTCTTTGCATCAACTGTGATGTCAGCCTCACATACCACAAAGAACAAAGAGTAATGCTCTGCCACTATTGCGGTGCAGCCTATCCTGTTCCTCACGAATGCCCCGAATGTCATACACCAACCCTCGACAATCATGGGTATGGCACAGAACGCATAGAGGAAGAAGTGAACAATCTGTTTCCTGAGGCCAACATAGCTCGTATGGATATAGATACCACACGAGGAAAAAAATCGTATGAGCACATAATATCAAAATTTGAAGAAAACGAGACCCAAATACTTATCGGTACTCAAATGGTATCGAAAGGCTTGGATTTTGATAATGTATCGGTTGTAGGCATATTAAATGCTGACAATCTGATGAACCACCCAGACTTCAGAGCACACGAGAAGGCGTTTCAGCTGATGACACAGGTTAGCGGGCGGGCGGGAAGGAAGAACAAACAGGGACTTGTCATATTGCAAACTTCACATCCGGCTCATCCTATCATAAAATACGTAAGGCAAAATGACTACGAATCGTTCTATCTGTCGCAACTGGAAGAACGTAAACTATTTCGCTACCCTCCTTATTTCAGATTGATATCTATCGTACTGAGGGCACGTGACGAAAGAGTGGTAGAGACTGCTTCTACTAGCTTTGCCCAAGCCCTCAGACAATCATTCGGTCAACGAATATTAGGCCCAGGAAAACCTCCGATAGCCAGAATACAATCCTTATATATACGTACTATCTTATTGAAGATTGAAAACAATGCATCTATACAAAAGGTAAGAGAGACCATTTTGCATCATCAATCAGAAGTTTTGAAAAATCCGGCTTTCAAATCCATTCTCCTACATTACGATGTAGACCCGGTATAGCTTATCTTAATCCTCTGACATTCTAAAATCTTTATCTATAGAGTGATCCTCCAATTGACTCCGCTTCGCTCTGTCGAACGTTGTTTCTCCCAAAAGGAGGCTTAAGGGAAGCCAAGAGGATTGAGTAAATAATTGCAAAAAGTAAGAAAAAAATGTACAAGTATGTCAGGTTTTAGTTAAAGTAGCCCCACCAACCTCCCCGAAGGGAGGCTAGGGCAAAGCCAAGAGGAGAATAATGGCAGTTGAAGAAATAGAGAAAAAGTGTACAACTTTGTCAGGTTTTAGTTAAAATCACATATTGAATCTATCTTAATGCACTTAATAGAAGAACCTTAAGCATTTAAGTTTTTTTATCTGCATTATTAAAAACGTTTTGCTTAAATTTGCAGCGACACACTTATATAGTATATGGATAAGAAGAAAGAGAAATCGAAAAAGAAAAGTTTTTTCAGCAAATTCACTCCTAAACAGATAGTTAAAAGTCTATGGATCATATTTGGTAGTGTAATAGGACTGATAGCCATTATATTTATACTAATCAGCACGGGTATTATAGGATACATGCCCGATGTAGAAGATTTGGAAAATCCGATCGACAAATATGCTTCGCAGGTATATTCTTCCGATGGAAAACTATTAGGCACCTATTCTCAGGCAAAAAACAATCGGATCTATTCTGATTACAGTGATCTTTCTCCCTATTTGGTACAAGCACTCGTTGCCACCGAAGATGCCCGCTATTATTCACACTCGGGTATAGATGTATATGCCCTTACACGCGCTATAGTAAAAACAATTATACTCCAGCAATCGAGCGGAGGCGGAGGTAGTACAATTCCTCAGCAATTAGCAAAATTATTATATTCTCCCCCATCGGAAAACGCTATTGAACGTATTTTCCTGCGCAAACCGATAGAATGGGTTATCGCAGTACAATTAGAAAGATATTACACCAAGGATGAAATAGTAAATCTGTACCTGAATCAGTTCGACTTTTTATACAATGCCGTAGGAATACAATCGGCAGCGCAAGTATATTTCAATAAAACACCAAAGGAACTTAAAGCAGAAGAAGCAGCTACACTGATAGGAATGTGTAAAAACCCTTCATACTTTAATCCAAGGAGATTTCCTGACCGCACTAAAGGACGCAGAAATGTTGTACTCGAACAAATGTACAAATCCGATTATATAACAAAGGCTCAATTAGACTCTTTGCAGCAAACCCCTCTAAAGCTCGACTTTAAGAAAGTAGATCACAAAGACGGGTTAGCTCCATATTTCAGAGAGTATTTACGTTTGACGATGAGTGCAAAGAAGCCTAAAAAATCGAACTACGCCTCATGGCAAACAGAGCAATATGTACAAGATTCGCTAAACTGGGAGAACAATCCTCTTTACGGATGGTGCAACAAAAATAAAAAACCGGACGGATCAAACTACAGCCTTGCCACCGATGGGCTAAAGATATTTGCTACAGTAGACTCACGCATGCAACAATATGCAGAAGAGGCTGTTACCGAACATATGAGTAAATCCTTGCAGCCAGCATTCGACAGAGAAAAAAAGGGACGTTCTTATGCACCTTTTTCTCTAAAAGATGCTAAAAATGTGGACAACATACTTAGTCAGGCAATGAAGAATTCCGATAGGTATAAAAATATGAAAAAAGGTGGAATGTCTGAAAGTGAGATACTGAAAGCCTTCAAACAACCTGTCGAAATGAAAGTCTTTTCATGGAAGGGAGAGACGGATACTATAATGACCCCTTGGGATTCTATTCGTTACCACAAATCGTTCCTTCGTACAGGCTTTATGGCAATGGACACGCACAACGGGTATGTAAAAGCTTATGTGGGAGGCATCGACTATGGTTATTTCCAATATGACATGGTAAATATGGGACGTCGTCAAGTAGGGTCTACAATCAAACCTTATCTATATACATTGGCTATGGAAGAAGGATTCACTCCTTGCGACGAAATGATATATGAACAACAGACTCTTATACAGGAAAATGGTAAACCGTGGAGCCCCCGAGGAGCAAAAGCTTCTAAATTTGGTGAGAAAGTGACAATAAAATGGGGACTTCAGAACTCGGATAATATGGTCACTGCATACCTGATGAGTAAGACTTCTCCTTATACCTTTGCACGTCTGCTACACTCGTTTGGCATAACAGGCCACATAGACCCCGTAGTATCCATGTCGTTAGGTACACCGGAAGTTACTGTTGCCGAAATGGCTGCTGCTTATACTTCTTTTGCAAACAAGGGAGTAAAAGTAAGCCCTATATATATCACTCACATAGAAGACCAGTATGGTAATATTATAGCCAACTTCTCACCAAAACTAGACGAAGTGTTTAGCGAGGGCACATATGTGAAAATGCTGGATATGCTTCGAGGTGTCATTGATGGCGGTACAGGCGGACGTATGAGAAGGAATTACGGTCTAACAGCTCCTATGGGAGGTAAGACCGGTACTACAAATAGCAACTCTGACGGTTGGTTTATGGCCTTTACCCCTAACATCTCAGCTGGATGCTGGATAGGAGGAGACGAGCCAACAATACACTTCGACTCGATGGCTGAAGGCCAGGGTGCCAGTAGTGCTCTTCCTATAGTTGGTCTCTTTATGAAAAAAGTATATTCCGATAAGAAAATAGGATATAGTCAATCTACTCAGTTCGAGTCCATTCCGGGATATGGAGTGTGTGACAAAGGTAACTCTGACGACGTAGAGGATGACAACAGTCCTGTAGGAATAGACAACATATTTAAATAAAAACCTAGAGGACAAGTTATTCCCATATAGGAAGCTAAGGTTGGATATTCAATCTTAGCTTTCCTTGTATTATAAATAAGAGTCCCTATTCGGCTTTAACAGCCTCTACTTTATACCCTTTTTCTGCCAACTGAAACAGCAGCCCTTCTTCTCCTGCCAAATGCAATACTCCCACAGCAACCAAGCTACTTGCTGTCTGCATCATCTCAGGTAACTGCAAAAGCCACTTATCATTTCTGGCTTTCCCCAAAGCATGCTTCTGTACCTGCGAAGTGGGACAAGGATCGTTTGGGTTATTGAAAGATAAGTCATAGATTCCGTTTACATCTCCTTTCTCATATAAACCATCAAGCTGCTGTAGCTGACTGGATGCGATATTGCGATGCTTCATAAAACAAGCTAACGATATTGCCTGATCCTTTAATGGTTCTGCATCAAACAACACAGCTATTTGATCATCAATAGTCTCCAGTCCTAACACCGGTTTACTTTGCTCTTTTGCGATACGCTGTACATAGCCGTCAATAGGCTCATGCGACATCATATTATAATCAGGATATATTTTCGAATAAAGCATCACAGATGCTACCGAAGAGATCAATCCGGGCTTAAACTGACCCATATTTTCCAAACCAACACCCATTATATCCTTCAAGCCCGTTTGCAAATCATTATATTCATCCTTCGATAGCATTTTTTCGTATGTCTCACCTTCTGGCATTACAGCAGCAAGTGTCATTTTGGCTTGCATTGCCGCCTGATCTGACATTATCAGTTCTCCTACAACCTGCTGTGTTTCGTCAATTACATCTTTTAATCCATATATTTGGTCGACAAAGCTAACATCTTTCAGATGATGAGTTCCTAAAATATAAGAAGGTTTTTCTAGACCATTACCTGAAACTTTCCACAACAGAGCCCCTGTATATTTAGTATATTCTTGTGCTGATACGGTAAGTATTAGAGAAAAAGCCAGGAGTAACGATACTGTAAAGATTTTAATGTTTTTCATAAGCTATTATTTTCTATTATAGTTATTCTTGATTATCTCTCTCAAATTCCTCAATTTCCTCTATTGCAGAGGCCAGTTTTTTTATATTATTCCAATACATTACTTTATATAAAACAAATACAATGATCACACCCACAAAGGCAAAAACAGTGAAAACAATAAGCTTACCAACAGAAAGAGGTGTTTCCAGCAACTCATAATATCCCAGAAAAATAAGAAATAATACCAGCCATGCCACTCCCACAAAAAACTCTTTAAATATAATCTTTCTATAAGAATAAACCTTAGAAGAAATTTCCATGATAGTCATATGTCCTATATTAATTTGCTTCAATTTTCTTATCTTATATATCTGCCAAAAAAAGGCAAAGAAGACAGAAACGGTATATACCATAAAAACAGGCAAGTATCTCGAAAAGACAAAGTATCCAAGAATAACACATATCACCATTGCAAATGCACCTATCTTCTCAAATTTCAAAAGGGCATTATAAGCACTATGTCCATCGTTAGAGAGCATTTTGCCAATTTTCTCATTATCAATATCCAGCTTTATTTCTGCATTCTGCCACTTCTTTTTTATATTATCAAGTTCCATAATGTTTAGTTTTTTTCATTCGACATTTGCCTTAACTTAGCCTTTACCCGGCTCATCTTAGTCGCTACGTTCGTCACTGTCAGTCCTGTTATATCACTTATCTCCTTATACGATTTATCGTCCAAATATAACAATACCAAAGCACGCTCTATTTTTCCCAGCCTGTTTATCAACTGATAAAGCTCCTGAATTTCTTCATTATTCTCTATCTCTTCAGGAATATCGACTGAAATATCTACATAAGATATACTTCGTTTACTCCTGCGATAAAAGGACACACATGTATTAAGGGCTATTCTATATACCCATGTAGAGTATTTACTATCTCCTCTGAATGAAGGGAATGCCTTCCACAAGTTTAAAACAGTCTCCTGATACAAATCACCTATTGGATGCTCATTATCAGCATAAAAAGAAGCCACTTTATAAATGACACCTTCATTTTGCCTTATCATTTCCAAAAACTGAATGTATTCTGCTTCCGTTTGTTTCATATAAGCGGTTCCTGTTTCTACTTCATAAGTCGCAAAATTGCCTGAATAATCACACAAAAATATAAAGTTACACTATTTATACAAATCTGTGATTGACTTTGTATAAAACATCAGTTTGCTCAATTATGGCAAAACCCAATTTTAACTAAAACCTGACAAAGTTGTACTCTTTTTCTCTATTTCTTCAACTGCCATTATTCTCCTCTTGGCTTTGCCCTAGCCTCCCTTCGGAGAGGTTGGTGGGGCTATCTCTATAGATAAACTTCTGTTACTCTTACAATAAATACTTATCTGAGGTAAACTGTAGCCTCCTGTAATAATAAATATTGACATATTTTGCAAGGCTATCACATTGAAAGAGCAGCTAAAATAAATTATCTTTGTATGATAGACTCATTTATAAAAACCAATTAAATATCACGATGAAAACAATCATATCCATGTTTATAATAGCAATGAGCATGATTGCGTGTAACTCAACTAAAGAAATGACAGCCAAAGAAAAAAAACTGATAACTGAAGAAACAAAGGATATCCCTTTTAGGGTATTGCAAATAGACAATAAAAAAGATTCTCTATTCCTCAGAAAAAAATGTTCAGATATAAATATTAAAGATATAACCTCAAGTGAAGTTCTAAAGGATTTTATCGAACGACTCAAGTTAACAATGGCTGTAGAATCGGGAGTAGGCATAGCTGCACCTCAAGTAGGCATAGGGCGTAATATGTTTCTATTTATGCGGCTCGATAAACCGGGAATACCTGTCGAGGTTGCGATAAACCCTCGAATAGTAAACCATCCCGAAGAAACAATATGCTTCGAAAATGATGGATGCCTTTCTGTTCCTGATATGTCGGGAAACAGTAAGCGCTATGCTTGGGTCGATGTAGAATACTATAACGAAAAAGGCGATCTGATAAAAGAAAGACTCAGTGGGCACACGCGCAAAGGAGATTTCACCGGAGTTGTTTTTCAACACGAATACGACCACCTTCAAGGAATTTTATACATAGACAAACTATTCGAATAACAGAAGTATAAACAACTGAGGAAATAACAAGAAATAAAAGCTGCTACATCCTACTGTCCTTATTCTAGAATAAGTGAGTAACTCTAAATATCAAAAAGTGTCTCCATTTCAGACATATATTAATTGAAATATCATATTTATGTCAACGAAATTTGTACTTTTGCTAATATAAACAAACCTATCAATTATATCGACTGATAAAACTTTTATTAATATGAATGAAATAGACTGGTCAAATCTGTCTTTCGGGTACATGAAAACAGATTATAATGTAAGAAGTTATTACAAAGATGGAAAGTGGAGTACTCCAACTGAAACAACATCTGAATTTATTGACATTCATATGGCAGCAACCTGCCTGCACTACGGACAAGAAGCGTTTGAAGGACTCAAAGCATTCAAAGGAAAAGACGGGAAAGCCAGAATTTTCAGAATGAGGGATAATGCCTTGCGTATGCAGTCTTCATGTCATGGAATTATGATGGAAGAACTACCTGTCGAAGTTTTTGAAGAAGCGGTATTAAAAGCAGTAAAACTAAACGAAAGATTTATCCCTCCTTACGGTAGCGGAGCATCATTATATATTCGTCCTTTATTGATTGGATTAGGGGCACAAGTAGGAGTAAAACCAGCTACAGAATATCTGTTTCTAGTGTTTGTAACCCCTGTAGGCCCATATTTCAAAGAAGGATTTAGACCTACCCCTGTAGCTATATTCAGAGGGTACGACCGTGCCGCACCTCTAGGAACAGGTACTATCAAGATCGGGGGTAACTATGCAGCCAGCTTAGTCGCAGGTCATAAAGCACACGAGATGGGATATTCAGCTGTTTTATATCTGGATGCAAAAGAAAAAAAATATCTGGACGAATGTGGCCCTGCCAATTTCTTCGGAATCAAAGATAACACATATATCACACCGCTTTCATCTTCAATATTGCCCTCCATAACAAACAAAAGCCTGATGCTGTTGGCTGAAGATATGGGCATGAAGGTAGAGCGCAGACAAGTTCCTGAAGAAGAATTATCTACATTTGAGGAAGCCGGACAGGTAGGAACTGCTGCTGTAATCAGCCCTATATTGAGAGTTGACGATGTGGAAGAAAACAAATCTTATGTCATATCCAAAGATGGTAACGCAGGTCCGATAAGCACAAAATTATATAATAAACTAAGAGGAATTCAGCTTGGTGACGAGCCCGACACCCACAATTGGGTTACTGTGCTTGCATAAATAGCTTTTCGAATATGGAGATAGAGGATCAAATGCACACAGAGGACAGAATGGTTCTACGGACGGAAAACCTTGTAAAACGCTACAAGTCGAGAACTGTAGTAAATCATGTTTCTATAAATGTGAAACAAGGTGAAATTGTGGGTTTGCTGGGACCGAATGGCGCAGGAAAAACCACTACATTTTACATGACAGTAGGCCTTGTTATGCCCAACGAAGGAAAGATATTCCTCAACGAGCAGGAAATCACCAAATTTCCTGTTTATAAAAGAGCTCAAAACGGAATCGGGTATCTGGCTCAAGAGGCATCTATCTTCAGAAAAATGACTGTAGAAGACAATATTCGTTCAGTTTTGGAAATGACAAAGACCTCGCCTGCATATCAAAAAGAGAAATTGGAAAGCCTTATAGATGAGTTTGGGCTACATAAAGTAAGAAAAAACCTAGGAGACCGATTGTCGGGAGGCGAAAGAAGGCGTTCGGAAATAGCCCGCTGTCTGGCAATAGACCCTAAGTTTATTATGCTCGACGAGCCTTTTGCCGGAGTAGACCCTATTGCCGTACAAGACATTCAGGAGATAGTAGCCAAATTAAAGTATAAAAATATTGGAATACTTATTACAGACCACAATGTGGACGAAACTCTAAGTATTACCGACAGGGCGTATCTGCTCTTCGAAGGCAAAGTCCTTTTCCAAGGCTCGGCAGAAGAACTGGCCTCGAATGAAATCGTAAGAGAGAAATATCTCGGACGCGACTTTGAGCTCAAACGCAGAAATTTTGAACATTTGAAAGGCTAACCCCGTTAAAATAAAAGAATATAACAGATGAAATTAAAATAATTCTATTTCATCTGTTTTTAGTTTTCACCCTATCAGAAATACAAATCAATCTTAATTTGCACGATTTACATGCTTATAATAGAGAGATATAAATATTTTTTATCTACCTTTGCTGCCTAATATGGGACGATTTTTGGCGATAGATTATGGGACTAAGCGAACAGGAATAGCCGTGTCGGATATATTGAAAATTATAGCTAACGGCCTCACAACTGTTCCTACTCATACTCTTTTCGACTATTTAAGGACATATTTGAGTAAAGAAGATGTAGAACGCATCATTGTAGGATTGCCAAAACAGATGAATAACGAATATTCTGAAAATATGAAGCATATCCGGCCATTTGTAAAGAAACTACAATCCTTATACCCGAATATTCCCGTAGAAATGTACGACGAACGCTTTACATCTACCTTAGCTCAACAAACAATTATTGATGCAGGACTGAAAAAAAAGGACAGACAGAACAAAAGTCTGGTAGACGAAATCAGTGCAACCATAATTCTACAAAGCTATATGGAGAGTCTGAGATTACAAAACAAATAAACTAAATATGATATTACCTATATACCTTTATGGGCAACCCGTTTTAAGAAAAGTAGCTAAAGACATTACCGCAGAATACCCTAATCTGAAAGAACTGATCGACAATATGTTCGAGACTATGTATAATGCAGACGGAATAGGACTGGCTGCGCCTCAGGTAGGGCTTGATATACGTCTGTTCGTAATAGATTTAGACCCATTGGCCGAAGACAAGCCTGAATATGCAGGATTTAAGAAGGTTTTTATCAATCCCCGTATCATAGAGTCTACAGGCGAAATAGTTAAATTGGAAGAAGGCTGTCTTAGCATACCGGGTATAAACGAGAATGTAGAAAGAGAAGAAAAAATACGTATACAATATGTAGATGAAAACTTTGTTGCTCACGACGAAGAATACGATACATTCTTTGCCCGCTGCATACAACACGAATATGATCACATAGAGGGAATATTATTTATAGACAAGATATCAGGAATACGCAAACAATTGATAAAAAGCAAACTTACTAACATGCTGAAAGGCAAAACAAATTGCCGATACAGAGTGAAAGCCATAGGAGGTAAAATCTGAGAAACCGGATCGAATATATGAAAACCAAAATAAAGAAGTTATTGATACTAGCCTGTGTTTTATTGGGATTCAGTGCTTGTGTAACAAATAAACAAACCGATCTGTTGCAGGATATTAAATTGAAATATCCGCAATTGATGGTTAAAGCAGAAGAATACCGAATAATACCCGGCGACCAGTTGAGCGTTATAGTATATGCCTGGGATGAAGAAACTGCCAGAATGTTTTCAGGATACACTCCTCGGCTGACGACAAGAGGACTCAATGAGTCAACAGGCGTCAGTGTAGGTTCTCAGATCAGGGGGCTAGAAAACACAGATTATATAGCACCTACGACAGTTTTTGCTGACGGCACAATCAATTTCCCATATATAGGAAAACTTTATGTACAGGGTTTAACCATGCTTCAGACTAAGAATCTGATCAGTGAAAAGCTAAACAACTTTGCTGAAGGTACAACAGCCGATGTAACTTTGGCCAACAGATATTTTAGTGTGTTAGGCGAAGCCGGAGCCAACCGCATAGTTATGACAAGCACGTCAATGACTATATTACAAGCTTTATCTATAGCCAGCACAATAGGCCCTTACGGAGACAGATCGAAAGTCACAATCATCCGACAAAATGCAACAGGTTCTATTACCAAAACATTCGATTTGCGAAGTAAAGAAATTGTCGACACAGAATTTTATTACATACAGCCAAACGATGTTCTATATATACCTCAGACATCGAAAAAATTCCTAAGTTCAACAACTTCATTTGCAGGAGTTTTCAGTTTATTAGTGTCTCTGGCAGGATTAGTTATCATTGTTCTTAAAGTTTTCTGACATGAGATATACAATATATTATATACTAATCACGATTTCTGCAATAGGCTTTCTATCGTCTTGTATATCAAGTGAAGAAATAAATTACCTACAAGCAATAGACAAACAATACCCTCTACAGGAATTTAAAGAATATAAATTAGCTGTAGGAGATATGGTTAGTTGTGCTATTTCCTCTAGCGACCAAGAGCTGGTTTCAACCTTCAACTCCGTTCTATCTACAAATCAAAATGCATTAAAAACATATACTATATATGAAGACAGTACGGTTGCTCTTCCTTTTTTCGGAACGGCAAAAATAGCCGGACACACAGTGCAAGAGGCTGAACTGATTGTACAGAAAGTAATGCAGGAGTCGGTAAAAGATGTACAGGTAAAAATTTCTGTAGCAAATAATTTCTTCTATATTTATGCGAATGACAAGCGCGGTTCTTACCGTGTATATAAAGACAACCTGACCATATATCAGGCGTTAGCTATATCGCAGCAAACGACAGGAACTATGGATTTGACAAGAGTGAGTATTGTAAGAAAAAATGAAGAGGGAAGTACAATCATTAAAACATTCGACCTTAGGTCGCAAGATGTCATTCAGTCCGAATTTTATTACATACAACCAAACGATGTAATTTATTTCCCCACAAATAAGAACTCATTCTTTAATATCAGTTCACTTTCGTCATTTACCTCAATGGTATCGGGCCCTCTAACGTTCTTACTATATTCTATTATTTATAATAGAGGTTTTTGATAAGAAAAAAACAAGGATAACACATACTTATGGAGATTAATAATAGTAATAATAAAAACCCTGAATTCGACCCTTATTTTGAAGAAGTAAAGGCCAAAACGACCATTTCGTTCGATTTTGTTCTTTGGTTTTACAGAATATTGAAATATTGGTACTTGTTTGTTATATCGATTGCTTTATGCTTAACGTACGCATACTTCAAAAACAAATCGTGGGTACCTGCATACAATATTCAGGCAGTAATGATATTGCAAGACAATAACTCGAACAGTGTGGTAGCTGGAGCCGTGCCAACAGCCAGCTTATTACGAAATACAGAAAACCAGCAAATAGTATTAAAATCGTATGGATTGACAGAGCGAACTGTAAAGAAACTGTCAGATAAGATGCGTGTCGATTACTTTATACGTACACGTTTCAAAACGATTAATCTATACACAGACACTCCTATACGAGTAGAAGTTATAGACATAAAACCACAGGCATATAACTATACATATAACCTCACATATATAGATCAGCAAAAATGTGAGATCAGCTATAAAGAAGATCCTCAAAAGGATGAGACTATATCAATTATAGCTCCTTTCGACGAAGAAATAGATTATAAACTCTTTAAAATAAAGCTAGTCAAAACCCCTGCTTTCAGAACAGACCTTAACTCATTTAAGCAGGATATAAAAGAAATAAGCTTCAATTTTCTTTCCGAGAATCAACTAATAGGAATGTTTAATGGTAGAATCAGCTCTCGCTTGGAGAGTGAGAATTCTACGATTCTAAATATATCTATGTCCGGCACAAATCCGGATAGAGACATGGATTATCTTTCCGAACTACTAAATGAGTTCCAAGAGTATAATCTCACCTTAAAAAATGAGCAAGCCGAATTAACGATCACCTTCCTCGACAACCAGTTGAAGTTAATTAACGATTCATTAGATATATCGAGACTCAAGTTAGAAAACTTCCAGAGAGAAACCGGCGTTTACGACATCACATCACAGGCTCTTAAAATAGACTTGGATAGTGCAAATAGCGAAAAGGATGCTCTAGCCATCAGAGAAAGGTCTACCTTGGCTCTGACAGAAGCAGTAAAGCAAATGGTAATGAGCAGTGACGAGCTTGTCGATCCAGTCTATCTTAATATACAAAATAGAAGATTGAGCGAATATATACTACGCTACAATGAAGTAATAAAAAAAGCCAATAATCTTGGAGATAAAAATCCTTTATATAATAAAACAATAGACGACCTGAACGATCTTAGAAAAAAGATATTAACAGAAGTTCAGGTTACTCAGATTCAGCTTCAGGAGAGAAAAGATGCCTTAGTTAGAAAATACATGGTACTGGAAGCTAAAATGGAAAACCTGCCTCCTCAGGAGAGAGACCTCATCAAGTTTCAAAGGGAAAACAGGCTGAATGAAATGTATCATCAATATCTTACCCAACGAAAACGGGAAGCCGAAATACAAAAAGCATCCAATGTTCCCGACAACTCTATATGGGAACCTCCTAGAAGAATGGGAGGGGCAACCAATGGAGATACATTAGGCAAAAACTATGTATATTTTTTCATCATCGGGCTGATTGTTCCACTCTGTTTTGTCGTATTAAGAGAAGAAGTACTAAACTTCTCTATTACAACAAAAGAAGAATGCGAAAAAATATCAGGATTACCGGTTATTGGAACAATAGAAAATATTTCCAAAAAATTGAGTAATGGCGTTGTATTAGTAAAGAACTATCCTAAATCCAGTTTTGCAGAGTCGTTTCGCAATATGCGAGTAAGAATAGAGTATATGGCTCAGCGCGAAAACAAGATAACGATTCTTGTAACCTCCACAGAGCCGGCTGACGGAAAAACCTTTATTGCAACCAACATTGCTTCTGTATATCAGCTAATGGGCAAAAAAGTAGTTATTATCGACCTCGACTTACGTCGTCCGTCTGTAGCGAAAACATTACAGGTAGAGGCTCAGAAGGGTATCTCTAATTACCTTATAGGACAGGTTAGTCTAGAGGAGATTACTATTTCGCATCCCGACTATGGTTTCGACATAATACCCGCAGGAACATTGCCTCCTAATCCGAGTGAATTGATAAAAACTTTGAAAACAAGACAAGTATTGGAACATTTGAAAGAAACCTACGACTATGTCATTATCGACTGTAGTCCGGTAGGGCTTGTCTCCGATGCCTATATACTATCAGGGCTTGCCGACACAACTATATTCGTTGTTCGCCGAGCAAAAACAAACAGAGCTTTCTTCAAAAGTGTGATTACACAGCTGAGACACGATGGAGTAGATAATCTTGCTCTTGTATTCAATGACGTAAAAGGTCGTGAAGGCTATTACGGTACTTCTCGCTACTACGGAGACAAAACATATTATCTGAAGAAAAACTCCTATTATCACGACGATTACTTCGAAAACTAAAATATATTAAAAAGAGAGGCTGTTAAAGCCTCTCTTCTTTTTTGTTAATCTATTATTCATATATTTGCCTCTCGAATAGTAAATTAAGAATCGCCGTGAAGAAATTTATTCTTTCAATATTTATTCTTATCAGCACACTTTTTGCCAGTGCCCAAATTAATACCGACAGAGTAGTCCTTATAGGTAGAAATGCTTTATATTACGAAGATTATGTTCTCGCAATACAGTACTTCAATCAAGCTATAAAAGCAAAGCCATACCTTGCCGAGCCTTACTTTTACCGGGCAATAGCAAAATACTATCTCGACGACTTTAAAGGTACCGAAGACGATTGTAGTCTGGCTCTGGAAAGAAACCCCTTTATGTCGCGTGCATACCAGTTAAGAGCCGATGCCAGACAAAATCAGAACAACTATGATGGTGCGCTGGACGACTATAAAGTAACATTAGACATCTACCCTAATGATAAATTTGCCCTCATTAACAGTGGTATTGTCAACATACAGAAAAAAGATTACGAAGAAGCGGAAAAATATCTCAATACTCTCTTGAGAATATACCCTACATATACTCAAGGCTTCCTTAGCAGAGGCGCTTTGTATCAGGAGAAGGGCGATACATTAAAGGCCTTCGACAACTACAATGAAGCCATAAAGCTAGACAAGTATATGCCTCAGTCATATTCTATGCGGGGACTTTTACATTATTATAAAAAAGATTACGACAAAGCCTTGGCAGATCTGGACGAGTCCATACGTATCGACCCTTTGCAATCAGGTAATTATATAAACAGAGGGCTTATTCGATACTCGAAAAACGATCTGCGTGGAGCTATGGCCGATTATGACAAAGTCATAGATCTGGATCCCAACAATATAATAGCCAGATTCAACCGTGGGCTTCTAAGATCGCAAGTA
This sequence comes from Dysgonomonas sp. BGC7, assembly GCF_001261735.1. Lineage (GTDB taxonomy): Bacteria > Bacteroidota > Bacteroidia > Bacteroidales > Dysgonomonadaceae > Dysgonomonas. Next base: position 110,721 of record NZ_CVRP01000017.1, on the reverse strand, counting down.
GGTGACGACAATCGGGCTATTGCAGATTTTGATATAGTCCTGAAATATGAGCCGAACAACTATATAGCATATTTCAACAGATCTCTAATCAAAAATAATATCGGCGACTATAAGGGTGCACTGGAAGACTTAAATACTGTTTTGGCAGAATATCCTGAGTTTTATCAAGGATTTTTTGCACGTGCAGATATAAAAAAGAGACAAAACGATCTGAAAGGAGCTGAACGGGATTTCAACTATGCAAGAAACGAAGAAAGCCGTAAGGTGAAAGAAATCTCCGAGAATCCAAATGCAGAAGAAAAAGATAAGACAAGAGAGAAATCAGACAAAGACATTGACAAGTTCAATTTACTTGTAGTTGCAGATAAGACAGAAGAAGAGAAAAGCAAATACAATAACAATACAAGAGGCCGAATACAAAATCAGCAAGTAAAACTAAATCTGGAACCTCGATTTATCGTAACCTATTACGAGAAGCCAAACGACCTGCGCCGCTTTGTATATTATAGCCAGCTTGTCGATGCTCTCAACAAGAAAGGAATACTCCCTAAAAAACTGAGAATAACAAATAGTGAAGCCTCCCTCAATGAGTTCCAGATACAAGAGCACTTCAAATCTATAGACGACCTGTCGAAACAAATTGTTTCCAGTCCTAGCAATGCAGACCTATATTTTGCAAGAGCTATGGAGTATATGCTCGTACAAGATTTTAGCAGCTCGATCGAAGATTTCAACAAAGCAATACAGCTTGACCCTAAATTCACATTGGCATACTTCAATCTAGCAGTTGTATATACAAAACAACTCGACCTAAAAGAAAACATGCCGGAGTACGAAAGAAGGAATGAACAAAATGATATACTGGGACTTTCTTCGGCTAAAAAAGATCCGGGTATTACTTCTACAGCATTACCTGATCCGGGAAAATATGAACACGATCTCATTATTAAAAATTACAATAAGGTAATAGAACTCAATCCTGAATTTATATACGCATACTATAACAGAGCAGCGATACGGTATAAGCAAAATGATTTCCGAGCAGCAATACTCGATTACAACGAAGCACTACGTCGCGACTCTGAGTTTGCCGAAGCATATTACAACAGGGGGCTGAGCCGTTTTCAGGTAAAGGACAAAGACCGTGCCCTTGATGATATGCGTAAAGCTGGAGAAATGGGTGTAGTAGAGGCATACAGTATTATCAAGAGGATGACAGAGTGACTATAAACTCCTTAATAAAAAACAAGGCTCAATATGTCTTATACATATTGAGCTTTATTACATTTCAGCCTTTCAATAAAAGCATCCGAATATCGATTGTATCATAAAAATTCATTATTTTTGCAAGTTGAAAAATAGCTTGTTTGTAGAAGCTATATAATTAATTATAGAAGAAAAAAATGATAAAAATCACTTTTCCTGATGGTTCAGTACGCGAATTTGCGAAAGGAACAACATCAATACAGATTGCAGAAGGCATCAGTTCTCGTCTGGCGCAAGAAGTTCTTGCAGCTAAGGTAAATGGCGAAGTTTGGGATCTGACCAGACCAATAGAACAAGATAGCACGATAGAGCTACTGAAATGGGAAGACGAAGACGGTAAACATGCTTATTGGCACTCTTCGGCTCACTTAATGGCAGAAGCAATACAGATATTATATCCGCATGCTAAATTTGGGATAGGTCCAGCAATCGAAAATGGATTCTATTATGATATTGACTTTGGCGATACTCCTGTAAAAGATGCCGACTTCCCTAAAATAGAGGCTAAAATGATGGAGTTGATAGCCAATAAAGAAGAAATAAAACGTCGAAGCATTTCGAAAAGCGATGCGTTGAAAATGTTCGAAGGCCGCAATGAAAACTATAAGGTAGAACTTATTAACGATCTTGCAGACGGAACAATCACAACATATACACAAGGCGTATTCACCGATTTGTGCCGGGGTCCGCATTTACCAAATACTTCTTACATCAAAGCTGTAAAAATACTCAGTGCTGCCGGAGCCTATTGGCGAGGCGATGAGAAACGCAAACAGCTTACCCGCCTATATGGTATCACTTTCCCTAAAAAGAAAATGCTGGATGAATATCTGGTAATGCTGGAAGAGGCAAAAAAACGTGATCATCGTAAGATAGGAAAAGAGCTTGAGCTATTTGCCTTCTCCGAAAATGTAGGAAAAGGGCTTCCTCTATGGTTGCCTCGTGGAACTCAATTGCGTCTGAAACTGGAAGACTTTCTGAAAAAGATTCAGAAGAAATTCGACTACGAACAAGTAATGACTCCTCATATCGGGAGCAAAATACTTTATGTAACCTCAGGACACTACGAGAAGTATGGTAAAGATTCGTTCCAACCGATTCATACACCGGAAGAGGGCGAAGAATTTTTGCTGAAACCGATGAACTGTCCTCACCATTGTGAAATATACAAAGTTGTTCCACGCTCGTACAAGGATCTCCCGTTGCGTCTGGCGGAATTCGGAACTGTATATCGCTACGAACAAAGCGGTGAACTACACGGATTAACTAGAGTACGTGGCTTTACTCAGGATGATGCACATATATTCTGTACTCCGGAACAATTAAAAGCTGAATTTCTGAAAGTAATGGATATTGTATTCATTATCTTCAAAGCACTCGATTTCGAAAACTTCGAAGCACAAATATCTTTACGTGATCCAAATAATAGGGAGAAATATATTGGTAGCGACGAAAACTGGGAGAAAGCAGAACGTGCAATCATTGAAGCATGTCAAGAAAAAGGATTACCTGCAAAAGTAGAACTTGGCGAAGCTGCTTTTTACGGGCCTAAACTAGACTTCATGGTAAAAGATGCCCTTGGTCGCCGTTGGCAGCTGGGGACTATACAGGTCGATTACAATCTACCTGAACGCTTCGAACTGGAATACACAGGAGCCGACAATCAGAAACATCGCCCGGTAATGATCCACAGAGCACCGTTTGGTTCTATGGAGCGCTTCATTGCAGTATTGATAGAACATACAGCAGGAAAATTCCCTCTATGGTTAGCACCCGATCAGGTTGTTATATTACCTATCAGCGAGAAATTCAATGACTATGCATATCGAGTATCATCATACTTCAAGCAACAAGGAATTAGCTCGCAAGTAGATGACCGAAACGAGAAAATAGGACGAAAAATCCGCGATAATGAATTAAAAAGAATACCTTATTTGCTCATCGTTGGCGAGAAAGAAGCAGAAACAGAAGAAGTTTCTGTAAGAAAACAGGGAGAAGGTGATAAAGGTTCGATGAAATTTACTAACTTTGCTGCCCAATTAAATGAAGAAGTAGAAAAAATGATGAATGCATGGGAACAATAACCCTAAGTATTTGTTATTTAATTTTTTGACAATAAACAATAAAATAAAAGACATAGGAAGACTCTAATCGTTTTTGAATGAGGAACAACAGATTTAATCAACAAAAAAAAGAAGATTTACACAGAATCAACGGAAACATCCGTACGAGAGAAGTTCGTCTGGTAGGCGACAATGTAGAACAAGGGGTTTACACCATACAAGAAGCTTTGCGTATGGCTGATGAATTGGAGCTCGACTTAGTTGAGATTTCGCCCACTGCTGTACCCCCCGTGTGTAAAATAATGGATTATCAAAAATTCCTTTATCAGCAAAAGAAAAAACAGAAAGAGGCTAAAGCCAAATCGGTAAAGGTGATAGTAAAAGAAATCCGTTTTGGACCACAAACAGACGACCACGATTTCAACTTTAAACTGAAGCATGCTAAAAGCTTTTTAGATGAAGGGTCGAAAGTAAAAGCGTTTGTGTTTTTCAAAGGTCGCTCTATTTTATTTAAAGAGCAAGGAGAAGTTCTGTTGCTACGCTTTGCTACAGAATTGGAAGACTACGCAAAAGTAGATCAATTACCAGCATTGGAAGGTAAGAAAATGATCATGATGCTATCTCCTAAAAAAGTAGCTCCTAAACCTGCATCTGCTCCTAAACCTAAAGAGGTAGAAAAGGAAAAGAAAGAAGTGCAAAAAGATGAAGAATAGACAATTCAAAGAATTGTATTCGTTTTAAATAATTAAATTAATTAACTGAGATGCCAAAACAAAAGACTAATTCCGGTGCCAAAAAGAGGTTTGCCCTTACCGGATCAGGAAAAATCAAAAGAAAACATGCTTTCAAAAGTCACATTTTGACCAAGAAAACGAAAAAACAAAAGAGAAATCTTACTCACAGCGGTCTAGTAAGCAAAGTAGACGAAGGCGCAGTGAAGAAGCTATTGGCTCTGAAGTAATCGTTATTTCACCAACGCAAGTTTTTTAAAGATTTATTAACCGGATGTATGCAACAAAGTGTTTCTGAAAAAAGGAACCGCTAACATTCAAAACATTGTAAAATTATGCCTAGATCAGTCAATCATGTTGCTTCACGCAACCGCAGAAAAAAAGTATTAAAACTAACAAGAGGTTACTATGGTGCCAGAAAAAATGTTTGGACAGTAGCCAAAAACACATGGGAAAAAGGTCTTACCTATGCATTCCGTGACCGTCGTGCTAAAAAACGCAACTTCCGCGCATTGTGGATACAACGTATCAATGCAGCTGCACGTCTTGAAGGAATGTCTTATTCTCGCTTGATGGGTGCGTTACACAAAAACGGAGTAGAAATTAACCGCAAAGTTCTTGCAGACCTTGCAGCAAATCATCCGGAAGCATTCAAAGCAATTGTTGAAAAAGTAAAATAAATATACTTTCTTGATAAAAAGAATGGCTACCTTTTTGAGGTAGCCATTCTTTTTATATTATATCTGATCAAGATATTAGATTATATCAGTACATATACAATCTTCTTGGTCTTGAAAAATTCTTCTTCGAAAAACATTGACAAGTCATCTGCTTCTGCTGTTTTCTTAAAAGGTTTGAGTTCACTCTCCAAGCTTCCCCCTTTCAAACAGATTACTCCATTAGGTAATGCATTATGCTGCTCATTGGAGATATTCTTCTTAACAATCTTCACCAAATCGGGTAATGGCATTACTGCTCGACTAACTACAAAATCGAACTTTCCTTTTTCTTCCTCTGCCCTGCAATGCCGAAACTGTATATTCTTCAAACCAATTGCATTTGCAACCTCTGTTGCCACCTTAATCTTTTTCCCAATACTATCCACTAATAGGAAATTACACTTTGGAAAAAGGATAGCCAAGGGAACTCCGGGAAACCCTCCACCTGTACCTACATCCATTATATTAGTATTGTCTGTAAACTGAATAAGTTTAGCGATAGCCAAAGAGTGTAATACATGATGGGCATATAGATTTTCGATATCTTTTCGCGAGATCACATTTATCTTAGAATTCCAATCTAAGTATAAATCATAAAGAGCCGAAAATTGTTTTTTCTGATCATCACTCAGATCTGGAAAATACTTCAATATAATATCCATAGATTTCTATTATTCAAAAAAAGATTGATATAGGAGAGTCCTTTTTCAGGATAAGCATAAGCTCTTCATAAGAAAGAGAGATACGGATCTCACCTAAGGTTGGAGCAGAATATTCTCCGGGATTAAATATATATGTAATCCCTTTAGTATCAACTAAAAAATTGTTATTAGACGCTAAGTCCTCTATTCCCCAATACCCAAATTCAATTAGATCTTCAGGCTTTTGAACCTTATTTTGCTCTACCACCTTTCTTATTAGTAAAGCATTGAGAGCACCTCTATAATCACCTGTGAATATATCTTTCTCACTAAGGATATCGCCCGATTTCAGATCTATAACAACATTACGAAATGCTGTAGAGGAATTTGCACCTCCTTTATAATCCATCGAGGATATTTGATATGAGATAATATTGGACATATCAAACACAACCTTGCTGTCTAATGATTTATAATATGAGAAATAATCTTCCGAATCGCCAGACTCCTGCCAATTAGGAAATTGTTCTTTTGCATCATTCTTGTAGTTTTCAATATAATCTTTCACATATTGGTTAACTGCATCTACAGGCAATAATTTCTCATATTTCTCATCCTCCATAAAAGCAAAATTAAGCTCCCCTTGAATCTTCTGTAATATCTGCGTATCTGTATATTTTGCAGGATATAGATATTTTACCTTCAAGGAACATGAAGGCTTGGTAGAATCATTATCTAAATGGTATACGTTCGCTACCAAAACAGAGTCATATATAACAGCATTGGGCACATCTGCTTTTTTCTCCGTTTTACAAGAGAATAAGAAGGAGAAAACTGTCGTGATGATAATCAGTCGAATTAATATTATCTTCATAAATTTTCAAATTTTAACAATACAAAGATACGATAAAAAGAGACAACCCGATTTCTAAATTTGAAAATTTAGTATAAAGCTTATGCACGATATTCTTCAATCAAGAATAAAACGAACTATTATCACAAAAAGAACGTTATAATAAATATAAGAATACTACAACAATAAGATACGAATTATGAAAATTGCATTAATCGGAGCAACAGGATTTGTTGGCTCTCACCTATTAGAAGAACTGCTGAAAAGGAATTACGAAGTAACAGCAATAGCGCGTTCTGTAGATAAAATTCCGGTAAACAACGGAAAGCCGAAAACTGTTTCTATAGATATCTCAAACGAAAAAGATTTAGCTGCAACATTGAAAGGGAACGACTTAGTTCTAAGTGCATTCAATGCCGGATGGAGTAATCCCAATATCTATAAAGATTTTTTAGCGGGTTCTCAAACCATCCAAAAAGCAGTAAAAGGCGCCGAAGTAAAACGTTATATCGTCATCGGTGGAGCAGGAAGTTTATACATTGGAGGAAAACAAATTGTGGATGGAGATGATTTTCCTAAAGAGATAAAACCGGGAGCAACGGCAGCCCGCGACTATCTGGAGATATTGAAAAAAGAAAAAGAGTTGGATTGGACTATGTTTTCTCCTGCCATCAATATGCATCAGGGAATAAAAACTGGACGTACAGGAAAATATCGCCTCGGTACTGACGAACCGGTTTTCGATAAAGACGGAGAGTCTGTCTTGTCGGTAGAGGACTTAGCTGTCGCTGTGGTAGATGAGATAGAAAATCATAAGTTCTCTCATCAACGATTTACGGCAGCATACTAAAATACAACACAATAAGAAAAGGCAGTGATGAGGAAAACTTCGCTGCCTTTTTGTATTATAATAACATAATATCTAACCCCAAACAGCTAACTTTACATCAAAATAATTTATATCTTTAGATTCATTTTTAACAGATAGTCATTTTAACAAATATATGAAAGTCAAAATATTCGAATTTAATCCAATAAGCGAAAACACCTATGTGGCATATGATGACACTAAGGAATGTGTAATTATAGACCCCGGATGTTTCTTCCCTGATGAGAAATCATTACTTCTCGATTTTATCCTCGATAACGATTTAGTAGTAAAACACTTATTAAATACCCATCTACATTTCGATCATGTATTTGGCAACAATTTTATTTACGAGCAATTTCACTTAGAAACCGAGGCCAATAAAGAAGATGAATTCCTTCTCGAACAGTTCCCTACTCAACTAAAGATGTTCGGCTTTGACGACACAAGTATCAAAGCTCCTAAAATAGCAAAATACCTGAAAGAAAACGACATTGTTACTTTTGGAGATCAAAAACTAATTGTGCTGGAAATACCGGGACATTCTCCGGGTAGTATCGTATTCTATAATCAGGAGGCAGGCTGTGCCTTTGTTGGGGATGTATTATTCAGAGGTAGTGTCGGCAGAACAGATTTAGCCGGAGGTAGTCATCATCAACTTATTTCGGGAATAAAAGAAAAACTTCTTACACTACCGGGAGACACTGTAATATATTCGGGACATGGCCCCCTTACAACTATCAAAGATGAAATAAAAAGCAATTTTTACCTACAATAAAACAATAATACAAATGAAAAGCGAAAGATTCCAACACCGCCACATTGGCATCAGCGAAGAAGACGAAAAAACGATGCTGGATAAAATCGGAGTTAAAACCCTTGAAGAACTTATCGAGCAAACTATTCCTCAAGACATCCGTTTACCCGAAGGCATAAAACTACCCGAAGCCCTTAGCGAGCATGAATATGCTGAAGAGATGGCATTGATGGCTTCAAAAAACAGAATATGCGCTTCATATATAGGCATGGGCTGGTATGATACAGTTTGTCCTGCACCGATTTTCCGCAATGTTTTTGAGAACCCTGTATGGTACACATCTTATACTCCATATCAGGCAGAAATATCTCAAGGACGCTTGGAAGCCCTTCTCAACTTTCAGACAATGGTGAGCGAGCTCACAGGACTACCTCTTTCCAACTGCTCATTATTAGATGAGGCTACCGCCGGAGCCGAAGCTGCTACGATGATGTTTAATCTCCGCAGCCGCGACAAAATAAAGGCCAATGCAAAGAAATTGTTTGTAGACAAAAATATATTTCCGCAGACATTAGCTGTTATAAATACCCGAAGCGAGCCACAGGGAATAGATGTTGTTGTCGGAGATTATAATACAACAGATCTTTCCGATGGTTATTTCGGAGCAATTATACAATATCCAAACTCTAATGGCAGTGTTGTAGATTATACCAACTTTACCACAAAAGCTCATGCAGCAGACTGTAAAGTTGCTGTAGCAACCGACCTTATGGCACTTACTCTGCTTGTACCTCCGGGAGAATGGGGTGCAGATATAGCATTCGGAAGCAGCCAACGATTTGGCATCCCTATGTTTTATGGAGGCCCTTCTGCCGGGTTCTTTGCTACTAAAGAAGATTACAAAAGAAACGTTCCGGGACGTATCATTGGTATATCTAAAGATACCTATGGAAAAGAAGCCCTGCGTATGGCTTTACAAACCCGTGAGCAACATATCAAAAGAGAAAAAGCAACATCAAATATATGCACAGCACAAGCTCTGTTAGCCACTATGGCCGGATTCTATGCTGTTTATCATGGCCCTAAAGGATTGAAAAGAATTGCAAAAAGAATTCACTCTGCAACGGCTCTAATTGCGGACGAATTGCAAGAACTTGGTTATATTATACAAAACGAGCAATACTTCGACACATTGAAAGTGGCTCTACCTGGTAATATAAATCAAGATTCTGTCCGTGATTTTGCAGAAATGCGTGATATAAATCTTCGCTATTTCGAGACTGGAGAGATAGGATTAAGTATAGATGAAACTATAACAGAATATAAAGCGCATGAACTGTTAGCTGTATTTTCTTTAGCTGCCGGTCGGTCAGAAGTTTTTATGATAGACGACCTACCCGAAAAAATGATAATAAAAGACAGTTTCTTACGCAAAAGCAAATACATGCAACACGAGGTGTACAACAAGTATCACACCGAAACAGAGCTGATGAGATATATAAAAAGACTCGATAGGAAAGACATATCATTAGCCCATTCTATGATCTCTCTTGGCTCATGTACAATGAAACTTAACGCCGCATCGGAATTATTACCTCTGTCTCTTGGAGGATTCCAAAACATACATCCGTTTGCTCCAAAATCTCAAACTCAGGGATATACTGAACTTATAGGAGAACTTGGAGAATACCTGAAAGAAATTACAGGATTTGCGGGAGTAAGCTTCCAGCCCAATTCGGGAGCTGCCGGAGAGTATGCAGGTCTTATGACCATTCGAAAATATCTGGAAAGTGTTGGTCAAGGACATCGTAACATTATACTTATTCCTGCATCGGCACATGGAACCAATCCAGCATCGGCCATACAAGCCGGATATGAGACAGTAACCGTAGATTGCGACAGTCAGGGTAATGTTGTAGTAGAAGACTTACAGGCAAAAGCCGATCTGCACAAAGATCATCTGGCCGGATGTATGATAACCTACCCTTCTACTCACGGAATCTTTGAAAAAGAAATAAGAGAAATGTGCAAAATAGTACATCAACATGGAGGTCAGGTGTACATGGATGGCGCTAACATGAATGCTCAGGTAGGACTCACAAATCCCGGATTTATAGGGGCTGATGTATGCCATCTCAACCTCCACAAAACATTTGCAATCCCTCACGGAGGCGGTGGCCCGGGAGAAGGCCCTATATGCGTAGCAGAACACCTTATTCCATTTTTACCACATCATCCGGAACTTGATGGCAGCACAGTAAACACTGTTGCCTCGGCTCCGTACGGAAGTGCAGGTATATTACCCATAACCTATGGCTACATTCGAATGATGGGAGGTCCGGGACTTACACATGCTACAAAAATAGCAATACTGAATGCGAACTATCTGGCAGAATGCTTTAAAGATACATACGGAATTGTCTATAGAGGAACAACAGGAAGGGTCGGACACGAACTCATTCTTGAATGTCGTAAGGTAAAAGATTCGTCCGGCATCACTGAATCAGATATCGCAAAACGCCTGATGGACTACGGATATCATGCTCCAACTCTGTCATTTCCAGTACATGGAACACTAATGATAGAGCCTACCGAAAGTGAAAGCCTTGCCGAACTAAATAAATTTGTAGATACAATGAATCAAATTTGGCAGGAAATAAAAGAAGTAGAGAACGGAACATATACCAAAGAAGACAATGTATTGATAAATGCCCCTCATCCGGAATATGAAGTATGTGCTGATGAATGGAATCATGCCTATCCCCGTTCAAAAGCGGCATATCCTCTCGAGTTTGTAAAAGAGAATAAATTCTGGATCAATGTTGCACGGGTAGATAATGCGTATGGCGACAGGAATCTTATTACATGTCTTTGCGATATGGGATAAGTTTCATTAAAAAAGCAAATTATTATTAAACTAAATATTGTTTTATCTGTTTATTAAATTAATAAACACAAAGTAAGAACTATAGATATGAAAATATTTCTAATTACACTTGTTTTAATCTTAGGAGTATCTGCAACTGTCTTTGCACAGACCAAGCAGAAAGTAAATAATGAAAAGGAAACCGTTCTCTTCGACGTTTCTATGACTTGTGAAAACTGCCAGAAACGTATTGAAAAAAATATAGCTTTCGAAAAAGGTGTTACCGATATGAAAGTTAACCTTGAGAATAAAACTGTATTGATCGAATTCAAAAAAAGCCAGACTACAGTAGCCAAACTACAAGCAGCAATTGAAAAGTTAGGATATACTGTAAAAGTACATGAACCGACTAAAAAATAACTATGCAAAGTGAGCTTATGCTCTCTATTATTCATAAACATTTCAAACAAAAAGACAAATGAAAAAAATCTTAATGGTTATTGCTGCTGCAGGTCTACTATATAGTTGTGGTGGTAACACACAAAAGAATCAGGAAGAGCAAGCTTCAGTAAATGAGTTCTCTGAAATTGCGCAAAATGTGAAAGATGAACATAATGCAAAAAATTCTCTTGATTATGAAGGTACTTACACAGGAAAGGTTCCTACAGCAAGTGGAGAAGGCATGATTGTATCTATTACATTAAGTGAAAACACTTACGTGAAAAACACTGAGTATGTAAATAAAAAAGACAGTAAGTCTGAAGAGAAAGGAACATATACATGGAATGCTGAAGGCAATACTATCATTCTTGATGGAGTGAAAGATGCACCTAACAAGTACTTTGTTGGAGAAAATACACTAACTCAGCTAGACATGGAAGGGAACAGAATTACAGGAGATATGGCTGAATTATATATTTTGAAAAAATAAACATATCGAAATCATTATAAAGAAAGCACCTTGTCGAATTCGATAAGGTGCTTTCTTTATTTGTAAGGCTAACAGATAATATTACATGAACATATCTGTTAGAACCCCCTCCTTAAGAATAACATATTGAACAAAATAATAGTTAAATCATTTTCATATTAATACATAAAGAGTAACTTTGTCGAATATTTAACACCAGAAGTAGAAGAATACGAAATATGAGTTACTTAATTAAGCCTAAAGAGTATCATGCGGTACTCGACCTTCAGCAAACTGAAATGGGAATCAAGCGAATAAAAGATTTCTTTCAGCAAAACTTATCTTCTGAACTTCGGTTGAGAAGAATAACAGCTCCTCTATTTGTCCTAAAAGGAATGGGTATAAACGACGACCTGAATGGCGTAGAACGAGCAGTAAACTTTCCTATAAAAGATATGGGTGACCAATGTGCAGAAATAGTACATTCGCTGGCCAAATGGAAAAGACTTACACTTGCAGACTATCATATACACGAAGGCTTTGGTATCTATACCGATATGAACGCCATACGTGCAGACGAAGAACTAGGAAATCTACACTCCTTATATGTCGATCAGTGGGATTGGGAAAGAGCTATGTCTCCTAACGATCGCAACCTTGATTTTCTCAAAGAGGTAGTTAATAGGATCTATTCGGCAATGGTAAGAACAGAATATCTCGTATATGAGGCATTTCCTGCCATTACCCCTATCCTGCCGAATGAGATAAAGTTTATTCATTCCGAAGAACTATTGCAAAGATACCCTACTCTATCTACAAAAGAGAGAGAAAATGAGATTACAAAAGAATATGGTGCGGTCTTTATTATCGGAATCGGAGGAGCCCTCAGCAATGGTAAGCCTCACGATGGACGTGCTCCCGACTATGATGACTGGACTACCACTTCCGAAAACGGATTCAAAGGGCTTAATGGAGACCTCATTGTATGGAATCCTGTTTTGAACCAAGGAATGGAATTATCATCAATGGGCATACGGGTAAACCAAGAGGTATTGTCAGAACAATTGAGAATAGCAGATCAGGAAACACGTAAAGACCTTTATTTCCACAAAAGACTACTAAATGGAGAACTGCCACAATCGATAGGTGGTGGTATCGGACAGTCCCGACTATGTATGTTCTATCTGAGAAAAGCTCACATAGGAGAGATACAGGCAGGATTGTGGCCTTGCGAGATGCGTAAAGAGGCCGAAGCATTAGGAATGCCTTTGATATAAAATTCCAACTAAAAGATATATTAAGCAAAGCCTCAAGATTACTGATCTTGAGGCTTTGCTTTTATTCTTGAAAACTTTATCTATACAATAAGTGCCCTACATCTTTATAGATTAAAATATCAGAATTCACACATTGTTACTTTTTCGTTAAAAATACATATAAAGGAAATGAAGATAAAGGCTTCTATGGTCTCGATCGGAAGAATTTACTATATTTAGAAAACTAGAAAAAAGTGTTACTTTTGTTACTTTTCGAACTTGCTTATTAATTAATAGATATATGGAAAATAAGATTACTATTTACTGCACAAACACCGGAACATATAAAGATTTCCCTGTCGGAATAAATCTGATAAAAATACAGGAAGAATTTGATATAAAGGCTAAATTTAAAATAGTAAATGCCAAAGTCAACAACAAGACAGAATCTCTGAATTATCAGGTATACCATAATAAGACTGTCGAATTTGTGGATCTTTCCGAGCCATCGGGAATGAGAACATATGTAAGATCGCTCTGCTTTCTGTTGGCAAAAGCTGTATCGAAGATATTACCCAATGCGCAACTATATATTGAACACCCGATTTCTCTCGGATACTTTTGCCGGATCGAAGACAAATCTATTATTGAACAGGAAACAATTGAGTCCATAAAATCGAAAATCAAAGAATATGTTGCCTCTGACCTACCCTTCGATGGTGTAGAAGAAGAAACTGCTGAGGTGGTAAAAATGTTTAGACAAAAAGGCTTCGAAGACAAGGCTATCCTCTTGGAAACGTTGGGAGACCTTTACTCTAAATATTACAGAATAGAGGATACTGTAGATTATTTTTATGGTTGTCTTACTCCATCTGCGGGCTACATACATCTCTTTGGCTTAGAACAGTATAAAGACGGGCTTCTGCTTCGTATCCCCAACAGAAGCAACCCTGTGGAACTAGAACCAGTGATACCACAACCGAAAATGTATAACGTCTACAAAGAACATCTTAAGTTCTTAAACATAATAGGATTAGATAATGTAGGCGATATGAATAAAGCTACCTGTGAAGGAAAAATGACAGGTATTATAAAAGTATCCGAAGCCTATCAAGAAAAAACAATAGCTAGTATTGCAGAACAAATAGCAACTAAAGCCAAAGACGGAGTACGTGTAGCTCTTATCTCCGGTCCTTCGTCTTCGGGTAAGACAACTTTCAGAATGCGCTTGGAGGTTCAACTACTTGTAAATCTCATAAAACCGGTTGGGCTGTCTTTAGATAATTACTTCGTAGATAGAGATCAAACTCCGCTTGATGAAGATGGGGGGTATGACTTCGAATCATTGTATGCGTTGGACATTCCAAAATTCAATGAAGATCTTGAAAAACTACTAAACGGGGAAGAAGTAGAACTTCCGACATTCAACTTCACTACCGGAAAAAGGGAGTATAAAGGAGATAGACTAAAATTAGAGAAAGATTCTATTCTTGTTATAGAAGGAATACATGGATTGAATCCTGAACTTACGGCAGGAATACCTGATTATCAAAAATTCAAAATATATGTATCGGCACTAACGACAATCTCACTAGATAATCATAACTGGATATCGACAACAGACAACAGATTGCTCAGACGCCTGATACGTGACTTCAGATACCGCAGTTATTCAGCAATAGACACTATATCCAGATGGCCGAGTGTACGTAAGGGGGAAGACAAATGGATATTCCCATATCAGGAAAATGCTGACGTTATGTTCAATTCTGCAATGATGTATGAATTAGCTGCTATCCGTAAATACGCAGAACCAATCTTATCTCAGGTACCCAACAATGTGCCGGAATATGCAGAGGCATACCGCCTACTCAAATTCCTGAGATACTTCAATTATATAAATGACAGAGAACTGCCTCCAACATCTTTATTAAGGGAATTTTTAGGAGGAAGTAGCTTTAAGTATTAAATAAAACAGGAGATAAGCTGAACCGATCAATCAGGTTCCTCATGAGACTCTGCTGGCGATATAGTGCAATCTTCGGGTTGCACTTTTGCGTATGTCTCACTGTGAAGTATTTGCTGTTGTTCGTGAAGCTCAAAGATATGATTTCGAAAGGCTGTATTACGTTGCAACTTATTGAAGGCTTCCTTTGCTGCTTTCTGTTGCGATTCTTTCTTAGAGTAGCCCGATCCTAAACCCGCCTGTTCGCCTAAAATCAAAACCGCAGTCTTGAATACAGGAGCATTATTTTCATCGACGAAACTATCTAGCAAATCGAAACTTACTGATATTTTTTGTTTCTGGCTCCATTCTATCAGTCTCGACTTATAATTAGCCTCCTGTTCTGCTACAGTCTCTATATTCAAGTGTTGCTGAATAAGACATTCGTAGACAAAGCTTTTAGCAATACGATAGCCCTGATCTAAATAGATAGCACCAATTAATGCTTCCAAAGCATTCCCATACATATGGGTATTTGGAGTAGTATTTTTAGTAGAGGTTTTTACGAGTTTATCTATACCCAGCTCAAGCGCCAGTTTGTTAAGTGTCTCTCTTTGTACTATCTTAGAGCGAATATTTGTAAGAAAACCTTCTTTCTTGTATTCGAACTCTTTGAATACAATATCTGCGACAATAGCATCAAGAATAGCATCTCCCAAGAACTCTAACCTCTCATTATTGATCCACCTTCCATCCTTTAGCTTTATAGAAGACGATTTGTGTAAAAGGGCTTGTTCGTAGAGAGTTATATTGTACGGATAAAATCCCAGTATTTTGTAAAAAGATACATAAGGCTCCTTCCCTCTTTTAGGAAGAAGCCTTATACCTCGATATATCTTTTTAAGCACGATGTCTTATTTCTTAAACTTCTTAACTATAACACAAGCATTATGTCCACCAAAACCGAATGTATTAGATAATGCCACATTCACAGGTCTCTTTTGAGCCTTATTAAATGTAAGATTTAGCTTGTAGTCAATATCCGGATCTTCATCACCTTCAGTAAAATTAATTGTAGGAGGTACGATGTCGTTCTGAATAGCTAATACACAAAACATTGTTTCCAAAGCTCCGGCTGCGCCTAATAGGTGACCAGTCATAGATTTGGTAGAACTTATATTCAGTTTATAAGCATGATCTCCAAAAACTTCTCTAATAGCTTTGATCTCAGAAGGATCACCTACAGGAGTAGATGTGCCATGTACATTGATATAGTCCATTTCCTCCGGATTTATTCCGGCATCTTGCAAAGCATTTCTCATTACCAACTTTGCTCCTAACCCATCAGGATGTGAAGCTGTCAGGTGATAGGCATCAGCAGACATACCGCCACCAATAACTTCTGCATATATCTTAGCTCCACGAGCTAACGCATGTTCAAGTTCTTCGAAGATAAGACATGCAGCCCCTTCCCCTATCACAAATCCGTCGCGACTAGCACTAAATGGACGTGATGCAGTTTTAGGTGAGTCATTGCGAGTAGATAAAGCGGTCATTGCATTGAAACCACCAACGCCTGCTTCTGTAATCGCAGCCTCTGCTCCTCCAACTACCATAACATCGGCTTTACCCAAACGAATATGATCGAATGCTGATATAGCACTATGAGTAGAAGATGCACATGCCGAAACAGTTCCATAGTTAGGTCCTCTCAATCCATGACGAATAGAGATTAGCCCGGAAGCTATATCCGAAATCATTTTAGGAATAAAGAAAGGATTGAATTTAGGTCCCATTTCTTTGTGAGTAGCATAATATGATACTTCTTCTTCAAAGGTTTTAATACCTCCGATTCCGGCAGACACTATTACACCAATCCTATCACAATTTTCTTTTTCAAAATCAAGTTTTGAATCCGCAATCGCTTCTTCTGAGGCTCCTATAGCCAGTAATGTATATCTATCGCACTTGCGCATTTCTTTCCTATCCAGATAAATGGAAGGATCGTATTCTTTAACTTCGCAAGCGAATTGTGTTTTAAATTTTGACGCATCAAAATGAGTAATAGGTCCAGCCCCACTCACTCCGTTAATGGCATTATTCCATGTAGTTTCTACATTATTGCCAAGAGGAGTTACCGAACCTAGACCTGTTACTACTACTCTTTTTAATTCCATAAGTAAATATTGGAAAAAAGATTATTTCGCATTTGCTTCAATATAAGAGACAGCGTCTCCTACTGTAGCGATTTTTTCAGTTTGGTCATCTGGAATAGAAATACCAAATTCTTTTTCAAATTCCATGATCAATTCCACTGTATCAAGTGAATCTGCACCTAAATCATTAGTAAAGCTAGCAGTATCTGTTACTTCAGATTCTTCAACACCTAACTTATCAACAATAATTGCTTTCACTTTTGATGCTACTTCTGACATAATTTCTAGTTTTGATTATTAATAAAATTTTTTATTCTAATTTTGTCGCTGCAAAGTAACAGTTTTTTATCTATATGAAACAAATATTTTGCGGACAAAATAGTTAAAATTGCACATTTTTTTTATTTGTGTGCAGATACCCTTAATATTGCTTATGAAAAAAATAGCCATTTTTGCTTCCGGATCGGGAACTAACGCAGAGAATATTGCACAATATTTCAGCGAAAGTCATGACATATCCGTATCTCTTATTATTTCTAACAAGAAAGAAGCATACGTCCATCAACGGGCTAAAAACCTAAGTATAAAATCTGCAACCTTTTCGAAAGACGAGTTTGACAATACAAACAAGGTACTTGAATGCTTAAAGCAGAACAACATAGATTTCATCGTTCTTGCAGGCTTCTTATTGAAAATACCCCAAAATCTTATTTCTGCATATCCGGATAAAATTATCAACATCCACCCCGCCCTACTTCCTAAATATGGAGGAAAAGGCATGTATGGAGACAATGTACACAAAGCCGTTGTAGAGAATAAGGAAGCAGAATCGGGAATAACAATACATTATGTCAATGAAAACTATGATGAGGGGGCAATTATTTTTCAAGCAAAATGTACAGTAGATAGTGCAGATAGTTATGAAGATGTTGCAAAAAAAGTGCATACTTTAGAGTATATGCACTTTCCTGTTATCATAGAGAACATCTTAGCGGATAAAGCTCAATCTTAATTCTGATGTCTTTCTTTTATTCGCTTTACAGATTTTTTTGGAGCACTATTTGACTGATCTACTTTCTTTTCAGAAGCTTCTGACTTAGATTCTATATCTCTGCTACGTTTCACCACAGGCTGAGAAGTTCTATTATCTGCACCCGAAACCGCAGGAACATTATATCCAGAAGTAGTCGGATTTACTTGTTGAGAGTTTACTGTTCTTGAAATAACACGTGTTCCGGAAGGAGTGTTCGCCTCCTTTTCTTCTGTAGGAACAGTAGATTCTTCTCTTTTTACATCTATGTTTTTAACGACAGCCTTATCCACATATTTACCATCTGCCGTATATTCTCTTTTAACAACAGGAATAGGTTTCAACCCGGATCTTCTTTCTTCTCTTTCTTTAGTTATTAGATAGTCAGAGAGTTGATTTATCTTCTCATCATCATTCCTGCCGGATGCTATCTGAGTCTCATTAAATTGATAATCCAGAGTCATATCTACCGGAATCTTAACTCTCGCTAATGCCTTTTCGCTAACGGAGAACCAAATCTCACCATTAGGATTACCTGACGCTGTATCTGTAGTTCTTAATTCTCTTTTTATAATTTCAGACTGAAACAGTTGGTTTACAACAGAGGCCGACACCTCCACCCCATTTATATAATAAGTTGGTTTATCTCCAAACCGAAGGCGTCTGCGAACCAAATCTGCTATCGAAGGATCTTCTTTAGGCATGTTATCTACAATAGATTGAGCCTCTTTCTCTTTTTTTCTCAAATCCCGATTGCGTTTTGCAATCCAGAAGCCTAATGATTCATTACTACCTTTATTTATCTTTTGTTCGAGATCAACCTCTCTCAACAATCGGTCAACATCAATAGCTGCTTCCTCCAGATTTCCATAAGACGAATTAACCCCGCCAAAAATAGAATCTAGCTCTGCTGTATTAGATTTTCGAAATAAAAATTTTGAATATTCATCTTCCAAACCACTGCCTACAGTATTAACAACTTTCGAGGCTTCTCCTGTACTTAAAATATACGTTTTTTTTCCTATTTGTTCTGCTTCTCGTTTAGTCACAGGCTTTAATCTCTGCGACATTGCAAACAAAGGAAACAACAACATAATGGATAATAAAATATATTTACTCGTGTTCATTTTATAATAGCTTCATGTTACGAAATAATTATCTTAAATTGATTCAATCAATTACAAAGATACAAGATTTTTATTTACGAATATTTACTCTTATCGAATTTAGTGTTTTAATCTTTTCTTTTTAGTCTTTTATAGACAGACAAAACTTGAAAAGGTTGCATATATTTTGTATTTTTGTTCTACAATTAAGAACTATTATATTAAACATCAAGTTATGGCAACACCTACATTTAAGTACCAGGAAACATTCCCTATGGGAAAGGATACTACTGAGTATTATCTGCTATCGAAAGACTATGTATCTACAGCAAAATTCGGAGAGCAGGATATTTTAAAAATAGAACCACAAGCTCTGATATTATTGGCTCAGCACGCTTTTCACAATGTAGAGTTCCTCCTGCGCCCCGAACATCAGGAACAGGTCGCAAAAATACTATCGGATCCGCAAGCCAGCGACAATGATAAATTTGTAGCCCTAACATTCCTGCGCAATTCTGAAATATCGGCAAAAGGTATACTTCCTTTCTGTCAAGATACAGGAACTGCTATTATTATGGGTAAAAAAGGTCAGAATGTATGGACAGGAGGTAATGACGAAGAATCATTATCACGAGGCGTTTATAATACTTTTACAGAAGACAACTTACGTTATTCGCAAAATGCACCTCTTGACATGTATAAAGAGGTAAATACCGGTACTAACCTGCCTGCTCAAATAGATTTATATGCCGTTAATGGAAATGAATATAAATTTTTGTTTGTTGCCAAAGGAGGAGGGTCTGCAAATAAGACATATCTATATCAGGAAACCAAAGCCTTGTTGACTCCTGAAAAACTGGAGCCATTCTTGATAGAAAAAATGAAATCGTTAGGGACAGCCGCATGCCCTCCTTATCATATTGCATTTGCTATTGGAGGAACTTCTGCCGAAACAAATCTAAAAGTTGTAAAATTGGCTTCTACCAAATATTACGATAGTCTTCCTACTTCGGGTAATGAAGGGGGGCAGGCTTTTCGTGACTTGGAAATGGAGGCAAAATTACTCAAGGCAGCTCAAGAGCTTGGACTCGGAGCTCAATTCGGAGGAAAATTCTTTGCTCACGACATACGAGTAGTACGTTTACCTCGTCATGGTGCATCATGCCCTGTAGGCATGGGAGTGTCTTGTTCGGCAGATAGAAATATAAAAGGTAAAATAAATAAAGATGGTATTTGGCTCGAGAAACTGGAAGACAATCCAACCCGTCTTATTCCGGAAGAACTGCGAAATTCGGGAGAAGGAGGAGGAATAAAAATAGACCTGAACCGCCCGATGAAAGAAATTCTTGCAGAGCTATCTAAATATCCGGTTTCTACTCGCCTGTCTTTAACCGGAACGATTATAGTAGGACGAGATATAGCTCACGCCAAGCTACAAGAAAGAATAGATAAAGGAGAAGGTCTTCCTCAATATATAAAGGATCACCCAATCTACTATGCAGGTCCTGCAAAAACACCTAAAGGGTATGCAAGCGGTTCGATGGGGCCTACTACTGCGGGAAGAATGGACTCGTATGTAGATTCTTTCCAAGCACATGGCGGAAGCCTTATAATGATAGCGAAAGGAAACCGTAGCCAACAGGTAACTGATGCTTGTAAAAAGCACGGAGGCTTCTATCTGGGAAGTATCGGGGGCCCTGCTGCTATACTAGCACAAAACAGCATAAAGAACTTGGAGTGCCTCGAATATCCTGAATTAGGCATGGAAGCTATATGGAAAATAGAGGTTGTCGATTTTCCTGCATTTATATTGGTAGATGATAAAGGTAATGATTTCTTCAAACAATTGAAACCGATCAATTGCACATCTTGTTAATATCTAGATTATGGGGATAAGGACATCTTTGATAAATAGGTTTTTGGAGCCGGAGGGGAAAGAGCATCTGGAGACAACAAGTATAGAAGAAGGATCGAGAATAATATATGATCAACTCATTCAGGATACTCCCTGCATGATAGCGCGAGCTTGCAAGGTAGAGCTTGATGCCGTCATACGCTATTTAAGTATCAAAGAAAGATCTAAATATGGCCTTTCATTTTTCTGGAATTTTATAGGGTGGAATAATAAAGCTAAAACCTTACTAAGTAACAATGCAGGTTTTTTCTCGAATAGCGTTCCTAATATTGAAAGATTCTGTCAACTAATGATAGACTGTATGTCGAAAGTAGATGTCCTAGGTTGTTCTGTAAAGGGAGAGAACCTCTTATTGAACAATTTTAGACAAGTAAAGTTAATTCCTCTTCAATCTACAGAGCCTTTTTTCATATCTCCATCATGGAACAAGGCTTTAACAGGAAAGAAGGTTCTGGTTATACATCCATATAGCAAATCAATATCAACTCAATACAAAAAAAGGGAATTTCTTTTTAAAGATCCGAATGTACTACCAGAGTTTGAACTCAAGACAATAAAGGCCGTACAAAGCATAGCAGGAGAGAAAGTCAATTTCAAAGATTGGTTCGAAGCACTTGAACACATGAAAAAACAAATATCTGAAACTGATTTCGACATTGCTATCATTGGAGCAGGAGCTTACGGTTTTCCGTTGGCAGCCCATGTAAAAGATATAGGTAAAAAATCTGTCCACATGGGTGGGGCAACACAATTTATGTTTGGCATCAAAGGAAAGAGATGGGATGACAGGGCCGATTACAATATATTTTACAATGAGCATTGGATAAGACCAAATGAAAATGAAACCCCTAAGAATGCAGACCAAGTAGAAGGTGGCTGCTATTGGTGAAATGGATAATATAAGACAATCTAAAAATTAGAGTTTCACGGCTTTTTACTTCTCATGGTAAAGAGCCGTAAATATTTTACAATACGCCAAATGTATACCCTTCCTGCTTTAGCCATTCAAGACTTCTAGGCAATGCATATTTCATATTCTGCTCCGACTTCAGCGAATCGTGAAATACAATCACAGATCCATCGCGGGTGTACTTCTTCACATTATCCAATACCTTCTCCGGAGTCATCAATTTACTATAATCTCGGGTTACAACATCCCACATTACAATCTTATATTCTCTGCGTAAAGTAAAAAACTGAGGAATTCTCATGTGCCCATGTGGCGGACGAAAAAGGTCGGAAGTTATATATTCAGAAGCCAAACGAGCATTTTCCAAATAACGTTTAGTAAATTTTCGGATTCCTTGCACATGGTTAAATGTATGATTACCTACCCTATGTCCCTCATTTAAAACACTTTTATAGATCTCGGGATATTTGCGTACATTATCTCCAACACAGAAAAATGTAGCTTTAATATCATATTTACGTAATAAATCAAGAACCCAAGGGGTTATCTCCGGGATAGGGCCATCGTCAAATGTAAGATAAACTGTCTTCTGTCCCTCTACGGGCTTTCTCCATATAGCCCCAGGAAAGAGCATTCTATATAATCTAGGAGGTTGTTCTATAAACATAGCTAGTATTATAAACAAACAGATTCCCATCTATTAATAAAGAGGAAATCTGTTTGTTTATTTCTTATTTCGAATAATATTTCTGGAGTAACTCCGGTTTATATTTATGCATCATTCCGCCTATACGCTCCATCAACGCTCCTTCACTTTTTCTTATCGACGAATCTTCTTCAAACATATAACCTCTCATTGTTATCTTCATCAAATAATCTAAAGGATGACTTCTGTCAGCAAAGCTTACACCATTATTTAAGAATAGTTCGGTCTCATTCATTATTCTTTCAGACAGAGCATTATATTTTTCTCTATCAAAGCGCTGATATGTATCTAAGATTTGTAGTTTTATCGACATAAATTCTCTTATATCTGTACTGCAACTACGCATATCTCCAATTTTCATACTAGCATACCATTGGAGGCTACCATCAATTCTATGAAAAATTTCATCTATTACTTTTTGAGCCTTTTCAGGATGTCCCAATTGATAATATGCATCAACAAAAGCAACAGACTCTATGCCACGAGGCACTGTATTGCCGGGGATAGCTTCTATACATTTATCCAATGCAGTCAGAGCTTTATCAGTCTTACCCTGTGTTATAAGAGCCTGTACTAATTCTCCAAACATCAAACGGAACGAGCGGCACATGCGCAAGCTGTTTTCGTCAAGATATACTTTCGGGTTTTCGATTCCACCCCATTTGTATTTATTGACCATATTATCG
Organism: Dysgonomonas sp. BGC7; assembly: GCF_001261735.1. GTDB lineage: Bacteria > Bacteroidota > Bacteroidia > Bacteroidales > Dysgonomonadaceae > Dysgonomonas. Next base: position 87,337 of record NZ_CVRP01000017.1, on the reverse strand, counting down.
AACATTGCTTCTGTATTCACTCCGGTACTGTCTACTTCTCCCGGTAGAATACGCTGAGTAATACCTTCATAAACTGATTGAGAATTAAGTCGCAATGGAGGCTCTCCGATTGTAACTGCATAATATATAGGACGTTTCCATCCATCCTTATTTATATTATTCAGCATATCCAATATCATCATTTCTTGTCGGTATAGCCCGCCTTTATTACTACCTAGATCAAAAGTAAATTGACTCGAAGGTTTACTACCCAAGGCTGCCCAATCAACCTTAGACTCATTTATAGGCATTTTAAAGACACTGGCCGGTATTATAACTCCTTTATCTATACCAAACGGATTAAGAGGTGTGTAGTTATCCTTTGTCTTAAGGATATTCAACACATCATCCAACATCATTGTATCTTTATATGCTTTTGTATCGTAATAGTCTGAATAATTTATACGACTAAGCATATTCTCATTAGAACTCTTGAACTCTCTATTGATTACGTTCTCAATATCCTGCTTAGATAACACATAAGCAGATTGTCCTTTCGAACCTTGATAACGATCTTCATCCCACTCTATAGGCAAAGGAGGAGAATCATAAGCCTGTCTGCGCATTTGGTCAACATACCAATCTGTTTGCAGATAACTAAGATTACATACACGAACATCAGTACGGAATCCTTCTACTTCCTGAGCATACCACAATGGGAATGTATCATTATCTCCCATCGAAAACAGAATACTATTCGGTTCGCATCCTAAAAGATAATTTTGTCCGAAATCCCGCATCACGTATCTACCCGAACGATCATGGTCGTCCCAGTTCTGAGAGCCCATTTGTATAGGAATAGCCAATGCCGCCACTGTAGCTATTGCTGCAGCAGGAGTCTCCGGCAACCACTTCTTTAGAAGCTGCCAGATAAATGCTACCCCGAAACCTATCCAAATACAAAAAGCATAGAAGGAGCCGGCATACGCATAGTCTCGCTCACGAGGCTCGAATGGTTGCTGGTTCAGATATATAATAATAGCAATACCAGTCATAAAGAACAGCATGAACGTAACAAGGAACTGTTGCTCACCTTCCTTCTTTCGTGTCAACTGGAATGCAATACCCAAGATACCCAATATCAAAGGTAACATATAATATTTGTTGTGGCCTTTATTCTCTGTTATACTAGGAGGCAAATTATCTTGCGGTCCTCTACCTAAAAGTTCATCAATAAAACTGATACCTGTAATCCAGTTTCCATCAGCAATATTTCCTACAGACTGCACATCATTCTGCCGTCCGGAAAAATTCCACATGAAGTAACGGAAATACATAAAATTAAGCTGATAGTCGAAAAAGAATTTCAGGTTCTCAAACATTGTAGGAGCTACAGAGGTATCTTTGACGCCTGCCCATATTTGATAACCCAGAAGATGCCGGTTTTCGGTAGAGTACATACGCGGAGCCAACATCGTATTTGTATAGCCGTAAGTAGGAATTGTTCCGGTTACAACATATTCATCTTTCTGATCCGGCGATTTCTTTACTACTTTATCATAAGTTTGTTTTTCACTTACCGGTGTGATTCGCCCTGTAGAAGAGTCTCTTTCTTCTGTTGAAGCATAAGTTTTTCCATAAAACAATGGACGATCGCCATACTGTTCACGGTTAAGATAACTAGCCAGAGTAAATACATTTTCCGGAGAATTTTGATCCATTGGCGTATTGGCTACAGAACGAATAGGTATCAATGCAAAAGAAGAATAACCCACCAATATCACCATCAGACAGAGTATGCTTGTATTTAAGAAGCGAAAAGTGATTTGTTTTGACATAACCAAGAATGCAATTAAGCCTCCTAGCAAAACCAGCCACAACAACATACTGTCTCCTATAAAAGTTACTCCACTAAGAGCCATACAGATTACAAAAGCAATCTTAGCCCTTTGCATACTACCTTTAGCAGAAAGTGTTTCGTACAATCCCCATGCGATAGTTATTGCCATCAGTAATATATATGTCAATGCTCCCGAATTATAAGAGAAACCAAAGCTATTGACAAATAGCATCTCGAACCAGCCTCCAACTTTCGTAAAGCCAGGAATTATACCATACATCAATACTACAATAAGGAATACAGATATACCGAGAGCTATCAAAGTACCCTTTACGTTTATTACTTTAGCTTTCTTAAAATAATAAACTAATCCTATAGCAGGAATACACAACAGGTTGAGCAAATGGACTCCGATAGACAATCCCATCGTATATGCAATCAGAACCAGCCATTTATCAGATCCGGTTTGGTTTGCCCGATTTTCCCATTTCAGTATCAACCAAAACACCAAAGCCGTAAACATAGAGGAATAGGCATAAACCTCACCTTCTACTGCCGAAAACCAAAATGTGTCAGTAAATGTATAAGTAAGAGCACCGACTAATCCACTACCGATGATAACGATTAGTTGCCCCAGCGACATCTCTTTCTCCGAATTAGTATATATAAGCTTTCTTGCCAGATGCGTAATTGTCCAGAAAAGAAATAATATAGTCAGGGCACTCAGCAAAGCCGACATACGATTGACCATTATAGCCACTTGTGTGGGGTCAGATGCGAATAAAGAAAAGAATTTGCCGGTGAGCATAAAGAATGGTGCACCCGGAGGGTGTCCTACTTCCAATTTATAGGCCGATGTGATAAACTCCCCACAGTCCCAAAAGCTGGCTGTCGGCTCAACGGTCATAAGGTAAACAATAGCAGCTATGGCAAAACTAAGCCAGCCGAAAATATTGTTTATCAGGTTATATCTCTTCATAATGAAACGGGTATATAATAATATTCGTTTATTTAAACGGTTGTTTTATATATATTTGGGTGCAAAGATAGTTAAAAGGCTGAAAGTATTGTTTTCATGTGCTTTGTTTTTGTCTGTTAAATTAAAAAACTTCTTAAAATGAAATATATTATACAAACTGACAAAAAGCAATCCGAAAAGTGAATGATATGTATCATATATTTCTTACATTTGATTTATAAACGTCATAATTTAGCCTGATTATGAAAAAGATTATAATTATACTGTTTTGTATTTTTCCTATTTTAGGTCTAGCCCAAAATAAGAAAACTTATAATACAAAAATAAAGAATAGCATATCTTTACTCAAACCAAAAGAAGTCGTAAATATTACAGAAATATTTACAGTTCCTCCTTTTTCTATATTTAGTGACTTGTACTCTTCTTTAGCAGTATGCATATACAACCAAGAGTCTATAGAAGAATACGAAGCTATTGTATTTGATACCGGATTCGAAACTTTTTTGGCAACTCAAAAATCATCAAGCTATTATTCTGAAACATATCTCAAAGGCAAAAACCGTGCGATGGTAACCGAATGGAACATACGACATTCGTTGCCTAGCCTCTACAACCCTGACATATATGAAGTAAACATTGATTACAATCCTACTATCGACTATGGACTAGATGTAGAATATACACTTTACATGTTCTTCTGTTTTATGGAAAAACAAAATAAGATATCACTCATTACATCCAATACTTAAATTATATTTTAAATCTTTAGGGGTGTTTTAATTATCAGTTGTCATAGAGTTAAAGTTGAGGAAAAGAGCTCGTTTAACATATACGAAATTAAAAGAGGCTTTTTATATTGTTAAAAAACAAACAATTAGAATAATCCATATATTTGACAAAAAACGTAAATAAAACACATATGAAAACAAAACTATTACTTTTTACAACTATTTTTATTTTAGGTCTTTTTGTGAATATACGTGCACAGGATAAAAAGACTGCAAAAGCAAAACTGACCGAAGCAACAATATTTTTTCAAGGGGCTGAGCTAACACACACAGCATCATACACACTACTGAAAGGCGAAAATGAAATATACATAGAAGATCTGAGCCCTAGCATAGACAAAAACAGCCTGAAAATAAAAGTAACCAATGGTGCAATTATATCAGCCTCTGAGTTTTCGGTAGACTATCTTGCAGACAAAACAAAAAATGCTTTTTCTAAAAAATTGGACGATTCGATAAAATACTATCAGAAAAAACTAAATCAGATAGAGACAGATATCAAAATAACAGAAAACCTGATTGGACTGTTACAGAAAGGAACGGAAAAAAATGTGTCGGGTTCTGAAAAAGGATTAGGAATAGACGAGCTTGTAAAAACTATGGACTATTACAAAATAAAATCAGGCGAACTACAATCTATTCAAACCACAGATAACAAAAAGAAAACTGACTACGAAGAAGCTATAGAGAGATTAGAAAGTCAACAGGAACTGGAATCGACAAAAAACAATAAAACTTCTGGTGTACTAAAACTGAATCTGACATCTCCAATAGCAGGAGCAGCAAATTTTATTATATCCTACTATACCACTGCTGCAAGTTGGACGCCATATTATGACATCAATATCGCATCCACAGACAAACCGATCAAAATACAGGCAAAATCGAAAGTCAGACAAACTACAGGTTTGGATTGGGAGAAAGTAAAGCTAACCCTTTCTACATCGACCCCTAGTAGCGGGAAAATTGCACCTTTGTTTAAAGCATGGTTCTTAGATTACAACAAACCGACTCCACGCCCAATGCAATCGAGTCCTCTATTATCTTTATCTGGAAAAATGGCCGGAGTAGCTGTTCAGAACTCATATTCATATGACGAGAAGCGAGAGCAAACACCAGCTATTGCAATTAGAGGTGTATCTTCCATGAATAACAATGCTGTCCCTCTCTATATTGTAGATGGTAATGCTGTAGATGCAGAATATATAGCTTCTTTAGATCAAAGCATGATAAAAGATATAAGTGTACTGAAAGATGCTTCAGCTACTGCCATGTATGGCTCGCAAGCTAGTAACGGTGTAGTTGTTGTCACTACCAAAAGTATGGACGACTACATATCTCAGTCTGAAAACGAGTTGAATATGGTATATAATATAGACCTCCCATATAGTATCCCGGGGAATGGAAAAGAACAAAACATAGATCTGCATACAAAAGAGACTAGTGCTGAATATAAGTATTATTGCGCACCAAAGTTAGACGGAGAAACATACTTGCTTGCTGAAATATCGGACTGGGAAAAATTGAATCTCCTTAGTGGGAAAGCAAATATTACATACGATGGCACATATGTAGGTGAATCACTTATTGATGCACGATCGACACAGAAAAAACTCGCCCTTACTTTGGGTACAGACAAGCGTGTAAGTGTAAAACGAGAAAAGCTTCAGGATTTCAGTAGCACCCGTTTTCTTGGGAATGACACCAAGCAGGTATTCTCGTATCGCCTTACTGTACGCAACAATCAGAACAAACCAATACAGATGACGCTAAAAGACCAGTATCCGATTTCGACAAATAAGAATATCGAAGTAGAACTAATCTCGAAAGACACTACCCCTTGGACTGCAAACATAGAGGAGCTCGGAGTTGTAACATGGGAAGAAAAGATAGAAGCAGGCGAAACAAAAACTTATCAAATAAGCTATAGTGTAAAATATCCGAAAGGAAGCAATATAAACCTATAGACAGGAAAAGATACGACTTCTTTCCATAAAGTAGCCCCTAAAAGTCAGTTTGGCTTTTAGGGGTTACTTCTATATAAGAGCAAAACAACAATCATCTGGCAATAAGTAATTTGGACTATATTGCACCTATTGTGGATTATTTTACCCCCTTGTATAAAATAAAGATACATATATTTACCTCGGATAAAAGAACTGTCGTTAACCCTATTTAAACAACCTTAAGCTTGGGTATCATATAAAGAACACAATTCGTCACTCTAAATAAAAAGGACAAACTGTTTTGACCCTTTCAGAAAAAGATAAAATCAAATAATCTATTAACATTAAGTTCTATGAGAAAAACATTTTTACTTAGCATGCTTCTATTTATATGGAGTATAAGTGTGCTGAATGCTCAGAGTAACCTTATTCAAAATCCCAGTTTTGAACTAACAACCAACTTACCTGCAAAGATATCGACTAATCCATACACAGGTCAGTATGCTAACCGATGGAATCTAAGTGTTCTCAACACTGTTTCGTCTGGAGATATAAACGTTGTCACAGATGCTTCTCAACATGAAAGCAAGTCGATGAAGGTTCAACTCAATTCTATTGATTACCGCTATCGTTTCTATTTATCGTATGACATACCTAACTTAGAGCCTGGAGTGTACGAATATAGCTTCTATGCAAAAGCTAATATTGCAGAACTTCCGTTCAGAATAGAGGCTGTTGCATTCAACGAGGTAAATAAAGAACATGGAACAGGAACTATCCAAATCCCGGGAGTAGATTTGTTAAAAACCGGAGCAGCTGTAGGCATTGAAAAGAAAACCGCTTCCGATTGGGTAAAATATACATTTACCATTGATGCATCTAATATGACTGCTGATGACTTAAAGATTTTCAGGATTTATATCAGACCAAATTGTAAACAAAATGGAAGTGTAGAAAATACTACTGCCACTTACTGGTTCGATAATTTTTCGCTATGTGAAGTAATAGAGAAAAAAGATATAGAATCTATTACACTAAGTACAACATTGCAAAATGGACTACAGCTATCGACCAATGATACTGAATATAGCTTGATAAACCCTATGCTATTTACATTATCTCCGAAAGGGGCTTCTGCGACAGATGTTATTTACACAGTAGATAAACCTGAAGTTCTGGAAATAGTAGACGGAGTCATCAAAGTAAAAACTGCCGGAACAGCAAATATAGTGCTATCGTCAGTAAAAAACTCCGGAATAAAAAGTGCGTCTTTCTCTGTTACAGTCAGTGTTAGTGATAAATTTGACCTATTGATGAAAACCATCAGTCAAAGATACGAGTCAGGGTATAACGCAAGCCGATTAAACACAAATGTAGCTTCATATCTATCATCACTCAAGGCTGATGGAAGTTTCTCTGACATTGATTACACTGACAATTCTGCAACAAATTGGGATCCGATAAACCACTTAAATCGTATTAGTGAATTCATCTTCGCCTATACCATCCCGGGGAATAACTATTCCGCAAGTAATGACTTATATGATAAAATAGTAACTTCATTGCAACTATGGCATACCAAACATCCAAAAAGTTCTAACTGGTGGAACAATCAGATAGCCGTACCTAAGAGTCTTGGACTTTCTCTTATTGAAATGAGACATGCTCCAAAGCAATTACCTCTGACATTAGTCTCTGATCTGATAAGCCGCATGTCGGCCGATGCAGGAAATCTTGATCAGGAAGAGGGAGCAAACCTTATTGATGTAGCTACTGATTATTTCTATCGTGCATGTCTGACAAAAGATGAGATTGAACTGGAAAGATCGCTGGCTTATGCATTCCAACCATTAAAACTTACCGGGATCAAGGATTCTGATGTTGGTATCCGTTACGATTATTCATTCCATCAACATGGGCCACAATTATATATCGGAGGCTATGGAGATGAACTAATCAAAGGAATTACAGACTTTGCCTTAAATACTGCAGGGACCGAATACGAATTGTCCGGAGACAAATTGGATGTTATGAGTAAATTTGTAAGAAATACATACCTAAAAAACCTGAGAGGACAATACATTCACTACAACATTATGGGGCGTAGTGTTAGCCGTAGTGGTGCGATGCTGAAATCAGGCTTTAGCAAGTATATCGACTATATGAAAACAATAGATACAACGAATGCTTCTACATATAGCGATGCTGTAGGACGCATGAATGGCTCTCAAGCAGCGACATATAATATTGAACCCGAGAATATCTTATATCCAATTTCGGATTATGTTGTTCACCTGCGAAAAAACTATTCATATAGTGTTCGTGCTGTCTCGGAACGTACAGCTTATGTTGAACGAGGAAACGGAGAGAACACTAAGGGTTATTATATGACTTTCGGTAGTACATCGATGACTACATTCGGAAATGAATACCGGGATATATTTCCTGTGTGGAACTGGACAAGAATACCGGGTACGACAACGCCTCAACATACAACAATTCCTCAACGCTCGGAATGGGGTATCAAAGGGAAAGGTCAATTTGTAGGAGGTGTTTCCGACAGCCTATATGCAGTAATGACATACAACTTTGATGTAACTACAGCTTCGAAAACAACAAAAGCTAAGAAATCATGGTTTTTCTTCGATGACGAAATAGTATGTCTTGGAGCAGGAATAAACTCGGATGAGTCTGTGGCCATAAACACAACGGTAGAACAGTCATTACTAACAGGGGATGTTACAATAAACAATAATTCAACAGAATCTGTTCTTGCAAAAGGAGATCACTCCTATACCGGCGGACTAAAATGGGTTCACCACAATAGAGTAGGCTATTTCTTCCCATATGGCGGAAATGTATCGCTTACTAATAAAGAACAAGAAGGTAAATGGTCTGATATTAATTCTACTCAATCGACAGATGCAGTAAAAAAGGATGTATTTACACTCTATTTAGATCATGGTACAGCACCTCAGAATTCGACTTATTCTTATATAATAGCACCGAATAAGTTAACGGCAGCAGCTATGTCTACACATCCTATAAGCAATATTAAGATCTGGAAAAATACAGATAAGATACAAGTTGTAGAACATCAGGCTCTCGACATGTTGCAGATTGTATTCTTCGAAGCGGGCAAATTTGAAAATGAGCAGTTGACCATAGAAGTCGATAAAGCTTGTGCTATTATACTGAAGGATGTTAAAACCCCATCAGTGACAATGCACATAGCCGATCCGGCTCAAAGCAAGGCATCAATCAATGTGAAAACAACATTCCCTTCGGTTTCTCAAGATGTTATTACAACAGTATGCGACTTTACCGGTTCGGATGATGACCATGCAGGTTTTTCACAAATGCACAAAATAGAAAAAGGTGGTTCTTCGGGAGAGATAGAAGTACTATACACTATAGAATCGCCTGTTTCGGGAGATACTTTTGTTCACGATGGTGCAGCAAATGAGAACGTAAATCACGGCACAGAAGCTGACATACTTATAAAGAAAAATCCTGTAGGCTATAATCGAGAGGGCTTTATCAAACTTCCTCTATCGGGAATGAGTAACCTAAAAGATCCGACAAAAGAAGAAGTAGGAAAGGTCGAACTATCTCTATTCACTACTTATACTAACGCATCGGCAGATCAGGTATATTGGATATTGAACCCTGTAGAAGATACTACATGGGACGAAAAGACCATTACATTTGTCACAAAACCTGTTAATTCCGACGAAATTATAGCTCAACACAAAGGGCATATAAGAGGAGCAGGTGTACAAGATCGAATATATTTTGACATTACCGAATATGCAAAAAGTGAGCTTATTAAAGGTAAAAAAGAAATAGCATTTCGCATATACAACAATAAAGAGGCTACCGATGGAAAACATGATACAAAATTCGGGACAAAAGAAAACTCGGATAGTAACAAGCATCCAAAAGTAATTGTAAGCGTTAGTCCTAAGCAAGCAACTATCGAGCATACTGTTACCGTTCCAGCTCTGACAGGAGCATCTTTTGACTATCCGACCGGAGAGTATAAGGTAGCAGACAATGCAAACTTTGCATTTGCACTTACGTTAGAAGCCGATTATTCAAACTCGAAACCAAAAGTATATGTGAATGGAACGGAACTGACAGCAAAAACTATCAACAATAGAAAATATGAATACGAGATACTGCAAGTAAAAGGTGATGTAGTATTAATTGTTGACGGTCTTGAGAAGAATGACTACAGCCTGAAATCACTAAAGATAAATGGTGTAGAACACGATATCGAACAACCTTATATTCTCGGGTGCGACAATGACAATACGACTTTGCTGACTGTAGAATTGGATGTTCAGGATGGAGTCTATGTCAGTGTAAACAAGAAATTTACAGTAGATGTGAGCAAGCCTGTTCTGCAAAATATAAAAATAGCAATAGGAAGTTCTGCTTCGCAAATAGTGGAAGAACACACTCTAACAATAGAACGCCTCTTCAGATTTAGTGATTTAGTTATAAACAAATTCGGCTCACGGTTGATAGTCAATAACAACCCAAAAACTAATGGAGGGTATTCTTTTAAAGATTACACATGGTACAGAAATGGAGAGAAGGTAGGAACAGGACAAATATATGCACCTAAGCAAGGCACTGTTGGTGTAACTTCTGACTATTCTGTAGAAGTGACAACAAAAGAAACTCCTAGCAGAAAACTAAGGACTTGTTCCGAGACAATAACCCTCAAGAACTCTGAAAGCATAAGCGTATATCCTAATCCTGTTGGCGCAGGGCAGGTGATAACAGTGAAAGCAGATGTACCTGAAAACACCAATTTTGAGAGTTCCCGTGTTGAGATTTACACTCTATCAGGCACTCTCGTTACATCGACCAAACTTAGAGGTGAATACACTCAGTTTAATGCTCCAGCCATTAGTGCAATGTACATTATGAAAATCAACTGTGGAGATATTCAAAAGAGTTTCAAATTGCAAGTAAAATAAGCATACAACAATTAAGATTATGAAGAATTTAATGAAATATATAATGACAGCTGCTATAGCCCTTGTTTCTCTGGGGGCTATAGCCCAAAACGGACATGAAATATCAGTCTATGCTGGAGGTGGTATCGGAGGGCTTAATCCAAAGTCGACTAATATCTTTACCATAGACAAGAAGAACAAAGCTGGAACAAATTTCGGGATCGGATATGCCTACAACTTCACAGAATCGTTAGCTCTAGTGTCGGGCATTGACTTCACAATGTATAAGTCAGAGTTTGAACTGGAAGGCTTTGATGGCAACTACTTTACTAAAGATGCAGAAGAAGACAGGGTTAAATTCATGTATGATGGCAAGGGTTACCACGAAAGCCTGAAAGCTACTTACCTGAATATACCCATAATGGTTCGCTACTCTTATCACATAGATAAAAGCTGGGGACTATATGTCTCTGCCGGAGCAAAAATAGGTTTCCGCATGAGTGCCAAGTATAATAATACGTTGCAGTCTCTATCTACAAAAGGAGCTTATGTACAATGGGGTGAAGGAACTGATATACCTGTTATCGAGGATCTGCCCGAACAGGGATTTGGAGAATTTTCTAACCTTAGTTCAGATGGAAGCCTAAAGCTCAAAACCCGTATTAGCGCTGCTGCCGAGCTGGGAGCACGTTATGCAATCGGAGAAAAATATGCTGTTTATCTGGGAGGATACATAGATTATACACTCAACAATATTAGAGGAGATGAGGCGGATTCGTTCATGAAATATAACCAATCAAATCCATCTGAGATCATTCTCAATAGTTTGGTAGGCTCATTTCATAAACGGAATATGGAATCGAAAGAGTTCCTTAACAAGCTAAGACCTATTAGTATCGGTCTAAAAGTTCAGTTTGCATTTTATCTATAAAATATATTGCCTTAATGATTCTTTTCGGGAATCATTAAGGCAATTTCCTATATTATCTTACTTATATTTCAGCCATTTAAACATTTCGGCAAAAGATACTTTCTTTCCATACATAAGTATCCCTACCCTATATATCTTCGCTGCTAGTCTTATCATCAATGTTGCAGTAACAAACAAAACCACGACAGACAAAGCCAGCTCCCACAAAGGAATTTCGAACGGAGCACGAACCATCATTACCACCGGAGAGGTGAAAGGAATCAAAGCACACCAGAAAGCCATACTGCCTTCGGGATTACGAGCTGCCGCAAAACCGGTATAGAAAGCCAGCATAAGAAGTATCGTTACAGGCATTACCATCTGCTGAGCCTCTTGCGAATCGTTAGCTCCCGATCCGAACATGGCAAACAATGAAGCAAACAACAAATACCCTCCTACAAAATACAATATAAGGCATAAGACAACCTGTATCCAATTGATATTAAATATTCCTTTAAGACCATCTTGCAAGTCGGGATTAAGCTGCATCATTCGCATAGCTTCCTGTGAATCCATTGCAGAAGACATGTTTATATCTACTCCGAAGTAAAGCTGTATGGCAACTAAGATACCACCTCCTATTATAAGCCATATAAACAATTGTATAAGCCCCACAAGCCCTACTCCTATTATTTTACCCATCATCAGATCGAATGGCCTCACTGATGATATTATGACTTCGATAATACGGTTGGTCTTTTCCTCTACTACACTTTGCATTACCAAAGAGCCATACATCATAATAAAGAAAAACATACAAAACGTAAGAGCCATGCCAACTACAGAAGCCACTTCTCCCAAAGTCTCAGACTCTTGCCCTGTCTCATCCCAACGGATTGTGGACACATGTATTCTATCTTCCGACTTGAGAAGGCTTTGCAACTCTTGTACTACCTGAGGCTCTATATTTGAACTTTTAGAAAACTGATCTATTTTCTTTTCTCTGACAGCCGAAGTCAGAACATCATTTATATATGCTGTTAGTTCGCGTGGAGGCTGCTGTTTCTCTGAGAAAAATGTAGCTGCATCCGGAGTAATATTCAAGTCCCCGTTTATCTGCAATAATGCTGTGGCTTTGCCCTTCGGAGTGGAATCATTTGCTGCAAGATTTATAAATTCAAAGGATTTAGAAGACTTGAACAAGTCGGCATACAACCCTGAGTTATCTATTATGTAAACCTTATTTATATCATCGTTACCTCCGTATTTCTGAATAAGGAGAGGCAAGAACATTACCGCCACAAACAAAATAGGAGTGAGCAAAGTGGTAAGGATAAAAGCTTTTGTCTTCACCCTAGAGTTCAATTCTCTTTGTATAATTATTCCTAATGCTTTCATTATTCTTTCTGTGATACGATTTGTATAAAAATATCATTCATCGAAGGGAGTTCTTCTTCAAAACTCAGCACTTCATATTTTGCAGTCACCTCTTGCAACAATTCGGAATTAGAAACCCCATCATGGCGTTGTACTCTTACTGTCACTGAATTGTTACTTTCCGATCTCGACAGCTCACTGAAAAGAGCCGATTCTACATCGAACAAATCGCCTGCCACCTGCACCTTGAAAATATGCTTACGATAACGGGCACGTATTTCTGTGACATTACCTTGTAGAACAACTTTCGACTTATTTATCAAAGATATTTCGTCACAAAGTTCTTCTACCGACTCCATATTGTGTGTAGACAGGATTATTGTTTTCCCCTGCGATTTCAGTTCCAGCAATTCATTTTTCAACAGCTCTGCATTCACAGGGTCGAATCCGCTAAAAGGCTCATCGAGAATATATAAATCTGGTTCGTGGATTACAGTAGCAATAAACTGTATCTTTTGCTGCATTCCTTTCGACAGTTCTTCTACTTTCTTATTCTCCCACGAAAGTATATTAAACTTTTTAAGCCAAAAATTAGTCCTTTTTTTAGCCTCTATTTGCGAGAGTCCTCTGAGACGAGCAAGAAAGACAATATGTTCACCTACTTTCATCTTCTTATACAGTCCTCTCTCTTCGGGCAGGTAACCTATATTAAATATGTCTTCGGCTGTCGATTCTCTTCCGTTCAACAGAACGGTTCCTTCATCAGGCGCTGTTATACGATTAATAATGCGTATCAGAGAAGATTTACCTGCACCATTGGGGCCAAGCAAACCATAGACACAGCCTTTAGGTACCTGCACACTAACTCCGTTAAGAGCTGTGTGATCTCCATATTGCTTTACAATGTCTCGTGTTTCTAAATAAAACATGCTGATATTTTTATTGTTTTTTATGGTTATGTCAAGTAGCTATTAAGTTAGTCGCCACGATTATCAAATAATCACAAATTATCGGCTTCTTATTTTAACTAAAAGATGACAAAGGTAACACTTTTCCAGTATTTTATATTTGTCTCTTTTTTAAATTTACAACTATAGCTATTTGCCTTATAGATAAAGTTTTTAGATATAAAGAAGATTATTTTATTGTATCAGATTCCAAAGAGTCGGGTGGCTTCGGAAAATACTTTTCCAGTTTCTCTCTCAATGTATCAGTCATATCTATTTTTTTTGCCTGATAATCGCACGAAACGATGAACACATCCTCTTTGTCCTTATTTTCCGAACCATGCCATTCTTCCATCACTTTCAAGTAGATTCTGCCCTCATTTGCTACTGAATAATAATATCTGAAATACCTTGATTTAGCTTTTGTCTTTGCAATCCCTATCTCGATTTTGTCCATCACAGACTGTGGCAATCCGGCGTCGTAGAACACATCTTCATTGAAAGAGTAATATGCCAGCTTTTTGTATGCCTGTTTATCATAATCCCTAGCGCTTCCCCTATCGATATGTTCGAAACCATCTTCTATACTTATTTTATAAGAAAGAGACGGAGATTTGAATAAAAAATATTTATTGTCTCCAAAAGAGTATTGCGATAAATCGACCTCCAATATTGCAAGGGTAGAGTCTACAACTTGTATCTTGGCAAACACAGTCCTTTCATCGTACTTATAATCTTCTGTGTGCGGCAGCCGATAGAGCCATAAAACACCTAAAATGACAATAATAACAAAATAATAATTACCTAAATTCCGAAGCCTGTTTTCCATACTTATAGCCAAGGGTTACCACCCCCACTACTCGACCCTTTTAATAAATAACCTATAATTAGTCCAAATATAAACGTAGCTATACTCAATAATATAAAGGTAGCAATTACAATACATACTATTTTCAGCGCCAACTTCAACTTTTTCTTATTTGCCGGCTGTTTAGCTTTTTTCAAACCCAGATACAGTGCAAGAAGAGCACTCAAAGGCGTGGCTACATATTGCAAAACCAAAGATAATATATCATTGTTTATCGCATAAGTATTGCCTATAAGATAGAAAAGCAGGCCAACAACACCGCTTTGCAAAATCACCAAAGGTGTTAATAAACGCTCCGGTATATAATAGTCTTCCGAATCGTAAGAAGTGTTATCACCTTCATCTGTAAAGTTTTGCTCCATTTAAGTTTGTTTCCTTAGGATATTGTACTAATCGTAATCTGACACTACCATCTGAGAATTATTCTTTCTCCCAATTCTTTTGCCAAGGCTTTCTTTATTTCTTCCAGACTTTTAAGCTGTTGCATAAGTTCTATAGCGGCATCCCAATCGTTCTCTTTCTGTTTTTGCTGCATTTCATCCTTTATGGCTTTCATTTGCTGAGAAATATACGCATCCTTAAGTTCGGTAATTACACGAGGCACGTTTTTTGCTAAATGTTTCTCTTCGGCAAGCGGAGTATCTTCTTTTTTGGCATCCTCGCCGAACTGCTTCACATGTATTTTACTTAGCTGATATCTGTCGCTCACTATTTCGGCAGCTATCCTACTGACCTGCGGATCGGTATGTGCCAAAAAATATCGGGATGGATTGAATTGTTCGTCCTCCGATTTTTCAACAGCCTCTTCCAACATCAGTGTATATAAAGGGTTTGTAAACCAGAAGCCATCTCTTTTAAGGTCAAATTTAATCCAATCAATTACTGTTGTCGGCATATCTCCTGTCACCATATTGCCTTCTCCTCCTTCAAATAATATCTCCATGCCATAACGCACAACGTAATACAATATGGCTAATTCGAATTTATCTATCGGTGTCTTTTTTCTGACAGGCTTCGATCCGGACGGTGGAATCTTAGAAAGATCATTGTTCGCAGCAGACATTTCGGGAGCTATCTGAGGAGTATTATGCTTCTCGTGATAAGCCAACCTCTTCTTATTCACCTCCTGAGTGAGAATGCGCTCGTCTATATCCAGCAGTACACTACAGTCTCTGATATAAACAGTCCTGATAATATTGTCTGGTATAACAGAAATACTGTTTACAATATCGGAGATAAGAGACGCACGCTTTATTGGGTCATTCCCTGCTTCGTCCAACAACAACTTCGTCTTGAAACGTATAAAATCGACTTGATTTTCCTTAATATATTCGTTGAACGACTGAGCATTTTGTTTTCGGGCAAAAGAGTCCGGATCTTCACCATCGGGCAGCAAAACCACTTTTATATTCATTCCGTCTTCCAACAGAAGATCTATTCCTCGCAAGGCTGCTTTTATACCGGCAGCATCACCGTCATATATCACCTTTACATTATCTGTAAACCTATGAATAAGACGTATTTGTCCATTGGTAAGAGCTGTGCCCGAAGAGGCTACGACATTCTCTATTCCTGCCTGATGCATAGAGATAACATCCGTATAGCCCTCTACTAGATAACAGCAGTCTGCTTTAGTTATAGCCTGTTTGGCAAAATAGATTCCATATAGCTCATTTCCTTTATGA
The DNA here is from genome assembly GCF_001261735.1 of Dysgonomonas sp. BGC7. Lineage (GTDB taxonomy): Bacteria > Bacteroidota > Bacteroidia > Bacteroidales > Dysgonomonadaceae > Dysgonomonas. The sequence continues at coordinate 71,048 of NZ_CVRP01000017.1, read as the reverse complement.
TAAATATCGCTTTCGGGAGAATTGACATACTTTCCCGTGTTCTCAGCTTTTTTGAGAATACGTCCACCAAAGGCTACTACTTTACCCGACAAGGTGTGTACCGGAAACATAACCCTTCCCCGAAATCGGTCTGCAAGGTAGTTATTGTCTCCTTTAATAGTCAAACCTGTTTTTACCAGATATTCTTCCTTGTATCCGTTTTTGATAGCCTCTTGAGAAAAAGCATCACGCTGATCGAGACTATATCCTAACTGAAATTTCTCTATTATATCTTCTCTGAAGCCCCGCTCCTTGAAATAGCTAAAACCTACCGACTTTCCTTCTATATGGTTATGTAACGTATTAGCGAAATAGTCCCGAGCATAATCATTGAGAATAAAAAGACTTTCTCGCTCATTATAGGCTTGTTTTTGCTCGTCTGTGAGTTCCTTTTCCTGTACTTCTATATTATACTTTTTTGCCAGAAACTTCAACGCTTCGTAATAAGACAATTGCTCATGTTTCATTATGAAATGAACAGCAGTCCCCCCCTCTCCACAAGCAAAACACTTACATATATTTTTTGCCGGAGAAACATAAAAAGACGGAGTTTTATCGGTATGAAAAGGGCATAAGCCCACATAATTTATCCCTCTGCGTTTGAGTGTAACAAACTCAGACACTACATCAACTATCTGTGCAGCATCCATTATACGGTCTATGGTTCCCTGATCTATCATAAATTGGATGTACGAAGATAAGTAAAATATCTTGATCTGAATATTAAATAATGCAAATCAAATCCCCTAAGACTTCAATGCCTCCAAATACTTTTTACAGAAAAAAACACTTCTTTATTTACAATATAAAAAAAGTAAAAAGCTGGTTTGTAATACTCTTTTTTATACCTTTGTTAATTCAAATTTCTGCTATAAAAACTTATCTCGTTTATGCAAAAAGCTGTATTATTCTTTTTTCTATTCATATCTGTATTAACTAATACATATGCCCAAGAGCCAACAAAATGGACTCTAAATCTTACAGACAAAGGTAATGGAGAAGTCGAACTTTCCGCCAGTTTCAAAATAGACCCTACATGGCACATATACGACATCAATCTACCCGATGGAGGCCCCATACCAACAAGTTTAGCCATCGACAACCTGAAAGGGGCAACCAAGGTTGGCAAATTTAAAGCAGTCAACTCAACTCTCAAAAAAGTATATGACGAAATATTCGGCATGGAAGTCGGTTATTACGAAAAACAAGTCACATTTGTACAACGCCTGAAAATAACAGACAAAGCAGCATTTGTACTTGAGGGTGATCTTCGCGGACAAGTATGTAGCGAGGTCGATGGGCAGTGCATTCCTATCAAAATAGACCTGTCATTTAAGTCTAAAGATTTACCAGCGAGTCTTGTTGTTTCTAAAACAGAAACCGGCAAAGAAGATAGTGCTGTCACAGAAGCTCCAACTGAGAATAACACTCCTGATGTAGAGAGCAGTACAGACTCAGTTCCTCAACTCACCACCTCTGCCCCTCCTACCGACAAAGCAACCCTATGGACCCCTGTCATAGAAGAGCTTCGTACTTATGGCGCAGCAGGAGACACTTCAAACATGTCTTTATTCTGGATATTCCTTGTAGGAATGGGCGGAGGCTTCATAGCCCTGCTTACCCCATGCGTATGGCCTATGATACCGATGACAGTAAGTTTCTTCCTCAAACGAAACAAAAAAGATAAGGGCAAAGCAATCAAAGATGCAATCACCTACGGGCTTGGAATCATTATTATATATGTAGCCTTAGGACTTATAATCACGGCTGTCTTTGGAGCAAGTGCATTGAATGATTTGTCTACAAGCGCCATATTCAATCTTATATTCTTCGGCCTGTTAGTCTTATTCGCCGTATCTTTCTTTGGAGCTTTCGAATTGGTCTTACCTTCATCGTGGACAAACAAGATGGATCAAAAAGCCGATTCTACAACAGGTATTATAAGCATTTTCTTCATGGCGTTTACGCTGGCTTTGGTTTCTTTTTCATGTACCGGACCTATTATAGGAACGTTGCTTGTCGAAGCAGCCGGATCGGGTAGCATGATTGCTCCTGCAGTAGGAATGTTTGGCTTTGCATTCGCTTTAGCTATACCATTCTCTTTGTTTGCCATATTCCCTTCATGGTTGGAGAGCATGCCAAAATCGGGAGGCTGGCTCAATTCGGTAAAAGTTGTTCTGGGATTTTTAGAACTGGCTCTTGCTCTAAAATTCTTATCAGTGGCAGACCTTGCTTATGGATGGGGAATACTGGACAGAGAAGTCTTCCTTGCATTATGGATAATAATATTCGTTCTTCTTGGTGTTTACTTACTAGGAAAAATAAAATTACCGCACGATAGTGACCTGAAACATATATCTGTGCCTCGTCTGTTCATGGCTATCATATCATTTGCTTTTGCTGTTTACATGATACCGGGGTTATGGGGAGCACCTCTAAAAGCTATCAGTGCTTTCTCTCCTCCATTGTTTACTCAAGACTTCAATCTATATAAAGGAGAAGTACATGCCAAATTTGACGACTACGAAGCAGGAATGGAATATGCTCAGAAAAACAACAAACCTGTAATGATAGATTTTTCAGGATATGGTTGTGTAAATTGTAGAAAGATGGAAGCTTCGGTTTGGACAGACTCCAGAGTAAAGGATATTCTTGAAAAGGACTATGTGCTTATAACCCTGATGGTAGATGATAAGAAGAAATTGCCGGAAGTGATAGAAGTGGAAGAAAATGGCAAGACTTCGAAGTTGAAAACAGTAGGCGACAAATGGAGTTACCTGCAACGTCATAAATTCGGTACGAATTCTCAACCATATTATGTATTGCTGAATCACGAAGGAAAACCAATAGGACCTTCTTATGCGTATGATGAGGATGTACCCAAATATCTCAATTTCTTAAACAAAGGATTGAGCAACTTCAAGAAACAAAAAGAAGACATAAAGGAATAACCTAATAATAACGAAGGAGCAGATTTTAGAAAAAGTCTGCTTTTTCTTTAAACAACAATAGACAGATATGCACACTAAAGAACAGAAGCTGGAAGCATTCGGGCGTCTTCTTGATATCATGGACGAATTGCGTGTCAAATGTCCATGGGATGCAAAACAGACTAACGAAAGCCTACGAACTAACACAATAGAAGAAGTATATGAACTATGCGAAGCCATTATCCAAAACAGTGACGAAGCTATAAAAAAAGAACTGGGCGATGTATTGTTACACGTTGTCTTTTATGCAAAAATAGGAGAAGAAAAAACAAGCTTCGACATTGCTGATGTATGCAACAGCCTTTGCGACAAGCTGATATTTCGTCATCCTCACGTATTTGGTGACGATGCCGCTAAAACAGCGGGAGAGGTAGAAAAGTCGTGGGAACAGATAAAGCTGAAAGAGAAAGGAGGAAATAAAACCATTCTCGAAGGTGTTCCGGCATCACTACCCTCAATAGCCAAAGCTCATCGCATACAGGATAAAGCTCGCAATGCCGGCTTTGATTGGAATAAGAAAGAAGATGTATGGGAAAAGGTCTCGGAAGAATTTTCGGAATTGAAAACCGAAATTGCCAAAATGGACGAAGATAAGATGGAAGCGGAGTTCGGCGATATATTTTTCAGTCTTATCAATGCGGCCAGATTGTATAAAGTGAATCCGGATAATGCTTTGGAACGAACCAATCAGAAATTTATCCGTAGATTCAACTACATAGAACAGGAAGCAAATAAAAAGAATATAAAGCTGAAAGACATGACATTGTCCGAAATGGACGAGCTATGGAATCAGGCCAAGGCAAAAGAATAAACAGAAAGGGGCACTTAATTATTAAGTACCCCTTCTTTCTCTTCTATTATTTAGATTAGCTCCTTATGAGGTTCTTATCGCTTTTCCAGGACGCAAAACAGTTTTAGCAGTCATACTGTTCAGGGAACAAAGCTTACTCACCGATGTGCCGTATTTTCTGGCAATAGCTCCAAGAGTATCGCCTTTCTTTATACGGTAATAGTTAACTTTTCCCGATGCATATTTGTTAGTAGTACTCACTTTCGATCTGGTTGGAGTAGAAGCCAGATTATTAACATTCACCCCCTTGCTAGATCTGTTATAGCTGTTCGCAGTAACCATATATGTATCTTTATGGCATACCTTATTATCAAAGTCTACAATATAAGTAGGATTGATCGGATTGCCCAAGAATCTTATTTCAAAATGTAAGTGAGAGCCGGTCGAACGCCCCGTATTTCCTCCGAGAGCAATAGGATCACCCGATTTTACAACATCATCTTCTTCGACTAAGAAACGGGATAAATGTCCATAAACAGTTTCCAGTCCATTAGGGTGACGCAATGTAAGGTAATATCCATATCCTCTACGCTCATATTGTTTTACACGTACTTTTCCATCAAATGCTGCATAAATAGTATCTCCGGTTTGCACTTTCAGGTCTATCCCATAGTGCATTCTACGGCGGCGAGGACCAAAATTTGATGTTATATATCCTGTTGTTGGTATTGTAAAGTTTGCCAAATTTACTTTGAACGTATCCGGAATATTTTCTATCGAACGATACGCATTTACATATCTGTTGTTCCAAATTCCGCCATACAAGTCTTCTGCGGGAATCTCATCTTCACTCAATATCCGTTCTTCTTGTATTTCTTTAAGAATTGATAAATCTCTCTTTATTTTTATGCCGTCTGCATATAAGTTATTTGCATTAAGCCGACTATGGCGTTGCTTGTATTTTAGTTCTGCCCGGTCTGATTCGGTTGTATTTCCTTTGTTGTTTTGAGTAAAGCCGCTCATTGGGATTAAAAACATGGCCGCCAATGGCAGTAATCTGAGTTTTTTTAAACTTCCGGCTAAAACAATATTACTTTTTCTCATATTATAAATTAAATCTCGTCGTTGGCATATAGACTTCCAATCGTAGATAGATTGTAATCGAATATTTCATTATCTGAAAAAAAACGTGCAAGCTCTATTTTGGCAGATTCTGCCGAATCGGATGCATGTACAATATTTTCTTGAGCGCTCATCGAAAAATCTCCTCTAATAGTACCTGCAGCAGCTAACCGGCCATTTGTGACACCAATAAGATTACGTACTACCTTTGCTGCATCTATGCCTTCCCAGCATTGTACTATAACAGGGGACTCCTGCATCGACTGTTTTACACGTCCAAAAAAAGGCCGGTCTTTCAGATGTGCATAATGCTCATTTAATATAGCATCGTTTAATTGCATCATTTTTATACCAGCCAAGCGTAAACCTTTTTTTTCAAAGCGTGAAATCACCTCACCCATAAGTGCGCGTTGAACGCACGAAGGCTTCAGGATAACAAGGGTTTTCTCCATAATTGTGCTCTAATAAAAAGGGTTTAATACTTATCTAATTTTCAAATATAGAACATATTTCAAATGCCCACAAGGTTGAATTCCTAAAAAAAGGACTATTTAACAGCTATATTTATATGTTTTACAACAGGTTGTGCCATAAACCGCTTTGCTTTAGACATATACAACATTCGCAAAAGCAAATCTATTTTAACCCATTTTAACCTTCTTGTTTACTCATGCTATGTCTCATCCTAAGAAGAGAAAAGGTATGACTCAAGCCACACCTTTTCTCTTTTTTATACTATATTATGTGTTTATTCTTTAAACATTTCATCAAAATCAACAACTTGTTTTCCCGGTAGTACTTGATTCAAAACAACTCCTATTATAGAAGCCAAAGCCATGCCTTCGAGAGAAAACATTTTGCCGATATGAATAGCTGCTCCACCAATACCTATCACCAAAATTACAGATGCAATAATAAGATTGCGTTTACGGCTAAAATCTACTTTATTTTCTACCAACATCCGCAGACCGCTTGATGCAATAATACCAAAAAGAAGTATGGAAACCCCACCCATTACAGGAGTCGGTATGGTTGCCAACAACACTGCTATCTTTCCGCAAAAGCCAAAAAGGATAGCAAATACGGCAGCTCCGACGAAGAGATAAACACTAAACGCTCTGGTAATAGCCAATACTCCAATATTCTCACCATAAGTAGTACTCGGAGGTCCACCTATCGCAGATGCTATCATAGTAGCCACGCCATCGCCCAACATAGAGCGGTCTAGTCCGGGATCTTTTATAAGGTCTTTACCTACCACTTTACTTAACACCAACTGATGCCCTATATGTTCAGCAATAGGAACTATAGCAACAGGAACCATCATCAATACTATACGCCACGTAAAAGAAGGAGTATAATCTACAAATGGTATTTGGAAGGGAGGCAATTCTATCCAGTTGGCAGCAATGACAGGTTGCAGGTCTACAACGCCCATTATTATCGAAAAGATGTATCCTCCGACTATCCCTACCAATACCGGTATAACACTGAGAAAGCCTCTTGTAAAAATTGCAGTCAGAATAGTAATAGTCAAAGTAACCAAGCCGATCAATACATATGTAAGATCATACTCTCCCGCAGGATTATTAGTCGACATATTTACTGCTGTAGCAGACAATCCTAGCCCAATGACCATAATAACAGGGCCTACAACTACAGGTGGGAGAAGTTTCATCAGCCAATTTGTACCCGCACGGGAAATTATAAGAGCTACAACAGAATAGGTAACCCCTACCAAAAAGCTACCGACAAGAAAACTTCCGACACCTACCCCTGAGCTAGGATCCAACTCCAGAGCTTTCACGGCAATAATGGGATTGATAAAGGCAAAAGACGATCCCAAGTAAGACGGGACTTTACCTTTGGTAATAGCAATAAAAACCAAAGTACCGATCCCACTGGAGATAAGAGCTACAGCAGGACTCATCCCTGTAAGAGCCGGAACAAGAACTGTAGCGCCAAACATAGCGAACAGATGTTGTATACTCAATAACAGCCATTGCGCCGGCTTGGGCTTCTCGTTAATGCCAAGCACTACTTTTTTTTCTTCCATTGTAGAGTTGTTTTTCATATTTATTTTTTTGAGCATAAAAAAAGCCGTAGATTGAGGTTCGGCTATTTGGGTTTCCAAAGGTAATAATTATTCGTTTTTATGTATAATTGACCATTATCTTTTTTTTAAGATTAGTAAATATTCTTTTGCAAAATTTGCACAAAAATAAATGGCTTTGACGAAAACAAAGAAATTCATGAATTGTTTTATATCAGAATTGGGATACAATTCATATATAAAACAACAATTAAAAAAACAAGGTCATGAAAAAGACTATTCTTGCAGGTATTGCTGCAATTGCATTGTTAGTATCAGGTAATGTAATGGCACAGGATGTAGTTTCTAAAGCAAAAAAAGAAACAAAGACAGAAACCCAAAAAGCAAAAAGCTCATTAGGCGATGCCAAGCATGATGCTAAGCTTCATTTAAATGAAACTAAAAAAGCAGCTGACAAAGATGTAAAAGAATCAAAGAAAACAGTTAAATCTGAAGTTAATGCAGCTAAGAAAGATGTAAAACACGAAGAAAAAGAAGCAACTAACAAGGCTAAAAAAGAAGTAAAAGAAGTAAAAGCAGATGTAAAGAAAGCTGTGGAAAAGAAATAGGTAGTATTTTTTCACGCACTATGCAAACAGTCGGCTGACAATTTATCTATCAGCCAAAGCTGGGAAGATCGATACGAAAAACGTACCGACCTTTTTATTTTTAATTCAGCCTGCTCACATCTTTCACACCTCTTACGGTACGAAGTTTTTTCATCAGACCATTTAGCATATCCGTATTGTTAAGCATAACCGATATATTGCCCTGAAACAATCCGTCGTTAGAATCTATACTGATCGAACGCATATTTATCCCGTCTTCTTTGGCTATTATCGATGTCAGGTTGTTGATCACACCGATGTCGTCATTCCCTATCACCCGTAATGTGACTGTGTAGGTAGACCCCGATTTGCCCGACCAGCGTGCAGGAATCACTCTGTATGCAAAACGAGACAACATATCTCCTGCATTCGGACAATTCTTGCGGTGTATCTTTATCCCCTGCGAAGACACAAAACCGAATATCTCATCTCCGTATATCGGATTACAGCATTTAGCCAGCCGATAGTCTATTCCGGTCAGATTCTGATCAATAACCAATTCTTCTTTCCGAACAGAGTCTTTTTTCGATTCGGGTTGCAATGGCACATATTTATCAGCACTTACAGCCTCGTGCCGTTCGTGCGGCTCTGTCTCTTTCTTTTCCAGATCTAGATATTGATCTATAAAAGTATTTACGTCGAGACTTTCCTCTGCTATCTTTATATAGAAATCGGTAATTGTTTTAAAGCCGAGTTTTTTTATCAACCGCATCATAATAGATTCGTTGATTTCTATCTTACGGTTTTTTACACGGCGTTTCAGCAATTCTTTTGCTATCTCTACCTGTTTGTTTGCTTCTTCTTTTAGGCTTTGGCGTATTTTATTCTTAGCCTTAGAGGTTGTAACAAAGTTTAGCCAATCCCTTTTCGGAGACTGGTTTGGTGATGTCAATATTTCTATCTGATCGCCGTTTTTCAGTTTATGCCTGATGGATACATTTCGTCCGTTTACCTTTCCCGACACACAAGTGGAACCGATACGAGAATGGATGGAAAAAGCAAAATCTAATATTGTTGCACCTTTCGGCAGCTTATGCAAATCTCCTTTGGGAGTAAATACGTATATCTCGTCATCGTAAAGATCGAGTTTGAAATTTTCTAATTTTTCAGTATTCTCCAGATCTTTATTCTCCAGCATCTCTCTCAACCCTGTAAGCCAGTCATCCATTTTCGATTGGCTCTTCACTCCTTTATACTTCCAGTGTGCAGCAAGCCCTCTTTCTGCAATCTCATCCATGCGGCGGGTACGTATCTGAACTTCCACCCATCTGGATTCGGGCCCCATCACTGTGGTATGCAAAGACTCGTAACCATTACTTTTGGGGATAGACAGCCAGTCCTTAAGCCTTTTGGGATTGGGGGTGTACATATCTGTCACTATAGAGTATGCCTGCCAGCACTCGGCTTTCTCCTTGTCTAAAGGAGAGTCTAGGATTATCCTGATGGCAAACAAGTCATATATAGATTCGAAGTCTATCTTTTGTTTTTTCAGCTTATTGTTGATAGACGATATAGATTTCACTCTGCCTTTTATATCATATTTCAGCCCGGTTTCCTTGAGTTTTGCATTTATAGGTGCTATAAATTCGGCTATGTACTTGTCGCGTGAAGCCTTGCTCTCGCTCAATTTGCTCAATATATAATTGTAGGCTTCCCTGTCTGTATATTTAAGATAGAGGTCTTCCATCTCGGTCTTTATATTGTAAAGTCCGAGTTTGTGTGCAAGCGGGGTGTACAGATACGACACTTCTATTGCTAACTGCAACCTGTATTGCTCGTCATATTGCTCTGCACACCTTATTTTATGCAAACGGCTGGCTATCTTGATAAGGATAACACGCATATCTTCTGCCAGAGAGATCAGCAACTTTATATAATTGTCCGATGCCATTGCCGACTCGTTGGTCTCCAAAGCATTTATCTTAATCAGCCCGTTCACTATATCAGCAACATCTGCTCCAAATATTTTCCTGATATCTTCTGTAGTTACAGATTTATGCACAACAGGCCTATATAATATTAAAGCAATAACGGCAGCACTTTTCAGGCCAAGCTCTTCTATGAGGATGATACTTGTGCTGACTGTGAGGTCGGTAATACTTCCTATCTGATGATCTTTTTGATACACATTGTCAGAAATAGCCCTCTTCACTACCTTGCGCAACTTTTGCATCTCGTCGACAGTAAGATTAGCTTCCAACCCTTTCATCAATCTTTTAAATTTGGAAAGAGTAAGCCCTTCATTATTATATATAGGATAGCTATTCATCTTCGTTTTTGTGTTACGATTCTTATAAGAATCAATGTATGGATAACAAAATTAAAATTTTTCTGCCGTTTTCTTGACTTTATGATGTCACAAAATGAATGTTTTTTGTTTTTCGAGGGATTGGCTGTCCTCATTGCGAAAAACACAAGACATGCTTTTCGGAGCAAACAGATCAGACAATCTTTATCTATACAAGAAAAACTTTTTTAGATTATGGCAAAATATAGTGAACGTTTAGTGGAAAAAATAGTAAGGCTGATAGAAGAGGATACTTATACAATCAGCGAAATTTGTGATGCTCTGCGGATCAGCCGCAACTCGTTTTATGAATGGAAAAACTCGAAACCTGAATTCTGTCAGGTATTGGAAGATGCCGAAGACCGTCGCGACAGCAGCCTTGCAATATTGGCACGCCGCTCGTTGCGTGAGCAACTTGAAGGTTATATGGTGACTACAGAGAAGATTGTTTACCAAGACAACGGTTATGGCGAGGCAACTGTGAAATCGAAAACAGTAACCAGAAAGAAGATGGCGGCAAAAGCGGCTGTTATAAAACTGGCATTGGAACGCTGTCCTAAAAAACAGGAAAAGAAAGACGAGCCGAAAACAAATCATTCTGAAAACAACCCTATAGTTTTGAAGTTTCCCAAAGAAGTAAGCCAAGACGAAGCAGTGAAAATGATGACTGATTTCAGGAAGGTATTAAATACCAATCAACCGTCATCGAAAGATGAGGAAAAAGATGAAGACAACGATTATATCGTGGTGAAAGTGTAGAAGTTTGTCAGGTTTTAGTTAAAATAGAAATGATTTAAGTGGATAAAAATATCTGATTTGAGGATTGATTGATGTAGGGTTATCCCTTGTAGTTATCCGTATGTACGAGAAGATTCTCATAATATATGTTTTATTTTCTTACAAATAATAAACTTTCTACCTGTTAAAATATTTCAGTTTGCAAAACCGTCTTAACTTTGCAGCCATAGGGTAAAAACTTTTATACTCTGAATAATAAAAATATGAAGGCTAGTGATTTTGTAAAATTAGAGAAAGATTATCTTTTCAAAAAAGACTATCTGAATAAAACCCCTTGGTGGAAAAGTGTATTGTTAGTTCCTCCTACATTATTTCTGTTTGCAGGGCTTGTTGGTATTTTATACTTATTCAACTACGACATGCTTGTGTCATGGTATATAATTCCATACCTGCTACTGTTTGTGGTAGGAACAATCTGGCTGAAAGCGATAAAAAAGCACATTCAGAAAACAAAAATAAATACATCGGGCTCTTTCCTTGTATGTGTAGGCAAAGAAATAGAAGAAAGAGGAGGAGATACTTACATTGCATTTGTAACTGATAGCCGCAGACACAATCTGCACTACCTTAACACTCCTGTAAAGGAAATTTCGCTAGACAATATTTTAGAGAAATATGATCCGGCAACACTAAAGAAAAAAGCAGTATTGATCGGCGAAGAAGAAGGAACAAGCATGTATGTGCGAGCTTTCAGTAATAGTAAAGTAAAAAAAGCAAATGCAAAATGGCAAGAAGAAGGCTATCTGCCTATCTTATTTATTGACGAACGATACACATTCATCATCAAGCGAAAAGATATACTGAACATAGGTAATTAATCGTTATCTTTGTACACATTGAAACAATAGAATAGGTCTTCGACCTCAATTTTTATCAGAACAGGACTTTATGAAAATACTATTAGTAGGAGAATATAGCCGGGCTCATCTAACGTTAGCCGAAGGATTGCGAATATTAGGACATGAAGTATTAACCGCCTCGGACGGAGATGGTTTTAAGAACTATCCACGCGATGTGGATTTATCTCGCAAAAGTTCGGGCGTTATAGATACTCTTACAAGTATGACATCAGTTCTAGGCAAATTTAAAGCATTTAAGGGATATGATGTTGTGCAGCTCATCAATCCATGTTTCACTACCCAGAATGTGAGAATTAATCGCCATTTGTATAAAAAACTACAAAAGAATAATAAAAAAGTCTTTATGGGAGCTTTCGGCGACGACTCTTATTGGGTGAAAGCCTGTCTGGGAAACGAAATATTCGATTACTCAGAATTTTTTGTAGAAGGCAAGCCTATCAATGTGGATTTCAACCAACGCTTCATAGACAAATGGATAGGTACCCCTCTCGAAAAATTCAATATAGAATTGGCCAATTCCGTGGATGGCATAGCCGCCTGTCTTTACGAATATTATTGCTCATATGAACCATGTTTCGGAGATAAAGTAAAATACATCCCACTACCCCTGAATACAGCAGAGATAGAATTTCAGCCTATTGAGGAAGAGCCTGAAAAGGTCAACTTCTTTATAGGGATCAACAAAGTCAGAGAGAAATTCAAAGGGACGGACGTAATGGAAAAAGCTCTGGCAAGGATCAAAGACAAATATGAAGACAAGGTGATTGTGACCCGTGTAGAGTCAGTAAGCTACGACGTCTATCAGCAACTGATGTCGCAGGCTCATGTTGTCCTCGATCAGCTATATTCTCATACACCCGCCATGAATGCCTTGTTGGCAATGGCTCAAGGGAAAGTTGTTGTTGGAGGAGGTGAGCCATATATTTATGACCTGTATGACGACAGCACTAATCAGCCTATAGTGAATGTACATCCTACCGAAGACGATGTTTTCGAGAAATTGGAATGGCTGGTACTGAACAAGAAAGAGATTCCCAAAATATCGAGAAAGAGCCGTCTGTTTGTCGAGCAAAATCACGACTATATAGTTGTGGCAAAGAAATATCTTGACTTCTGGCAAAAAACAGCAAAATAGAATAGGTTACCACTCTATCGGTTTCAGCCCTTTAGATACAAGATATTTATTTGTTTCGCTAAAGTGGTTGTTCCCGAAGAAGCCATTATGAGCAGACAACGGAGATGGATGTACCGATTTCAGTATCAGATGTTTAGCCGGATCAATAAAAGCAGCTTTCTTTTGAGCATATGCTCCCCATAATATAAAGACCAGATTTTCACGCCCTTCGGCAAGCTTACGGATGGCAGCATCAGTAAAAGCTTCCCACCCTTTCTTCTGATGAGAACCAGCCATATGCGCCTGAACAGTAAGAGTGGCGTTTAATAGAAGAACTCCCTGATTTGCCCAATGGATAAGATTGCCAGATTTGGGAATGGGTAAGCCCAAATCTCTGTTTATCTCTTTAAAGATGTTTACCAAAGAAGGAGGAGCCGGCATGCCATCAGGTACAGAGAAAGAAAGGCCATGAGCCTGCCCATCATTATGATAAGGATCCTGCCCTAAGATTACGACTTTCACCTGATGGAACGGAGTATGCTCAAATGAGTTAAAGATCAGTTTTGCAGGAGGGAATATTTGCTTTGTCCTATATTCTTCCCTTACAAAGTTTGTTAGCTTGGCAAAATAATCTTTCTCAAATTCGTCTTTAAGTTGCTCTTTCCAGCTTTCTTCTATCTTCACATCCATTTTGTGTCGTTTTATATTAGAGGATATAAAGATATAATATTTTGGAATAAGTAGAACAAAATAATCTCATGCCGATCTTTTATGCTAATCCAAAAACTTTATCTATAGAAAAAATAACGACCTGATGAATAGCCGGAAAATAACAAATAAAAACAGAAGAAAAGAAATGTGTCTTTTTTTCTCATTTGTGTGTTTACAACAACAATATTACATTTGCTTACATTATGAACAGAAGTATATTGCGACTAGCAATACCGAATATTATCTCTAACATCACCGTCCCCCTACTGGGTATGGTAGATATATACATCGTTGGTCACCTCGACTCGGAAGACTATATCGGAGCCATTGCCTTAGCTACCATGATATTCAATTTCATATATTGGAGTTTCTCTTTTCTGCGAATGGGCACCAGTGGCTTCACAGCTCAGGCATACGGAGCAGAAAACTACAAGGAGCAAATGACCATACTGATGCGTTCACTGATAGTGGCTATGAGTGCTGGCGCATTGATCATATTGTTACAATACTTTATTGCAGCCATTGGCCTTTATTTCCTCGATGCAGGGCTTTCAGTAAAGACTCATGCCCGCGAATATTTCTTCATATATATATGGGCAGCCCCGGCCATACTGGGAATGTATGCGTTCAATGGCTGGTATGTGGGTATGCAAAACGCAAAAGTGCCGATGGTTATAGCTATTGGAATAAACATAGTGAACATAACTTTGAGTTTCATATTTGTATACGGTTTAGGGATGAAAATAAATGGAGTTGCTCTAGCTTCCGTATGCGCCCAATACTCCGGATTTATTTCTTCCATTATAATATGGAATCTAAAATTCGGAAGGTTAAAAGAATATATCGATACTGTTACTCTCAAGAATCTGAGATCTTACATACCCTTCTTCAAGGTGAACAGTGATATTTTTATCCGAACAATGGCTCTGGTAGCTGTTACTACCTTCTTCATGTCTGCCTCAGCTAAGGAAGGAAGCGAAATACTTGCAGTGAATGCACTATTGATGCAAATGTTTATTTTATTTTCTTATATGATGGACGGATTTGCCTATGCAGCAGAAGCCTTAACGGGAAGGTTTATTGGAGCTAATAAAAATTCAGAACTAAAGCTTCTAGTGAGAAAATTATTCATGTGGGGAGGAGGTATTGCCTGCTTGTTCACTATTATCTATGCCTTATATCTCACACCTATATTAAGAATTCTTACCGATAAAGAAAGTATAATAACCCTCAGTGAGCAATACCATTTTTGGGTAGGATTGATTCCGATTGCAGGATTTTCAGCTTTCCTCTGGGATGGTATTTTTGTAGGAGCGACAGCTTCACGGGAGATGAGAAATTCCATGCTGATAGCTGTATGTAGTTTCTTTTTGATCTACCTTGTTTTTTATAATTTTTCTGCGAACAATATCTTATGGTTTGCGTTTATCATGTATCTGGTTTTAAGAGGAATAGTACAGAGCTTTATGGCTCCTTCTATTTTGAACTATTCCAGATAAGTGATAATCAACATAATATATCTAACTTGTTATGAGTAAAATTGCAATAATTTATGGCTCTTCTACCGGAGCCACAGAAGCGGTAGCAGAAAAAATACAAGCATTGTTCGATGATGCAGCCTTGTTCAATGCAGAAAGTGTAAGTATAGACGACCTTGCACCATTCGACTTCTTAATCTTAGGAGCATCTACGACCGGGGTTGGTGACTTGCAGGATGATTGGGAATCATTTCTTCCCAAATTTGAAAAAATGAACTTCACCGGAAAAAAAGTAGCTATTTTTGGGTTAGGAGATAGCGCTTCTTTCTCTACAAGCTTTGCCGGTGGAATGTACATTCTGTATAAAGCATTAAAAGGCAAGGTAGAAATAGTAGGCTCTGTATCTACCGACGGATATACGTTCGATGATTCAGAAGCTATTGTCGATGGCAAATTCGTTGGATTAGCTCTTGACGAGGACAACGAATATAACGAAACTGAAAGCCGCATAAACAATTGGGCAAAGGACCTAAAGAAATATTTGAATTAAAATACGATAGATCAGAAACCTTAAAGCGAAGGTTGAGCATTTCTGTTCAACCTTTGTTTTTAGAAAGCCGCATACACCAAGGAAAACCAGAATATCTGGACAGTTTCTCGGAATGGCATTCTATTTTTAATGCTGATTATTATATCTTTGTGGCGTAAACGCTCTGTTTACCCTTACAGCATAACTAAAACAGCAAATAAATGGCTCTTCCGGGAAGAAATATTACTCTCGACTACACCAAACTGGTTCTTAGCATACTGGTTATCACCACTCATACCAATATTTCTGAACACGGACTTTTCGGATGGCTCATTTCCGACGGATTTGCCCGTGTCGCCGTACCATTATTTCTTATTGTGAACGGATATTATTTTGCCAATATAGTTAATGATAAAGCAAAAGTCAAAAAATACATTATTCGGCTATTTATTATCTACGCTACATGGATGGTTATCTACTCCCCTTTTCTATGGTACATGACAGGAGGAGGTAAAAAACTACTCCTCATAAACATATTCACAGGCTACTATCACCTATGGTATATAGCAAGTCTGATAGGAGCATCTATAGTCATATATCTGACAAGAAAGTTTAAACTCTCTATATTATTGACAATAGCACTTATCCTATTTTTCATAAGCTATGCCATACAGAAAATATATTTGTTCGACATACACATCTTCATGTATCCTACTATTGTAAGAACCTTCTTGATGATGGGATTCCCATTCATGTTTGCAGGATATTACATCAACAAAATGAGACTGGAGGACAAAGCCTTCTTCAAAAACACGGGGATGCTTGTTATTACAGCAATACTCTTTATTCCACTACTTGCAGAATCTGCATTCGTCTACTTTTCTAAAGTGGGAGAAATTGATCCTGTAAAAGATGAGCTATACTTAGTGATGCCTATCTTGTGTCCGTTAATATTTCTATCGGTATTGAAGTATGCTAAGTATAAACCTGATGACGATGGCTACATCTCAAAACTGGCATCTTCGGTTTACTTCATCCATATCATGGCTATATTTATAATTACAGGATTCCCGTATAAGGCCGACATAACTATGTTCCCTTTGTACTTCTTCCTATCCATCCTGTTGTCTACAGCACTTTTGGAAGTAAATAAAAGAATAAAAATATTCTTATAGAATATTTCGGATCTCTAATAGATTAGTTACCGTATAAGTAGGAATAATATCCGCAACCGACGCGTTATTTGGATTGAACCAAATCTGATCTATACCACTATTGTAAGCTCCGGCAATATCGGCATGGGGATTGTCTCCGATCATAATCACTTCATTTGCTTCTTTTCCTATCTGGTTCAATGCAAATTGAAAAATTTCAGGGTGAGGTTTATTGACTCCGACAACATCGGAAAGAATTACCTTGTCGAAGTAAGAAGATAAACCTGCACTATCCATTTTCTTATACTGCATCTCGGTAAAGCCATTCGATAAAATGTGTATTTTATATTTAGGATGCAAATAATCAAGAAGTTCCTTTGCTCCATCGATAAGGCTATCCAACTTCATTATCCGGATCACAAAGTCGTCATTGATCGCCAAAGCCTGCTCCACACTTATTTCTTCAACAATACTCAATGGGGCGACAAAACGCTCATATTGCAATGTTTTTTTCGAAATTTTTCCCTTTCCATACATCTCCCACAAATTACTTACATTCGTTTTATAAATAGTATAGAAATCTTCGAACGATGGGAAATAGTTTGCAAATTGATAGTCATTATAAATTTCTTTTACTGTAATATAAGTATTACCTACAGTGTCGATAAGAGTATCGTCAAGATCGAGAAGTATATTTGTATATTTCATTATATATTTACTTTACGTTAATCAGAAGTTCTCCTCTTTCCGAAACAAGGATTTTACATGTCTCGGCAAAATATGATTTTAACTAAAACCTGACAAACTTGTACACTTTTTTACTATTTTCTCTATTTGTCATTTTTTCTCTTTTTATATCACTTTGTCCATCGGTTTATAGATAAAGTTTTATTAGCCTTATGACCAACTGCCATTTAGTGCGAGGCTATTTTAGTTACCCCTACTAAATGTGTCAATAATTATTACGAATCACTTGAAAGCCGTTTCAACAAGCAAAAATATAAAATAAAGCCGACATACTGTTTAATTAAGGGCTTTTGCTAACTTTGCACTCTATTCAGATAATTATAGACTATTACATATATTATGGCAAAAGAATTAAAAGAACTCACTTCGAGAAGTCAGGATTACAGTCAGTGGTACCTCGATTTGGTATTAAAAGCAGATCTGGCAGAAAACTCTGCTGTAAGAGGATGTATGGTGATTAAACCATACGGATATGCTATTTGGGAAAAGATGCAACGCCAGCTTGATGATATGTTCAAAGAAACAGGACACGTCAATGCTTATTTTCCGCTTTTTATTCCTAAATCGTTTCTTAGCAAAGAAGCTGACCATGTGGAAGGATTCGCCAAAGAATGTGCTGTAGTAACGCATTACCGTCTCAAAAACGATCCCAATGGCAAAGGCGTCATTGTAGACCCCGAAGCCAAGCTGGAAGAAGAACTTATAGTTCGTCCTACATCCGAAACCATTATATGGAATACTTATCGCAACTGGATACAGTCGTACAGAGATCTGCCTATATTGTGTAATCAGTGGGCAAACGTTGTACGTTGGGAAATGCGTACCCGTTTGTTTCTTCGTACTGCCGAGTTTTTGTGGCAAGAAGGACACACTGCCCATGCAACTAAAGAAGAAGCCGAGGCTGAAGCTCGCAAAATGCTGGAAGTATATGCCACCTTTGCCGAAGAATATATGGCAATGCCTGTAATAAAAGGAGTAAAATCTGCTTCCGAACGCTTTGCCGGAGCAGTAGACACATATACCATAGAGGCCATGATGCAAGACGGAAAAGCCTTGCAATCGGGTACCTCACACTTCTTAGGACAAAACTTCGCAAAGGCTTTCGATGTAAAATTTGCAGATAAAGAAGGTAAAATGGATCATGTATGGGCTACCTCATGGGGAGTTTCCACCCGGCTTATCGGAGCTTTAATAATGGCACATTCAGACGACAATGGTCTTGTATTGCCACCAAAGCTTGCGCCATATCAGGTAGTGATAGTTCCAATCTATAAAGGAGATGAACAACTAGCTAAAATAAATGAAAAAGTAGAAGGTATAGTCAAATCACTGAAATCTCTTGGCATTAGTGTAAAATATGACAATGCTGACAACAAGAAACCAGGTTGGAAATTTTCCGAATACGAATTGAAGGGGGTACCTGTACGCCTTGCAATGGGAGCTCGAGACATGGAAAACAACACTGTAGAAGTAGCCCGTCGCGACACTTTAACAAAAGAAACTGTTTCTTGCGATGGACTGGATCTGTATATCAAAAACCTTTTAAACGATATTCAAGAGAATATTTACAAAAAAGCAGCAGACTACAGAACAAAACAAACAATCTCGGTAGACACTTACGAAGAGTTTAAAATAAAAATAGAAGAAGGTGTATTTATTATGGCTCATTGGGATGGGACACCAGAAACCGAAGAAATGATAAAGAATGAAACAAAAGCGACCATCCGCTGTATTCCTCTCGAAGGAGATAAAACTCCCGGCAAATGTATGGTAACGGGTAAGCCTTCTGCACAGCGTGTGGTTTTCGCCCGAGCTTATTAAGTAGATTAATCTTTAGTAGACTTTGTAGGAGCAAATTATCATTTGCCCGATATTATAGCAAAGCTCTAGGTCAAATACTTAATATCATCTTATAATATAAATAAAAAGCCTCGCAAATGTGAGGCTTTTTATATTACATAAAGCACTATTTCACAAACAAATACAGAAGAAGTAAAAAAAATAATATAATTTTCTTCAAAATAATTGTAACTATTCTGCATAACCTTTCGTCATATATAATGAAAGCGCTTAAGTAAGAAAAACAATTTCCAATATTAAAAAAATTACAATTATGAAAACTTATATATTGACTGCTCTTATTATAGCATTTTTATCCGTATTCTCAGCTCAAGCAAGTAACAAAGGCGAAATAATCTATACAAATATCGAAAAAACTGAGAATGGCACTATCAAAGAATATATATTATATAATACTATAACTTCTCAAGCCATAAAGAAAACCACCTACAGTTACGACTCCGACAATAATATATTATCGAAAATAGAATACGACTGGAGTAGTCTATATGGATGGGTAAATAATCAAAAACATGAGTACGAATACAATGATGGCCTTATTATTTACGTTACTCATACAAGGTGGGATGAAAAGAAAAACAAATGGGCAACCCGTTCCGAACAAATGGCATACAATTACAATACAGACGGAGATTTTATTTCGACACAAAAGACAAATATAAATAATGAATTAATTACACTGCGTTGAGCAGCATTTATACACACTACTTTTCTTTATACGACAAAGGCTCGAAACTCTGACAAGTCAGATTTCGGGCCTTTACTTTTCAGTTTAGTAGAAAATCCGTATTTTTGAATAATGATTGAGACACAAAATATAGGGCTGGTACTCGAAGGAGGAGGAATGCGTGGAGTTTTCACTTGCGGTGTTCTGGATTATTTCATGGACAATAAGATTCATTTTCCATATGCTATTGGAGTATCTGCCGGAGCATGCAATGGGCTGTCGTATATGTCGAACCAAAGAGGAAGGGCGAAATATAGCAACATAGATCTACTTGCAAAATACAAGTACATCGGATTAAAGCACTACTTCAAGAAGGGAAACATTATGGACTTTGATTTGCTCTTTCATGAATTCCCCGAAAATATAATACCCTACGATTATGCTACCTATTTCAGATCCGATTCCAGATTCGAGATGGTAACATCTAATTGCCTCACAGGGCAAGCTGAATATTTTGAAGAAAAAAACGATAAAGAAAGAGTCATAGATATAGTAAAGGCATCGAGCAGTTTGCCTATACTCTGCCCGATTACTTATGTAGACGACATACCAATGTTGGATGGAGGTATTTGCGATTCTATACCTGTAATAAGGTCAATAGGACAGGGATATGAAAAAAATGTTGTTGTTCTTACCCGAAACAAAGGATACAGAAAAGAGAGCAAAGACATAAAAATACCATCTTTCATTTACCGTAAATATCCGGCAATGAGAAAAGCCTTAAGCAATAGGAACACACTGTATAATTCCCAGTTAGAGTTGATAGAAAAATTGGAAGATGAAGGTCGTGTTTTCGTTATACGTCCGCTAAAGCCAATCAATGTAGATCGTATAGAAAAAGATACAGACAAGCTGACCTCATTATATGAAGAAGGTTATGAATGTGCAAAAAGTATCCATAACCTTCATTTCTCTTATAAAGGATAAGTTATTTTATGGGAAATGTCTTGGGATATTCTACCGGATACAGGGTTTCTCCTCCCAAAAGACGTATGTATGTAGAAAATTCTCTTTTTCCTTCTTTCAACTCAATTATACGACATCCATTCTTTCCCAGATTATTATACACAGTCTTACCTCCCGAGTAGCGACCATATGCCAGATACAGACCATAATATTCTCCTATATAATCATTGTCGTGATCGTGTCCTACAAATGTACCCATCACATCTCCACTCGTACGCATTGCTGCGAACATACCACTATTAAGCTTGCCATTACATTCGTTTTCCCGTTTCTCTCCTATGATTTTAGCATCTTTAGCTGTAGTCATCAGAGGATATTCTGCGAGAGGAATATGGAAAAAGGCTAATGCCGGATAAGGCTTATTCTTATTTGCAGCAGTATACGCTGCACTTTCTTGCAGGTACCAATTTACCTGATTGAATCCAAACCAATCGTAATGTCCTACATTCTTTATCTTACTATAAGCTTTAGAATCCATAAAGTATAGTAAAGCCTCTATTTTATTTTCCTTTTTGTCTTTTACCTCTAGTATGTAATTACCTACACCATCCAGAGATTTATCTCCAGCACGCGCCACACAATAAGGTTTCTGACTTACATAGTCCATTATCTCCTGACGAGACATACCAAATTCATCATCATGGTTCCCGAATATGTATGCCCAAGGAATCTTTCTTTCAACAACTGTATTGAACACTTCATCAAGAGCTTCTTTCGCAGGCTTAGCCCATACGACATCTCCCGTGAATACTACCAGATCAGGTTTTTCTGCATCCAATACCTCTTTAATCAAATCTATTGCGACAGCTGACTCAGGTTTTCCGTATTTGTAGTGTACATCGGTAAACTGAACAATCTTAAAACGACTGTCTTTATTAAACTTAAAAGCTATTTCTTGTGCATAAGACATATAAGCAAATAAAATGAAGAAAAGTGTGAATAGTGTTTTTTTAGTCATTATTTCATAAGTTAGTATTAAGCTTACGAAAATAAACAACTAAGTCTACCCAAACAATAAATACGATCAAATTAATAGTGCCTAATAGTTAATTAAGATAAATTCATTTACTTTGTAGCGTTTAACACAACACATCTAAAACCCATCAAATAATGAAAGTACACGGTTTACTCCCTTTAGCTCTAACAGGCATTTCTCTATATATGACTGGTCAGGAAAAGCAAAAGCCCAACCTTATTCTTATAATGACCGATCAACAACGATTCGACTGTGTAGGAACAATGGGCAATCCTTTCATACACACTCCAAACATTGATGCCATAGCCGAAGATGGAACCACTTTTATGCACGCCTACTCCTCTACTCCAAGTAGTACACCTGCACGCGCAGGGCTACTAACGGGCTGTTCTCCTTGGAAACATGGTATGCTGGGTTATTATAAAGTTGCAGAGAAGTATCCTTACGAAATGCCGCAAATGCTAAAAGAAGCGGGCTATTATACCTTTGGAATCGGAAAAATGCACTATACCCCTCAACGAAACAAACACGGATTTCATGGAACATTCCTTGACGAATCGGGAAGGGTAGAGTCCAAAGACTTTGTAAGCGACTATCGTCAATGGTTTGCAATGGAAGCTCCGGGAAAAGATCCTGATGCCACAGGTATAGGTTGGAACGAGCATGCCGGAGCACAATATGTGCTGGAAGAAAACCTCCATCCTACCCAATGGACAGGAAACGAAGCCATTCGTTTCATCAAAAATTACGATTTAGACAAACCCTTATTTTTAAAGATATCATTTGCCCGCCCCCACAGTCCTTACGATCCGCCTCAGCGCTA
Source organism: Dysgonomonas sp. BGC7 (assembly GCF_001261735.1). GTDB lineage: Bacteria > Bacteroidota > Bacteroidia > Bacteroidales > Dysgonomonadaceae > Dysgonomonas. The sequence continues at coordinate 48,377 of NZ_CVRP01000017.1, read as the reverse complement.
TGCAGACATGTATAAAGACAAGGAAGTCATACACCCACATATTGGAGACTGGTGCAGTTCTTTTGCCGACAGAAAAAACACAAAAGATGCGCCTTTCGGCAATTTTGGAGAAGAACATGCCATTCAGTCACGACGCTATTATTACGGTGCGATAACATTTGTAGATGATCAGATAGGCCGAATAATTGAAACACTGAAAGAAAAAGGATTGTATGACAATTCTATCATTATATTCGTATCCGATCATGGTGATATGCTGGGAGATCATTACCATTGGCGCAAAACCTATGCCTATGAAGGTTCTTCTCATATCCCTTTCATTGTCAAAGCACCCAGAGATTCCAATTATTCAGCAAGCAAAAAAGCCAGATTGGAGCAAGTAGTCGAATTACGAGATATATTGCCTACTTTCCTCGAAGCTGCACACATAAAACAACCCGAAGATATGGATGGCAAATCAGTTCTGCCATTACTAAAAGCTCCAAACTCATCATGGCGACCCTATATAGATATGGAACATGCTGCAATCTACGAGCATAACAATTACTGGGCAGGACTTACCGATGGGAAAATAAAATATATTTGGTTTTTCAGAACAGGAGAAGAACAGTTATTTGACCTGAAGAGTGATCCGGGCGAAACAAAAAATCTCGCAAAAAACAAGAAATACAACAAAGAGTTGTTGCAATGGAGGGATTATATGACAAAACACCTTAGCGAAAGAGGTGAGCCATACGTTAAGGATGGAAAACTCAATATATTTGAAAAAAACATATTAACCAGTCCAAACTACCCTGAAACGGCAGAAAAGAAAAAATAAGCATAAATCAAAAAAAAATCTATTTTCATTGCTTTTTTACAAATTAGATTTATCTTTGTGGAAACAAAAGAATAAAAAATGAACTTTCTATTGACAAATACATTTTGGTGGTGGCTCTTACAACTCAAAAAGTCGTGAGCAAAACCGGTATGTATTTATAGGTAGAAAAATTATAAGATAAAATACAAAGCCTGTCGTAACTCACGACAGGCTTTTTTTGTAAGGAATAAAATAAACACAATATAAAAAATGGAAAAATTCACAGTTGATACAAATGGTTTTTATGGAGAATTTGGAGGTGCATACATTCCTGAAATTCTGTACGACAATGTAGAAATATTGAAGAAGTCTTATCTGGAAATTATTAATGAACCATCTTTCAGAGAAGAATACGATGCCTTACTAAAGGACTATGTAGGACGTCCTTCCCCCCTTTATTTAGCTAAAAGACTTTCTGAAAAATATGGCTGCAAAATATACCTGAAACGTGAAGACCTCAACCATACAGGCTCGCACAAGATAAATAACGCAATAGGACAAATACTACTTGCACGCCGTATGGGAAAAACCCGCATCATAGCCGAAACAGGAGCCGGACAGCATGGTGTGGCAACTGCAACTGTCTGTGCCCTTATGAATATGGAATGTATTGTATACATGGGCAAAACGGACGTAGAACGCCAAAAGCTGAATGTACAAAAAATGGAAATGTTGGGAGCCACAGTTGTACCTGTCACCAGTGGAAATATGACACTAAAAGATGCTACAAACGAAGCCATACGCGACTGGTGTAGTAACCCATCTAACACTTACTACGTTATAGGATCTACAGTAGGGCCTCACCCCTACCCTGACATGGTAGCCCGCCTGCAATCTGTTATCAGCGAAGAGATACGCAAGCAGTTGCTGGAGAAAGAAGGAACAGAAACCCCCGACTACGTAATGGCATGTGTAGGAGGAGGAAGTAATGCCGCAGGAACCATTTACCACTTTATAGACGAACCCGACGTAGAAATTATACTGGCAGAAGCCGCCGGAAAAGGATTGAATTCGGGAGAATCGGCAGCCACTATACATCTTGGCAAATTAGGTATTATTCATGGAAGCAAAACTCTGATTATGCAATCGGAAGATGGACAAATAGAAGAGCCATACTCTATTTCGGCAGGATTAGATTATCCCGGAATAGGCCCTATGCATGCATATCTTGCCAAAACAGGAAGATCTCAGGTTTTAGCCGTAACGGACGATGAAGCAATGGATGCAGCCTTCGAACTGACAAAACTGGAAGGAATAATTCCGGCTATAGAATCGGCACACGCTTTAGGGGCGTTGCCAAAAGTAAATTTCCGAAAAGGAGCTGTTGTTGTATTATGCCTTTCGGGACGAGGTGATAAAGATATGGAAACTTATATCAACGCTTTTAATCATTAATAGCAAGTAATAAAAAAGCATAGTATGGAAAAGTTTAAAATAAACGTAAAAACAAAAAATCTTCTTGCCGACTTGCAAACACCTGTAGGCATCTATCTCAAAGTAAGAGATGTATATCCGGAATCAGCCCTCTTGGAAAGCTCCGATTATCATGGAGGCGAAAACAGTTATTCGTTTATAGGTATCAGCCCGATAGCACGTTTCAGAGTCGACAACGATCAGATAACTTATACATATCCTGACAATACAGTAAAACAGGAAACATTATATGCTCACCAGAACCTTACAGATAAATTTCACGATTTTATCAATCAGTTCGATGTTCAGGGCGAAAACAAAACAAATATAAACGGATTTTTGGGCTACACATCTTACGATGCCATTCGCTACTTCGAAGATGTAGACCCTGTGAATACAAAACTCAACAACTCAGATATTCCTGAATTTTACTATATCCTATATCGCTTCATCCTTGTCATCAACCATCTGAAAAACGAATTGACTATCGTTGAAAATGTAGTGGAAGGCACAAGTGAAAAAACACACGAACTGGAAGGAATACTGAACAATAACAATATAGCCTCTTACAACTTCGAAACCATAGGCACAGAACAGTCTATGATAACAGACGAAGAACATCACCAAATGATAGAAAAAGGAATAGCACACTGCAAACGTGGCGATGTATTCCAGATCGTTTTATCCAGATGTTTCACTCAAAAATTTGCAGGAGACGACTTTAAGGTCTATCGGTCGCTCCGTTCCATCAATCCTTCACCCTATCTTTTCTATTTCGATTTCGGTTCGTACCGCATATTTGGCTCATCGCCCGAAACTCACTGTAAGATAACTAAAGGTAAAGCATACATAGACCCTATTGCAGGTACATATTTCCGTACAGGAGACGATGAAAAAGACCGCAAATTATCCGAACAGCTACTAAAAGACGAAAAAGAAAATGCCGAGCATGTAATGTTGGTCGATTTGGCCCGCAACGACCTCAGTCGCAATTGCGACGATGTAAAAGTAGAATTTTATAAGAATGTACAATTCTATTCACACGTCATCCATTTGGTGTCACGGGTTAGCGGTATTGTTGATAAAGACAGGAACAATATGAAAGTGTTTGCCGATACTTTTCCTGCCGGCACACTCTCCGGAGCGCCCAAAGTGAGAGCTATGCAACTGATACGCGACATAGAAAAACAAATGCGTGGCGTTTATGGAGGCTGCATAGGGTATATTGGGTTCAACGGAGACCTGAATCAGGCTATTACCATACGGACTTTCCTTAGCCGCAACAATACTCTCTACTATCAAGCAGGAGGAGGAATCGTTTCTAAATCGAACCCCGAAACAGAAATTCTGGAGGTAAAAAATAAATTAGGTGCATTGACTAAAGCTGTGAAATTTGCTGAACAACTAAAGAATTAAGAGCAATGAAAATACTAATATTCGACAATTACGACTCCTTCACATACAACCTTGTACATCTGGTAAAAGAATTGGGATTTAAAGATGTGGATGTAATCAGAAATGACAAAATAGCGTTGGAAGACGTTGCAAAATATGATAAGATCATCCTATCTCCCGGCCCGGGTATTCCGTCCGAAGCTGGTCTTTTATTGCCACTGATAAAGGAATATGCAGGAAAGAAACCTATACTTGGTGTCTGCCTAGGGCATCAGGCAATAGGAGAAGCTTTCGGGGCAACACTTACCAATCTGGAAGATGTGTATCATGGGGTAGCCACACAAATCAAGGTCATCGAACCCGATTATATCTTCGACACTTTAGGCAGCGAACTTGAAGTAGGGCGTTATCACTCTTGGATTGTAAGTAACGATAAATTACCTGATTGCATTAGTGTCACAGCCATAGACAACAACGGACAGATAATGGCACTGAAACACAAAACGTTCGATATTCATGGAGTGCAATTCCACCCCGAATCGGTACTTACTCCTGCAGGGGAAACAATTATCAGAAATTTCTTAAATAACTAAATAAATCTAACAAAAATCATGAGTAAAAAAATCTTTTTAAGCGAAAACGACATTCCCAGAAGCTGGTATAATATTGTAGCGGACATGAAGAATAAACCTTTGCCACCGCTAAATCCTAAAACAAAAGAAGTATTAAACCCTGCCGATCTGGAACCCATATTTGCTAAAGAATTAATAAAACAAGAACTTACACAAGAGCGTTGGGTAGAAATTCCCGATGAAGTAAGAGAATTGTACAAAATATGGAGACCAACTCCACTGGTAAGAGCTACAGGTCTGGAAAAAGCGCTTGATACTCCTGCTCATATCTATTTTAAAAATGAAGGAGTAAGTCCTATCGGCTCTCACAAGTTGAACTCGGCTCTGCCACAGGCATACTATAATAAGATGCAAGGCATAAAACGCCTTACTACTGAAACAGGAGCCGGACAGTGGGGTGCAGCATTGAGCTTTGCTTCCAGTATCTTCGGGCTCGATCTCGAAGTATATATGGTAAAAGTAAGTTACAACCAAAAGCCATATCGCCGAATGATGATGCAAACATGGGGTGCAAACGTGATACCTTCGCCAAGTAACCTGACAGAATCGGGAAGAGCAATATTAGCAAAAGATCCGAATAACTCGGGGAGTCTGGGTATTGCTATATCAGAAGCAGTAGAGGCAGCCATCAAAGGAGAAAATACACGCTATACTCTGGGCAGTGTACTCAACCATGTCATTCTGCACCAGACTATAATAGGACTGGAAAGTGAAAAACAAATGGAGATGGCGGGCGAGTATCCTGATATTGTAATCGGCTGCTTTGGTGGAGGATCTAATTTCTCTGGTATTAGCTTCCCTTTCTTACGCCACAAACTGACAGACGGAAAAGAAGTACGCATTATAGCTTCCGAGCCAGCAAGTACACCTAAACTGTCGAGAGGAAAATTTGAATACGACTATGGTGACACTGTCGGTCTTACCCCATTATTGCCGATGTACACACTGGGGCACGATTTCCAACCAGCCGATATACATGCAGGTGGATTGCGTTATCACGGAGCTGGAACAATTGTCAGCCAATTGCACCGGGATGGATATGTAGAAGTACAGGATATCCCTCAGTTGGAAACTTTCGAGGCAGGTAAATTATTTGCCAATACAGAAGGTATTATACCTGCACCCGAATCTACTCATGCTATAGCCTCAGCCATACGCGAAGCAAAAAAAGCAAAAGAAGAAGGCGTACAGAAAACAATCTTATTCAATCTGTCGGGACATGGATTAATAGACATGACTGCTTACGATCAATTCCTTACCGGTAAAATGCAGAACTACAATCTGACCGACGAAGAGATCGCTAAAACAACAGATACATTGGAAAAACTGGTGTAATTTTAATTAATATAAACACAACCTCCCTTCGGGGAGGTTTGGAGGGGCTTATGAAACAAATACTAAACAGACTATTCGAACATCAATACCTCAACCGTACGGAAGCAAAGGAAATTCTGACCAAAATGGCCGCAGGAGGATATAATGAATCTGAAATAGCTGCATTTATCAGTGTATTTCTCATGCGGAGTATCAGTGTAGACGAATTTCTGGGATTTTCGGATGCACTCCTCGACTTGCGGGCAAATGTGGATGCACTGGCTGCTTACAATCCTATTGATATTGTAGGAACAGGAGGCGATAACAAAAACACATTCAATATATCTACACTTTCTTGTTTTGTTGTGGCCAGCGCAGGATATAAAGTGGCTAAACATGGTAACTACGGAGCCACTTCTGTCAGTGGGGCATCTAATGTAATGGAACAGCATGGTGTAAAGTTTACTTCTGATGTCAGTAAACTGGAAGAATCGTTGGATAAAATAAACATAGCCTATATGCACGCTCCATTATTCAACAATGCGTTGAAAGTAGTTGCTCCCGTTCGAAAAGCGTTAGGTGTAAGAACTTTCTTCAATATGCTGGGACCGGTAGTAAACCCCATTAAACCGAAACGGACTGTACTGGGAGTTTTTAACCTGAAAATGGCTCGTCTATACTTCTATATGTATCAGCAAACAGATGTAGATTACTCCATTGTTCACAGCCTCGACGGATATGACGAAATATCGTTAACCGGAGACTTTAAGTTAATCAATAAATTCGGAGAGAAAATATATTCTCCCGAGCAGATAGGTCTTAGCCGCTGCACCGAAAAGGAACTCGACGGAGGGACTTCGCCCGAAGAAGCATCCAAAATATTTGATAATGTTATCAACAACACAGCTACAACAGCACAAAAGAATGCTGTAATAGCTAATGCTGCAACAGCTATTCAGACAATAGACTCTACTATTTCTTTCGAGGAAGCAATTGCGCAGGCTAGAGAATCTATTGAAAGCGGACGAACAAGGGAAACATTCAAGAAGTTTTTGGAGTTAAATTCATAAAGGGAATAGATTATGATCAAGCGTTGCAATTCGTTAGACGAAGTTCGTCAAAATATAGATCGGATAGATGAAGAGTTAGTAAAACTAATAGCTAAACGAAGCCTGTTTGTATCTCAGGCAGCACAGTTTAAAAACTCTGTTGATGACGTTACATCTCTACAACGTGTTGATGCGGTCATAGATAAAGTAAAGGTATTGTCCGCAGATTTAGGACTCAATCCATCTATAACAGAAAAAGTGTATAGAACAATGATTAACGCCTTTACTGAAGAAGAATTGATTACTTTTGATACACGATACAAAGCAATAAAAGAATCATACTACTAATATGAAAAAAGTACTTATAATAAATGGCCATCCCGACAAAGAGTGCTTTTGCTTCGCTTTACATAACCGTTACAAGAAAGGGAGCCTGAAAGCAGGGAACGAGGTAAAAGAAATTATCCTTTCCGAAATGCAATTCAATCCTATTCTTATGTACGGGTATCGTAAGCGTACAGAATTGGAGCCGGATCTTATCGAGGCATGGGATAAACTGCAATGGGCAGAACACATAGTATGGATATATCCTACATGGTGGGCATCTCCTCCCGCATTGCTTAAAGGATTTATAGAAAGAGTTTTTCTTCCGGGCTTTACGTTCGAGTATCAGGAAAAGTCTCCTTTCCCGAAGAAATTACTAACAGGGAAAACGTCCGAAATTATCAGTACAATGGATTCTCCTGTGTGGTACTACAAATGGATAGTGACAGATATTGGAGGAAAAATGATACGAAAAGATATTGGCGCATTTTGTGGAATTAAAAACATACGTACTACCTACTTTGCAGTAATAAAAAACTCCACGGCCGAACAAAGAGAAAAATGGATGAATAAAATAGAAATTATTGCTCAGAAATAATAAAATGGATTCAACTTCTAAAGAACGTGCCCGACTTGCTATATTTTGCCTGTACTTCTGTACCGGAATCTGCTTTTCGAGCTGGGCGAGCCGCATACCCGACATAAAAACATCGCTTGGGCTGGGCGATGCAGCTTGGGGAACTATCCTTCTGATGATTCCTATCGGGCAGATATGTGGTATGACAATATCGGGCCTGATTATATCAAAAATAGGAAGTAAAAAGATATTTCCATTTGCCCTCATAGGATATGTATTGGCTCTTTTGCTTGTAGGAGTTTCAGCCAGCGAATACGCACTGATCTTGAGCCTGATTATTTTCGGTTTTTTCGGAAATTTCTGTAACATTTCCATCAATACACAGGCTGTAACAATAGAAAACATGTACCACAAGCCCATCATGGCCTCTTTTCATGGTGGATGGAGTTTCGCCGGACTGACAGGTGCCGCAATAGGTCTATTAATGTCGACACTACATATGCGTCCTGTTCTCCATTTCGGAATCATCGGGCTTATTGTTCTTATTACGCTCATCATAAACAAACCATACCTGCAAGCCGATCCGAAAAAAGAAAAAGACCCTGCCGACATTGCCGCAAAGAAAAAGAACAAGCCCGAAACATTTTTGTTTCTTCTCGGCACAGTTGCATTTTGCGGAATGGCTGCAGAAGGAGCAATGTCCGACTGGAGCGGACTCTATCTTATAGATGTAGTAGGCACTCAAAAAAACATAGCACCTATCGGATTAGCCGCCTATATGGTTACAATGGCAACCGGTCGTTTCCTGATAGACAAAGCAACACAGAAATGGGGTAGAAAGCGTGTTTTACAAACAGGAGGAACACTTATTGCAGTAGGGCTCTTCACTGCTGTAGCTCTGCCGCACTTTGTCACTACTATTATTGCGTTCATGATCATCGGTCTGGGTACGGCAGGTATTGTACCTACAATATACAGCGTAGCCGGACAAAAGACGAAAATACCGACAAGTATAGCACTTACCATAGTGTCCAGTGTCAGTTTTTTAGGATTCCTTATGGGACCTCCATTGATAGGTTATATTTCGAGCGTTACCAACCTCAGATATTCCTATGCCCTCATCGGACTATTCGGGATATGTATAGTTGTACTTGCATCTATGATAAAAGTATTGAAAAGAGATTAAAAAATAAAATATAAAAATGTCTACTATTTTAGATAAAATCATTGCTAATAAAAAGATAGAAGTAGAAAAGCAAAAAGCAGAAATTTCCATCAAAGCATTAGCGGAAAATATATCATACGACAAACAAGTCGCTTCATTCAAACAAGCATTGATCAACTCCTCTACAGGTATTATTGCAGAATTTAAGAGGCGGTCACCCTCACGCGACTGGATATTTAAAAATGCAAAGATAGAAGACGTTATCCCATCATATTCACAAAATGGTGCAAGTGCCATTTCAGTGCTTACAGATATGGACTTTTTTGGTGGAAACTTAGCAGACTTGGTAAGAGCTAAGGAACTGACAAAAACTCCTTTGCTAAGAAAAGATTTTGTAGTGGACGAGTATCAACTCTATCAGGCAAAATCTGTTGGGGCAAGTGCCATATTACTTATCGCTTCGGCTCTGTCGATAAAAGAAACCATCCTTCTTTCCTCTAAAGCAAAAGAATTGGGACTCGATATTCTTTTAGAAATTCACAACGAAAAAGAATTGGAACACATAAACGACAAAGTAGATGTAGTAGGCGTAAACAACCGCAATCTAGGTACTTTTGTTACAGACATACAGGTATCGTTCGATTTAGCGGATAAGATACCAAACGAATTTGTGAAAATATCGGAAAGCGGAATATCCAAACCCGAAACAGTGAAACAATTACAGCAAGTAGGATATCGAGGTTTCCTTATGGGCGAAAATTTCATGAAAACATCCAATCCGGGCAAGGCGTTAGAGGAATTTATAGGACAGCTACAATGAAGATAAAAGTTTGCGGGATGAAATCGCCCGACAACATCAGCCAATTAGCTCAACTACCTATAGATTTTATGGGTATGATATTCTATCAGAAATCGCCCCGCTATGTCGAAAAGCTGACTTTGTCCGATCTCAGTGTTTTGCCTCGGTATATAGAGCGAGTCGGTGTATTTGTGAATGCCGAAAGAGATTTTATTCTGGAAAAAGTCAATGAATATGGACTTGACCTTATTCAGTTGCATGGAAACGAATCTCCCTCATTTTGCAAAGAGCTGAATGAGACATTGCCTATAATAAAAGCATTCAGTATAGCAGACATTTCGGATATAGAACAAACCAAAGCATACGAAGGGTTGTGGGGATATTTTCTGTTCGATACCAAGACACCGCAGCATGGAGGTTCGGGGCTGAAATTCGATTGGGAAATACTTAACGAATATAAAGGAAATACTCCTTTTTTCTTAAGCGGTGGAATATCGGCAGAAGATGCTGAAAGAATAAGAGAAATCAAACACCCGCTGTTGTATGGGCTAGACCTCAATAGCAAATTTGAAACTGAGCCGGGAGTAAAAGATATTGAATTATTGAAACAATTTATAAAACAAATAAAAGATGAACAGGATTAAGCAATTATTTGAAAAAAAGAACGAAAATATACTTTCTATTTATTTCACTGCGGGGTTTCCTCAGTTGGACGATACTCCTGCAATCATTAAAGAACTGGAAACAAACGGTATCGACTTGATAGAAGTAGGCATACCATTCTCAGATCCGATGGCAGACGGCCCAACAATTCAGGACAGTGGAACAATTGCTCTACGCAATGGTATGACACTGAAAACCTTATTCGATCAGTTAAAAGACATACGCAAAGAAGTGAACATTCCGCTTATAATGATGGGCTATCTGAATCCGATAATGCAATACGGATTCGATAACTTTTGTAAGCAATGTAAGGAAATCGGCATAGACGGAGCTATTATCCCCGACCTGCCATTCGATGACTATATAAAAGAATATAAGCCTATAGCTGACAGGTACGATGTAAAAATAGTAATGCTGATAACACCTGAGACTTCAGACGAACGCATCAGGCTTATAGATGAACATACCGACAGTTTTATCTATATGGTATCTTCGGCCGCTACAACAGGCGCACAAAAAAGCTTTGATGAGCAAAAGCAGGAATACTTTCGCCGCATAAACGAAAAGAACCTTCGCAATCCTCGCCTTATAGGGTTCGGCATATCTAACAAGGCCACATTGGAAGCCGCTCAGGCAAATGCCAGCGGAGCCATTATAGGAAGTAAATTTATAACATTACTAAAAGAAAGTGCCGGCATAAAAGAGGCAGTAGCTGCATTAAAAGAGGCACTTAGCAAATAAACCATTCGAAAAAAAATATTTGTATCTTCGCTATCTGTTTCAGTCACAAATCTGGCGAGTACAAAATGACGACAATGAAAGAATATATAAAGAGAGTAGGTAAATTTGTAGTTAAATACAAGTTTACCATACTCTCTTTACTGTACATCAGCCTCATCGTTCTTGTACCCATAAAGTTTTCATTCAGTATTGCAATAGCATGCCTTATATTGTCGTTATTCTTCATTCTCAACCTTCTGGCAAAGATTAAGTATAGGCTCATACCTACCATAATATTTGCTTTCATATTAGTCTTCAACGCCTATTTTGCCTTTGTTCTCAAGTCAGATGTTTCTCTCGAAATAATGGCTTCCATCCTCGAAACCCACATGGCCGAAGCTGTCAGTATGGTCAAAGGAGAAGTACTGCTTGGAGCAATTATTGGGATAGTCGCAACCTCAGCCCTATTGTATGTTGCCGAAAAGGAACTGAAAGAAGCAAAAATATCTATTAAAATATCCGCAATCTATCTCGCCTTTTACTGCTTCGTATTTCTACCCGTAATCTGCTATAAACGGATAAAATGGATGGAAGAGGAGGAGTTGTTTAAGGAAGTCCCGATCAGAGTGATACAAGACAAAGTTAACATGTATGCTCCTGTGTTGTACGGTAATATATTCACTATCCTTGCCTATGAAGAAGAAATGTCAATGTTGCGCGAGTTTTCCGATCAGAGCAATAAGACATTGCCCGAAGGTATTGTTCTGAACGATACAGTGCAGACTCCACAAAAAATATATTTGGTAATAGGAGAGAGTGCCTATCGCAAACATTGGTCTCTGTACGGATATCCGACAAATACTACTCCGTTCGTAGATAGTTTATATTCCGCAGCGCCCAATCAGCTAAGTTTTTACAATGGTGTGGCTTCTGCTCCTTTCACCCGAAATGCAATAAGAATGGCACTGTCTTTTGCTTCTCCTACAAATATGGAGCCGTTTTACACCAATAAAACTCTCCTCGAATTGGCTCGTGATGCGAAGTATAATACCTTTTGGATTTCAAACCAAGGCTCATCAGGCATACAAGATTCTTATCTGGGATATATAGCCGCCTGTGCCGACAAGGCTATTTTTACAGAAGGGGGCTATTTGGCGAATGACGACCTTACCCTGATCCCATTATTGAAAAAGGAGCATAACAACAAAGACAGACAGTTTTTTGTAATACACCTTGTAGGTAGTCACAATAATTACTCGGATCGTTACGATGCCGCCGATGTGAAAGCAATACCGGGAAATAATACGATACTGAATAATTACGATCGGTCGATACACCATACCGACCGGGTTTTGCATGAAATATATAATATAATGCAACAAGACTCCACAGCTCTGCTTTTCTACTTTTCCGACCATGGAGAGATAATTGGTAGAGGACACGGCCCTTGGAAAAATGGCATTGCTCAATTCGATATTCCTTTGATTACAATAAACAGGAATACAAATAAGATAGACTCTGTATCAGCCAAATACCAAGAAGTAGATACAGCGGAAAAATTAATAAATAATTCGAGTACAATATATATTCTGGCCGAGATGATGGGCTATTTCATCCCCGAAAAATATACAAATAAAGCTGTTTCGGATGGAAAGTATGTCCGACATGCCGACCAGTCCTACTCCCTCTACTCCGACATAAAAGAAGAGGCTGAATAATTTAGCCACAATACGGAGGTAATAGCAACATTGAAGTCATCGTATTTTTAATACCTTTACAGCTTGTAATCAAATAAGAATAAATGGCCGATTCTTTAAAAAGAAAAACTGGTGTCGCCCTATTCTGGAGTTTTGTAGATAAGGGTGGGCAACAAGTAATACAATTTATATTTTTCTATATACTGGCACGCCTTGTTCTCAAGGAAGACTTTGGTATAGTCGGTATTCTTGCTGTTTTCACTGCGATTGCCAACATTCTTCAAGAAAGTGGCTTTTCTTCTGCCCTGATAAGAAAAAAGAATGTGCTTCAGGAAGAATACTCTTCTGTTTTCTATTTCAATATCGTAGTCAGCTTATCTATTTACATATTATTGTTTTTCTCTGCGCCACTAATCAGTTCTTTTTACGAAAAGCCCATACTTACAGACCTCTCCCGATTTATATTTCTGGCATTTGTATTTAGTGCTTTCGGAATAGTACAAAATGTACATCTGATAAAAAGCATGAATTTTAAGACCAACACACGTATTACGTTGTTAGCAGGAGTCATCTCGGGATTAGTTGCGATAGCAATGGCCTACAAAGGATTTGGAATATGGAGTATAGCGTCACAATTAGTATTACAAAGTTTCTTACGAACTGTCTTCCTATGGTTCTTTGTGCGATGGAAACCAAAGATGCAGTTTTCTGTCATTCATATCAGGAAGATGTCGGCGTATAGCATCAAGCTGCTCTTAACCACCCTTCTCAATCAAATATGCGGCAACATAGTTCCTCTTATTATTGGTAAGAAATTTGATTTTATGCAAGTAGCGGCCTACAATCAGGCGGGTAAGCTGAACAATATACCTCAATCTATAATCAGCGACGGCATAAAGAGTGTTGCATATCCCTTACTTACAAATATAGATGAAGATGAAGAACGTGAAAAAAGGATATTTCGTAAAGTAGTACGCATCACAGCCTTTATATCCTTTCCTGTAGCAATAATGCTGATCGTCACGGCGAAGCCCATTGTAGGCATATATTTACCACCCGAATGGGCAGATGTTACTCCTTTCTTACAGGTGCTGGCTGTGGGAGGTGCATTCTTCCCTTTATACTCTCTAATAAGCTCACTATTACAATATAAAGGAAAATCAGGATTACTGTTAAAAATAGAACTGTTCCGAAATATACTGCTTCTATGCTCCATCGCCATTGGGGTTCAATACGGAGTATTGGGGTTGGTTACATGTATATCAGGAGTGAGTGCTATATCGTTTTTCTTTGGTATGTATATATCTGGGAGAACGATATCTTACACAATCAAAGAAATACTTTTCGACATCTCTCCGTATCTGGGGATAGCCATTGTATCTTTTCTACCGATGCTGTTACTATACCGAACAGAAATAAACAATATATACCTGCAGTTGCTCATTCCTTTTTTTGCAGGAAGTTGTGTATATTTGTTCATTGTGAAAGTTCTTGGTTCGGTAATTATAAAAGAAACCATTGATTTTATAAAACAATCTTTAAAATAAATCCATGTTAAAGTCGATCCAACTAATATTCGGTTTTTATCCCAGACGTATTCTTCGGAGTCTGAGTTCGTTGTCTTGGTATAGGCGATCGCGAAAAGAATTTAAAAGACAAACAAAAGAAAAAGGGACTCCTTTTCCGATTACCAGCACTTTTCCGTGTCTGACAGACAGATACGAAGAAGGAGGTGCTCCATCTAAGCACTATTACTATCAAGATTTATTGATAGCTCAATATATATTTAAGTCGCAACCTAAAACACATGTAGATATAGGCTCACGAATTGACGGTTTCGTTGCCCATGTGGCTTCTTTCAGAGAAATAGAAGTAATAGATATACGAATATTGACCAGCAACATAGACAATATTAAATTTCTTCAGGCAGATATGATGAATCCCATAGCAGACAGTCACAAATGCTATTGTGACTCTATTTCTTCCCTACATGCCGTCGAGCACTTCGGGCTGGGGCGCTATGGCGATCCTATAGACCCGGAAGGCTATCTCAAAGGGCTGAATAATATGTACGATATGTTGCAGACAGGAGGTACATTTTATTTCTCGGTTCCCATAGGACCTCAGCGAGTAGAATTTAATGCACACAGAGTATTTTCGGTAAGCTATTTGCTGGAATTATTCAGCGATAGATACAATCTGAAAGCATTTTCATATGTAGATGACAAAGGCGACTTGCACAAAGAGGTAGCAATGGATGAGAACAAAATAACATCAAACTTCGGTTGTAACTATGGTTGTGGAATTTTCACTTTAATAAAGAAATAAGACGATGGTCACTGTATTATTGTCAGGAGGGCTCGGGAACCAAATGTTTCAGTATGCGGCCGCTAAAGCCTTAGCAAAACGACTAAATACAGATTTAGCCATCGATACATATAATCTGTCTAAAAAGACACAAACAACTGTCAGGAACTTTGAACTCGATATTTTTGATACAGAGTATAAATTCACGTCTTCATTAAAAGGGAAACTTCTGATAAAGGGAAGACCCTTTATTCAAAAACACAGAGATTTTTTCCTAAAATTAGGATTCTTCACTGATACATACGCTATCTTATATCAACCCGTATTTGAGAAAATAAAAGGCAATATCCTGATGTCGGGATATTTTCAAAACGAAAAATATTTCAAGAGTATTTCTCAAGAGATACATACAGGTTTTTCATTCAAAGTTCCTCTAAAAGGCGAGAATATCGAAATTGCAACAAGAATAGCTCAAACAGAATCTGTATCCGTGCACATACGTAGAGGAGACTATATAAGCAATAAACATGCTGCATCAAATTTCATCACCTGCGATAAAGAATATTACCGGAAGGCTATAGCCCATATCTCTACAATACATACTACTTCTTCCTTTTTTGTGTTTTCGGACGACATGGAATGGGTGAGAGATAATATTGATTTTGGGGGCAATACTGTCAATTTTATTGACTGGAACAAGGATAGCCTTAGCTATATAGACATGCAACTGATGAGCTTGTGCAAACATAATATAATAGCCAACAGCAGTTTCAGCTGGTGGGGAGCATGGCTCAACAGGAATAAGGAGAGGATAGTGATAGCTCCCGATAAATGGTTTGTAGATGAAAAGAAAAACTTATTATTAGACAGTTTCTATCCCGAAGGATGGATTAAACTAAGGTCTCAGACCTAATAATACTTACTGTTATTTATACCGTTATGCCAAAAGTTTCTGTATTAATGCCTGTATACAATGCAGAGAAGTACCTTTCTCTTGCTATCGACAGTATTATAAACCAGTCGTTTACCGATTGGGAACTGATACTTGTCAACGATGGTTCTACAGACAACAGCGAACAGATAGCCCTTGCGTATACCGACCAAAGAATAAAATATTTGAAGAACGAAGGAAACAAAGGGCTTATATACACACGAAATCGGATGATAGAGCAGGCTTCGGGCGAATACATTGCATTTTTGGATAGTGACGATATTTCCATGTCCGAAAGACTTACTCAACAAGTTCTTTTCTTAGATAAAAATACGGATTACGGGCTGTGTGGCACATGGTGCACGATGATAGATGAGATGGGCAAAAAGATGAAACGGATAAATATGTCTGTTTCGTCTGACGAAATAAAATGTTCTCTCTTGTTTACCAATACATTTGTGCAATCTAGCATTATGATAAGGCGGGACATTCTTATACGTAATCCTTATGATAAAGAATACCCTTTGGCCGAAGACTATGAGCTGTGGTGCCGCCTGTCACAATTATATAAGATGCAAAATTTGCCACAACATCTTACCCTGTACCGATGGCATAGCAGCAATATAAGCAAATCGAAAAAAGAGCAGCTAGACTCTTTGGTGGATAAGATCTCTAAGCGGGAACTGAAAAATATTGGCATAAATGCTTCCGACTATGAGCTGTCTATTCATTCCTCGATAAGAGATAAAAACATTGTCAACTTGCCCCACAATGTGTATTTAAAAGAACTAAGGCTTTGGCTGCACAAAGTAGCTGAATACGGAATACGAAGCGAGGAATACAATAAAGATACGTTTTTGGCAACTATTGCTTTTCGCTGGATTTTTGCCTGCAAAGAACAAAAATTATATCTGAAAGCATTATCTTTACCTGTCGGTCTGAGCCTAAAAGGCTATCTGATTTTATCTAATATGCTTCGTAAAAGAATATAAATTATAGGCCAATATGCACCCTCAAACAGAAGATCTAAGAGCAAAATACAACCCTGAAGGTTCTGAGCTTAGAACCCTTCAGATGAAAATGTTGGATATACTGATTGTTGTGACCAATATATGCGACAAACATGATATTCCGTATTGGATAAGTGGGGGTACCCTGTTAGGTGCTGTGAGGCATGGCGGTTTTATCCCTTGGGACGATGATATAGACATCGAGTTGCTCTATCCCGATTACAAGAAGCTATTGAAAATATTGCCAAAAGAACTTCCCAACAGCCTTTATCTGCAAACCCCTAGAGAGAAGAGCTACCGCACTCTTTTTTCGAAAGTGAGAGACAAGCATACCATTATACACTCGGAAGAGGAAGATATGGCCAGATACAAGGAAAAGGGCGTATATATAGACCTTTTCCCATTGGAGAGAGGCTACAAGGGAATGAAGAGGATTGTCGATTTCTTTTATGGGAGAGCATTCAGAAGATTAAAAAGAGGTAGACCTTTCCAGTCTTTAAAATATTTCTATGAATATACAATCTCTTTATTCTTATATCCGATAGGTATCATACTTCTAGGTATAGCCAGAGTAATAAGTGCTTTGACAAAACCGGACCAAGCCATATATCATTATGGGATCAATATTTATTTCGATCGTCCGATCAGCGATATGCTACCTGTCAGCAAAATAGAATTTGAAGGACATGTTTTTTCAGCTCCGGGAAAGGTAGACCCTTATCTAAGAAAACAGTATGGAGACTATACGGAAGTTCCTCCCGAAGGTAAACGTGCAACCCATTTTATGGAAGTGGAATACCTATGATTATAAGCCCATTTTAGCAAATATTTCTTCTTCTTTTGCTCTAGCTTTCTTTACTGAATCTTTATTCTTCACATCTATTCCATATTTTGATGGGGCAGGTATTACCAGCTGTGTTCCTAAAGGTACATTGTTAGGATTCTTTATTTTGTCCTTATTTTCCTCATAAATGTAGATCCAAAAAGACTTATGTCCATAATACTCCAACGAGATGTTTCGCAAAGTATGTCCGGATGCAATAGTAAGCATTGTCAAAGGTTTATTGTCTGTTTGTGGCTTCTGTGTTTGTGGTCTGTGATTGGTTTCTATTGGTTTCTGTATAGCAGAGGAATCCGCTACCGGCACTATAATTACAGCACCTATAGAATCTTTTTTCTCTGATGTTATATCTTTAAGAGGTTTGTTCTCATAAGAAATAACAATTTTTGTTTCTTTCTCCCAAACACCATCTTGAAGATATCTCCTTATATTTTCAGAGAAAAATATACCAACACCAATCAATGCGATCAGAAGAAAAGCAATAGTATACCCAATTACTTTCTTTTTATTTCTTGATTTCTCATTTTCTTCTTCAAAAACACTTTCTTCGGCAGACATATATGTACTTTCCGCATACGTTATCTTATGCGGAATAATTTCTTCACGATCTTCAACCTCCGGCAAAATCTCTTCAATCTTTTCTCCGACTAGAGAATCAGAATTTTCTGCTTTAGTTTCAAATTGATTTTCCTCCTCAACAGGAATTTCTATTATTTCCTCTGTATATGAAACCGTTATTATTTCAGGCTCAGTTTCACTATGATCCTCTACGATATTCGAGATATCTTCATTAAGACCTTTTTCTATATTTTCCTCCTCGTTATTACTTACAGCATCCTGTTCTTCCTCATCAGAATCATCTGTCGTACTTTCCATATCATCGAAAGTTACACCATCTTCAAGCACTACACTTTCGAAATGAGAAAACGGACGGTTTACAGCTTCTTTCAAGAGCTTATCGGGCACAAAGCTGAGTTTGTAATGAGCAGGAATCTCTATAGCCTCTCCCGTATTCACATCTACACTTTTACGTGCATTTACCTTAACTAATTTGAATACACCAAAATCTTTTATTTTTACAGACTCTCCTTTTTCTATATTCTCGGATATAACCGCAATAAGTTCACGCAAAAACAATTCAGCATCTTTTTTAGTAATATTCTGCTGCTTTGCAAGTAAATCAATCAAATCCTGAAGGCTTAATCTTTCATTCATTTACTTCTAGTTTTTTCAGGTTATCTTTTATAGTCTGTCCGGGACGAAAAGCGAGTGATATTTTAGGAGGGACGAGAAAGCGTTGTTTAGAAACCGGATTTACAGATATACGTTCGCCTTTCTTTTTTGTTTCGAACAAACCAAAGCCTTGAATATTAATAGAATTGCTTTCCTCCATATTACTATTTATAATAGAAACTGTAGCTTCAAGTATTTCCGATGTCTGCCGTTGAGTCCAATCCAGACGCTTGGCCAGTGTCGCTATTAATTCTTGGTTTGTCATAGTTAAAGGTTTTTATTAAATAACTTCTCCGTACAAGTCGAATGGCTGAGCGCCAATGACCTTTATTTTATACATTTCTCCTATAGTTATCGGCTTGTTTTTCTTTATCAGCACTTCCGGATCAACCTCAGGAGAATCATATTCTGTACGCCCTATATAGTAGTCAGGTTCTTCTCGGTCGACAATCACAGTCATTTCCTTCCCTATTTTCTCTTCATTGATTTCAAGGGCTATTCTTTCCTGTAAAGCCATCAATAAATCCATTCTCTCTTGCTTTACAGCATCCGTGATCTCATCCTTATAGTGCGAATAAGCATAGGTTCCATCTTCGTGAGAATAGGGAAACGCACCCATTCTTTCGAATCGCACATCTTTTACAAATTGAAGTAACTCTTCAAAGTCTTTATGTGTTTCGCCGGGATGTCCAACCATCAAAGTAGTGCGAATATGTATACCGGGAACTTCTTCCTTTATTTTTCGGATCAGTTCGTATGTCTTTTCTTTAGATATATTGCGGCGCATCTTTGTCAGCATATTATCACTGATATGTTGCAGCGCAATATCCAGATATTTACATACATTATCATTCTCACGCATTACCCGAAGTAAATCATAAGGGAAGTTTGCCGGATAAGCATAATGTAAACGAATCCACTTTACTCCATCTATTTTAGCAATACGTTCTATCAGTTCGGGAAGCTTTGCCTCTTTATAATTATCTAAACCATAAAAAGACAGATCCTGTGCAATTACCTGAAATTCTTTAACTCCCGAAGCTACAAGACTGCGCACTTCACCTTCAACTTCTTCTATCGATCGCGACTGATGTTTGCCTGTCATTATAGGAATAGAGCAGTAAGAGCAAGTACGATTACATCCCTCAGATATTTTCAGATAGGCATAATGAGCAGGAGTAGTAATACTACGTTCCAGTGCAAGATCCTGATGATAAGATTTTCCCAAATCGGAAATTAAAGCTTTCCAGCCAAATTTACCATAAAAAGCATCTACTTCCGGAATTTCCTGTCTCAGTTCGTCCATATACCTTTCGGTAAGGCAACCCATTACAAAAAGCTTATTTAATTTCCTTCTCTTCTTAGCATCGGCAAACTCAAGAATCATATTTATAGATTCTTCTTTTGCATCGCCAATAAAGCCGCAGGTATTAATCACCACTATTTCGCCTTCGGGTTTATCCGGGTCATGCTTCACAGTATAACCATTAGCCAATAATTGCTTCATCAACAACTCGGAGTCTACCAAATTTTTAGAACACCCAAGTGTTATTACATCTATTCTGTTTTTCTTCATCGTGCAAGGTCACAGACCTATTTTAGAACTCCTGTTTCCGCTTTCAGAATAGACAGAAACAGAGTCAAACTCTTTTCTATTGATTTTTATTTACTCTCCAAACAAGCTATTCACAAAATCTTTCCGTCTGAACACTTGTAAGTCATCTATTCCCTCACCCAGACCAATATATTTGACAGGAATTTTGAATTGATCGGAGATACCTATTACAACACCTCCTTTAGCTGTTCCATCCAGTTTTGTTATCGCCAATGCTGTCACATCGGTAGCAGCGGTAAACTGGGTTGCTTGTTCAAAAGCATTCTGCCCGGTCGATCCGTCAAGAACTAACAATACTTCGTGTGGTGCGCCCGGAACTATCTTATCCATTACTTTCTTTATTTTAGAAAGTTCATTCATCAGGCCTACTTTATTGTGCAAACGCCCTGCTGTATCAATAATTACAACATCTGCGTTGTTCGATTTTGCTGAACTCAGTGTGTCGAAAGCAACAGAAGCTGGATCTGAACCCATAGCCTGTTTTATCACAGGAACGCCCACTCTTTCACCCCATACCACAAGCTGTTCGACCGCTGCTGCACGAAAGGTATCCGCAGCACCAAGATATACCGATTTGCCGGCTTTCTTAAACTGATTTGCAAGTTTTCCTATGGTTGTAGTCTTGCCGACTCCATTCACTCCAACAACCATTATCACATATGGTTTCTTATCATTCGGAATAGAAAACTCATCAGCATCTACTGTATTATTTTCGGTTAGTAAACTTGCTATTTCGTCTCGCAATATCGAATTAAGCTCCTCTGCTCCGACATATTTATCTTTAGCAACACGATCTTCGATACGTTCTATAATTTTCAGTGTGGTATTCACGCCCACATCTGAGGTTATGAGAACTTCTTCCAAGTCGTCGAGAACATCATCATCGACCTTCGATTTGCCCGCAACAATACGAGACAGCTTGGAGAACATCGACTCCTTAGTCTTCTCAAGACCTTTATCTAAAGTTTCTTTTTTTTGCTTCGAAAAGAAATCAAACAAACCCATATCTTCTATTATTTTTGATTATTAAAGCATCCTTCAGAGATCGTCTCAACAAAATAAACCTCTCTAATCAAGCCTTATACAAAGCTACAAAATGGAAAACAAAAACGCCTCCCTACTTTAAGTCGAAGGAGGCGTTTTAAATATTTTTAACAAGATTATTTCGTAAAATAATTCTGTACAGATTCGTTAGGAACCATTTCTTCTTTAAAAGTGTAAGCACCTGTTTTAGGCGACTTTACCACTTTAATTACTTTTGCGTAGTTACGACCATCTTTTGACGATGCATCACGATAACCCGCTACAACTTTCTTTGCCATGGTTTATGTCGTTTTATTTAATTTCTTTATGAACAGTTACTTTCTTAAGAACAGGGTTGTATTTTTTCAACTCTAGTCTTTCAGTTGTGTTCTTTCTGTTTTTTGTTGTGATATAACGTGATGTGCCCGGCATACCACTTTCTTTGTGCTCTGTGCACTCCAATATCACCTGGATTCTGTTTCCTTTTGCTTTCTTAGCCATTTTCTAGGTCCTCCTGATTTTATGCGTTCAAATACCCGTCTGAAGCCGCTCTTTTCAGCGCAGCATCCAAACCAATTTTATTGATTGTACGGAGACCTGCAGCTGAAATATTTAGGCTGATCCAACAATCTTCTTCTACCCAGTAGAATTTCTTTCTGAAAAGATTGACATTAAACTTTCTCTTAGTCTTTCTGTTAGAGTGAGAAACGTTGTTGCCAACCATAGCTTTTTTTCCTGTAATTTGACAAACTTTGGACATCGCTATCGTATTTTTATATTTATTTTTTTAGTTATTCGTATGCAAAATCGGGATGCAAATTTAGTTATATTTTTCAAACTTACAAATATTTATAACGTTAAAGTTCTATTTATTTTTCACTTAAAGTTTTAGAGAACAGATTAAATGTCATCTGTCCTTTTTTATTTACCTTTGCAAATAGGGATTCACGTTACAAATCCAACTAAATCCGCCCATTATTCAAAAGAAAAATGACAAAACGTATACTCATTACAGGAGCCAGTGGCTTTATCGGAAGTTTTCTAGTAGAGAAGGCTCTGAGTGAAAACTATGAAGTATGGGCAGGCGTACGCCAAAGCAGCAACAAAGACTACCTGAAAGATGAACGGATAAACTTTATAGACCTCAACTATGGAGACAAAAAACGACTAAAAGCGCAGCTAAAAGATTTTGTTACTAAGCGTGGACGATTCGACTACGTGATACACAATGCTGGTATAACAAAGTGCCTAAACATTGATGATTTCGATAAAATAAATTTTCGATTTACTGTTAATTTAATAGACACTCTTCGAGAAGCAGCCACACCCGACAAGTTCATATTAATGAGCAGCCTCAGTGCATTTGGCGTTGGTGACGAGAATAATTACACCCCAATAAAGCTATCAGACACCCCCAATCCAAACACCGCATATGGAAAAAGCAAGCTAAAAGCTGAACAATATCTACAATCAACAGAAGACTTCCCTTATATAATTTTACGTCCAACAGGGGTGTATGGACCACGGGAAAAGGACTACTTTCTGATGATAAAAACTGTAAGATCGGGGTTAGACGTCGGAGCCGGATTTAAGCCCCAACACCTAACGTTTATTTATGTAAAAGACTTAGTCGATGCAGCATTTCTTGCCCTAAAAAGCGACATAAAAAACAGAAGCTATTTTGTTGCCGATGGCGATATATACACGGACAAAGAATATACACAGCTAGTAAAAAAGACCATCAACAAGAAGCATGTTATCAGCCTCAAAGTTCCGTTGTGGCTACTGAAAGGAATATCGGTAATAGCAGAAGATATCTCAAAAATAACGAAACAGCCTTCTACCCTAAACAGAGACAAGTACAAAATTATGAAACAACGTAATTGGGTATGTGATACAGAACCTTTGATTAAAGATCTAGGCTTTTCTCCGAAATACAATCTGGAAGCAGGACTAAAAGAGTCCGTTGAATGGTATAAGAACAATGGGTGGCTATAACACCATTTATCTGCCGCGAAGAACATTAATATCACCTCCCCGCTTATATCTGATACCATCAGAACCTAAAGCCTCAATGACATAAAAATAAACTCCGGTAGTTACATACCGTCCATTATATTTACCGTCCCAACCTTTAGCCGGATCACTCCATTCATACAACTTTTTGCCCCAACGATTAAAGATGGTACATTTAAACTTCACAAGCGACTTATACGCAACCCGAAATTCATCATTAGATCCGGGAGAGTCGCCCGGAGAAAAGTAATTAGGAATATCAAGAGACGATATTGATATATTAAAACTCACACTGGCTGTATCTATACACATTGACGAACGTCCGGCCACCTCCAGCTTCACAACAAAGTCTCCGGACTCCTCGAAAGTATATTTTATATCCTGATCCGTATAACGATCTACAGGGTTGTTCATATCTCTGCTATTATATATCAGCCATGTATAATAATCTACTACAGGTTCATTTCCATGCCCATAAAAATTTATCGTAACAGGAGCAGAACCTCCGAGATCACTTCCTTCCGTTTTCTTTTCGTTGGCTACATTTCTCTTTTCCTGAACCGTTACAATATGCGCCTTAACCGAGATTGCAGAATATGCAGCTGATTCCAATTGCTTTGCCACTCCAAAATATTTAGCGAATTGATCCCCCTGCAATACAAACTTAGTATCTTTCAATGGAGCCGAAACAAGAACCTCTGCCCCAACCTCTCTTTCAGGAACTACAACTTCTTTATTTTCAAATTGCAAATTATCTTCATTCCATACTTGATTATCGTAATGTATTGTATATTTCCTTTTCACATCCCTCTTTGCACCACCGTTTGTATAAAAAGAGAGTTCATCCGATTTCGTCACATATAACTTTATATTCTCACACTTATCTTCACTTTCAACCACATCTATCGACGTAAAAACGGGCTGATGCAGACCATAGTCTATAATCCATACGGCCGCTTTCAATACACCATCTTCTTCAACCATATATCCTCTGCTATCGACCAGATTCGACAGTGTATAGGTCGTAACACCTCCACTGGATGAAGGCGACACATCTGTTACTAATTCTTTATCCGATATAGAATAACGGTAACTATAAAAATTGACAGACAGAGCCGTCGATTCGTATTTAAGAGTAACTCCTGTCAACGACTTAAAGATGCAAACTTTTTTTATACCCGACCCTGCTATATCTTCATTGTAAGAATAGTAATCGTCGGACATTATATAGTCTTGAGAAAATACCTCTACAGAAAAAAGAACAGCAATTATAAGCAAAAATGATTTTAATTTAATATTCATCCGCAATATCTAACAAAAAAAAAAAAATTAACCCTCTATCTTTTAACGGATAGAGGGTTATATTATTTTATAAAAAAAAGACGATATATTCTATCTCGAATTAAGCATTTATTCCAGACAAAACACCCATCTTTTTGAATACTCTTTCTATTCTTTGCAAAGCAGCATCTACCTGCTCCTTTGTATGTGTAGCCATCAGAGAAAAACGGATAAGAGTATCCGCAGGAGCAACCGCAGGAGCAACTACAGGATTCACAAACACACCTTCTTCGAAGAGCATTTTTGTAATTATAAACGTTTTCTCATTATCTCTGATAAACAATGGTATAATAGGAGTTGAAGTATGTCCTATTTCGCATCCCATTTCACGAAATCCATCAAGTGCATAATGTGTTATATCCCACAACGCTTTGATCCTTTCAGGTTCTGATTTCAAAATATCCAATGCTGCGCTGGCTGCCGCTGTAGCACCCGGAGTAGCACTTGCTGTAAATATATAAGCCCTGGAGTTGTGTCTCAGGTAATCTAAAACAGTTTCATTCCCTGCAATAAATCCTCCGATAGAAGCTAGCGATTTGCTAAATGTGCCCATAATAAGATCAACATCGTTGGCAAGACCACACTCTTCCACCAAGCCCTTTCCACTATAATTTGTACCCATAACACCTAAGCTATGAGCTTCATCAACCATTACACTAGCATTATACCGTTTAGCCAATTGTACTATTTCAGGTAACTTTGCAACATCTCCTTCCATACTAAACACTCCGTCTACAACAATAAGCTTCACCTTATCCGGTTCGCATCTCTGAAGCTGCTTTTCCAACGAAGACATATCATTATGCCTAAACTTCAGTTTAGTCGAATAAGACACCCTGCAACCTTCTATTATAGAAGCATGATCCAATTCATCCCAGAGAATATAGTCTTCACGCCCTGTTAGACAAGATATAACACCTTGATTAACGTTAAATCCGGTAGAATAGACGATAGCATCTTCTTTTCCTACAAACTCAGCTAATTTCTTCTCCAATTCCACATGGATATCGAGCGTCCCATTCAAAAAACGAGAACCGGCCATACCTGTTCCATATTTTTTTGTAGCTTCTATAGACGCTTCTTTTACTTTTGGATGGTTGGTTAACCCCAGATAGGCATTAGATCCGAACATTAACACTTTCTTGCCGTCAATAACAACCTCTGTGTCTTGGTCGCTTTGTATCTGTCTAAAATAAGGGTAAATCCCTGCAGAGCGGGCGTTTCTCGCCGCATCATACCGATACAATTTATCAGTTAGTAAACTCATATTCAATTTATAACAAAATAAAATTATTATAACTGCACTCCAGATATCTCGTTATCTCACAAAAATGCAGGCTGCAAAAATAGCTAAAAAAAATAAGAAAGAGGCTGTTTTATCGCAAATAATTAAAAAAAGGATATTTTAATGTTTTCTACAACTATAACTAACTAAACTATACCTCTTTTTTCTTAAATTTGCGGTTTGGTCATCAGATATACTCGAAACAACAAACATTTGATAATCTGACAAGGCCAAAGCAACAAATGACAAAAAGTAAGAAGAGCAAACATAATTTCTGGAAGCGACTGCATTTCAAGTACAGGCTTTCTGTTATAAACGAGAATACATTGGAAGAAATATGGAAAATAAAAGCTTCTATATTTTCGGGTGCTATGCTATTACTCATCTTTGCCTTTTTCTTAATAACAGTCACATCTGCCATTATAATTGCAACTCCTATACGATACTATCTTCCGGGCTATCTGGATTCTGAAATCAGGGAAAAAGCTTTACGTGCAGCAATAAGAACAGACTCTCTGGAACAGCAACTAAAATATCAAGAAGCTTACATCAATAATTTGCGGGATATTTTTTCAGGCAAAAGACAGTTCGACTCTGTAAAAATGATTGATACCATATCGGTATCTGAAAACGATCCATCTCTTAAAAAGACTGAACTAGAGAAGCAATTTGCAAAACACTACGAAGAAGAAGAGAAATACAATCTTTCTGTTTTATCTTCATCTCCCACCAATCCGATGGAAGGGCTGGTGTTTTTCAAGCCGGCGAAAGGCTTTATAACTTCTCGGTTCGACCCATCAAAGAATCATTATGGCATCACTATAAAAATAAAAGATTCATCGAAAGAAACAGTATCTGCAACACTCGATGGCTCTATTGTTTTTGCGGGATATGATATAAATTCGGGATATACAATACAGATACAGCATAAAAATGGATTTACATCCATATACAAGAATAATTCTATCCTTCTCAAACAAACCGGCGACAAGGTACGAACCGGCGAAGCAATAGCGGTGATAGATGACAAAGCGGAAAAAGATTCTCAAACTGCATTAAACTTCGAGCTCTGGTATAAAGGCAATGCTGTGAATCCTGAAAATTATATATCTTTCTAAACTAAAATACCAAACAAGTTAAAGAATTATATGAAACGAAATATCGCTATCTTAGGTTCAACCGGCTCAATTGGGACACAAGCTCTCGATGTAGTACGGGAGCATCCCGAGGATTTCGAAATATATGCGCTTACGGCAAACGACAATGTAGATCTACTGATCAAACAAGCCCGTGAGTTTTCGCCCGAAGTTGTAGTTATTGCAAATGATAACAAATACGCCCAACTAAAGCAGGCCCTTGTCGATTTACCCATAAAAGTTTGGGCAGGCAGTGAGTCTATTGCTCAAGTGGTAGAAAGCGAACCTATCGACATCGTGCTCACCGCTATGGTTGGTTACTCGGGACTAAAACCAACAATTAATGCCATAAAAGCAAAAAAGATAATCGCTTTGGCCAACAAAGAAACTCTAGTTGTGGCAGGAGAGCTTATTACATCACTGGCCTTAGAGAATAAAACGCCGATCTTACCTGTCGATTCGGAACATTCTGCTATATTTCAGTGTCTTACAGGAGAACATTCTCCTATCGAAAAGATATTACTTACTGCATCAGGAGGTCCTTTTCGGAATCATTCGAAAGAACAACTGAGCAAGGTAACAAAAGCCGAAGCGTTGAAGCACCCCAATTGGAGTATGGGCGCAAAAGTAACTATAGACTCGGCATCCCTTATGAACAAAGGGCTGGAGATGATAGAAGCAAAATGGCTCTTTGACGTAGAGCCTGACCAGATAGAGGTAGTAGTGCACCCTCAGTCTATTATCCATTCGATGGTGCAATTCGAAGATTCATCCATAATCGCACAATTAGGATTACCGGATATGCACCTGCCTATACAATATGCACTATCATATCCCAGAAGAATAAAATCAAACCTTGAACGCCTCGACTTTTTCAAACTAAAGACCATGACATTCGAACAACCGGATATCAGTCGCTTCCGCAATCTCACATTTGCGTTCGAAGCTGCACGCATAAAAGGAAATATGGCATGTATAATGAATGCTGCCAATGAAATAGCAGTATCAGCATTTCTAAGCGAAAAAGTAGGCTTTCTTGAGATGAGCGACATTATAGAAAGTACAATGGAAAAAGCGAGTTTTATAACATCTCCATCTTATGAAGATTATGTACAGACTGATATGGAGGCACGATATATTGCACAAGATTTAATCAATTAACTCTAGAAATATTTAATGGAAACATTTTTAATAAAAGCATTACAACTAATACTTAGTTTATCCATACTGGTTATAATACACGAGTTCGGACATTTCCTATTCGCCCGATTATTCAAAATAAGAGTAGAGAAATTCTATCTCTTTTTCAACCCTTGGTTTTCCCTATTCAAGTTTAAGCCAAAAAACAGCGATACTGAATATGGTATTGGCTGGGTGCCACTCGGTGGATATGTAAAAATATCGGGAATGATAGACGAATCCATGGATAAAGAGCAAATGGCTCAGCCACCTCAGCCCTGGGAGTTCAGGACTAAACCGTCATGGCAACGTTTATTAGTGATGGTTGGTGGCGTACTTTTCAACTTCATTCTGGCAATCATCATATACGGAATGATCTTATTTACATGGGGCGACTCGTACATTCCTGTAAAGTCGGTAAAAAATGGTATGACATTTTCCAAAACTGTAAAAGAATTGGGAGGCTATCAGGAGCATGATATTATCCTCAGTGTAGATGGAAAAGACATGAACAATCGTGGCGGAGTTTTAAACATGAATACATTCATGCAGTTCCTTGATGCCAAAGAAGTGGTAGTGGAAAGAAACGGACAGCCGGTTACATTAACTATGCCGGAAAAATTTGCAGAAAATGTAATTGAAGCCGAAGACCCTACACCTCCTTACTACTATTGGATATCGACCGTAGTCGACTCAGTATTTTCTTCAGCTAAAGAAGCCGGACTTCAGAAAGGTGATAGCATAGTTGCCGTAAACAGGAACCCTGTCACAACATGGACTGAGGCTGTCGGACAAATATCGAAAAAAGAAAATAAAGGAAAAAACATAAAGATTTCCTATGTACGCGACTCTATCACTACCGAAACAGAAGTGCTGGTTAGTGAAGCTTTAACTATAGGTATAGGCTCTACAAGACCTGTTTATGAAGTAAAAAAAGACTCTTATAGTTTCTTCCAAGCAGTACCCGCAGGAGCTGTATTGGGAGTAGAAACTCTGAAAGGATATGTGGCACAGATACGCTTTGTATTTTCATCCAAAGGGGTTCAGAACCTGAGTGGATTTGCAGGTATCGGTAATTTATTCCCTCCGGCTTGGGATTGGCACTCATTCTGGTCTATGACCGCGTTCTTGTCTATTATTCTAGCATTTATGAATATCCTCCCTATTCCGGCGCTGGATGGCGGACATATAATGTTCCTACTCTACGAAGTGATAACAAGGCGTAAACCGAACGAGAAGTTTATGGAATATGCTCAGATGGCAGGTATGATATTTATATTACTGTTGCTATTAGTAGCCAACGGAAACGATATAATCAGATTTTTCTTCAAATAAGTAAGATTTAGAATATAAAATGACAGTTACAGAATTAATTAAAAATACAAAAGGAACAGCGTTCTCTTTCGAAATATTACCACCTCTGAAAGGTAACGATATTGAGAAAGTGTACAATATTATAGATAAGCTGATTGAATTCAGCCCTCAATATATAAACATAACAACTCATCATAGCGAATACCTAGACCAACAGATGGCTGA
Organism: Dysgonomonas sp. BGC7; assembly: GCF_001261735.1. GTDB lineage: Bacteria > Bacteroidota > Bacteroidia > Bacteroidales > Dysgonomonadaceae > Dysgonomonas. The sequence goes on along the minus strand of NZ_CVRP01000017.1, from coordinate 18,314 downwards.
CGGTACAACAAAGAGAATCAATATACGTAAGCGTCCCGGATCGGTAGCCATAGCGGCAAGCATACAGCACAAATATGGAGTAACCGCTATTCCACACATGATATGCAAGGGATTCTCTCGCGAAGAAACAGAGTATGCTCTTATTGATCTGAATTTTCTAAGAGTCCATAACTTGTTGCTGCTTCAGGGTGATGGAAAACGCCTTGCCCCCGAACAGATATACCCTAACAGAAACGAATATGCAACAGATCTGCAAGAGCAGGTCAATAGATTCAATGAAGGAATAGCATCGGACGGAACAGTATTTGAAAAAAATGCAACACCATTTTCGTACGGTATGGCTTGCTATCCGGAGATTCACGAAGATGCTTTGAGTATGGAGTCGGACATTTATTACATGAAGCAGAAGGCAGAACAAGGATCTGAATATTTTGTTACACAAATGTTTTTCGACAATCAGAAATATTTCTCTTTTGTAGAAAAGTGCAGAAAGGAAGGGATTACCCAGCCAATTATTCCGGGAGTGAAGCCAATCGTACTTATGAACCAATTAGAAGTACTTCCCAGAATATTTCGTTCCAGCATTCCGGAAGAACTGGCAGGAGAATTGCGCAAATGTAAAACTGACGAAGCCGCTAAAGAAGTCGGGATTGAATGGGGAATCAAGCAATGTAAAGAACTAATAGCACATGGTGTACCCAGTCTACACTTCTACTCTTTGATGGCAACAGATAGTGTAAGACAAATAGCGAAGGAAGTATATTGATTTATCTATAAGAGAAAGCCTAGAAAAAGATTCTGACAGTTTTTTCTAAGATGCTAAAATGTTGTAACTTTTGTCAGGTTTTAGTTAAAATACGGAGAGATTAACAGAGAAAAGAAAAAGATACAGTAAAATAAAACAAAGAAAAAGTGTACATGTTTGTAAGGTTTTAGTTAATTTATAATATAATACACTGAATATAAGCAGATAGATGTTTTTTAAGGATATCATAGGACAAAAAGAAGTAAAAGAACGACTAACCAGATCGGTTAAAGAAGGATTTATCCCTCATGCACAACTCTTTTGCGGACCGGAAGGAATAGGTAAGTTCCCTCTTGCCTTGGCCTATGCTCAATATCTCAACTGCGAAAATCGCACAGATGACGACTCTTGCGGAAAATGTCCTTCATGCGTCAAGTATAATCATTTGGCACACCCCGATCTGCATTTTGTTTTCCCGATAGTAAAAAAGGCAGCAAAGAAAAAAGAAGTCTGCGATGATTATATATCCGAATGGCGCGAATTTGTAAAGAACAGTAGCTACTTCAATCTTGGACAATGGCTCGACCATATTGATGCTGAAAATTCGCAAGGCCTGATTTATGCGAAAGAAAGTGAAGAGATAATAAGAAAGTTGAGCCTTAAGATTTACGAAGCCAAATATAAGATTATGATCATTTGGCTACCCGAAAAGATGCACGAATCGTGTGCAAATAAGCTTTTGAAAATAATAGAAGAACCTACAGACAATACTATATTCTTGTTGGTATCCGATACGCCCGACAATATTATTACTACGATTCAGTCCCGTTGTCAGCGAATAAACATACATGGTATTGAAGAGAATGATATAGTACAGGCATTAGAATCAGAGTATAATATAACTCCCGAAGATGCTCTTAACGTTGCTCATCTTGCAAATGGAAGCTATCTGAAAGCACTGGAGACAATTAGCCTGAACGAAGAACATAAGTTCTTTTTCAATCTGTTCATCCAAATGATGCGTGCCTCATATGCCCGCAATATAAAAGAGATAAAAGCTATCGGCAACGAACTGGGAGGTATAGGCCGAGAAAATCAGAAAAGTTTTCTTATATACTGCCAAAGGATGGTACGAGAATACTTTATAAGCAACATGAAGCAACCGGATATTGTATACATGGCTCAGGACGAAGCTAATTTTGGAATCAGATTTGCTCCTTTCGTAAACGAAAAAAATATAATCGGACTAATGAATGAACTTGCATTAGCCGAACGGCATATAGAACAAAATGTAAACGCAAAGATGGTTTTTTTCGACCTTTGTCTCAAAATAACAATGTTGATAAAACAATAAATATAGACCCACAGAGCCATAAAAGGGGCTTTGTTTCAATCATTAAAAACAAATAAAATGACAAACCAAAATACATACCCATTAAATGACTGTCAAGGCACATGCAAAACACCTATTGGTTGCACTTGTGCCAAAGCTAGCAAAAGAGCTACAGATGATGGAATTACTACTTCAGAAACTACAACAAAAACCTGTGCCTGTAGCAAGGGTGGATCTTGTGCCTGCAAATCCGGAGGAGGATGCTCTAGTGGTGGCTGTTCCGGAGGGGGGTGCTCTGGTGGAGGTTGTTCTTCGAAGGGCGGATGCTGTAGTGGAAGCAATAAACTGGAAGTCTATAACTGGCTTGAAGACATGAGAGAGTTATTGGCAGAGTCTAAGATGGTAGAAGTTCAATTCAAGAATACGAGAAAAGGCTATTATCTGAATAGTAACGATGTCGAATTATATAAAGGAGACATCGTTGCAGTAGAAGCCACTCCCGGACATGATATAGGAGAAGTTACCCTCACCGGGAAGCTCGTTGAACTACAGATGCTGAAGAACAACTACAGGGGAGAAACTAAGCGTATATATCGTATAGCAAAACCTAATGATATAGAAAAATGGGAAGAAGCTAAAAAGAAAGAGCATAAAACAATGCTCAGAGCCAGAGAGATAGCTGAGGAACAAAAATTAGCCATGAAGATTAGCGATGTAGAATTTCAGGGTGATGGAAATAAAGCCATATTCTATTATATAGCTGATGAACGTGTCGACTTTCGCCAATTGATAAAAGTATATGCTTCCGAATTTCGTGTAAAAATAGAAATGAAGCAAATTGGAGCCAGACAAGAGGCCGGACGAGTAGGAGGAATCGGCCCATGCGGAAGGGAGCTATGCTGTTCCAGTTCTATGTCTAACTTTGTATCGGTATCAACATCTGCCGCCCGTCTTCAAGACATACCTCTAAATCCTCAGAAACTTGCCGGACAATGCGGAAAGCTTAAGTGCTGCCTTAATTTTGAAGTAGACACATATGTGGAAGCACAGCGCCAGTTGCCATCTCGAGATATTCCTCTGGAAACGAAAGATTCTACATATTATCACTTTAAGACAGATGTTTTGTCGGGGGTGATGACATATTCTACTGATAAGCATTTTGCTGCAAATCTCCTCTCATTACCAAAAGACAGAGTATATGAGGTTATAAGAATGAACAAAAGAGGGGACAGACCTTTACACCTTGTATCTGAAGTTCAAGAACAGGAGGAAAAGCCTACATCTCATGATATATTGCAAGAGAATATAAATCGCTTCGACAATAATGCAGGATCAAACAACCGAAATAAGAAGAAATTCGTAAAGAACAAGCAAAGAGAAAACAATATTCCGAGGGATAATAACAACCAAGGAACGCCAAATAATAATCAGCAGCAGACCAACAAGAGAAAAATAGAAGTTAACAATAAGCAACAAGCTGCAAATAATAGTGCTCCACAACAAGCGCAGGAACAAGGACAAAATTCGAATCCGAATAAAAAGAATCATCATAGGAACAATCGTAACCGGAACAACAGAAATGGAAAACCGGAACAAAACAAGCCGGATGCATAAGTCCGGCTATACATATCTGATTCTGCTCTTAGTGAGTTTGATGAACATCTCCTGCAACAAACAGGAGGTGTATTATCATTTTCATGAAATAAAAGATGCAAAGTGGCAGCAAAAAGACACTTTGACTTTCGATGTAGATTCTACAGCAATTACCCCAAACACACTATATAGTGTTGCAATAGAAGTCTCCAACAACGTAAATTATCCATATCAGAATATCTGGTTCTTTGTTCAGCACAACTTCACCGCCGATTCTACATACACAGAGATTTCGAGAGAATATAAATTAGCCGACGAATTCGGCAAATGGCAAGGGTCAGGTTTTGGCACACTATATCAGGTCTCTTTTCCTCTAACAGACATTGTATTCCGAGAAAAAAAGAATTATAGAATAAAGATAGAACATGGCATGCGCGACGAACCCCTAAATGGAATAGAAAAGATTGGTATAAAAATCTCTAAGAAACAGGAATAAGGTATCAGACCTATTTATTGTCCATTCAAGTATAACATTCGCTGTTGGTTATAATTTAAAGATACGGCATAAATTCTACCTTTTACTTATATACCCAATATTTCTAGAATGACTTTATCTATATAGATATAGGAGGATTATAAAATGCAAAAGGAATTATCTTTTAGGGCTGATATGCAAAGGAATGGTAAAATATACATTTATATTCTCTCCTTTGTGTTTTCCAGGTATCCAGCGGGGCATACGTCTGATTACACTAATTAGAGAATCTGTTAGGATCGTTCCTTCATATTGAGGTTTCATTGGTTTAATATCTTTTATCTCTCCGGTTTTAGTTACTACGAACTGTATCTTCGTACTGAGATTGTCCATTATCTTGTCTTCCGGTATGACTGGATATTTTAAGTTCTGATTTATAAACTTGAACAACTCAGTTTCTCCTCCGGGAAAAAATGGCATTTGCTCAACAACAGTATAGACCTTGTCTTGGCATTGAGCAAAACACATACTACTACTGATTGCTATTGCAATGTATAAAAAGAGTTTTTTCATGGGTATAGCATCAAAATACAAATATAGGATAAATAGGGACAAAACAAAAAAGAGCCGCCCTGTTGGACAGCTCTTTCTATATATAGGATAATATTATTTATTATCCGTTAACTTTAGCCATGTGAGCAACAAGTTCAAGAACTTTGTTTGAATAACCCCACTCGTTGTCGTACCAAGATACAACTTTCACGAAAGTGTCAGTTAAAGCAATACCAGCTTTAGCGTCGAAGATAGAAGTGCGTGCATCACCGATGAAGTCAGAAGATACTACAGCATCTTCAGTATATCCTAGTATGCCTTTCAATTCGCCTTCTGAAGCATCTTTCATTGCTTTACAGATTTCGTCATATTTAGCTGGTTTAGCTAAGTTTACTGTAAGGTCTACTACAGATACGTCAAGTGTAGGAACACGCATTGACATACCGGTCAATTTTCCGTTAAGTACAGGGATCACTTTTCCAACAGCCTTAGCAGCACCGGTAGAAGAAGGGATAATGTTACCAGCAGCAGCACGTCCGCCTCTCCAGTCTTTAGCTGAAGGACCGTCTACAGTTTTTTGAGTAGCAGTAGTAGCGTGTACTGTAGTCATCAAACCATCAGTGATACCAAATTTGTCGTTTAGTACTTTTGCAATAGGAGCAAGACAGTTTGTAGTACAAGATGCGTTAGAAACGATCTGAGTTCCTTTTACATAAGAGTCAGTATTTACTCCACAAACAAACATCGGAGTGTCGTCTTTAGACGGAGCTGACATTACTACATATTTCGCACCGGCAGTGATATGAGCCTGAGCTGTAGCTTTATCTAAAAAAAGACCTGTTGATTCTACAACGTATTCTGCACCTACAGCATCCCATTTCAAGTCAGCAGGATTTCTTTCGGCAGTAACACGAATAGCGTTTCCATTTACCACAAGTTTGCCATCTTTGATTTCAACTGTACCATCGAATCTTCCGTGAACTGTATCGTAACGTAGCATATATGCCATATACTCCACATCAATAAGGTCATTGATACCTACAATTTGAATATCTTTTCTGCCTTGTGCAGCACGGAATACCAAACGACCTATACGTCCGAAACCATTAATACCTACTTTAATCATTTTGTTTTATTTTTATTAGTTAAAAAATTGAGTATATCCTTATTCATAGAATCTCGAAAATCAATAATTATGTTATAAAACATCCTTTTCGAAAAGCAGTACAAAAATAACAAATTTATTTCATATAAGGTTTATACCGTTAGCTATTTTTAAGGACAATGTATATGTTTTTTGTATTGATTATCACGAATTTGTCTGTTTTGTTAGGTCGAGTTGTCTTTTTGCATCTTTATTTATATCTAAACGATCATATTCATATTTGACAAACAATAGAAAACGGACAAGCCCCAAAAAGACCTGCCCGTTTTTGGGAATTATTTCATAAAGGATGATTACATCATTCCGCCCATTCCTCCACCCATAGGAGGCATTGGAGCAGGATTATCTTCCTTCTTGTCTGCTATAATACATTCTGTAGTCAAGAACATACCTGCTATAGATGCAGCATTTTCTAATGCAACACGGGTAACCTTAGCCGGATCTATAACTCCGGATGCATTTAGATTTTCATACTTATCGGCACGAGCATTGTAACCAAAATCGCCTTTACCTTCACGTACCTTTTGCACTACTACAGCACCTTCTTTTCCACTGTTTGCTACAATCTGACGAAGAGGTTCTTCGATAGCACGTTTCACGATTTCAATACCTGTAGTTTCGTCTTCGTTTTCACCTTTCATGTTTTCAATAGCATCGATAGCACGTATATATGCTACGCCACCACCCGGTACTGTACCTTCTTCGATAGCAGCACGTGTTGCAGAAAGAGCATCTTCTACACGATCTTTCTTCTCTTTCATTTCTACTTCCGAAGCAGCACCAACATAAAGGACAGCAACACCACCTGCCAACTTAGCAAGACGTTCCTGTAGTTTTTCACGATCGTAGTCAGATGTAGTTTTTTCCATCTGAGCGCGAATTTGTGCTACACGAGCTGCAATAGCACTCTTGTCTCCTGCGCCATTTACGATGGTTGTATTATCTTTATTTACAGTAATCTTATCTGCTGTACCAAGCATATCTAAAGTAGCAGCCTCAAGAGAAAGACCTCTTTCTTCTGTAATAACTGTTCCTCCTGTAAGGATAGCGATATCTTCCAGCATTTCTTTACGACGATCTCCAAAACCGGGAGCTTTTACTGCACAAATCTTGAGTCCTGCACGAAGGCGGTTAACCACAAGAGTAGTTAATGCTTCCGAGTCGATATCTTCAGCTATGATAAGCAGTGAGCGTCCAGATTTAAGAGCAGCTTCCAATATTGGAAGAATATCTTTCAATACAGATATTTTCTTATCGTGAATCAAGATATATGGATTTTCCATATCTGCTTCCATCTTTTCTGTATCTGTTACAAAATATGGAGAGATATAACCTCTGTCGAACTGCATACCTTCTACAACATCAACATAAGTTTCTGTTCCTTTGGCTTCTTCTACAGTGATAACTCCTTCTTTTTTCACTTTGCCCATAGCTTCAGCTATAAGTTTACCGATAGTCTCGTCTCCATTTGCAGAAATTTTAGCAACATTTTCTATTTTACCTAAGTCGTCACCGACTGTAATCGACTGTGCCTTGAGACTTTCTACAACTTTAACAACAGCTTTGTCTATACCACGTTTCAAATCCATAGGATTAGCTCCGGCAGTAACGTTTTTAAGACCTACACTAACAATAGACTGGGCCAATACTGTTGCTGTAGTAGTACCATCACCGGCATCATCGTTAGTTTTAGAAGCTACTTCTTTTACAAGCTGAGCTCCCATATTCTGGAATGCTTCTTCAAGCTCAATTTCTTTTGCTACAGTTACACCATCTTTTGTAATATGAGGTGCACCAAATTTCTTTTCGATGATTACATTACGACCTTTTGGTCCAAGTGTTACTTTTACAGCATTTGCTAATGCATCAACCCCTTTCTTTAGTTCATCACGGGCATCAATATTGAAAATAATTTCTTTTGCCATAGTTTTTATCTATTTATAAGTTTCGGTATTAAATAATTGCAAGAATATCAGACTGACGCATGATTAGATACGATTCGCCATCAAGTTCGATTTCTGTTCCGGCATATTTGCCGTAAAGAACCTGATCGTTAGGCTTTACTATCATATCTTCATCTTTTGTTCCGTTACCTACAGCAACAACTTCTCCTTTTAGAGGTTTTTCTTTTGCTGTATCAGGAATAATGATACCTCCTACACTTTTTTCTTCAGCAGCTGCAGGCTTAATTAGTACACGATCTGCTAATGGTTTAATACTCATGATTTTTAGTAATTTAAATTTATATATTATAATTTCTTGAAATATTCTCATTTTACTTTTAGCGAAATGTGTGCCAAAAAATATTTCTGTCAAAAAAGCAGAGTTGTGACAGACATTCGCTGACAAGACGTCATTTCTGAGATTCAGTCTTATCTTGGTATAGTAAAAGCAAACAGATAGATACCCTCTACCATTATGTGAAAGAAACAAAAATATAAATCAAGAGCTCACTCCGTTTTTTAACTAAAAAGTGACAAAGGTTACACATTTATTCCTTCTTGAAATTTATTCGATAACAAAAACAATAGTACCACCCACTGTCACCCAGTCGTAAATAAACTTTGCATGTGATGTAGCATTACGTACACACATGTGAGATCGTGGAGTAGTACCCAATGATGGACTATATTCAATAAAAGTGGTTCTGGGTGCATTTACCGGAATACCATGCAAATACCCTCCATTTGTAAACCGACACGCATATGGAGCAAATCCACCCGTTTCGGTAGTACCATCTACTAAAAAGAACATTTTATATTTACGCTCTTGAATAACAAACATTCCAAGAGGAGTTTCTTGCTGGTGAGGAGGTTTATGTAGTCCTGTAGTTACAGGATTCATGCTTCTGATTAACCATTTCGAACCGACTTTCTCAAGAACTGTTATGTTTTCATTGTTGCGATCAACGACAATCGCTTTATTAAAAGTTACAGAATCGGCCAGCCTTTTTATATATTTTCGCGGCACTAACCAATTACCTCCAATATCAGTTGTTTCTATCTCGACAAACTTAGAAAGGCTATCATTATCTAATATTTTCACAAGTGAGCCATCCCTCGCGTAACGGACTCCTATAAGAGAATCTTCCGGTAAGAATAACGGTATGGATTGGTATCGCTCAACGCCCAATGTATCTGCGATGCGTTTATATTCATTTCGTTTATACGTTTTCACCAATGGTGCTTCTCCGTTCAAATTCTTATAATTCTGTAAAAGTGCCCACTCTGTGGGCTCTTGCTGTATATTTTCCAAATAGGCCAGCCGTTCTTTAACCTTATCCCACTGGAATGACCGGACAGTATCTTTGTAAGGATAGGTATCGTCCAAAGTATATTGATCATACAACAATTGTTTTTCGATCTGAATATCTGATGCTGTAACAGCCTTCTTTGTTTCTACAGTTTCGCTAAGTGAATCTGCCTTTATCTGATTAGGAATTTCCTCTCTACTATTTTCTTTATCAGAACAAGATAAAATAATAAACAAGCATGCTAAAAAAAACAGGACTACAATACTTTTCTTCATTTACAATTCGTTTTTCTATTAACAATAACTCTAAGAGTAATGTTTAACAAACAACAGAGCGAGCAAAGCTATAAAAAATTAACTAATGGATTAACATTTATTGTATTTATATCTATTACAATGATAATTGTGAAACCTCAATATAACACTATAATTATCCGAAACAATCGAACGAATTATATTCTAATTAAATTTCTATCTTAACTATTTAATTATCTTTGCAAAATATACAATATTAATATTCTTATCTTAATGAAAAAAATCACATTATTTCTGCTTTCTCTTTTAGCAATCGTTGCTCTGATATCATGTCAGAATAAAAATACTTATACCATTGATGGTAGTATTAATGACACCGCTTACAATGGTAAATTAGTGTATCTTCAGAAAATGGATACCGTTAGTGCTTATAATATTAAAATATCGACAGTGGATTCTGTGATAATGAAGAATGGCAAATTTACCATAAAAGGCATATCCGACGGGGAACCATTCTTAGGTTTCGTATCTATAGGAGAAGACCTCAGAGTCGCCCAACAGGGAGCACCTGTAGCTACCATAATTGTAGAGCCGGGCTCTATTAAAGTGGATTTCAACAAAACACAAGACTCTCCGATAGTAAACATCACTCTTTCGGGCACAAAACTGAATGAAGAATTCAATAAGATACACATCGCAATGAATAAGCTTGGAGCATTGTATAAAGAAGTATCAAAAGCCGGAGGCGTACAAGGTGTTCCTGTAGATGCTGATGGTAAAGATATCCAAACAAAGATGCAGGAGGTTCAAGACGAAATGCGTACTGTTACCTTCAACTTTACTAAAGCCAATATGGCAAACAAAGCCGGACAAACATTGTTCTTTTCATCATACTCTTCATTCAGCGACGATGAGCTTAAAGAGTTAATCGCTTTGGGCGACAGCACATTCCGCAACCAACCGGAAATTAAAGCTTTGGAAGAAGATCTGAACCGCGTAATTCCTGAAGTAGGACAACCTTTTGCCGATGTATCTTTAGTAGATATAAACGGAAATAGAGTATCTCTATCTGCCTATGCTGGCAAAAACGAATGTACTCTTATCGATTTTTGGGCATCATGGTGCGGACCTTGTATACAAGAAATGCCTAGTCTGGCCAAAGCCTATACTGCATATAAAGCAAAAGGACTTGAAATAGTAGGTATATCTGTAGATGATGATCGCCAAGCATGGTTGGGTGCGGTAGAGAAGTACAACATGAAATGGATACAGTTGGGAGACGACAACAAACAAGCATCTATGATATACGGAGTAGCCTCGATACCTCACACAATTCTAGTAGACGCTAACGGTATAATTGTTGCAAAAAACCTAAGAGGAAAAGAACTTGAAGATAAAATTGCAGAGATACTTAAATAATTAAATTAAGTTAGTTTAAGGAACAATTTATCTACTCAACTGTTTTTCTTATTACTAAACGAATGTTAAAGAACACTCGAATATTAATTTATATTTAAAAGCTAATATGAAAAAGATTTTATTACTTTTTTCTACGATAGCCCTATTGATGACTTCTTGTGGAGAAAAGAATGCTTTCACCATTACAGGAAAGCTACCTAACGGATCATATGACGGACAACAAGTGTACCTACAAACTCTTGACTCAATTTGGAAAGATCGTATTAATATAGATACTGTAAGTGTTGTAGACGGACAGTTTGTTTTCAAAGGTGTGGCTAAAGATGTACCCGGAATACATTTTATCTCTCTGGAAAATGCGCCCGATTTTATAAAATCGGCATTGGTGGTTGTAGAACCGGGACAAATAGAAATGACACTGGATAGTGTATCATCTGTAAAAGGAACAACAACTAATAATAGCTATCAGGTATTTGCTTCGCAAATGGACATAGTAGCAAAAGAAATGCAGTCTATATGGGAAAAAGCAAAAGCTGACACTACTGCTAATGCTGAATTACAGGCTGAATTAGAGAAAGAGTATGAGGCAAAAGAGAAACAAAAAACAAATATACTCTTCGATTTTATTAAGCCTAATATACAAAACCAAATAGGAGCTTATTTTCTGGCAAACAATTCTTATTTGTTTTCTCTCGATCAGTTGAAAGAACTAGTTCCTTCTATAAACCCTGAATTTAAGTCGATAAAAAGAATTCAAAAACTAGAAACACGAGTAAAGGCATTAGAAGCAACATCTGTTGGTAGTATTTTCACCGACCTTAAAGGGAAAACACCTACAGGTACAGATGTATCTTTATCTGATTTTGCAGGAAAAGGAAAATACACCCTTATCGATTTCTGGGCATCATGGTGTCCTCCCTGTCGTGCCGAAATGCCTAAACTTGTAGAGTTATACGGAACATATAAGAATAAAGGACTTGAAATTGTAGGTATATCTCTTGACAAAACAAATGAAGATTGGGTAAAAGGCATCAATACATTAAAGATTACATGGCCACAAATTTCAGACCTCAAGTATTGGGATAGTGAGTTGGCTGCTGCTTATGGTGTAAACTCTATTCCTCATTTGGTATTGTTAGACAAGGATGGAAAGATTATAGAACGAGGATTAAACGCTGAGCAAGTCTCAGAGAAACTAGCTGAGTTCTTGAAATAAGACTTTATTTAAGAATAATAAAAAAGAGTTGCTTCTTATCGAAACAACTCTTTTTTATTTTGTTCTACACAAATAAGGCTTCGTGTATTATTTCTCCTACTGTGGGATGAGGGAATACAATCTTTTGGAATTCTTCTATAGAAAATGCTTTCTCTATAGCGATTCCTGCAATGACGATAAGTTCCGAAGCGGGATTGCCAAGCATATGACAACCTATTATTATATTCCTTTCATCTACAATCAGCTTACATACCCCATTACCCAATTCGTTCTCTGCAACAAACCGTCCAGAATAAGCCATAGGTAATTTAATAATCTTATAGATGACACCTCTCTTATCAAGATCTTCTTCCGTCTGTCCGACACCTGCAATTTCTGGATTTGTATATACAACTCCCGGTATAGCCTTATAGCTCATAAAATCATCTCTTTTCAGAATATGATTAATAGCTACTTCTGCCTCCCGAACAGCCGTATGAGCCAGTAGAGAATGCCCTGTTATATCTCCACAGGCATAGATACTCTCATGGGAAGTTCTCATCCACTCATCCACCTTTACCCCATTACGGAAAAGCTCTATATTCAACTTATCCAAATTAAGGTTTGATGTTATAGGACGACGACCTGTACTGAGAAGAATTTGCTCTGCTTCGACAAAAGACTGCTCTCCATTTTTTTCTATTATCACTTGATTGCCCTGTATTTCTACAACCTTCGTATCAAGATAAAAAGCAATTCCTTTTTTAGCATATTCTGTCCTTAATATAGCCGATAATTCGTTATCCATTGCTCCAAGTATTTCGGGAAGCATTTCTATAACGCTAACCTTTACGCCCAAGCTATTGAAGAACGACGCAAATTCGACACCAATAACTCCACCTCCGATAATAGCAAGAGAATTTGGCAGCTCTTTATTATCCAGTGCTTCTTTCGAAGTCCAATATCCACTGCCATCTAATCCTTTTATAGGAGGAATAATGGGCTCCGAGCCCGAACATAGTAATACTTTCTTTGCCTGATAACGCTCCCCATTACAAGAAATAAGGATATTATAATCAGCATCTTTACCTTCTAAAGAAGCTTCCCCAACTATAACATTTACGTCATGGGCTGCTAATTTTTGCTTTATTCCTGCTACTAATTTACGAACTGTTTTTTGCTTACGGGCAATGATTTTAGCCAGATCGAAACTAGTATCTCCATTTACTAAAACACCATATTTAGATGAATTTTTAACAGAATCTAAAGTTTTGGCTGAATACAGTAGTGTTTTAGTTGGTATACACCCTTCATTCAAACAGACACCACCAAGAGCATTTTTTTCAAACAAAACAGTCTCTAGTCCATTTGCAGCAGCTCTTTCAGCAGCCGTATATCCGGCCGGACCTCCTCCGATAATAGCAACATCGTATGATTTCATAGTCTTAAGGTTTTATATTTTCTAGATGTATAATACTGATAAAGATAGCGATTTATTCCTCAGAAACGCAATCGGCTTATTCATGTAAATTAGCGAACCAATACGAAAACTCTTTCTCTGAACCGTCTTCCATTTTCACAGGATAAGTCCGGTACTCCGGATTTCCCAGAGTATAAACAACAGGATATTTAAATATTGGGCCATTGTAACAAAATGTATGATATTCTCCATTTTCGCCACAAACATCAGCCGTTTCAGGTAATCTATCAACGAGTTCCTTATCAATCAACTTTCCAATATAGCTCTCATCCAAGACTTCAGCCATAGTGGTTACAATAATTGTTTGTAGCCCCGAAGCCAGAAATTCATCCATTATTTCAGGAGAACTTTTACCCCATAAAGGCTCTACTACTGTTATTCCATATGGGGTTAATTGCTTCTCTCTATATGTCTTCACATCATGTAGAAATATATCTCCAAAAATAAAGTGGGTTACACCCTGAGATAAAAAATGGTTAACAGCATCAATCATGGCTTCTTCATACCCTTGCATTTCTCCATTTGGCAGCAGATTTACAACATATAATGGAATACCTATACTATCAGCCTGCTTTTGCAACAGCGAAGCTGGAATAGCATGCATTGTAGATCTTTTACTATCACTATTTATAGTTGTAAGAAGAGCAACTATATCATACTCTCCCTTCTCCAACACTTTATAAAGAGCAAGAGACGAATCTTTCCCTCCACTCCAGTTAAATACAGCCTTAGTCTTCATATATCATCTTTTTAGTCATACCTCCATCTATCACAAAGTTTTGTCCGGTGATAAAATCATTTTCCGGTTGGCTAAGAAAAAGACACATTCTTGCTATATCCTCCGGTTTGCCAACCCTGCCCGAAGGGTGTTGATTGTGATCTACAAAAGTAAGGTTATTATAATCTCCTGTTTCAATCCAACCTGGACTGATACAATTTACAGTTATTCTATATTTACTTAATGATATAGACAAAGCATGAGTAAGAGATACAACCCCTCCCTTAGATGCTGCATAAGCCTCTGAATCAGGCTCACTCATCAAATAACGAGTAGAAGCCATATTAATGATTCTCCCAAATGTATTTAAGCTTTCATTTTCTGCACGATATTTGGCTAATATCTGCGCAGTAATAAAAATAGGTCTTAAATTTACATCTAAAACTTTATCAAAATCTTCGACTGAAAGATTAAGGATAGACTCAAAACGACTAACTCCGACATTATTTATAATAATATCGACATTTCCCTTTTTGGCAATTACACCTTCGAGTGCATTCGATAATTCCTTCTCATTAGAGATATCTACTTTTATAAAGCCGCATTTATATCCCCTCAGTTCATCGCAAAGAAGCTGGGAGGACTCTTCATCCACATCGCAGAATATAACGTCTGCACCAGCCTCGCAAAACATCCGGACGATACTTCTACCTATTCCATTTGCACCTCCGGTAACAAATACGATCTTACCTTCCACCCCATTCATCTATTAGCCTATCATCTCAATCTCTTTCTTCAAGAACTCCCAGTCATTTTCATTGACCTTTGCACCCACGTTTTGTATCACATTTGCAGCTAAGAGAGTACCTACCCTTCCACAATCAGGCAAAGAGAGATTATTTATTAGGCCATATATAAATCCGGATGCATACAGGTCTCCTGCACCGGTAGAGTCTATACAAGTTACTTTATGAGCCGGAACAAATACTTTTTCTTCACCCTTCTGAATCCATGATCCCTCCGATCCGGTTTTCACAATAGCAACTTCTACCACTTTCGACAAAGCGGTTACCGCATCTTCTGCTATCATATCTAAAAGCGACTTAGCTTCTTCCTCATTAGCAAAGATTATATCAACATACTCGGGTATAATCTCCAACAGGAAATCTCTATTAGACTCTACTACATTATAGCTAGCCAGATCTAATATTATTTTTGCACCTGCTTCCTTAGCAAGTATTATTGCACTCTTTATCAGATCATAGTTCTGCACAAGGTACCCTTCTATATAGAAATACTGATATCCATCAAAGTCCTCCTTATTCAACTCCTGAGCATCTAATAGAGCAGCAGCGCCAAGATATGTACCGAAAGTACGTTCACCATCCTGAGAAATAAAAGTAGAAGCAACTCCCGAGGCTTCGTCAACCTCTGTAAGGTGCGACTTTACTGTATACTTGCTAAGATCATTTTTAAAGTGTTCTCCATAAAAGTCTTTTCCAATGCGACCAAGAAATCCTGTAGAGATTCCCAGACTGGCAAGACCTACGATTGTATTGGCAGCAGAGCCACCCGACACAATATTTTTTTCAAATCTATTAATTTCCTCACTAATTATTCTCAGCTTACAATTATCTATAAGTTGCATGCTACCTTTCGGAAGATCAAGCCGTTTGAGGATGCTATCATCTTCAATTATCGCCAAAACGTCTACCAGGGCGTTACCCATTCCAAGTACTTTCGTCATTCTTTCTTAAAATTTTGCGTAAAGATATTGCATAATTCAGAAATATACCCTATTTTTGCGTCACTTTTGAGAGAATAATACTCTTCCTTAGCTCAGTTGGTTAGAGCATCTGACTGTTAATCAGAGGGTCCTTGGTTCAAGTCCAAGAGGAAGAGCAAAATATAAAAGCAATTCTCTTAAAAGTAAATTCTTCCTTAGCTCAGTCGGTTAGAGCATCTGACTGTTAATCAGAGGGTCCTTGGTTCAAGTCCAAGAGGAAGAGCAAAGCAGTTATGAGTTTTCATAGCTGCTTTTTTTGTATTTATACTGGGTTCGAATCCAGCTTCCGCAACTAAACTGAAAGAATCACTGAAAAGTGGTTCTTTTTTGTTTTATATCAATTGCTTGGAGAGTTCGATAAAATTTTCTTTTTCTTGTAAAATGAATATATTGTTACATTATTTTCTTTTATAAACAAAAAACCATTTGAATTATTATTCCGAAATACTGACAATGTCTTACCTTCAGAGTATCTTACGTTAATTGGATTATACGACCAAAATCTGTCATCTGATATTTTTGCTATTTCTTCAAATTCATTATTTTCAATTTTACAAAGTGATGTACCTTGGTTCCCTGCAACTATATGAAAAAGATTCCTTTCATATAAAAAGGAAGTTGTGACCATAACACCAACAGAATCTACTATAATTTCAGATCCTATCGTAGTCTTAGATTCGTCATCCCCTACATAATTTATTTTTTTTCTTTTTCTTTTTTTGAATAAAGTTAAAGCCTTAGGGTCATCTATTTTTAATATCTGAGTAGATCCTGCCATATCAGCGAGAGAAGCTGTTACTATATAAGTTTCATTTAATTTATTTACTATAATAGGACATGTTGATGCACATTCGTATTTCTTTTTATCTGATTTGTCTATGAAATATATTGATCCACCCCACTCTCCACTACACGATTTTTCTACAATATATTTATCATCCTCGAAAAAAGGAAAATCGTTTTTCCTTTTTGTAAAGGAGAATTTATTATTTTTTAAATAGAACGTAGAATCATTTTTAGTCCTTACAAATAAAGAATCATTTATACTGACAATTGAAGTTGATGATATTGGAGCATTTGCAATAGTTTTTTTATGTAATATAGAATCTATACTGAAAACTTTGCCATCGGATTCCAAACAATAAAATTCACTATTACAATAAGCGACACCTATAATTTCATGATCAATATCGAATGTGTAGTTTTTCAATTTAAATTCTTGAGAATATACGTTAGTTACTGTTGTTATACCAATAACTATAAGAAAGAATATATTTTTCATGCTACTCTATTTTTTTCAAATATAATCACAAAGCTTAATTATCCTTTCCCAATCCCCAATAAAATCGTTCGATAATTCGATAGAGTGTTCAACTAAACAACAAAAAAGCAATCGAACATTCGGTAGCTTTTGTTGTGTATATCAACCGATTGACGAATTTAATGATTTTAAGTAATTAATACAATGTTCCAATCTATCATTCCATTGATTATTAACATTTAATTGATTCCGATATCTTTTTAAGGTGTCTTCCAATAGAGGGAGAAAAACAACATCTTGTAGCTTTTCAACAGCTTCAAGCAAAAGAGTGCCATAAGATTGAGATAAGATCTCTTGTTCTATAACATTTTTAATATTGGAATCCTTTCTTTTTGCCAAACCAAGTATTGCTTCATATTTTGTTTCTTGATGTTTATCATAAATTCTTAAGAATAAAGCATGTCTAATTTCAGGAGTATCTCTTTCTATTTGACTACCTAATCCAAAAGTTGCCCAATTTCTAATATTACTATACCTATCTTCTGACAACTTAATAAGAGTATCTATAGCTATTGGATTGTCAATACCTAGTAAGGCTAAAACAACCCCTTCTCTAACACAGCTATTTTTATTTAACCAATAGTTCGTTAAGTATTCTATATCTTCATTTGACACTAAATTATCATTATTATGTCCTATACCATATAGGATAGATTTTATAACTGACAAGTCTTTTTCAACTTTAAGCAGGTTTAAGAAATGAATAAGAACCTTTTTAGAATAAGGTTTAATTGAAACAGAATCTCTCAATTGAGAAAGAATATCAACTCCAATCATCCTCTTCTTTGGAATATTCGACTCAGTCAATAATATACATTGTTCAAAAAAAGCAGGAGTGGCCCTAATTCTCAATTCTGCAATATTCAACCAATATGTTTTATCTGACCTATTAGTAATAAGCCGAGATAATAGCTTTTCATTAGACCATGATTTGCGTCCCATAAGTATATGTTATTTAGAGTTTCTAATATACCCATAAAAAAGAAAACCTTTTTCGAATCTATCAACAAAATGTTTGAGTGATT
>NZ_CVRP01000016.1 GCF_001261735.1 Dysgonomonas sp. BGC7 | reverse complement strand
GATAAAACTTTTAATCACAACAATTTATACTTATCATTTTTTTTAGACTTTTTTTAAAAAAAAATTATTAGTTCAAAATCGAGGGAACTAATATACTCCCATCAACGATTAATATTCATCTGAACTCGGCTCTACTTTTTTTAAATAAAGATCAGAAAAATATTATTCTTACTTGGAAGAAAGTACTTGTGCTATTGAATTATGGATTTCTTCAAAGTCTTATGTTTGCTTCTACAGGCTAAAGTAAGTGACTACTCTTCGGATTAAATTGCTCTTTTCTCTATGGGTAATTACTGTGATATTATTAAATATACACAGCTATTCGATCAAAGTCAACATCATTTCTTTAATATTAAAATGCTCTCTGGGTTTTATTTATTCATTTTTTCTGTAGAGTCAACATCTGAGCTAGGTTTAACCCCACTCTTCTTCTAAAGATCAGTTTATGAACTCATTGAAGGTTCAAATTATTAACATAAATTCAAAATAGCGTCTCCAAATATGTAATTTTTCATAAATGACAAACTAATCAATTATATATATACATTACAATAATAATTTAGTGATTCGAAATATAATTAAGGATTTTCAAATTTTTCAATATTCAAATATTAAATAAAATATTGCGTATGGATACTATTATCGTCACAACTGAATCAGCAATCGAAAAAATCTTAGAAAGAGTAATAGATAGAAAATTTCCTAAACCGGAAATATCTGAGTTTGAAAATACTTTTAGTATAAATCAGGTTGCTAAAATGCTCAAGCGTTCTCATAAAAAAATTTCAGACCTTGTTGATGCTGGCACTCTTAAGGCAACTCCGGACAGGAAAATATTTGAGAGCTCGATAATTGAATTCAACCGAAAGCAATAATCCGGCTAATTATAATAGCTCTTGAAAGGCATAATCATTGATTGTACGGTTTTTTGAACAAAACCTGTTTTATTATTCAACCATTATTTGCTTATTCGACCACAAGTCATATCAGAAGAGTAGATACAACCGTTTTCATTTTTTTACTACGACAATTCAATCTCATACTTTACAATTACCTTGATCAGCAACTCACTTAGAAACCTGTGGTATATTTGTATTTTACAAAAAAACCTTTATTCTAACATATACTTTTTTTTACCTTTGCATTCAAATAAAGATAGAAAGGTAATTAGACGCAAAAAAGGATTAACAGATTGACATTTAGCATGATATTTAGTATTTGTCCGATGCTGTCTCAATCTAAAAAATGCAGAATTTTATAGTTTTCGTTGATTTTCTGTTACCAAGTCATTACCTGTTTTTGATGACGCAGAATACGGCAGAATACTATCTATAAGGCTTATATATAATCACTTGCATAAATCCAAGCGATACAGGTCAAAAAAACTTTTACACATAACGTATTAATAGCCGACCGCTCATTTTTCATGGCTCGAATAAATCATTTGATAGTAATTTTAAAACTGAAAAATGAGTGATGACAAACGAATTGAAGGTATTATTTTATCTGAAGAAAAATCAAGAGAAAAAGAACGGTCTTTGTCCTGTCATGGGAAGAATCCATGCCAGTAAAACGATGGCTCAATTCAGCCTGAAAATTAATATCAATGCTAAATTATGGAATGTTAAAGCCGGAAGGCTGACAGGCAAAAGCCAATTTGTCAACGAAGTCAATAAGCAAATAGAAAGAGTTAACCTGCTAATCTATTCCCGATATAATGAGGCGTCCTTATTGGGCGAACTTTTACTGCTTTTGACTTGAAAGTCGTACAGGGAGTTGCCCAAGCGCAGGAATCACTTTGTACCTATTTGGGTAATATGAATGTGAAATTAGCTGTAAGGGTAGATAAAGATAGATCAGTAAGTACCTTGACCAGCCATAAATATTATCATGCTTTACTGGTCAAATTTCTTCAAACCAAGTACAAGTTGGATGATATTTAATTCAAGGCTCTGAATTAATCTTTTATCCAAGACTATGTCCATTTTCTCCGTGTAATACGAAAATTAGAAGCAAGGACAACTGTAAATGCTGTCAACCGATTGCGGGAAGCCATATCCGAAGCGATTGATGAGGGCATTATCGGTAGAGATTTAGAGATTCTTTCTTCTCCTTTGAATTGGAATCTCCCGAAATAAAACACCGGGATATTAGCAGACAAGATTTAGAAAAGATTATAGTAGCCGAATTTAGAAATGAGATAACTGCCATTGCCCACGATATATTTGTATTTTCCACATTCTGTAGAAGTGACAAAAAATTATTGTATTATACATAGTCAAGAATCATTCTTATAGAGAACTGAGTAAATATTCTCCTTGATAATAAGCATCTCGTATCAAGTATGTATCATCAAGTCATATCACAATAAAGGAAATCGCGAATGAATTTGGTTTTAACGACGAACGTCATTTTTTCAATATTCTAAAATAGAAGAGGGGTTTCACCTTCATCTTATTCAGAAAAGGAAAATTAAGATAAACTTAAGACTTCTTTATTTTATATCCTCTACTTTTGTTTTACCTTACAATGTATTAATTGATCAAATACGAATATTCTTATTATTGAGGATGAACCGGGCATCTACAATTTCTTGCAAGAGGGTCTTGAAGAAGAGGGCTATACTATCGAGATAGCATCGGATGGCATCAAAGGGATTGAGAAGTACCATCAATCGAAGCCAGATCTAATATTATTAGACTGGATGCTTCCGGGTATGTCGGGGCTGGATGCCTGCAAAGAAATACGGAAATACAATAAAGAACTCCCGATTCTATTTCTTACGGCGAAGGATACTATAAAGGAAACTATCGAAGGACTAAGAGCAGGTGCGAATGACTATATAAAGAAACCCTTTTCGTTTGAAGAACTTCTTGAACGAATTAAAATACATTTCAGAAACAGGCATGAAGACGAGATTCTGTTTCTGGGAAATATCTCGCTCAATAAATCCTCTCATCAGGTATTCAACCATGAAAAAGAAATATCTCTGACCCAGCGAGAATTCGCATTACTCGAATTTCTTATTAGCAACAAAGGAAGAGCCTGTACACGGGATGAGATCATAGAAAAAGTGTGGAATATCAATTTTGAATATGACACAGGAGTTATAGATGTTTTCATGAACTCTCTACGAAAGAAATTGAATATAGATAAAGAAACAGGAAATATAAAGACCGTCCGGGGTATCGGATACATTGCCAATGACTGAAAGATGAAAAAGTTATCCTTACAAAACCGTATCGCATTTAATGTCATCATAAGTACCGCATTTCTTATAATGGTATTATGTGCTGTGATTCTGATTACATTCAAGATCCATTCTGATAAATTGAGTGCCGGTACAGAAATTACAATCGAAGATGTAAAATATTTATTTACAATTTTATTGAGGGTATGCACTGTTGGTTGCTTCTTTGTGTTCTTTTTTCTGTTTGCACTATCCAGAAGAATAGCACGTAACAGCACAAAACCGATCCGCGACATTATAAATACAGCTAATTCAATCACTCATAATAACCTCAATGCAAGAATCCCATTACCTACAAGACGGGACGAGTTGTATGAGCTTTCAGAAACAATAAATAAATTGTTGGATAGAATAGAATATGCCGTAGAAAGAGAGAAGTCTTTCACTTCTTACGCCTCGCACGAATTCCGGACTCCTCTCGCTGTGCTGAAAGGTACGATGGAAGTTCTTCTGCGTAAGCCTCGTAGTGATGAGGAATACAAAGAAAAGATCAAAGCTTGTGCCAAGGAAGTAGATAAAATGAATGAGATGGTAGAACAGCTTCTCATCTTAACAAGATATGAGGAAGGAAAGAGCTCGTTAAATTATAATCATTGCTTTATCGAAGACTTGATAAATGATAGTGTCTGTATTTTTTCGGACGCTATACTGAATAAAAAATTAGAAGTAACTACAACTATTCAGCCCAAGAGAATAAAATTAGGTAACTATATATTACTTTAAACAACCGCTGATAATCAGTCAGTTTTACTTATTTATTGTAAAATTCACAGATATAATTTGTATATCAAACACCTATAAACAAGAAAAGCGAATCAATTATAGATTCGCTTTTACTTGAAAAAATTATAAAAGTAAAATATGAATAAGTTAGAGTAATTTTGATATTACTGCTTTTTCTTCTTTTACGGCTGTCCAACCTTTTTCTGTTTTCTGATACTTATTTCCTTCAAATTTTTTTATCTCTCCTACTTGTGTTCTTTTCCCTTTTTCTACTGAATCTATAATATCGTTTGCTTCACAAAAGATTTCTTCTGATATAATACCTTTCTTTAAATTCTCGGAAATTCTTTCTTTTGTTTTATCGATAATTAATTCTCCTCTTTTAAAAGCGTTTTTTAAATTAGGAAAGTCTTTTACAGTTAGCGTTGAATCTTTCATATTATATTTTTGTGATAAAATACAATAGTATATCATAGTAAAACAACACCTAATAAAAAAGAGAATCACTTAAGTGATTCTCTTTTCAAGATTTATCCTCAAAACCAAATTTCTTTTTCTGTTTAGGAGTAAGTACTTTTGAATTCTCAATATGCTCAGTTACTAATTCATTATCACGTTTGGTTAAACTACCAATTTCAACTCCTATATTTTTTATTTTTACTTTGTTTATTTCAAAGAGTTCACTACAATCTAAATAACTATCATATTTTAATAATTGAGTATAATCTTTTTCTTTCAGCGGAAATTGACAATCTAATAAATCTTTTGTATTTATAATATTTTCATTGATCTCACTATTGATAAAAAATGTGCCCACAATTCCATCATTAGGAATTTCTCCTAAAACTACAAAATATTTATTCCTGTGCTTATACTCTCCTTTTATAGAAATACCATCTGATTTATCAAATGCCATTTTTAATATCTTACCTTTGGTGAAAGATTTATCTGTAATCTGAGCTTCTTTAGGCTTTTTATTTGTTTTAGAAGTTTGTATTATAGGAATATTAAGCTGCCTGCTTAATTGTTCTGCCATACTTTCTTTCACAATGATAACGCTCTTTTCAGTTGCTCTTTTTCTCTTATATAATTAATAACATCTGATGTAGCACCACCTGCTTTAGCAATTTCAATTAAAGAAATTCTATCTTTTTCAGGATCATCTTGCGATCTCATATATGCTTCTTTCCAAGCACTATCATGCGATATTTCAGATAAATCATAAGAATCAACATCTTTATAGTTTTCTATTGCATTATTAAAAAATTGAATATCAGTTTTAGATAGTTCATCAGTATCTGGTTCTTCCAAAGGGATAACTTTTGAATCTTCAATTTTAAATACTTTATTAAAATTTACTAAATCAGCTACTTCTGGTTGTCTACCATCTAATATTTGATAACATTTATAAGTGAATGAAGGAACTGGGCCATGTTTAAGAGCACAAAATGTTTCATTAAATATTGGTTTCCCATATTTAACTAAACTTTCCTGTTGCGCAAAATACATTATTTTAAAAAGTTTTATGTAGTCTACGCCTTCTTTAAAACTTTTTAAAATAAAAAGCAATGATGCTTTTATTTTTAGTATTTCATTATTAGTTTTCATACTAATTCAATTAATACATAATTTATGTCAATAACTTCCTCTAAATTAAGTATAAAGTACAACAAAGATATAACTTTTATATCTCTTATAACAAATAATAGATAAAAAAGATTCTTAAATATCCACTAATTTAACTACTTATGCAACATTAAAAATATTTAATCATCATCTCTCCACACTCTTAAATAATCCTGATCTTTCAATATTCTCTCTCTTCTTTTTTCTTCTGTTTCTCCTAAACAAGCCAATAAAACAATACATAATATAGGAGAAAGTAATAATGATAAAATAATCCAACCGATTGTACTTCTTCCTTTTGTTATTGCCATTTCACTTACAAAAACTAAAAGAACAATTATCACAACAATAACTAATACTGATAAAAATAATAGAACTGGTTCCATAGTATTTCACTTTTACTCAATGCAACCTTATTGAGCAATTATAATAAAAGAAGCGGGTTGCAAGCCTTGTTTTCATCAGGTATCGCCAAACACCCACATATACAAAGACAAACAACCCACCTTGTACTAAAGTAGTTATTCGTGCCTTGTATATGTTTTCTAAAATTTGGCGATTTCGATGAAAACCAAGCACTTCTTATTTTTAATATGTCTATCTCATTAGAGATAATGCAAATTTACTATTTTTTCTTAATCTTGTTCTTCTTCTTTAAATCCTTATTTTTTACAGAGATATTACTTGTCATTGCGAATTTAATGAAATTATGAAATTCTTCTTCTTGTGTTTTTTCTTTCTTTTTCATGCTGCTATCAAATCTTTATATCTCATCATATATGCACAAGTTCTACATAATAAGAAATTGAACCGGTCATTATCACTTATCTTACGAGTATTATATCTGAATACAAATTCGTCTACATATCTCTGTAAATGTTTAGTACTCATAGAATGATATATTCCAATATATCCACGTTTTAATAATGTCCAGAATCCCTCTATTGTATTAGTGTAAATATCTTCATCTACGTATTGACCTTTTCCGTGATCTACTGAATAATGAGAATACATCTTATGAACTTCATTATATCCTCTCCATTCGTCAGTATATAAAATAGCTGAACGACGAACATATTCTGTAATTATAGGAGTTATTTCTGATTGAGAAGTATTATTCATAACTCTCGCTACAATATCACCTTTTCTTTGTACCATTCCTAAAGCTGGTGTTTTATCTTTGCAACTTCTTCCTTGAGAGTCTTTAACTTTTTTGTCTGGATGCCTATTCTTGTTTTTTCCTCCTACAAAAGTTTCATCAGCTTCTACTTCTATATCTAATTTTCCTCCATTCTTACATTCAAGACAGAAACGTATTCTTTGAAGTAAGAACCATGCTGTTTTCTGCGTTACTTTCAAATCTCTACTTAATTGAAGAGATGATATTCCCTTTTTATGCGTCGTAATTAGCCATATTGCAACAAACCATTTTCTCAATGATAATTTCGTATTTTCAAATATTGTTCCAATTTTCACATTAAAGATCCTACCGTATTTTTACAAATATATCTGCTCTTACTAAAAGTATAAACTTTTGATTCACGATCAAAGGGCGATATAACTCCATTCGGCCAGATTAATCCTTCTAAGTATTTAATACAAGATTCTTCTGTAGAAAATGCTTCTAATAACTCAAGTAAGGAATTGAATTCTTTTATGTTAGTCATAGTTGTATCTTGTTAATTTATAACATAAATATCCCCCATTATTTTGAGAGGTCCAACATATTTTAAGAAAAAAGGTCATATAATATTTAATATGACCTTTGACTGAAAGTCTCTTTTGTTTAAAGTGCTATATAGTTACCTAAAATTATATACAGACGAATATTCTTTTTCGACAATTCTGAACAACCTGATATCAAATGCTGTGAAATATAGTAATGATACAGGAAAAATCGATATCCAGGCATATCAGCAAGAAGATTTTCTTATCGTTGAAATAAAAAATACCGGATATGGTATTCCTCAAGAAGAACTAAATTTCATATTTGATAAATTTTACCGTTCCTATGCTTCCGAAGGTACTAAAATTAAAGGCTTCGGTTTAGGGTTGCCGATAGTGAAGCGCTTTTGTGACTTATTAAATATAAAGATCACAATAGATAGTGAAATAAATAAGTATACAACCGCAAAGTTAATTATAACTCTACAATAATTGTTATACAGAAAAAGCTCTTGTCTGGGAAAGTACAAGAGCTTTTTTTTATACTCTTAAGCTAATCTTAAGGTGATCCTAAGTTAATCTTAAGCATTCCCATATTTCTTATATCTACTTTTGTTAGTGAGAAAAGATTTAAGTTTCCGCAATAAAAATCAATTATTGTTAAACTAAAAAAGATAGTAGGTTATTAGCATTGAATACTCTAAGTTTTCGTCTGCATCAATTGTTATTTCGGCAACACCTTCACCTGAATTGGGGGTTACAGTATACCATGAGCCGCTACTTTTCTTTTCTATTTCCCACTTTGAATTCGATGTTATTTTAAAACTTTTCTTTTCACCGAGAGCATCGAAAGATATATTTTCTACAGACAGGGAAAGAACATCATCCGGTTGATTATTGTCCGGATTATCATCAGAACAATTGAAAAACAATATTAAAAGAAACAGAAAGATTGCCGATAGTGTTGTATTCTTCATCAGTAAGCAGATTTTATTGTGATTATAAATCTATTAGGTTACACACAGTTTTGAAACGAGTGCTAGATAAGCATTTGCATTTATTAATGAATCCGGCATGAAAGTTTTTTGTCATTTTTGCCAAATATTAGATCTGTTTTTATTGGGCTTGCATTGCCTAACACATGTACCGGACATGTAGTTTAAAGGACGTCTTAAGTTTTGTTTTCCATTAGAAGATCCCTGAAAGATCTGTTTTTTCAGATACAAAAGGGAACTAGCCAATGATATCTGCTGCATTTATAACAGTTGGGAGATATTAATAAAGAACCAGTATTTCATTCGATATTTGTGTAAGATCGATGTATATGCTAACACGTGAATAAGGGGTTTAGCTAAAAGCAGTGAAGTTGCATGGGAACCCGATAGTAAAGAAATAATCATGTATGTAAATAAAAATGAATTTCTGCAATCCTACTTTATTTTTATGCGACTTACACGTATTACGTTGATTGTAACATGATTAACTATTATCAAACCCTACATTAAGATTTGTAATATACAGAAGAACACTTTTTATGTAATAACTTTGATTTCGAATAAATATAAAATGTCAGTCTACTAACTTTTAAATCTAAAGCTAATTATGAATCATTTTCTACTACAGAAAAGAGCTTTTTTATTCATGATTTCTTTCACGTTGCTTGGTCTTAATTGCCAGTTAGTTCGAGCAGGGAACGAAAAATCAGGGATGATAAAAGATCATAAAGTGATCGGTCAGAATGTACCTAAAGCAATTCTTATAAATGGGACAGTTATAGATGCTGATAAAGTTCCTATTCCCGGGGTTATAGTCTTGGTTAAAGGAACGAATATAGCAACAGCAACTGATGCTGATGGGAATTACAACATCAGTGTTCCCGGTAAAGAATCCGTTCTTGTTTTCAAATTAATAGGATACAATGAAGAGGAAGTTCAAGTCGCAGACCGAATAAATATTAACATTACCCTGAAAGAGATTTCCACAGAGCTGGATGAAGTAACCGTTGTGGGTTTTGGTACCCAGAAAAAGCTGAGTGTCATCGGTTCGATAGAAAATCTGGAACCGGCTCAATTACAACTCGGGACAAATAGATCAATGAGTAATAATCTGGCGGGGCAGTTGTCCGGAGTTATCGGAGTCCAACGCTCGGGAGAACCCGGAAAAGATAATGCAGATATATGGATACGAGGAATAAGTACCTTCAGTGGCAGCAGCAGTCCCCTTGTCTTGGTAGATGGCGTAGAACGCTCTTTGAATGATATGGATCCCGCCGAAATAGAATCCTTCACCATCCTCAAAGACGCTTCTGCCAGTGCTATGTACGGAGTCCGTGGTGCGAATGGAGTCATACTTATCAATACTAAAAGAGGCGTTGTCGGAAAGCCAAAGATATCACTTCGTGTCGAAACGGCTCTTAGCGAACCGACCAAATTACCCAATTTCGTAGATGCTGCAACTTATATGGATGTAATGAACAGTATTGCCGCCGATGCGGGAAAAACAGAAGATAAATATCCATTTACACAAGACCGTATAAATAAAACCCGTTCGGGTTACGATCCGGATCTTTATCCGAATATTAATTGGATAGATGCAATCACTCGTGATTATGCCTCAAACCAACGTGTAAATTTAGGTATTAACGGAGGTAGTGAAATTCTACGATACAGTTTAGTTGCTTCAGTCTTTAATGAAAAAGGCATCATGGAAAGAGACCGGACTCAAAGTTGGGATGGATCAACCAAGTTGACACGCTATAATGTCCGGTCAAATGTAGATGTGGACCTGACTAAAACAACATTATTGCGGGTAAACATTGGTGGTTATATGCAAAACGTAAACAAAGCGAACCATGACACCGAGGACTTGTTTAATGTCGCATTCAATACCCTTCCATATGCACATCCTACAAAATATTCGTCAGGAGAAATTCCTGTAAAGGACGGTAACCAGAACCCTTGGGCTTTAGCTACACAAAAAGGATTTCAACGAATTTACGACACTAAGCTGGAGTCACTCTTATCGCTGGAGCAAAACCTGAAATTCTTATTATCCGGCTTAAAGGCTAAAGCAACATTTGCATTCGACAGTTATAGCAACAGTGCCGTAACGCGTGGAAAAGAACCTACCTATTACAATACTGCCACCGGGCGGAATCATGATGGGGATCTTATCCTGTCCATATATAAATACGGACAGGACTTTCTCGGACATTCTGCTACGGGAAATTACGGCAATAAAAGTACATATATTGAATTCCAGACTAATTACAGTCAAAACTTCGGAGTCAATTATATCGATGCCTTATTGTTATACAATCAACGGAGCTATGATGACGGCGGAAAGTTACCATATCGCAATCAGGGTATAGCCGGCCGTTTGTCTTATTCATATGATCGTCGTTATATCACCGAATTTAATTTTGGCTACAACGGATCCGAAAATTTTGCTAAAGGCAAGAGGTACGGTTTCTTTCCTTCAGTAGCCTTGGGCTGGATGCTGTCAGAGGAGTCTTTTATGGAATCATTCAAAACGGTATTATCTAAAGCCAAGATACGTGGTTCTTATGGTATTGTCGGAAACGACAAAATAAATGGACGTCGTTTCGCATACATTACCACCTTAGGAACGAATAAAGGGTATACGTGGGGTACTGATGGAGACGTGAGTTACACCGGTAGAGAGGAAGGAGAGAAAGGTGTTTCGAATTTGACATGGGAAACCGTGAGCAAGGCAAACCTGGGTGTTGAATTAGGCTTGTTTAATCAGGTAAATTTAAATATTGACCTTTACCAGGAGCACCGGAAGAATATATTTATGCAACGTACCACAATACCAGGATCTGCCGGATTCATAAATTCTGTATGGGCTAATTATGGAAAAGTAGATAATAAAGGTATCGATGTGTCGCTGGATGCTCACAAACAGGTTTCCAAAGATTTATTTCTGTCAATGCGGGGATCATTCACTTATGCCAAAAACACGATTAAAGAAAAGGATGAAATGCCGGAGGTTGTTGGTACATACCGCTCATACACTGGACAGTCGGTATCCACATTGTATGGACTTCAGGCTATGGGACTCTTTAGTGAAGATGATTTTATTGATATTGACAACGGGATACTTAAAGATGGGATACCAACCCAATCATACAGTAAGGTCCGCCCCGGGGATATCAGATATAAAGATATGAATGGCGATGGAATAATAAATGATGAAGATAAAGCTCCCATCGGTGGCACTGAAATTCCCCAGATAGTCTACGGATTCGGTATTTACGGACGTTACAAAAATATAGACTTATCCGTATTTATGCAAGGAGTAGGTAAGACACAGCGTATTATAGGCAGTGACCTTTTTATCCCGGGCAGCGGGTCCGGTGTGTTGGGGAATATTCATTCCAACTACACCGACAGATGGACTACTGATAATCCGAGTCAGGATGTGTTTTATCCACGGCTGTCAGAATCTACCAGCCTCAACAATAAACAGCCTTCTACCTGGTGGAAAAAAGACATGAGTTTTTTACGGGTTAAGAATATCGAAGTGGGATATAATTTCACATCGAATACGATAAAGAGAATAGGAGCAGAAAGTGCACGTCTTTTTATAAGTGTCAATAACCTGTTTTGCTTTTCCGACTTTAAGCTTTGGGATCCCGAGATCGGAGCTAATGACGGTTTGATATACCCCCCGATGCGAACTTTCTCTATCGGTTTTGATGTAACATTTTGATACATGATTATAAATATTACAGGCATGAAAATTAGAAATACAATATATATATTATCAGCATTCTTAATGCTTTTAAGTCTCACATCATGTGAAGATTATCTGGATAAAACTCCTGATGACGAACTGACTATAGAAATGGTTTTTAACGATAAAACCCGTACAGAAGAATGGCTGGCCGGAATATATTCGAGTATCCCAAGCCCTTATTGGGATTATGCCCGGTATGCCGGATATGATGCATTGGCAGATGATCTTAGTCCATCCGAAGGATGGGTGAGCCTTAACTGGCAGGTCATCAACATGATGCATGGGAACTGGTCTCCACAAACAGAATGGCAGATGTATTACTGGTCGGAGCTGCCTAAACGGATGCGCTCGGCATATATTTTCCTTAAAAATGTGAAAGCTATACCATCCCAGAAGATGTATCAGGAAGATGTAGAGTTAATGAAAAACGAAGCCCGTTTCCTTATAGCTTACTATTATTCTCTCCTGTTAGAGGCGTATGGCCCTTATCCTTTCGAGCAAGGGGTGATCTATAGCGATGAGGATATCGAAAAACTCCGTATAACCCAGGCTCCTTTTGATGAAATTGCCAATTGGGTAGATAAAGAACTGGCCGATGTTGCCAAAAATCTTCCTGCATACTATACGGATAACAGTAAATTTGGCCGGGCTACTTCCATTATGTGCCATGCAGTCAGAGCCCGTCTTTTATTATTTACAGCAAGCGACCTTGTAAATGGGAATTCTGATTATGCCGGTCATATCAATAAAAACGGAGAGGAGCTTTTCAATAGCACATACCAGCCTCAAAAATGGGAGCGTGCAGCCAGAGCCTGCCGTGACCTGATAAATCTGGCTCACAACAATGGATATAAGCTGTATAAAGAATACAATGACGATGGGAGTATCGATCCTTTTATGTCATATCAGAATGTGATATTTAAAAGATGGTCCGATGGAAATAAAGAGATTTTGTTTGCCCGTCCTAAATGTGATGATTTGTTTGAATTTGACAAGCACTGCTCTCCACGGGGAAGTGGAGGAAATGGAGGTTTGAGTGTTACTCAATCGCTTGTCGATGCTTTTTTTATGAAAAACGGCTACCCTATAGATGATAATACCAATTCGGGTTATCAGGAAAAAGGTTTTTCTTCAGCATCGGATATAAGAAATACAAAATGGATAGAAGGCAGTCCCAATAAGATTGCAGGCGAAGTAACTACATCAGGTACTTATAATATGTACTGTAACCGCGAACCACGCTTCTATATTTCTGTCCTTTACAATGGAGCCTGGTATCGGCAAAGCAGTCGAAAAACCCAGTTTATGATGAATCAGATGGATGGCGGACCGGGATACGACGCACCTCAAAGCGGTTATTTAAACAGGAAAAAGATACACCCTGATCACAATTCGCTAAATGGTGTAAACCCCTATCGCCCCGGAATATTATACCGTTTGGCAGAGGCATACCTCGATTATATCGAATGTGCATTGGAATGTACTAATAGAGGAATTACAAATGAATACTTTAACGAAGCTCTCGGATATTGGGATGATCTGCGCGAGCGTGCGGGCTTACCGCCTATTAAGACCTGTTATCCGAGTGCTTCGACTGCTGATCTGATCGATTTATATAAGAAAGAGAGAAGAGCGGAACTTAATAATGAAGGTAGCCGCTTTAGAGATCTTCGCCGTTGGAAACAGGCTGAAACTGTGTTAACCGGAGATTTTGACGGAATGAACTTTAACGGAACCAAGTATGAAGATGATGATAACAAGACAACCTCTTTCTTCAAACGTACCAAATACATGAGTCGGGTATTCAAAAAACAATTTTATTTCTTTCCTGTGCCGAGCTGGGAAATGGATAAGAATCCCAATTTAGTTCAAAATCCTTATTGGAAATAAATCTTAAATAATTATGAAAACAATATTTAAATTATCTATATTACTATTTGTTGTACTGCTTGGATTTGCATCCTGTAATGACGATGACGACAATCAGTCTGCAGCTGACATATTGACTATCTCCACATCAGAAAGTTCTATTGTTCTTGATCAAGGCAATAGAAATGAGACCGCCATTACCTTTAAATGGAACAAGGGACAGGACAGAGGCCCGGGAACAAGCATTACCTATTGCTTCGAGATGGATATTGCCAATAATGATTTTCAAACGGCAATACCTTTAGAGGAATTAGGCCCTGATGTTTTTGAAAGATCATTCACTGTACGGGAGTTGAACAGCCTCATACTGAATTACTGGAAGAAGGCAGCTAATGAACCCATAACACTGGAAGCTAAGGTGATAGCCCGGGTGGAAGCCGACAAGTTTATAAAGCCCGAAATCTCTAAAGTGACAATAACGGTACAACCATATTTTATATCCTCCATGCCTATTTACATTATAGGTGATGCAACACCTGCAGGTTGGAATATTGCCGGAGCGATAAAGATGACCGAGATAGAACCGGGCGTTAAATACTCTTATAAAGGGACATTCACACAAGGAGAATACCGTTTTATCGAAGGACGTGAAAGTGATGTGCCTACATATGAACAGGGTAATAGCCAGACCAGCCTGGTCTTTGTCGAAAAGGGAAAAGATTCTTATAATAATTTCAAAATTGAGAAATCCGGAAAATATGAAATAATAATAGATCTTGTTAAAGGAATACACGAATCCGAATATTATCCGGAATACGAACGTATTTTTATGGTTGGTGATGCGACTCCGAATGGCTGGGACATAAATTCGGCATTCGAATTTACCTGGACCAAAGGTACGGATGAATTTGTGTATGAAGGTTTATTGAGTACCGGTAGGATGAAATTCCCACTGGAAGAAAGAAGTTGGTTTACCAGTTTCCTGATGCCGATGACTACAGTAGAAACGGATCTTAGCAAGACGCAGATGCAGGTCGTACCTACAGGAGGCGTTGATAACCAATGGGAGATAACAGAAGCTGCTTTTTATAGAATTACATTGAATTTAGAAAAAAAGACAATTATCTTTGAAAAATATGGTGAATTAATCTACCCGAAGTATAAACGTATTTTTATGGTTGGTGATGCAACTCCCAATGGCTGGGATATAGATACGGCATACGAATTCAAGTGGCAGATAAATACATCCCTGTTTGTATTTGAAGGTTATCTGAATCCCGGGGAAATGAAATTCCCATTGGAAGAGAGAAGCTGGTTTACCAGTTTCTTAATGCCGATGGAGAACAGGCAAGAAGATTTATCCAATACAGCTATGCAGGAAATTCCTACTGGAGGTGTTGATAATAAATGGATAATCACTAATGCAACAGCAGGAAATTATAAATTGACACTGGATGTGGAAAAGATGACTATTAAGTTTGAAAAGAAATAATATTAAAAAGGAAAAGGCAGGGCGGATATGAGATTCATATGTATAGTTTTCATATCCTGCCTACTTTTTACAAGAGGAAAAGGCCGTATAATTGTGTTATGAGGAAGATTGTATTTGTATTCATATCATTCGTTTGCGCTGTCCTGCCTTTGGCTGGACAGCAGGCGGATGATAATCTGTTGGATGAGTTGGATGAGACCATAAAATCAAGAGATATTTATGCTGCACGACGAGAAGGAGTGCTGAATAATTTGAAGGAGGGGTTGGTTTCACAAACAGATCTTCAGGAGAAATATAAAATATATTCCCGCCTTTTTGATGAATATCGTTCTTTTCAGAGTGATACGGCCATCGTATATGCTGAGAAAAAACTGAAACTTGCGCAAAAATTGAAAGAAGAGGCTAAAATGGATGATTCCAGGCTAAATCTTGCCGAAATATATGCCATCATAGGGTTATACAAGGAATCGTTGGATATGCTTGAAAGTATAGACAGGGCCAGGCTTAACGAAGCGCTCGTGCCTTATTATTACCATATTCATTGTACGGCTTATAAATATATGAACAATTTTGCGGTTACGCACCAACAGCGAGCTTTGTACTATGATAGACTTAACTCGTATTGTGATTCTCTGGTAAATGCAGAGAAAGTGGGAACAAACAGCTATGTTTTTGCCAAAGCCAATTATTTGATGCAAAAAAAAGATTATAAAAACTCTTTTATGTTTTTGCATTCCAATTATCAGAAACAAGATCCCCTGAGCCGGGATATTTCAGTTTATGCATATCTCATGGCATTGAATCTGGAGCAGGAAAATGATAAGATGGGAGAAAAACATTATCTGATCATTTCGGCAACATCAGATCTGAAATCAGGGATAAAGGAATATATCTCCCTTCGCAGATTAGCCTATTTATTATACCTTGACGGAGATATAGACAGGGCATATTCCTATATGAAGGTTGCAATGGAAGATGCAATATTTTGTAATTCGCATATGAGGATGATGGAAGTCTCACAAATTTTGCCAATTATCAATAACGACTATCAGATAAAAAAGCAGAAGCAAAACCGGCAGCTATTCTTTTTCTTGGTTAGCATCAGTCTTTTATCTCTATTATTATTGCTGGGTATAGTCTACATTTACAAGCAGATGAAACGGATAAATGTGGCTCGCAGACAATTGAAGGAGACCAATAAAGAATTACAGGAGGCTAATATGAAATTGGAGGAGGCTTCCCGGCTTTTAAGATTGAATGTGAGTAGCCTGGAGCAGTTTAACAACGATATGCAGGAGATGAATAGCAATTTGAAGGAGGCAAATTGTATAAAAGAAACATATATAATCCGTTATATGGATTTATGCTCGGAATATCTTGATAAGATAGAGATCTATTTAAAGCGGTTAAAGAAGCTGGCCGTAAAGGGTGATCTCGGAATACTGAATAATGAGTTGAACCCGACTGAATATATAACTGAGAATCTAAACCTGTTTTATAATAATTTTGATCTGACATTCCTAAATCTGTTTCCTTCATTTGTCGAGGATTTTAATAAGCTTCTGAAAGACGATAGCCGGATAGAATTAAAAGGCGGAGAGCTGCTTAATCCCGAATTACGCATATATGCATTGGTCCGTCTGGGTATAGCCGATAATATAAATATCTCACGATTTTTGAGATATTCTCTTTCTACGATTTATAATTACAGGACTCAGGTGCGAAAAAAAGCACTAAGCGAACGTAGCGAATTCGAGAAAAAAGTAATGACAATAGGTGTCGATATTTTCTCCGGTTTGTAAAATACTCTTTTAAATAATAAATATAAATAATATAACATTGATATGAAAAAAGGTTGGAATCTATTTTTATTGCTAATTCTGATTCCCATGATGGGTATTGCCAGCTCATGTTCCTCAGGAGATGATGAGAATGAAGATAGTGGTACAGGAGGTGGAAACAATGGAGAAGCTCTTGATGTAAAGGCATCTAAGACATCATTCTCATTGTTACAGGAGAATGAATCGGATGATGCCGTTACTTTTACCTGGAACAAAGGTAAAATTACCGACAGGGATGTAGATTATTTCTTTGAATTGGATATAGCCTATAACAACTTTGTGACTTCTGTTCCTGTTGAGCAAATGGCAAATGGCGTTTTCTCAAAAACTTATAAAGTCAGTGAACTCAATAAATTGCTTATTGACTATTGGAAAAAACAACAGACATCGTCTGTCGAATTGGAGGCCCGTATTACGGCGAAGATTGCCTCCGGTGACTATGTCAAACCGGAAACATCGACTGTAAAAATATCTGTACGTTCATATATTCCCGAATATACGTATAATCCGTATAAGGCGCCATTATATTGGAGTCCTTATGAATATAATTTTGTAAAAGACCAATATATCCCCGAGGATGAATGGAAGAAAAACATCGACTGGGTTGCACAGAATCTGGCACCATATGGATATAAAATGGTTTCTACCGACGGATGGATGTCCGAGGACGGCAGCTACAATCAAGATGGCTATCTGGATCGTCATTCGGTGCATTGGGAGCATGATTATAAATATTGGTCCGATTATTTAAAAACTAAAGGAATGATTCTTGGGGTTTACACTAATCCGCTGTGGATACCGGAATCTGCAGCTCAAAAAGGATACAAGATTAAAGGCACTAATATACCGATATCCAATATCGTAAATTTTAACGAAAAGACTCCGGGTTACCGCTGGGTACAGATAGATCGTGATGGCGCTGAAGAATGGGTAAAAGGCTACGTAAAACATTTTGCCGACATGGGTGTGAAATATTTGAGAGTGGACTTCCTCAGCTGGTTCGAAAACGGATACGATAGAGGTTTCGGGCAAATCGGAGTAGAACGCCCGCATTGGATTTACGAAACAGCTTTGCGCTGGATGCGCGAGGAATGTGACAAACATGGCATTTTCCTTAGTCTTGTGATGCCTCATCTGTACAACGATGCCGAAACAGAAGTCAAATATGGCCATATGGTGCGTATTGGAGAAGATACCGGAGTTGGAGGCTGGTGGAAATGGAGTGACAACAACAGAGGTGTACACCAGTATGGATGGTCTCAATATTCGAATCCATTTGACGGATTCATATACTTTTCAAGAGTATCCGGACGTAATAAAATGATTCTGGATGGGGACTTTATCCGGTTGAATACCTATGCAAGTACCGATGAAAAGCAATCGGTTATATCAATCAATCTTGTAGCCGGCGGCCCTGTGACTGTTTCGGATCAGTATAACTCCATTGGATCTGACTTATCACTCTACCAAAATGAAGAAATGCTGGATTTAAATGCCGATGGATTTGTAGGTAAACCATTATCTAACGATCCTAAAAATGAAAAAAGTTCTACCTGGATCGGTCAAATGACTAATGGTGATTGGATTATAGCTTTATTTAACCGGGAAACATCCAATAGAGAACACAATATCAGATTCTCGGATTTGGGTATCGATGGAACTTTCAAAATAAGAGACTTATGGACAAGAACGGATGTTGGTACAGCCGACAGTTATAGTGTCACATTGAGACCTAGAGCTTGTAAAGTCATTCGGCTCAGTGAAAATCAATAGTCTTTAAGTCGATAAAATAAGAGACTAACTTATTATCTAAAATTGATAAATAGAATGATTTGGATAAGCTATGCAATAGCTTATCCACCTACTCTTTTAATTTTAAAAAAAAGGATATGATAAATTTCAAAATATTAACAATCAGCTTTTTATGCATTTTTTCTATTCAATTATCATTTGCACAGCAAGACGATAATGCATGGGTTATGGAAGCAACAAGTACAAAGGATTATACGGGGGCTCCCATAGCCAACGGGCGGATAGGGATATTACCATGGAAAGAACCGTTCTCAATACAACATGTTATTCTCAATCACGTCTTTGATATTGATGATAACTTTGGTGTTGCCCGTGTTTTAAAAGGATTAAATCCGTTTACGATGAAGATGACGGTAAACGGAACCGAAGTTTCGCAGGATAACATCAGTAATTGGAAGCAAAGTATCGATATGAGGCATGCCTCCCATACCACTTCTTTTTTGGTAAACGGGAAAGCCGAAATAAGCTATACAGTCAGGGCTCTATACAATCTTCCTTATTCGGGATTGATTACCGTAAAAGTGAAAGCATTGACAGATATCTCCATCGGGGCCGATAATGAGATGGACGTTCCCGAAGGATATATTGATGTGAACCATGTATTCAAATCGCTGATTGCAGGAAAGGACAAACGTGTAAATATTTTACAAACAAATGCATCATCGAATAAACGTATGCATAAGGTTGCTGCCTCATCGATGTTTATCTATCAGGAGGATAAATTTAAATTCGCCAGCCGGGAAAATAAACGAATAGTGCTGTCGGCCGATATAAAGAGAGGAGAAGAAGTTTCATTCTCACTTGTGGGAACAGTTTGCTCTACCCGGGACTTCATTGACCCATTCAGCGAATCGGAACGTCAGGTAATATACGTGGCACACGAGGGTACAGCCTCAATTATAAAGGCTCATAATCGCCATTGGGATAATCTTTGGCAAGGTGATATCATCATTGAAGGAGACCGGGAAGCCCAGCTTGCTGCGCGTTTTGCTTTGTTCAACCTGTACTCTTATTGCAGAAAAGGCTCTAACCTTAGTATATCGCCAATGGGGCTGTCATCGCAAGGATACAACGGGCATATATTCTGGGATTCGGAGATATGGATGTATCCCCCGATGCTGTTTATGAACCAGGATATAGCCCAATCGATGATCAATTATCGTACCGACAGATTAGTGGCTGCCCAGAACAGAGCAGGGACTTATGGATATAACGGAGCCATGTTTCCCTGGGAGTCGGATGACTGGGGAGAGGAATCAACACCTATTAACGCTATTACCGGACAATTCGAGCACCATGTGACTGCCGATATCTCCATTGCCTGCTGGAACTATTATTGTATGACAAAAGATACCAAATGGCTGAAAGA
This sequence comes from Dysgonomonas sp. BGC7, assembly GCF_001261735.1. Classification (GTDB taxonomy): domain Bacteria; phylum Bacteroidota; class Bacteroidia; order Bacteroidales; family Dysgonomonadaceae; genus Dysgonomonas. Next base: position 3,217 of record NZ_CVRP01000016.1, on the reverse strand, counting down.
AAAAGGTTATCCGCTAATGAAAAAAGTGGCTGAATTCTGGATCAGCCGGGCTGAGAGAAATACAAACGGAACTTATTCTATCAAAAATGTAGTGGGTGCGGACGAATATGCAGAGAATATCGACGATAATGCATTTACGAATGGTGCTGCCGCAAAAGCGCTTGACTATGCCGCACAGGCAGCAAAAGTATGCGGGGAAAAGGCTCCTGCCCAATGGACGGAAATAAGCCGTAATATAGCATTTCACCATTTCGTTGATGGAGTAACCAAAGAATATATAGACTATGACGGACAAATAATAAAACAAGCCGATGTTAATCTTTTAGGCTATCCGCTGGGCATAATAACAGATCCGGCACAACTGAAAAAGGATCTGGCATATTACGAAACGAAAATAGACAATGTGGATGGGCCGGGAATGGGCTATTCTATTTTCAGTGTTCAGTATTCCCGCCTGGGTGATGTAGACAAGGCAACCGAAATGTTCTATCGTTGCTACCAACCCAACCTGCGACCTCCATTCAATGTCCTGGCCGAAACAGCAACAAGCCATAATCCATATTTTGCAACTGCTGCCGGAGGATTATTACAGGCTTTAATCAATGGATTTGGGGGGCTGGAAATAACAGCCTCGGGCGTTGAGCAAAAGAAATCGGTGTTGCCTAAACATTGGAAAAAATTAACGATAAAGGGTGTCGGAAAAGATCGTAAAACCTACGTTGTAAATAATAATAAATAAAATGATGAAAATACTAAAACTTACAACCCTATTTATATTGTCTATTTTATATTCACATAGTATTCAGGGACAAGAGAAAACCATATATAGCAATGATAAATATATATGGGAATCGAGCAAAATGATACAGAATGGATTCGAGGGACAAGCCCTGTCTCCAACCCACATCAAAAGCAATTATATAAGTCCCTTACAAAAAGAAGGAGATGAGCGATATGAATGGGCATTGAAAAATGACATTTCTTCTTATCCTCAATATTCTTCTTCATTTCCATTGGAGAATGCTATTTACAATATGGGGCTGGATGAAATGGTCAATGCAGTGGAACCATTCTTAACTTTGCGCACCGGGACGGACTGGGCAGGAGTATGGACACGTGATGTCAGTTACAGTATCATATTAAGTATGTCTTACCTGCAACCTACCGCATCGAAAAATAGTTTACTGCATAAAATAAATTCTCTGGGTAAAATTATTCAGGATACAGGAACCGGAGGGTCATGGCCCTGTTCCAGTGATCGCCTGATTTGGGTTGTTGCAGCCTGGGAACTATATAAGGTTACAGGTGATTATAACTGGATACAAAGTATTTATCCTGTAATAAAAGCGTCATTCGAAGATGATTTCGCAATCGTATACGATAAAGAAACCGGCTTGGTGCGGGGAGAGTCTTCTTTTATTGATTGGAGAGACCAGAGCTATCCCAAATGGATGCAACCGGCTGATATATACCAATCGAAAGCGTTGGGCACTAATGCAGTTCACTACCAGGCACTTCGTGATGCTAGTCAAATAGCAGACCTGTTAAACAAAGGAGACGATGCTGCATTTTTCCAAAATAAGGCAGAGCAGCTAAAAGCAGCGATCAATAAGTATTTTTGGATGCCCGACAAGGGGTATTATGCTCAATTTCTTTATGGCCGTCAAAATAATATCGTGTCTCCACGTAGTGAAACTCTGGGAGAATCATTATGTATTCTTTTTGATATAGCTTCGCAAGAACAGAAAAAAACAATCACACAGAAAATGCCTGTTGTATCTTACGGACCCTCTATTTTTTATCCTCAAATAGCAGATATGGGAGACTATCATAATAATGGAATCTGGCCTTTTGTAACCTCTTATTGGACATTGGCCTCAGCAAAGGTGAAAAATGAGGAATCTGTATTACATGCCATTGGTAGTACATATCGGGCAGCGGCAATATTTGCCACCAACAAGGAAAATTTTGTAGCGGACAATGGTGATTGGAAAGGGACACACATCAATTCCAGCAATATGCTGTGGAGCTTATCCGGGAATTTAAGTATTGTGTACAATATCTTGTTTGGGATGAATTTCGATACGGATCGAATGACATTTCATCCGTTTGTCCCCAAAACTCTTGCCGGAAAAAGAAAACTCAGCGGTTTTAGGTACAGGAATGCAACCCTGGATATAGAAATCAACGGATATGGAGATGAGATAAAGAGTTTTACTATCAATGGGAAAAAAACTAACCCGATGATTATGGGTAGCCTGGAAGGCAAGCATGATGTAAAGATAGAACTAAGTAACCGGGATATTAAAAAGTTAGAAATGAACCTTGTCCCTAATAAATCATCATTATTGACTCCACAGACAAAGATAGACAACGGCACTCTGCTCTGGGATGTTGTTCCTGAGGCGGCATCTTACACGATTATAAAAGATGGGAAAAAGATGAAAACCCAAAATTCGACATCAATAAAACTGAAGGAAAAGGGAGAGTATCAGGTTATTGCTAACTGTAACGATGCAATAAGAAATTCTTTTGCCAGCGAACCTCTTATTTGGACTGACTTTGGTATCTGGACATATGATATTGGAAAATTAAAAATCTCAAAATCGGGAAATACCAGAATTTCAGTACCTATAGCCATAGACAAAGATGGAGAGTATGCTATTGACTGGTTATATGCTAATGGTAACGGACCAGTATCTCAGGAAAATAAATGTGCAATAAGAAATCTGGTCGTGGATGATGAAACTGTCGGTGCGACTATTTTCCCACAAAGAGAAGAAGACAATTGGGATAATACAGGTTGGAGTAATATTATCAAATATAAATTGAAGAAAGGGGAACATACTATCCAACTTGTGTTTAATTCACAAAACGAAAATATGAATATCGAAGTCAACGAGGCTATTATTCATCAACTGAGACTCTATTTGTTACCTGAAGATAAACCTAATGTTAATTGATACTAGATAGCTAGTAGTAAAAAGATCTAGGAGGGTATTTACTACCCTCCTGTTTATTAGAAAGTTAATTTGTTTTCTTATCTGGAGGTCGCACCGCTATGCATTGGTTGATACTGACAATATTATAAAAGGACTGAATTTGATAAAAAGAGTTTCACATCCTACTGTCAAAACAAAAGTCATCCGTTCCTTTCAATTTATGGATGAAACTTATCAAATTGTGCGCATATCTAAAAAGCAAGTTGTCTCGTCCT
>NZ_CVRP01000015.1 GCF_001261735.1 Dysgonomonas sp. BGC7 | reverse complement strand
AAAATAGAAATATACAAAGAAGAGTTTGATCCTGGCTCAGGATGAACGCTAGCGACAGGCCTAACACATGCAAGTCGAGGGGTAGCAGAGAAGTAGCAATACTTTTGCTGACGACCGGCGCACGGGTGAGTAACGCGTATGCAACCTGCCTACTACAGGGGAATAACCCGGAGAAATTCGGACTAATACCGCATAAAACAGGGGTCCCGCATGGGAATATTTGTTAAAGATTTATCGGTAGTAGATGGGCATGCGTTCCATTAGCTTGTTGGTGAGGTAACGGCTCACCAAGGCAACGATGGATAGGGGAACTGAGAGGTTTATCCCCCACACTGGAACTGAGACACGGACCAGACTCCTACGGGAGGCAGCAGTGAGGAATATTGGTCAATGGGCGAGAGCCTGAACCAGCCAAGTCGCGTGAAGGAAGACTGCCTTATGGGTTGTAAACTTCTTTTATACAGGAATAAAAAGACCTACGTGTAGGTTATTGCATGTACTGTATGAATAAGCATCGGCTAACTCCGTGCCAGCAGCCGCGGTAATACGGAGGATGCGAGCGTTATCCGGATTTATTGGGTTTAAAGGGTGCGTAGGCGGGATTTTAAGTCAGCGGTGAAATTTGGGGGCTCAACCCTCACACTGCCGTTGAAACTGGCTGTCTTGAGTGCGGATGAAGTAGGCGGAATGCGTGGTGTAGCGGTGAAATGCATAGATATCACGCAGAACTCCGATTGCGAAGGCAGCATACCGGGCCGCAACTGACGCTGATGCACGAAAGCGTGGGTATCAAACAGGATTAGATACCCTGGTAGTCCACGCCGTAAACGATGATTACTAGTTGTATGCGATATACCGTATGTGACTAAGCGAAAGCGATAAGTAATCCACCTGGGGAGTACGCCGGCAACGGTGAAACTCAAAGGAATTGACGGGGGCCCGCACAAGCGGAGGAACATGTGGTTTAATTCGATGATACGCGAGGAACCTTACCCGGGCTTGAAATGCAGAAGACGATCTATGAAAGTAGATTTCCAGCAATGGCTTCTGTGTAGGTGCTGCATGGTTGTCGTCAGCTCGTGCCGTGAGGTGTCGGCTTAAGTGCCATAACGAGCGCAACCCTCATCATTAGTTACTAACAGGTTAAGCTGAGGACTCTAATGAGACTGCCGTCGTAAGATGCGAGGAAGGTGGGGATGACGTCAAATCAGCACGGCCCTTACGTCCGGGGCGACACACGTGTTACAATGGATGGTACAAAGGGTTGCTACTTGGTGACAAGATGCTAATCTCAAAAACCATTCCCAGTTCGGATCGGAGTCTGCAACTCGACTCCGTGAAGCTGGATTCGCTAGTAATCGCGCATCAGCCATGGCGCGGTGAATACGTTCCCGGGCCTTGTACACACCGCCCGTCAAGCCATGGAAGCCGGGGGGACCTGAAGTACGTAACCGCAAGGAGCGTCCTAGGGTAAAACTGGTGACTGGGGCTAAGTCGTAACAAGGTAGCCGTACCGGAAGGTGCGGCTGGAACACCTCCTTTCTGGAGTTTCTGTCCGAAGGTATGTACCATTAACGGTATTACACTCATTGAATTTGTTGTATTTTATTTTAAAACATATAAGAGAAACCAGGAAGCTGAAGCCGAATCGGTTTCAGGTGGAAAGAAGCCAGTCCTATAGCTCAGTTGGTTAGAGCGCTACACTGATAATGTAGAGGTCGGCAGTTCAAATCTGCCTGGGACTACC
>NZ_CVRP01000014.1 GCF_001261735.1 Dysgonomonas sp. BGC7 | reverse complement strand
TTCACGTTCTGGGTGTGTACATGCTCACCTGTATGTATTGCAGTGGTTGCATGCCCTATGGGATATCCGTACTTGATGACATCCTGCCCTTCGGCTATCTCTTCTATAGCGAATTTATGTCCTGTTGGTATATCGTTTAGTATGTTTATCTGCCGATCTCCGATGTTTATCTTTTCCCCGCTAGCGAGGTCTTGTATTGCCACACAGACATTGTCTGTTGGCGATATCTTGATGTATTTGTTCATTAGCTGATCTCCTTTTCTATTATAATTAATTAGCTGAAGCTAAATTTGTGTACAATTGTAATTGATGATAGTAATAAAAATCTCTTTTCAGATCAATTTACTTTTTATTGCAACTAGCATCTCCATATACTCTTCATCTGACAGATATACTTTCTGGGGATTCATTACAAAAGTTGAGCCAAAATCTGCTTTGTTTTCATATTTAGGAGCCAGATGTATATGCAAATGAGGGAGTTTGTCTGAATATGCTCCGTAATTGATTTTTGCGGGAGCAAACAGATCTTTTAATGCCCGTGCGACTTTGTTTACGTCTTCCATGAAAGCAAGAAGCTCTTCTCCTTGGAGGTCATATAGTTCGGTTGAATGTTCTTTATATGCAACTATACATCGTCCTTTATAAGTTTGTTCGCGAAATAAAAAAACAGTCGAAACATTTAGCTTGCAGACTTCTATCATGAGATCATGCATTGTCTGATTTTTATTGCAATATAAACAATTGTTATTTATTGACATGGTGATTCTTTTTTTAGCCATCCGCAACATAGTGGTTAAGATAAGACCACTACGCATCGAATGGCAGCCTGATTAACCTATTTTTATCCTATGACACTTTTCAGTGCGCCTAGCATACCTTTATCTAATATCAATTTAACATCTTCAGACACTTTATCTATGAATGAAGGAACTTCCGAGAAGTTTTCTTTCCACATATCCTTATTATTTACTATTCCTGTTACCCAATCTTTGATATTATTCTTGTCGAATGTTTTTTGAATAAAGTCGATAAACTCAGGAGTATCGTTTGCTGTAAATCCTTTTGCCTCCGATTGCCCTGTATAAAGGACGAGTAAAGCCGCAAAAGAAAATGTAGTCAACTTGGCATCTTTACCGCGTTTTTTGTAATTATCATATACTGTCGGATAATCGCGGGTTTCCCATTTTGAAATAGAATTTAATGATATATCCTTTAAATAATGTTTCAGGTAAGGATTGTAGAAACGTTCAAGTATTTTCGCAGCAAAGATTTCTAATTCTTTAGGATCTTCATCTATGCACGGAAGAACTTCATCTGCAACCATACGGTTGATATACTTTTCTACTTCCGGAGTATTAAATGCGTCCATTACAGTTTCGCAACCCAACTGTAGAGCAACAGGAACCATTGCAGTATGAGAGCCATTAAGAATACGTACCTTTTTTGCTCTGAATGGTTTTATATCATCCATGAACAATACATTTAGTCCGGCTTTGTCTAATGGAAGCTTTTCTTTTATAATAGGATCGCCACCAATAGCCCATACGTGGAAATATTCTCCTTTTACTACTAGGTTGTCGTCAAATCCTATTTCTTCTTTTATTTCATTGATGTTTTCGCGAGGGAATCCCGGAACAATACGGTCTACCAGCGTGTCGTAGAAATGACATGCCGTATTGACCCAATTGATAAAGTTTTCTTCGAGCTTATTGTGTTTTGCGTGTTGCAGTACATATTGGCGAAGTGTAGAGCCATTGTCTTCGATAAGCTCGCAACAGATAATAAGAAGGCCTTTATTGGGATCTCCGTTAAATTTTTTATATCGTTTATATAATAATGCAGTCATTTTTGCCGGAAATGACTTCGGTGGTTCTGCTGTCAGGTCATCACCTTCTTCGTAGCGTATACCGGCTTCGGTAGTATTGGATATTATCATTTCGAGTTCATCGCTGAGGAATAATTTTTCATATTCAGCATACTGACTATAAGGGTTAAGTATACCTTCTATACTTTTTACTAAAGCAACCTCTTTTACCGGCTGTTTATCTTTTATTCCTTCCAGATAGACATGGTACATGCAGTCTTGTTGTTTAAATATGTTAGCAATTTCCTGACCTTGTGCTATGGGCTGTACTGCTATTATTCCGTGATTCATTACTCCTGTATCGTTAGCTTTGTCTATCATCCAGTCTACAAAAGCACGGAGGAAATTTCCTTCGCCAAATTGAAGAATTTTTACAGGTAAATTTTTCTTTTCTACTGTTGTTTTATTAAGAGGCTTCATGTGAATTAGTTTTATTTTAGTTTTTTAATTTTTTAATTACTTGATTGTATATGTTATTTTATTATTCAGTCTGTTAAGAACTTCATTTATGCATTCTATAAATTGCTCCTTGGTTCTCACTGGCTCATTGTCAAGTTCCCAGGTTGGCATAAAATAGTATTCTGCATAATTGTCTGCCATATCCATTATAATAATATGGTTGAGGCTGTCTTCTGTTATTTCTTTTATCTTATTCGTTCGTGCAAATATAACTAAACCCTGCATATCATCGTTGAGGCTCTGCTTTCCGAATGTGGCTATGTAAGACCATTTGTTATCCGGCTGATGAGATACAATGAGTTCTGCTTTGTCACTTTTTATTATACCTGTAGCTATATTATCTATTTTCTTGTCGGTCAGTAATTCCATATGAGATGCACGGCTACCTGCGTCTATAGAGATAAGAGATTGTAGGTTGCACTTTGTTCCGTTGGCGTTCCATCCATAATATGTGGTTTTTACTTGCGAACGTACTTTCCCTTCTGCCGTAATACCAGAGGTTATACTATCTTTTTTTTCGACTCTCACTGCTTTTTCTCCATCCCAAATGGCAATGGATCCTATTCCTAATGCTTTTCCGACCTTCATGTTGTCCATTCCCCAATCGGCCATTTTGTGGTAGTTGTCAAATCCATCTACCCCTACGGCGGGGAGGACTATTCCAGTTGTCTTTTTCCCGAAAACGTCTATTGCGTTTCTGTTGTCGAGGTAGAATCGAAATGCGACTTTGTCGCTTTCCCACCCCGGACCTTCATATTTTATATAATAAGAGTGGTCGCGGAATGTTCCCGGAAGAGTTATATAATTCGGTTTAACCCAAGAATACCCTCCCACATATTTATGCCCTTCAAATTTTCCCCCTATTTTGTGAGATATTTCAGCATAAGTTCTTTTGGGATAATTGAGAGCTTCTCCTTTTTCAATAGAGATAGAGATTTGTTCGTTGGCGGCTATATTGGCTATAGGTATTATTGCAAACTGTTCCGATCTGATATTTTCTATAATTTCTACCGGAACAATACTTCCGTTCACCGATGCCGAGTATGTGCCAAAAGCTAATTTTAGCTTTTTTACCGGTATTTCTAATGTATAGTCTTTTATTGCTACAGGAGAATTGTTTTTTATAATTACTCTCTGTGCAGATATCAGAGATGTAGATGACAATATAGTAATCAACAGACCGATAAAGGTTAGACGCTTTGTTTTGGATAAAAAATTCATTGGTTTTTCAAGGTTTGGGTTTTAAAATAAGTTATATCTTATTAAAGAAAGCCCCTGTTGCTATTAGCAAATATAAGGGCTAAATTTAATTAAACAAGGGGAGTTTTTGACTAAAACAGTTTCACCCCGTATTTTTAAAACTCTCTACTTTTGTTTTTATACTCACTAGGAGTCATTCCATATACATTTTTGAAGCATTGGGTAAAATATTTTGTATCGGATATACCTATCATAAAAGATACTTCTTTGATCGTATATTGCTGAGTCGATATAAGATTCGCAGCATATTTTATTTTTATATCTCTGATAAACTCAATCGGGGCAAGTCCTGTAAGACTTTTTAGTTTCTTGAAAAATACTGTCCGGCTCATAGCCATTGCTGTAGCCAGATCGTCTACCACAAAGTTCGTATTATCTATGTTTTCTTCAATCTTTTCTTTTATTTTTTTTATAAAAAATTCATCTTGCGAAGTAATCTGTAATTTATTCTCCTTATTATCGCTATCGTTATCCTCTGTGTCGACAAACTGAATCTTACCAGCAGTAAAGGTGTCATATAGCCGTTTCCTTTGTCTTATAATATTGTCTATCCGAGCTCTTAGGTATTTGACACTGAAAGGTTTAGTTATATAATCATCAGCTCCATAGCTCAATCCATCTACTTTACTTTCCAAGTCTGTTTTTGCCGTAAGTAAAATAAAAGGGATATGGCTGATTTCGTCAGTCGACCTCACCTTTTGGAGTAATTCAACTCCGTTTACTTCCGGCATCATGATATCGCTGACAATAAAATCGGGAATGCTTTTTACTGCTACATCATAACCGTCTCTTCCATTGCCTGCGGCAAGTATATTATAATAGGGTTGTAAGATATTAATAATAAATTGGCGTAAGTCGTCGTCGTCTTCTACAACCAGAATAGTGTCCTTTTCTTTTTGCAATTCTTCTTTTTCGCCTTCAGCTATGCTTACATTATCTCTAACGGATATAATGCTTTCTTTATTTTCTTCTTGAGACTTTTGTTCTTCCGAAAGCATAAAGACAATATTGTCATCCTCTTCGAAATGAGCAATACCCATCGGAAACAATATAGTGAAGCTGGTACCTATGTTTTCTTCACTTTCTACCAGTATTCTTGCATGATGCTTATCTGCTACTTCTTTTACAATGGACAGCCCTATGCCTGTACTTGGTTTGCTTTTATCTGTGTTGAAAGATGCAAAGCGGGTGAATAATTTGTTTTGTACATCTTTGCTCATACCTTGCCCTTCATCATGTACCTGTATGGCAACGGCGTCTTCTTTTCTTGCCGGAAAAATACTTACTTCTATGTTTTTATCTACAGGGGTGTATTTCAAGGCATTGGATAATAAATTGAAGACTAATTTTTCTACTCCATCTCTGTCTATCCAGACTTTTTCATTTTCGGCGTTGTTCTTTATAGAGAGTTTTATGTGTTTGTATTCTGCTGTTTTTGTAAAATTACTGCATATTTCAGATACATAGTTGCCCAAAAGTGTTTCCTGAATATTTAATTTCTGTTTTTGTATTTTTCTGAAATCTAAAATCTGGTTGACCATGCGTTGCATTCGGCTTGCATTTTTCAGTACTAACTGTAATTGAGATTTTATGGAATCAGGTGTTTGCTTATCTTCTATCATGTTCTCTACAGGAGAGACGATCATGGTTAAAGGTGTGCGTATTTCGTGTGAAATATCTGTAAAGAACCTGGTTTTCATTTCTGTTTGTTCATGTTCAAGCTTTACCCTGTATTTCATTCTGTAGAAAACAAAAAGCGTACGTAATATTATATACAGAATGCCGACAATAGCTATAAAATATAACAGATATGCCCATCCTGTTTGCCAAAAAGATGGAGTAATTTTAATTTCCAGAATATGCTCATTGTCCATCCATATCCCATCACTATTAGTCGATTTTACCCGAAATGTATATTCTCCCGGAGCAAGGTTATTATAGTTGGCTGTTCTTTGTCCTTTAGTTATAATCCATTCGTTATCAATATTATCCAATTTATATGCGTAACTAATTTTTTTAGAGTCAGTGTAGTCCAGTGCAACAAATTCAATATTGATAAAATTTTGCTTGTGGTTGAGTTTGATGGATTTAGCGTCGTCCAGACTTTCTTTCAAGGGAGAATTTTCGCCAATGAGAATATCTTTATTTGCAATCTGGAGTTTGGTAAGTGCCACATAGGGTTTGAAAGTATTTCGCACTATATTTTCCGGATTTATCGAAAGAATCCCTTTCGAATATCCGAAATATATGGTGCCTGCTGCCGATGCCCAGCATGCTCCTTCCGAAAAGTTCTGCCCTGCGATCAGTCGATTGATTTCACTATATGTTTCGAATGAATTTTTGTCAGGATCAAATTTCGTAATATTACCTTCTGAGGCAATCCATAATTTTCCGGTATTGTCTTCTACCAAAGTAAGTATCACATCGGAAGGTAGTCCATCTTTGGCTGTATATGAGGCAAATTTCAGAGGAAATCCTGATTTGTCGACAGCAGATATTTTGTTTAGCCCTCCTCCGAATGTTGCGAAATATGTATCGCCTGACTTCGTAGTGCAGATATCATATACATCATTTTCGCTAAGGCTGCTGTTATCTTCCGGAACACGTGTATAGAACTTATAATCAATAGTATTTATTGATTCGAAATTGGAGCTGAATACAATCAAGCCCAAAGTTGTGCCTATACAGATATTGCCGAATTTGTCGAGGCTCATAGTCCGTATTTGTGAGCCGAATTGTATAGGGTAGCTTTTCAGATTATTTCTGTTACTGTAAAACCGCTTTTCGTTTTCATCTAATAAGTTTAGCCCTCCTCCATAAGTTCCGATCCAAATTCGTTGTTTAGTATCTTCAATAATGCAATATACGCTATTGTGACTCAGGCTATATAAGTCGTTTTCGGAATGGATGTAATGTTCTATTTTGTATTTGCTGCCCGTTGGGGTGAGTTTATATACCCCTTCTCCTTTTGTTCCTATCCAGATGTTTTTTTTGCTGTCTTCTGTTACAGAGTAAGTAATACCTTCCAGCGGTATGTTGTAACCTATAGTTCCGTCGTTATTTAGATATCCTATCTGTTTTAGCTGTTTGTCATATACAAATAGCTTACCTCCTTTGGTCGAAATCCATAGGTTGCCACTACTATCTTCCAATAGGCTTCTGATGTCGTTATTTACAGTAGAGTGTATATCTGTATCTACAATAATAGTTTTGAATACTTCGTTGCTAAACAGAACCTTATCTAGCCCATGAGACCGGGTGCTTAACCATAAATTGCCCTGACGGTCTGAAAAGGCTGTATGCATCACATTCGAGAATTTCCATTCGGGAGATGAAGGCTCGTTGTAGAAAGGTTTTAAAGCATCATTTCCGGCATCGTACCAGGCAAATCCTCCCCCACGAGGGTGTACCCAAAGACGGTTATCTTTATCTTCGAAGATGAAAAAATTTGACGGGAAGACATTCGATATTTTACTTTCTGTCTGCATCTCGAAGTGTATCATTGTTTGAGTTTCGGGATTGAATTTTGCTACTCCTGCATGATTTACTTCAAACCAGATATTGTTGTATCTGTCTATGTATGATGAAAGAATCTGATCGGATTTCATTCCTTTCAGGTTTGCCGAATTATATTTACTTAAGGTTTTATTTTGTCTTTTGTATATGAAAAATCCATCATTTTGTGTTGTTATCAATATGCTATTGTTGTCAATACTTTCTATATGCTTTATTGCAGACTTTGCGTCAGTTTGCAACAACTCCGAATTTCCGTTTTTCTTATCATAGACCCATATTCTGCCATTTCCCGATCCAAACCAGATCTTATCATTTAGTTCCATGGCAGAATAAAAATCCTGTGTGGAAACAGATTCAATATATGCTTGCTCCGAAAAAAAGCTGTTTATTTTTTCTCCTTTATACGAAACACTATACAATCCGTTATTGGTTAATATCCATGAATTTTTATCCGAATCTTCATACACGGAATTAACTGCATTGCCATTTATTTTTTTATTTTCGCGATTATATAATTCTATATTGAAAGTAGAATCTGTAATGCATACACATCCCATGTTTTCAGATAATAGCCATACTTTACCTGAGTCTTTTGTGAGTATTTTTGTGGCAATGAAAGTGAGGTCTTTATATTCTTTTTTTGAACGAATGCCCATAAAGTTTTCAGTACGGGGGTCGAATCGGTGCGGTTCTCTGTCGTAGGGCAAAGTCCAGATATAGCCATATTTATCTTCACAGATAAAATCTATCCTATTGCTTCTCATATGATATTTGTCGCCTTGCTGTATGCGGTAAGTATAGAAATTGTAACCATCGAACCGGCACAGTCCGTTCCATGTAGAAAACCACATAAACCCTTTTTGGTCTTGCAAGATACTCATAATTGTATGCTGGGGCAGTCCATCTTCGGGGCCATAATGCTCAAAATAACACTGAGGCTGGCTTAAAGTTGGTAGAATATTTAGTATTGCGATGAGGAATGTACAGCAAAGACTTTTTAATTTCATGGTGGAAATGAGGTTTGATGCAAATATAATTAGTTTTGTAATAAAATGCCAAATTTTAGGATAAAGTCAATTTGCCCCCCTTCAAAAAATATTTTAACACCCTTCGTTTTAAACTTTCATTCATACATTGCACTCGAAATCTGACAAACAGATGATACCATGAATTATATTTACGTATTTTAAATTATATAACCAATACCTGAAAAATAAAACCAAGAGGAAATGTTCCTATACATTTCTTAAATCTAAGAACATGATTATATCTAAATTAATTAACAGTAAATTATAAATCTATCAAACTATGCGAAAGACAATTAAAAGAATTTTGTCTCTGGTATGTATCTCTTTATGCTTGCTTTGTGTGCAAACTGCATATGCTCAGCAGAAAGAAATAAGAGGTACGGTTACAGATTCTCAAGGTGAACCTCTGATTGGGGTTACCATTTCGGTCAAAGGAACTACAAAAGGTACCATGACCGATATTGATGGAAAATATACTCTTTCAGTAACTAATGACGCCAAAGTTTTAGTGGCTTCATATGTGGGAATGAAACCGAATGAAAAACCAATAACCGGCAATGCTATTAATTTCTTAATGGAAGACCTTAGTTCCGAACTGGACGAGGTTGTGGTTATCGGTTATGGTACAGTAAAGAGAAAAGACCTGACAGGCTCTGTTTCTTCTGTGCAGGGAGATGCTATTCAGGCGGTTCCTGTTGCCAATGTAGCAGAAGCTATAACCGGTAAATTGGCCGGAGTTCAGATTACAACAACAGAAGGATCACCTGATGCCGAGCTGAAAATTCGTGTTCGCGGAGGGGGGTCTATTACCGGAGATAATACTCCACTTCTTATTGTAGACGGTTTTCCTGTACAAAGTATATCAGATATACCATCATCTGAAATTGAATCTATAGATGTGTTGAAAGATGCATCTTCTACTGCTATCTACGGTTCTCGTGGAGCTAATGGTGTTATCATTGTGACCACTAAAGGAGGCAAGGATGGGAAATTGTCTGTCAGTTATAATGCTTTTTATAGTGTAAAGAAAATAGCAAAGACATTAGATGTGCTTTCTGTTCCCGACTATTTGAAATGGCAGTATGAATATGCAATGTTGAAAAACGATAGCGATCCAGCCTCTTATGAAAAGTATTTTGGAACTTATCAAGATATGGATATGTATAATAATGTATCCGGAAACGATTGGCAAGATCTTATCTATGGACGGACAGGACACGTATTCAGTCATAATGTAAGTATAAGTGGAGGATCGGACAAGACTACCTATGCTTTCAACTATGCACATGTGGAAGATAAAGCCATTATGGTTGGCTCCGATTTTAAAAGAGACAACTTGTCTTTAAAACTGAAACATAAACCAATCAAAACTCTGACATTTGATTATTCTACACGATATTCAGATGCAACTATAAATGGAGGAGGTCTTAATGAACAAAATGAGAAGTCATCAGCAGACTCTCGTATGAAACACTCAGTAATTTATACTCCACTGCCTATCAAATCTATTGGTACAGATACAGATGAAGAAGATACTTCCAGCGAATTAGTGAATCCATTTACAGCTATTTCCGATAACGAGCGCGTACAAACTAGACGTACTCTAAACATGGCGGGAAGTGTAACATGGGAAGCTTTGCCGGGCTTGAGATTAAAGTCTGATGTAGGTCTCGATCGTTACGATGCTACAGATAACAGATTTTTTGGTTCTTCGACCTATTATGTTAAAAACTCACCTTCTACAGAGAATAAAGGATTACCTGCAGTTGTTTTCTCAAATACAGTAAGAAAAACCTTCCGCAATACAAACACAGTAAACTACGATTTTAAAAAAGTATTGAAATCTAAAGATCATTCATTAAGTGCATTGTTAGGACAAGAAAACCTAAAAACAGAGACAAGAGTACAAACTAGTACTGTACATGGATATCCGGAAGATTTTAATGCATCAAAAGCATTTAATTATTCTTCGGAAGGAGATGCTCAGTCTATTGAAAACTACACCTCTCCTGACGATAAGTTGGTTTCTTTCTTTGGCCGTGCCAACTATGATTATATGAGTAAATATTTGATGTCTGCTACTTTCCGTGCTGATGGATCAAGTAAGTTTTCAAGAGGAAACCGTTGGGGATATTTCCCTTCAGCTGCCGCTGCTTGGCGTGTGTCATCCGAAAATTTTATGGAGGGAACAAAAAGCTGGTTAGACGACCTTAAGTTAAGACTTAGCTATGGTACAGCGGGAAATAACAATATTCCTTCGGGACAGATGATACAACTGTTTGAATCTAATCCTACTACATGGATTGATGGTTTTTCTAATTATTGGTCTGCTTCAAAAACAATGGCAAATCCTGACTTAAAGTGGGAAACAACATATACTAGAAATATAGGTTTAGATTTTACCTTGTTTAAAAGCAAACTGAATGGATCTGTTGAGTTCTATCTTAATAATACTAAAGATCTTCTTATATTATTCCCTATTGCAGGAACAGGGTATGACAACCAATATAGGAATATGGGAGAAACTCAGAATAAAGGAATAGAGATTCAATTGAATTATGTGGCTATAGATAAAAAAGATTTTGGTCTTAATTTCAATTTCAACATCGGATTCAATAAAAATAAAATTAAGGATCTGGGAATGATGGATAATTTCTACAGCTCTTCAGGCTGGGCTTCTACAGAAGTTCAGGACGACTATCAAGTCGCAGTAGGCGGTGCTGTGGGTAAGATGTATGGATTTAAATCTGCCGGACGATATGAATTGTCTGATTTTGAAGAGTTTGATGGTAAAACATGGAAGCTGAAAGAAGGTGTACCTAGTTCTCCTAATGTTTTGGGAACAATACGCCCGGGAACAATGAAGCTTGAAGACCTTAATGATGATAAGATTATTGATGATAAAGATAAAACTATTATAGGAGATGCAAATCCTTTACATACAGGAGGATTTACTATCAATACCCGCTTCAAAAATTTTGACCTGACTGCCGCTTTCAACTGGAGTTATGGAAATGATGTATATAATGCTAATAAAATAGAATATACTTCATCTAGTAAGTACCAATATCGTAATATGATTTCTGAAATGCGCGATGGACAGCGATGGACAAATCTTTTGCCAAATGGAACAATAACCAACGATGTGAATGAACTGGCAGAATTGAACAAGAATACAACTATGTGGTCTCCGTATACCAAGCAGTTTGTTTTCTCAGATTGGGCTGTCGAAGATGGATCATTCCTACGTCTGAATACATTAACTTTAGGATATACCTTGCCGAAAACTCTTACTAAGAAATTTTTAGTGCAAAATCTTAGATTTTATGCAACTGCTTATAATGTATTTTGTTGGACAAATTACTCTGGTTTCGATCCGGAAGTATCTACCCGTCGCAAAACTGCTCTTACTCCGGGTGTAGACTATTCTGCTTATCCTAAGAGTCGTCAGTTTGTATTTGGTGTAAATCTGAATTTTTAATAGCAAAAAGCTGACAAAACAGAAGTCAATTCTTATCAATTCTAAAAGAAGATTTTAAATGAAAAAAAATAATATAATAATACTGGCTATAGTTGCTCTTCTAACAACATCGTGTGAAGATCATCTTGATGCTCCGAGCCCTTCGGCGATGGAGCCGGAAATCGTATTCTCTACAGCAAGACTGGCTGAGTCGGCTGTGATGGGAATAAGTGTGTCTTTTGCCGAAACAGAATCATATAGGGGGCGTTTTCTTCCTTGGTATGGTATGAATACAGATAGTGAGTGGTATAATAGTTCTGATAAATATCCTGATGGAAAAGCAGACCTTGCTGTTTATGGTGCAGATGCTTCCAATACTCAGATGAACTCGGAGAAAAACGCATGGGCTAAGATGTATGAAGGTGTGGAAAGAGCTAATTTGTGTATTGATGGATTACGTAAGGCCGGAATGGCCACTCCGGGAACTCCTTTGGGACATCTTCTGGCAGAGGCTTTAACTCTAAGAGCCGTTATTTATGCGGATCTGACAAGAGCATGGGGTGATGTTCCTGCTCGTTTCCAACCTCTTACTACTGCTACGTTATATATCCCTAAATCGGATCGCGATGTAATCTATAAACAATTAATTGCAGACTTAGGAGAAGCCGCAGAGTTAGCCTATTGGCCTAATGAGCATGATTATACATCTTCAGTGAACAGGGTGAATAAAACTTTTATAAAAGCTCTTCGTGCACGTATATGTTTAGTTGCGGCAGGTTATTCTCAACGTCCTGATTCAGAATCTCCACGTTTGAGTACAGATCCTGAATTGGATAAAGAAAAGCTATATAAAATAGCTCAAAGCGAGCTGTTGGACATATATCCTAATTCTAACGCAGGACTGCTTGAAAACTCATTCGAAACAGTATTTAGAAATCTTTGTCAGGAAGATAGAAGAGCCGGACGCGAATCTCTTTGGGAAATACCAATGTCTGACGGACGTGGACGTATGGCATATACTTTTGCCATCAAACATCAGGCTAAAGATCAGTATACAGATATGACACAGGGTGGTCAGGCTGGTCCTACTCCTAATTTCTTCTATGATTACGATGTTAACGATCTTCGTCGCGATGTTACATGTGTTCCATACAGATGGTCTAACAGTAACCCATCAAAACAGGAGTTGAATGCTCTTAACAATTGGAGCTTTGGTAAATATCGTTTCGAGTGGATGAAGCGTAGAGTAACGTCTACTAACGATGATGGTCTACATAAGCAATATATGCGTTATGCAGAAGTTGTACTTATGCTTGCAGAAGTGACTAACGAACTTGATGGATACGCAGCAGCAGCTCCATACCTGAAAGACCTTCGTAATAGAGCTTTTGCTCCTAACTTGCGAGCAGAGAAAGTTGAAAAATATGTGAATGATATTAAGTCTGATCAGGCTATGTTCGATGCTATTGTAAAGGAACATGCTTTTGAATTTACCGGAGAAATGTTGCGTAAAGAAGCTCTTATCCGATGGAATCTTTTAGGAAATAAGCTTGCAGAGACTAAGGAAAGAATGTATGAGTTGCGTGACAGAAGAGATCGTTATGCAGATGTGCCAGCTACAATTTATTATAATTATGCAGAGGATGGTGAAACATTGCTAACTTTTGGTCTTAACAGAGGAGAGACAGTAGCTAATCCTAATGATTACACAGGCTCTTTGGAATGGGTTTCCCCTGCTAAATTGAAAGACGAGAAGATAGAAGCGATATATGTTCATAATCCTGATAAATACCAATTCTGGCCTATCTGGAAAGTTTTTATCAACTCTAGTAATGGTACACTCAAAAATGATTATGGTTATTAAAATCCTTAAAGCAACAATATGAAAAATTTTACGATAAAAAATATATTCGCTCTCATGCTATTGTTAAGTTTGGCAATAGTGTCGTGCGACGACAGGGACGATGAGATCACTTCACTCGATTTTGACAGGGTTTTTTCTCCAACAGGAATGGAGGCAAGGTTGAGTAAAGTAGTAGAGCTTACTCTTAAATGGAAAGACGTGAAGGGGGCACAATCCTACATTGTAGAATTATATAAAGACAGTTTGAAATTTGAAGCTCAAAATCTTGTATATACAGCCGAAGTTTTAAATACTGAATTTAAATATGTACTTGAAGGCGACATGCAGTATTCTGCACGTGTGAAATCTGTCTCTGATAGTATAGACGATTCTAAATGGAATGGTATTGCATTTAAGACCAGTGTCAACAGCTTGTACCTTGATCCACAAATAGGAGATATAGGATCTACTGAAATAATTCTCAGATGGCCTGCCGGTACTTATGCCTCACGAGTTGTGCTTACTCCGGCTAGCGGAACAGCTATTACTCATACCATATCCCAAGAAGAAGTAAATGCCGGAGTGATTAAGCTGACAGGGTTAAGTCCTGAAACTACTTATAGAGCAATTCTCTATGGACAAGAAAAGCAAAAGATCGGAGATAAGAGTGTAACCACATTGAAAGAAGGAACGAAATTTATAGGCCCTGACGATGATCTGATCGGTGAATTGGCTGCAGCAAACGAAGGAGCAGCATTCTTACTCTTGCCGGGTAATTATCTTACAGACGGAACAGTATTGAATATCACAAAAAGTGTTTCAATTTCTGGTGCGGACATAAATAATAAGCCTATAATTCATGCTCAATTTGACATTGAATCTATTAACTCTTTAGATCTAAAATCTTTGATCATGGATGGAACGAAGAGCGATAACACATTATTAGATAACCCTATTCGCTTTGCAACAATGTCCGGTACATATGGCAACATAACTATTGATGGCTGTGAAATACGAAATTATGAAAAATCTTTAGTTGCAGAAGTAAGCGGTATGCTTGGAGTTATCGAGTCTGTCAAGATTAATAATAGTATAATAACGAATATATTGACAAATGGTGCTGATGGGATCGATATTCGTAAAAGCTTATTGAAGAAACTTACGTTGACTAATAGTACATTTAATAATGTTGCTGCTGCCCGTGATTTTATCCGTGTCGATAATGACGGTTCTACGACCCATCCGGGAAATGTTGATATCAGTATAGAGAACTGTACTTTGTATAAAGTTTCGAATACTAGCGGTAAACGATTACTGTATGTTCGATTCAAAACAAATACAATAGCTGTAAAAAATACGATCATTGCTGAAACTGTTGCTACTTTCACAAACCAGAGTGCGACAAGCCAGCCGGAATGTTCAAAAAATAATTACTTCAACGCTCCTAACTTCATTGCCCCTGCAGTTCCTGCATCTGGAGTAAAATATGATATTTCAGGAAATCATACAACTCTTGATCCTCAGTTTGAAGATGCAGCTGCAGGCAACTTTAAGGTTAAAAATCCGAATGTAAATGTCGGAGATCCAAGATGGATTGATTAAATAATAATTTTGGTATCAGGCGTAGAGATGATCTCTATACCTGATACTGAAAACTAAATAATATATTTTGAATTGCTAAACTTATTTTTCTGCTGAGAAATACTTTTTTGGTAGAGTTTGAATAGTCCTAAAGTTTAGAAAAAGCAAAACCATAATAATGAGAAAACTAAAGATGATCCAATTTTTTATGCTGTCTTTATTGATAATAATTCCTCAATTGGGATATGCACAAAAAAACGACTATAAGTACGAGTATCTATACGAAAATATCCCTTTCAGAATGAACCATGTCGAAAGACCTGTGTTTCCGTCCAATGAGGTTTCTATAGCAGATTTTGGAGGGGTTTCTGATGGAATAACTTTAAATACAGAAGCCTTTGAGAGGGCTATGTCCTCTTTGTCTCAGAAAGGAGGAGGTACTCTTCATGTTCCTTCCGGAGTTTGGTATACAGGGCCTATTGTGTTCAGATCGAATATAAATCTTCATTTAGAAAAAGGTGCACTGATCCTTTTTTCTGCTAATTTTGACTTATATCCTCTTGTCAATACAGTCTTCGAAGGGCTTGATACTCGCCGTTGCCAGTCTCCAATATCAGGACGAAACCTTCAGAATATAGCTATAACAGGCAAAGGATCTATCAATGGCTCCGGAGAAGCATGGCGTCCGCTAAAAAAAGGAAAAGTAACAGACAGTCATTGGAAGAGGGTTGTTGCATCCGGAGGAGTAGTCAAAGATAAAAACTATTGGTTTCCTTCTAAAGGGTCTCTGAAAGGCTTGGAAATAAGTGACATGAATGTTCCGAGAAAAGATTTGACAGAGGCTGAGTGGCTCGAAATAAAAGATTTTCTTCGTCCGGTAATGGTTAGCTTTATCGAATGTAAAAATGTATTGCTCGAAGGAGTGTTATTTGAAAACTCTCCATGTTGGAATATTCATCCGCTTATGTGTGAAAATGTAATAGTAGACAATATATTTGTTCGTAACCCCGGATATGCGCAGAATGGAGATGGGCTCGATCTTGAGTCGTGTGTAAACTCTATTATTGTAAACAGTGTATTCGATGTGGGAGATGATGCTATCTGTATTAAATCAGGGAAAGATGAGGATGGTCGTCGTCGCAATCGCCCTACTGAAAATGTGTTGATAGATAATTGCAAAGTTTTTCAGGGGCACGGAGGTTTTGTTGTCGGTAGTGAAATGTCAGGTAGTGTAAGAAATATATCTGTTTCTAATTGTCAGTTTCTGGGAACTGATGTTGGGCTGAGATTTAAGAGTCGTCGCGGACGTGGAGGAGTGGTTGAAAATATCTATATTAGCAATATTAATATGTTTGATATTGCTACCGAATCGTTTCTTTTCGATTTATATTACGGAGGTAAGTCGGCAAGCGAATCTCTCGAAGATGGGGATATAGTTCCTGTAGATCTCGAAAAATCTGCTGTAGATGAAACTACACCATCGTTTAAGAATATCTATGTAAAAAATCTCACTTCGCGTAATGCTCGTCGTGCAATGTTTTTCAACGGCCTACCCGAAATGAAAATAGAGAATATTAATGTAGAGAATGTGACTATAACTTCCAATATCGGAGCAGAGCTTGTGGAATCGAAAGATATAAATTTCAAAAATGTAAAGATTTTACCAAAACAAGGGGCGGCTTTAATCTTAAAAAATATAGAAAACTTTAATCTTTCAAGCTTCGAGTATCCTTCATCACTCAAAGAAGTGGTTAACATAAGTGGTAAAAATAAGAATATTCAATTACCGAAAACTTTGAATAAGAATTTGATAAAAGAAACAAAATAAAAAAGGTTATGAAGGTAAGGTTGCTTATATTATTATTGTCTGTGGTCTCTATTGTAGCAATAGAGGCTCAGACAAAATATTATGTTCGTTTGGCCGATTCTGAAATTAAGCGTAATCCCGAGTCGTGGATGCTCGATTTTTCAGCAAAACCTAAATGGAACTACTGTCATGGATTAGAATTGCAGGCAATATTTCAAGTCTGGCAAAAGACTTTCGACCAGTCGTATTACGACTATGTATATAGCTTTGCCGATCTTATGGTTGCTCAGGACGGACAGATAAAAACCTATAAACCTTTAGAATATAATATAGATCGGGTAAACTCGGGTAAATTTCTTTTTCCTGTTTACGCATTAACAAAGCAGGAACGTTTCAAAAAAGCCATAGATCTGATGAGAGAGCAAATGCGTACCCATCCTCGTACATCGGCAGGAAGTTTTTGGCACAAAAAGATATACCCGCATCAGGTATGGCTCGACGGCCTTTACATGGCAGGTCCTTTTCTTGCCGAATATGCAAAAACATTCAATGAACCGGAACTATTTGACGATGTTGTCTTGCAAATCCTTGATGTGCATAAATATATGTATGATTCAGCTACAGGGCTTTACTATCATGGTTGGGATGAAAGCAAGCAACAGCGTTGGGCTAACCCTAAAACAGGCCTGTCTCCTAATTTTTGGTCAAGAAGTATCGGTTGGTATATGATGGCGATTGTAGATGTACTGGATTATCTTCCGGAAAATCATCAGGAGAGAGGCAAATTGATCGGATTGCTTGAAAACTTATCGTCTGCCATAGAAAAATACAGAGACGAAAATACAGGTATGTGGTATCAGGTAACAGACCAGATAGGCCGTAAAGGGAACTATTTGGAGTCAAGCGCATCGGCCATGTTTATTTATTCTTGGGTAAAAGGTGCTCAAAAAGGATACTTGGACAAAGACTATCTACAAAAAGGAGAAAAAGCCTATGGGCAGTTTGTAGATAGATTTATAAAAGAAAATGAGGATGGTACTATATCTCTCACCGATGGCTGTGCTGTTGCCGGATTGGGTGGTGATAAGAATTATCGTGACGGCAGTTACAAATATTATATTGGCGAACCCGTGAGAGACAATGATCCTAAAGCTGTAGCTCCTTTTATTATGCTGAGCATATTACTCGACAGATAAGCTAATGACAATAATTAATGACGCATTTTGCAGTGCAATATAAAAGAACTCCGAGTTACTCCTTTTACTCTGTGGTTTAAATTAAAAAATAGGAGCAAATGTGACATTAAATTCTTTTTACTATTTAATTGAAAATCCTAAGATGAAAATATTATCGGTTCTAACATTACTGCTTATTTCTTTATCAGCCTTTGGGCAGACTCCTGCTTTTCCCGGAGCCGAAGGAGGAGGAATGTACACTGTTGGTGGCAGGGGAGGAAAAGTCTATTATGTAAATACGCTGGAAGATACTATTGCCGGAAATAAAAAGACACAAGAGGGTTCTCTTCGCTGGTGCCTTAAACAGTCCGGAGCAAAAACAATACTATTTAAAGTTGCAGGTATTATACGGTTAAAAAATAAACTTCATGTTACGGATAGTACTACTATTGCCGGACAAAGTGCACCGGGCGATGGTATCTGTATTGCAGATTATCCGGTAAGGGTAGATGGCAACAATATTATAATTCGTTATATGCGATTTCGTATGGGAGATTTGCAGAAAGTAGAAGATGACGCATTATATGGATATAGGAATAAAAATATTATTATAGACCATTGTTCCATGAGCTGGAGTACCGATGAATGCTCTTCATTCTATGATAATGAAAACTTCACTATGCAATGGTGCATAATTTCGGAAAGCCTTCGTGCCTCTGTACACCGAAAAGGCAGTCATGGATACGGGGCAATCTGGGGAGGACAAAAAGCGTCTTATCATCACAATTTATTGGCTCATCACGATAGTCGCAATCCTCGTATGTGCGGGAGCCGTTATAGCAATCGTCCGGATCTGGAACTTGTAGATTTCAGAAACAATGTGATATATAATTGGGGCAGTAATAGTGGATATGCAGGCGAAGGCGGACGATATAATTTTGTAAACAACTACTATAAGCCTACAGCAACATCTTCTCACAAAGGGCGTATATTCGCTCCCAATGGCGATGATGGAAAAAATAAACAGGAAAAGGATACATGGGGTAAGTTTTTTGTAGAAGGGAATTTTTTTCCTGACAACGAAAAAGTTACTAAAAATAATTTATTGGGATTGCAACCCAATCCGTCGAGTAAAAATTTGATGGAATTAATATCTGTTATTCCTTTCAATGTGCCATATGTTACCACTGAGAGCGCAGAGGGGGCATATCAGAATGTTCTTCTCAAAGCTGGTGCAAGTTATAAAAGGGATAAAACCGATGCGCGGGTGATAAATGAAGTGAAAAAAGGGCTGACTCCTAAAAGAGCATCCGGAAAAGCTGATACCAGACCGGGAATGATAGATACACAGGGTGATGTAGGAGGTTGGGAAGACTATTCTTTCGATTCCTCACAGGTTCTTGTAGATTCCGATATTGATGGTATTCCTGATGGATGGCTCGAAAAGAACTATCCGGGATGTAAAGCAACTGATTTGAATAAAGAAGGCTATACTTACCTTGAGGTTTATCTGAATAGTCTTATCTCCAAATAATAAGGTCACAAAGACCTTTTGTTTTCTTCTTTTGTATAGCTTGGGCTATACTTTAATATTGTTGTGTAAAATATTTCTATTGTTTAAATTGTTGCCATGAAATATATATTTTCTTTCGTCATCTTATTTTCATTTTTGTTAGGTCTTTCAGCTCAGGAGAAGAATGAAGTTGTTGTAGACCGTAATGGAACAGGAGATTTCCGAAATATACAAGAAGCTATAAACTCTGTACGGACAGCCGACCCCAGAGGGCAAATTACTATTCGTATCAAGAAAGGAGTATATAAAGAGAAGTTGATTTTACCTCCTCACGTAACAAATGTGAGACTAGTTGGTGAAGATCGAGATCATACAATAATAAACTATGACGATCATGCCAATATAAATAAAATGGGGACTTTCAAGACCTATACTTTTCTGCTTAGTGGCAATGATATTATTTTAGAAAATCTTACTGTCGAAAACTCTGCTGAACCTCTAGGACAGGCAGTTGCCATTCATATAGAGGGAGACAGAGTTATATTCCGTAATTGCAAATTTTTAGGGAATCAAGATACTGTCTATGTTGGCAGAGATGGGGCTCGTCAGTATTTCGAGAATTGTTATATAGAAGGTACTACCGACTTCATTTTTGGCCCGTCTACAGCATGGTTCGAAGGGTGTACTATCCATTGTAAAAAAGATTCGTATATCACGGCAGCAAATACACCTCAGAATATAAAATATGGATATATTTTCAATAACTGCCAAATAACAGTTTCTGATGAAGTTAAGGCTATGTATCTGGGGCGTCCCTGGCGTGCTTATGCCATGGCATTGTTCATGAATTGTTCTTTGCCGCAAGAAATACTTCCGGCAGGTTGGGATAATTGGAAAAACCCGGACAATGAAAAAACTGTTCGGTATATGGAATACAACAACACAGGAAAAGGAGCCGATACTTCGCAGCGGGTAAAATGGTCACAGATACTTACTGCCGGCCAAATAAAAGAATATACAGTAGCCAATGTGCTTGGTGGTTGCGACAATTGGAATCCCAAAGCATTATTGAAATGAATAAAATGAAATTTGTTGTTTTTTTGTGCCTTATTTCTTGTGCCTGCTTACTCTCAGCTCAGGTACGCATTTTGTCTATTGGAGATTCTACAATGGCCGATTATGATGAGGCTAAGAATAGCGAAGAGAAGGAAAAAAGAGGATGGGTGCAGATGTTGCCGATGTTTTTTACCGAAGATGTAAGAATAGACAATGCAGCTAAAAATGGCAGGAGCTCAAAATCTTTTTATTTCGAATTTTGGGAAAATAATCTTTGTAATACGCTAAAAACAGGAGATTATGTTTTTATTCAGTTCGGACATAATGATGAGAAAAATGATGGTAAAGATACTGGTGAAGAAGATAAGAAAGAGCGAGGTACGGCTCCTTGGGGGCAATATGTGAAATATCTCTCGAAATATATTACAGAAAGTAGGGAAAAAGGAGCTATCCCGATTTTGATAACTCCTGTTGTGAGGCGTATGTTTGATGAGGAAGGCAAGACTCTTACCGAACGAGGCAAACATAATCTGGTACAATATGCCGAAGAGAAAAATGATTCGATACTCAACTACGCCCTTGCCATGAAATCCGTTGCCCAAAATATGGATGTTCCGTTGATAGATATGACTTCGCTTACTCAAAAATTGGTAGAGGAATACGGGCCTTATAAGTCGAAAGAAATTATTTACTGTGTCGAAGACAATACACACCTGAAAGCAATGGGGGGCATTGTATTCTCTCGGTTATTTGTAAAGCAACTGCTTCAGCAAGGAATACTCACACAATATATACAATTTCCTAAGACGCCTTATATTGCGCCACATCAGCTCGATTTAGGATTGCAATTAGTTACTATACCTTCGGTAAAGGTATTGTCCATAATGGGTTCTGAACTGCCTATCGAACAGCGTTTCAAACTGAAAGTAAATTCCCCGTTCTCCCTTTCTCTCTCTCCTAACGATGGATATAAAGATGAGTTGAATATTGTCTCCAAGACAGGAGATTTTTATTATCCTGTGTATGTTCACTTCATACCCGATAAGGCAGACGCTTACAATCAGAATTTACGCCTAACAATTAACAATGATCGACATAATAATATACATCTCAAAGGAAAAGGAGTAGCTGCTGATGGCAATAAAGCTATTGATGTGAAAATCCAGTCTCATTATTTTTTTGATAAAGATTCTGATATTGAAACCAAAAGAGATCTTATAGTTAATTCAGAATTAATCGGTTTAGAACCTGTTACCTCTACGGAGAAGGAGCCTTTTCTCTTGGAAACTCTACAGCAGGGAAAAAATAATGTAAATCTTAAGGGTGAAATAGATATGAATACGGCTAGATATGTCGAAATTTCACTTACAGCCAAGTTATATGACGTCTATTTAAATTATATCTCATTCGATCTCAAATCTTATAATGGAGATAAGATGCAATTTACAGTATTAGGCTCGGTCAATGATAATTTTTCAAAGCCGGATTCATATACCGTGATGGAGAATATGAGCGATAAGGCTCTTAAGACGTATTCATTTCATACAATGGTGAAACTATCGAAAGGAAAAACATATCGATTGCGAATATATCCATGGGATAGGGCTGGCATGTATAATAAGTTTCATTTAGATAATATTCTGATTAAAGGTCTTGGTAAATAGTATGAAAAAGTTTTCAGTATATTTTATTCTTACGTTCATCACTCTTTTTTCGAATGCTCAGACGAATTATGTTTCAGACGTATGGGTTTCGGATCTGGATAATGGAAAGTATAAGAATCCGGTACTCTATGCCGACTATTCCGATCCGGATGTTTGTAGGGTGGGGGATGATTATTATATGACAGCATCCAGTTTTAATTGTGTTCCCGGCTTGCCTATTCTTCATTCTAAGGATATGATCAATTGGCGTATTATAGGTTATGCTATCAACAAACTTACTCCTATCGATGTTTTTTCTAAAGTTATACATGGAGGCGGTGTGTGGGCTCCTTCGATTCGCTACCATAAAGGAGAATTCTATATTTTCTATGGCGATCCCGATCAAGGTATCTTTATGACTAAATCGAAAGATCCCGCAGGAGAATGGGAGCCTTTGACTTTGGTAAAGGAAGGAAAAGGATTGATTGATGCTTGTCCCTTATTCGATGATGATGGAAAAGTATATCTTGCCCATGCTTATGCAGGTAGTCGTGCCGGTATAAAGAGCCTGCTTGCAGTTACAGCTCTTTCTGCCGATGGAAAAAAGGCTGTTGGAGAATCTCGGATCGTATACGATGGGCATGATTTGGATCCTACGATAGAAGGGCCTAAGTTCTATAAACGAAACGGATACTATTATATTTTTGCGCCCGCCGGAGGGGTTGCTACTGGTTGGCAGCTGGCAATGAGATCAAAAGACATATTTGGCCCTTACGAACGTAAGATTGTGATGGAGCAAGGAAATACTTCTGTTAATGGCCCCCATCAGGGTGCTTGGGTAGATACCGAAAATGGTGAAGATTGGTTCTTTCACTTTCAGGATGTTGGAACAGTGGGGCGGGTTATGCATCTGCAACCGATGGTTTGGAAAAATGATTGGCCTGTTATTGGGATAGATGCTGATGGGGATGGTTGTGGTAATCCTGTCCTCGAATTTAGGAAGCCTGATATAAAAGGGAATCGCCCAATTGAGACCCCTATAGAGAGTGATGAATTTTCTGCAAATACTCTTGGATTACAATGGCAATGGCATGCAAACCCTCAATCATGGTGGTATTTTACAAATAAAGAAAAAGGCGTTTTAAGTTTATATTCTGTTCCTATTCCCGACAACTATAAAAATCTGTGGGATGTGCCCAATCTTCTTCTCCAAAAATTCCCTGCACCGGATTTTACAACATCTGTGAAATTGACATTGACCCCCGACTCCCGTTTTGTTGGAGAACGTACCGGATTGTTGATTATGGGAATGGACTATTCTCTTCTCTCTTTCGAAAGAACCGATGAGGGCTTTCTTTTGTCGCATAACGAGTGTCTCAATGCCGAAAAAGGAACAGAAGAAAAGATAAATGAATCGGTAAGTTTGAAACAAGCCACAGTCTATTTAAAAGTTCGAGTTGCAAATGGGAATACCTGTTTATTCAGCTATAGTACAGATGGAAGGCAATACAAGAATATAGGAAAAACCTTCAAGGCCAAAGAGGGCAAATGGATTGGAGCCAAAGTCGGAGTTTTTTGTACACGCTCATTTCCGAAAAATGATGGTGGTCGTGTCGATGTAGACTGGTTCAGAATAGTAAAAAATATGTAGAATTGTTTTTAGGTTAGGCCATTGGTGGGGGCTATTCATCGTAGCCCTTGCCTATTGGTTTATAAGAAAATAAACTATAAATGATTAGACTTTTAAATATATACTTTTTCGTTCTGTTAGGTTTCTTATTTTGTAAATCTCTTTCAGCACAGATCGTTTCTGTAGATGGTATACCTCGCGATACTTCATTTACAGTTCATAGTGCTTTTATCAAGGAGCGAAAAGTGAGGCCATATATCGAAATAGTGAAACCGTCGTTACCCAAAGGTGTTTTTGCTAAAGAAAATATTGATTATCGTACTCTTGCTCCTGATAGAGTTCTGCATCTGAATGTATACAGACCTGATGACACAAAACTATATCCGGCATTGCTTATGGTACATGGAGGAGGATGGGGTTCGGGTAGTCTCTCGTTGCAGGTGCCAATGGCTCAGCAGATTGCAACTAAGGGTTTCGTTGCTATTCCGGTAGAATATCGTCTGTCGCCCGAAGCTCTTTATCCTGCTGCTCTTCACGACCTGAAGGCTGCTGTAAGATGGGTTAAGGCAAATGCTTCCGAATACAATATAGATACTACTCGGATAGCTATTTCCGGGTGTTCGGCCGGAGGACAGCTTGCAATGCTTGTCGGTATGACAAATAGCTTACCCGAGTACGAAGATAGAAGTGAATATGCTGATTATTCGAGCAGCGTGCATGCAGTGGTTAATATAGATGGTATTTCAGATTTTCTTTCCGATGAACTGGAAGCCTCGAGAGTCTCTTTGTCGAAGAATAAAATACCTTCTGCGGTGAAGTGGTTTGGCGGTACTTTTGAAGACAAACAAGAAGCATGGATTAATGCTTCTCCTATATATCATATTACAGAAAAGTCAGCTCCTGTTTGTTTTATAAATAGTAGTATTCCTCGCTTTCATGCAGGACGCGATGCCGCTATTGAAAAGTTGTCAAAATATAAAATATATACAGCGGTATATTCCATTGATGATACTCCACATACATTCTGGCTTTTTCATCCTTGGTTTACTATAACGGTAGATTATATGACAGATTTCTTGAATAACGTGTTGGAAGTAAAAAAATGTAAATGAATATTTTCAGCCCTATCAGGCATGTTATATAACATTTTTATATTTTTTTAAATGATATTATATGGCTTATACATAGTGTATTATGTATTATTGTAAATATGTGTGTGCGCACACATATTTGTTTTTTGAATTATTCGTGATACATTTGCACTAAATATATTATGTGTGCGTACACACCATTCGTCGTTTCAGAGAATTTAGAATATATTAAAACATAAATAAGATACAAAAATGAAACAGTTTTTAGATGATAATTTCGTATTACAAAACGAAACAGCTCAACAGTTGTACCATCAACATGCAAAGTCTTTACCTATTATAGACTATCACTGTCATCTTGATCCGAAGTTGATAGCAGAGAACTATCAGTTTGATAATCTTGGAGAGATTTGGTTGGGCGGAGATCACTACAAATGGCGTGCTATGCGTACAAATGGTATCGACGAACGTTTTTGTACAGGTAAAGATACTAACGATTGGGAAAAATTTGAAAAATGGGCAGAAACAGTTCCATACACAATGCGTAATCCGTTGTATCATTGGACGCATCTCGAACTAAAAACAGCATTTGGAGTAACAAAGCTTTTGAAACCGGAAACAGCAAAAGAAATATATGACGAATGTACAGCAAAATTGCGTACTTCTGAATTTTCGGCTCGTGGTCTTATGAAACATTATAATGTAGAAGCAGTATGTACAACTGATGATCCAATTGATTCGCTAGAACATCATTTGGCTTTGAAGAAAGAGGGTTTCGAGGTGAAAGTATTGCCTACATGGCGTCCTGACAAAGCTATGGCGGTAGAGATACCAGAAGTGTTCAGAGCATATGTGGAAAAACTATCGGAAGTTTCCGGAGTTCCTGTAAGTAATTTTACAGACCTGATTGCTGCGCTACGCAAGCGTCACGATTTCTTTGCTAGTGTAGGATGTAAACTTTCCGATCATGGTATCGAAGAATTCTATGCCGAAGACTATACTCAGAGCGGAATAGACGAAATATTCAATAAAGTATACGGAGGAAAAGAGCTTACCCGGAGCGAAATCGTAAAATTCAAATCGGCAATGCTTGTTGAAGGTGCCATTATGGATTGGGAAAAAGGCTGGACACAACAATTCCACTACGGAGCAATCCGCAACAATAATACTCGCTTATTTAAGAAATTGGGTGCTGATACAGGTTTCGATTCTATAGGAGACTTTACAATAGCTAAGGCTATGTCGAAGTTTTTGAACAGACTGGATACTGATAATAAACTGGCTAAAACTATTATATATAATCTAAATCCACGAGACAATGATCTGATTGCAACTATGATTGGAAATTTCCAGGACGGATCGGTAGCCGGTAAAATTCAATTTGGTTCGGGATGGTGGTTCCTTGATCAAAAAACAGGAATGGAAGCACAGATGAATTCATTATCCAATCTTGGGCTATTGAGCCGGTTTGTAGGTATGTTGACAGATTCTCGCAGCTTCTTGTCATACCCTCGCCACGAATATTTCCGTCGCATTTTATGTAACCTTATAGGTACAGATGTAGAGCAAGGATTGTTGCCTTCTTCAGAATTACCGTTCTTAGGTAAATTGGTTGAAGACGTTTCTTACTACAACGCAAAAAACTTTTTTAATTTCTAAAGATCAATATTTTAAATAATAAAAACAATGAAAACAGTTATTGAAGAACGTTGGGGAACACATCCTAACGATGTGAAGAATTATGACACAACACAGTTGAGAAATGAATTTTTAGTTGAAAAATTGTTCGAGGCTGATAGTGTGCTTATGACTTATACACATAACGATCGCTTGATCATTGGCGGTGCATTGCCGGTAAAAGAAGCTCTTAAGCTTGAAACAGTAGACCTTATCCGTTCCGAATATTTTTGCGAGCGCAGAGAATTAGGGATTATCTGTATCGAAGGAGAAGGTGTTGTATCGGTTGATGGTAAAGATTACAAAATGGCATTCAAAGATGC
The DNA here is from genome assembly GCF_001261735.1 of Dysgonomonas sp. BGC7. Taxonomy (GTDB): domain Bacteria; phylum Bacteroidota; class Bacteroidia; order Bacteroidales; family Dysgonomonadaceae; genus Dysgonomonas. Next base: position 102,138 of record NZ_CVRP01000014.1, on the reverse strand, counting down.
CGTATATGTAGGACGTGGTTCGAAAGAAGTTATCTTTAAGAGTAATGATGGTGCTAAACCTGCAAAATATTATTTTGCTTCTTCTCCGGCACATAAAGAATATCCTACAGCACAAATTACGTCAGAAATGCGTCGTACAAGAGACTTAGGAGCTCCTGCAACATCAAACGAGCGCTTACTAAATCAACTTATATTGAGTGAAATAGTACCATGTTGCCAGTTGCAGATGGGTATGACAGAGCTGAAAGAAGGAAGCGTATGGAATACAATGCCTCCACATACACACTCTCGTCGTATGGAAGCATACTTTTATTTCAAAGTTCCTGAAAAACAAGCTGTATGCCATTTTATGGGACAACCTCAGGAAACACGCCATATCTTTATGGCCAACGAACAGGCAGTTATTTCTCCATCGTGGTCTATACACTCTGCGGCAGGAACAAGTAATTATACTTTCATCTGGGCAATGTGTGGAGAAAACCTTGATTATGATGATATGGACACTTTCACTGCTGATAAATTACGTTAAGACAAATTTGAATCTGTAAAGTAAAAAAATAAATGAAAAATATATATTTATTGTTATTAGCTGTTACTTTCATGTTTTCTTGTTCTACAGAAAAGAATGTAAAAGTAACAGTGGAAAACCCAAGTAACTTCGATCGTTTGACTGAGTTGGTAGAAATTCCGATCGATACCATTAAGGGTAAAATTCCTTTAACAGACAGCTTGGTATATGTCGTGAAAACAACAGCAGGAGAAGTTATCCCATCTCAGGCTACATTCGACCGTAAAATAATATTTCAGCCTCAATTGAAAGCGAATGAATCTAAGACATTCATTATTACTACAGGTGAAGCACAGAAATATGAATCTAAAACATACGGTCGTCTTATAACAGAACGTAAAGATGACTTTGCTTGGGAAAATGACCGCGTGGCTTTCCGTGCCTATGGGCCGGCTCTTATAGCTATAGACGGGCCAAGTAATGGTTTCGATGTTTGGTACAAACGTACAAACGAACTTGTGATAGACAAATGGTATAAAGACGACTTGGCTGGAGTTGCTTCTTATCACAACGATAATGGTGGCGGACTAGATGACTATAAGGTAGGTCATAGTTTGGGAGCAGGAGCAATGGCTCCGTTCATAAACAATAAACTATTATTGAATGAAAATTTTGCCAGCGAAGAAATTCTTGATAATGGTCCTTTGCGCACAACATTTCAGCTAACATATAAAGATCTGGATGTAAATGGTAATAAAGTGGCAGAAAAACGTATTGTTTCTCTTGATGCAGGATCTCAGTTGTCGAAAGTAGTACAGGCATATACTATAAAAGAACCGATGGATGTAGCAGCCGGATTCTCTAAAAGAGAAAAAGGTGACTCTATTATCTCTCAGGTAGAAAAAGGTTATCTTGTTTATGCTGAGCCTAAGACAGCAAAGGTCGAAGGTGTTTATCTCGGACTTGTTTTTCCTCAGGGATTTAACAAAACAGAGATTAATAGTTACGAATATACAAACCCTGTATCAAAGAAAACCGATAAATATTCACATGTTTTAGGTGTTACTACCCAACAGCCGAATATCCCGGTTACTTATTATACCGGATATGGTTGGGCTAAATTTGGATTCCCAACATTGCAGGATTTTGAAAAATACTTAGAGAACTTCTCTACCGCATTAAAAGAACCACTCAAAATTAAATACTAATTGGAACTCTGCCTGTGAGCAGCAGGTTTTTGCAGGCAGAGTTTTTTAAGGCTAACAAACATTTTAAATTATTATAGCAAACTATGAAAAAGGTAGTAACATTCGGAGAAGTGATGTTGCGTCTTGCAACTCCCGGATACCAAAGATTTATACAATCAACAAACTTAAATGCCACTTTTGGTGGAGGTGAAGCTAATGTAGCTGTATCTCTTGCTAATTATGGAATTCCTACAGACTTTGTAACTCGTTTACCTAAAAACGACATTGCAGAATGGTGTATTTCCGATCTTAGAAAATATAATGTAGGAGTAAGTAATATCCAAAGAGGGGGCGATCGTGTAGGTATCTATTTTCTAGAAACAGGAGCTGTAGCACGTGCTTCGAAGGTTGTTTATGACAGAGCTGACTCTGCGATTGCACAAGTTGAGCCGGGAATGATCAATTGGAGAGAAATCTTCAAAGATGCACAATGGTTTCACTGGACAGGAATCACTCCTGCATTGTCTCAGGGTGCTGCCGATGCTTGTCTCGAAGCTATCAAAATTGCTAATGAAATGGGTGTAACTGTTTCCACAGACTTGAATTATCGCAAGAACCTTTGGAAATATGGAAAAACAGCATCGGAAATAATGCCTGCTCTTGTAGAAGGTTGTGATGTTATTCTTGGTAACGAAGAAGATGCAGAGAAAGTGTTTGGAATTAAGCCTGAAGGTTTTGATGTTGCTCATACCGGAGGAGAAGTTGATGCTGCTGAATTTGAGTCGGTATGTACTCAGATGATGAAACGCTTCCCTCGTGCTAAAAAAGTGATAATTACTCTTCGCGGATCAATTAATGCTAATCACAATACTTGGGGAGGTTGTCTGTACTCAGATAAGCTATATCAGTCTAAACGTTACGATATAACTCATATCGTAGATAGAGTAGGAGGCGGAGACTCTTTTATGGGCGGTCTTGTTTACGGACTGATTTCTTACCCTAAAGACGATCAAAAAGCTCTTGATTTCGCTGTAGCTGCATCGTGTCTGAAACATACTATATATGGAGACTTTAATCTTGTAACGGTGGCAGAAGTAGAAAACCTGATGAAAGGTGATGGTTCGGGCCGTGTTTCGAGATAAGTATCTATTAATCTGTCAATAAACCTAAAAACAAAATAATTATGCAAAATCAATTTTCACTGAACGGTAAAGTAGCCTTAGTAACAGGGGCTTCTTACGGTATCGGATTTGCAATTGCTTCAGCATTGGCTGGTGCAGGAGCAAAGATAGTTTTCAACGATCGCAACGAAGAAGCGATTCAAAAAGGCCTTGCAGCATATAAAGAAGCAAATATAGATGCAAAAGGATATATCTGTGACGTTACTGACGAAGATGGCGTAAATGCAATGGTTGCTCAGATAGAAAAAGAAGTTGGAGTTATTGATATTCTGGTAAACAATGCAGGGATCATCAAGCGTATACCAATGCATGAAATGTCTGCTGCCGATTTCCGTCAGGTGATTGATATCGACCTTAATGGACCATTTATTGTATCTAAGGCAGTTATACCAAGCATGATAAAGAAAGGACATGGTAAAATTATCAATATCTGTTCTATGATGAGCGAGCTTGGCCGCGAAACTGTATCAGCTTATGCTGCTGCTAAAGGTGGTCTGAAGATGCTTACACGTAATATTTGTTCCGAATATGGTGAACACAATATTCAGTGTAATGGTATAGGCCCGGGCTATATAGCTACTCCTCAGACAGCTCCTCTTCGCGAGAAGCAAGCAGACGGTTCACGTCATCCGTTCGACTCATTTATTATAGCTAAAACTCCTGCTGCACGCTGGGGAACACCGGAAGATCTTGAAGGACCGGCAGTATTCCTTGCTTCGGATGCATCTAATTTTGTAAACGGACACATCCTTTACGTAGATGGAGGTATCCTTGCTTATATAGGTAAACAACCATAATAATAATTTTTCTAAAGGCAAGTAGGTACTCGTATTCAGCCATTGTTTTTTTATTGATCTTAGATTAAAATACATACCTGCTTGCCTTTTTTAATAAATTAAAATATAAAAATGGCACGATTTTCAAGAATAAAAGCCTGTCAGGTAATGGCAGAAACCGGAATGGTTCCTGTATTCTATCATAGCGACCTTGAAACATCCAAGCAAGTGCTTAAGGCTTGCTATAATGGAGGAGTAAGAGCTTTCGAGTTTACAAACAGAGGAGACTTTGCTCACGAAATATTTGGAGAATTGAACAAATGGGCAGCAAAAGAATGTCCTGATATGATATTGGGTATTGGCTCTATAGTCGATGCCGGAACAGCATCTTTGTTTTTACAACTTGGGGCCAACTTCGTAGTAGGACCCCTATTAAATCCCGACATCTTCAAAGTGTGTAACCGTAGGCAAGTAGCGTATATTCCCGGTTGCGGATCTGTATCCGAAGTAGGTTACGCACAGGAGTTGGGTGCCGAAGTTGTTAAAGTATTCCCGGGAGACGTGGTAGGCCCTGCCTTTGTAAAAGGGATAAAGGCTCCGATGCCTTGGTCTAACCTTATGGTTACCGGAGGAGTGACTCCTACCGAAGAGAATTTGAATAAATGGTTTGGTGCCGGTGTTACTAGCGTAGGTATGGGTTCCAATTTATTCCCTAAAGAAGTGATTGCTGCTAAAGAATGGGATAAAATAACCCAATTGTGTAAAGATGCGTTAGAGATAATTGCAAAGGCTAAAAATAAATAATGCTTAACCTATGAATAATACCGGAAAAAGTAAAATGACTAATTTCAGATGGACTATCTGTATCATGCTTTTCTTTGCAACTACAGTTAACTATCTGGATAGACAAGTATTATCCCTTACTTGGGATGAATTTATAAAGCCTGAGTTCCATTGGGATGAATCTCATTATGGAACTATTACTGCTGTATTCTCTATTGTATATGCCATATGTATGTTGTTTGCTGGCCGCTTTGTAGACTGGATGGGTAGCAAGAAAGGTTTCCTTTGGGCTATTGGTATCTGGTCTGTGGGAGCATGTTTGCATGCAGTGTGTGGAATAATTACAGAATCTTATGTTGGGTTGCATAGTGCTGCCGAATTGGCTGCGGCCACAGGCGATGTTGCTGTTGTTATAGCAACCATAAGTATGTATGCATTCCTGTTTGCTCGTTGTGTCCTTGCTTTAGGCGAGGCCGGAAACTTTCCTGCCGCGATTAAGGTTACTGCCGAATATTTCCCTAAGAAAGATAGAGCCTATGCTACTTCTATATTCAATGCCGGTGCTTCTATCGGAGCTTTGATTGCTCCATTGAGTATTCCTTTGTTGGCTAAACATTGGGGATGGGAGATGGCCTTTATAGTAATTGGTGCTCTTGGTTTTATTTGGATGGGTTTTTGGGTATTCTTATATGATGCTCCTGCAAAGAGTAAACATGTGAATGAAGCTGAGCTTGAGTATATCGAACAAGACAATGAAGCTGATGGTATTGTTAAGGGAGATGGACAGGAAGAGAAGAAAATTCCATTTTGGAAATGTTTCTCTTATAAACAGACTTGGGCTTTTGCCTTTGGAAAGTTTATGACGGATGGAGTATGGTGGTTCTTCCTTTTCTGGACTCCGTCTTATTTAAATACTCAGTTTGGAATCAAGACTTCGGAAGGTTTGGGGATTGCTCTTATCTTCACATTATATGCAATTACCATGTTGTCTATCGTGGGGGGTAAACTGCCAACGATTATAATGAATAAAACAGGACTTAATCCATATGCCGCCCGTATGAGAGCAATGCTTATTTTTGCTTTCTTCCCTTTGGTTGTATTGTTTGCACAACCATTAGGTACGATTTCTCCTTGGTTGCCTGTTATTATGATCGGTATTGGAGGGGCTGCTCACCAGTCATGGTCTGCTAATATTTTCTCTACCATTGGCGATATGTTCCCTAAAGGAGCTATTGCGTCTATCACCGGTATCGGAGGTATGGCAGGAGGTATCGGATCTATGATATTACAGAAGTCGGCAGGTAATTTATTTGTATATGCTGATGAGGCTCAAATGTCTTTTATGGGCTTTGAGGGCAAACCTGCGGGATATTTTATTATCTTTTGTGTTTGTGCTATAGCTTATCTTATTGGTTGGGTAGTAATGAAATCTCTCGTACCTAAATATAAACCAATAACAAATCTATAAGATTCCGTGTTTTAATATATTAGTTCAAAAAAATATCCGAAGGAAGCATATAGCCCACTTCGGATATTTTGTTTTTATAGATCTTATTTATTTTGCAATCTCGATCAGATCAACTTCAAATATAAGATTAGAGAATGGCTTGATTGTTCCCTGATCGCGACTACCATAAGCCAGATCGTAAGGAATATAAAGTATCCATTTAGAACCCACAGGCATTAGCTTGAGAGCCTCTGTCCATCCTTTAATAACCTGAGTTACTCCAAATGTAGTAGGCTCACCTCTGTCTAGGCTGCTGTCAAAAACTGTTCCGTCTACAAGAGTTCCTTTGTAGTGTACAGTTACCCGATCATTATCAGTCGGTTTCTCTCCTGTTCCCATTGTTATAGTTTTGTACTGTAAGCCGCTGGGAAGAGTAACTACTCCATCTTTCAGTTTATTTTCCGACATAAATTTGTCCCCTTCTTCTATCTGAGTTTTGTACTCTGCTTTTAGTTCTTCTGCTTTTTTTGCTTCTTGCCTTTCCTGAGCTTTTTGAGCTGCACTCTGAATCAATTGCTCTGAATTTTCTATAAGTGCTTTTTCGTTTTTCAAGCTTTTAGAGAAAGCTGATATGAAAATATTGGTATTGAATTCGCTCTCATTTTCAAGAACTTCTTTAGAAAAATTCTTTGTCATAGTAGATAGCTGACTTCCTATAGCAACACCGGTATTAAATGCTGAATTTTCTTCTTTCTGATTCATCGTTTGTTTAAATCCTGCTAAGAACTGTTCCAGATTTTGAGTATTGGCCTTATTTATCGAATCCAGTTTGAAATTCAATTCTTTTACTAATTTGCTCTTTTTTGCAGCATCTGCTTCGTTGGCTATTTTAGATTTATAGTCACTGTTTACTTGTGCAGTATCCGTTAAAACCTTCATCTGTGCCAAATAAGGGGTAAGTCCGTTTTGAACAAGATTGGCACCTAATGCATATGACAGAGAGTCTGCTTTAGTCTTTAAAATAACTTCTGCCGGAGCAACCTTTTGCATTTTGCCCTTTTTCTGAGCCAATATAGTTATCGGACTAAGCATTGCAAAAGCAGTGAATGAGAAAAGTAATAATTTTTTCATATTAATATTATTTACAAATTCGATTTATATCTTAGTTATAAGAGATTAAGTTTATTGTAAAGCATTGCAAAAATAGTATTTTTTATTCTTCTGTACCGATGTTCATGAAAACTTATTCTAAATTCTTGTAAAAACTTGAAAACTAATCACTACCTTTGCGCCTTCTTATTGGCAGACTCTCTTATGTCGAATATTCTTTGGGGTGGGAGCAAGCCAATGGGCTTTTTACCACAAATAGATATTTGAAATTTTTAATGAAAACATTTGAAGAGTTAGGGGTTGCCGCGAATATTCGCAAGGCGATCGAAGAAATGGGTTATGAGAACCCGATGCCGGTACAAGAAGAAGTGATTCCTTACCTACTGGACGAAATTAGAGACGTTATTGCATTGGCACAAACCGGGACAGGTAAAACTGCCGCCTTCGGACTGCCGGTACTACAAAAAATCGAAGTAAAAGAGAATGCTCCACAAGCATTGATACTTTGTCCTACACGTGAGCTTTGTCTGCAAATAGCAGGAGATTTAGCTGATTATTCAAAATATATCGACAATTTACGAGTACTTCCTGTATATGGAGGTTCGAGTATTGATAGCCAAATCCGTTCTTTGAAGAGGGGGGTTCATATTATTGTGGCTACACCGGGCCGTTTGATAGACTTAATCAATCGCAAAACGGTAGACTTGGCTAAAGTTAAATATGTAGTGCTTGACGAGGCTGACGAGATGCTCAATATGGGCTTTACCGAAAGTATTGATGAAATATTAGCGAAAGTACCTTCCGATAGGTCTATGTTGCTATTCTCTGCTACTATGCCAAAAGAGATAAGCAAGATTACAAAAAAATACATGGAGTCTCCAAAAGAGATAACTGTAGGACGAAAAAATGAAGGAACAAGCACTGTAAAACATGTATATTACATGGTACATGCGAAGGATAAATATTTGGCACTGAAACGTATTGCTGACTTTTATCCCAATATATATGGAATCATTTTTTGCCGTACCCGTCGCGAAACACAAGAGATAGCGGACAAACTGATTCAGGACGGATATAATGCAGATTCGTTGCACGGAGATCTTTCACAAGCACAACGTGACTATGTGATGCAGAAATTCCGTATAAAGAATATACAACTATTGGTTGCTACTGATGTTGCCGCACGCGGACTGGACGTAGACAGCCTTACTCATGTAATCAATTATGGCTTGCCTGACGACACAGAGTCTTATACACACCGTAGCGGACGTACCGGTCGTGCAGGAAAAACAGGTACTTCAATTGCCATTGTCCATGTAAAGGAAAAAGGTAAAATTAGGGAATTAGAAAAAATTCTTAATAAAAAATTTGAACAAGGAGTAATTCCTTCTGGTGAGGAGATCTGTGAAAAGCAGCTATTTAGCCTTGTAGACCGAATAGAAAAAGTGAAGGTGAATGAAGATGAGATATCTAATCTTTTACCTTCGGTTTACCGTAAGCTGGAATGGCTTGAAAAAGAAGATATCATTAAACGAGTTATGGCTTTGGAATTTAATCGTTTGATAGATTACTATCGCGATGCACAAGAAATAGAGTCCCCTTCCGATCGTTATGTAAAAGGAGAAGATAAGTTATATCCCCGTCGCAAAGATAGAGAAAGAGGTGATCGTGCATCAGGAGGTCGTGGAGCAGAGAAAGGTTATTCACGACTTTTTATAAATATTGGCCGTACCGATAACGTTAACCCTGCTACACTAATGGGGCTGGTAAATGACTTTGTTCCTGAGAAGGTTAATATTGGACGCATAGATATTATGCAGAACTTTTCTTTCTTCGAAGTTCCGGAAAGAGATGCACAAAAGGTAATAAAATCAATGAGCCGTCAGGAACAAAATGGTCGCCGTATTTCTGTTGAGGTTGCTCAAGGAGGTGGAGGCGGAGATCGTTCCGGAGACCGTAATAGAGGCGGGTTCTCTCCTCGCTCGGACAAAGACAGAGGCTTTAAAAGAGATTCTGATTTCAAATCTTCCAAACCAAAGTCTTCGGACAAGGGCGGGCACAGAAAAGGACGTAAGCCAAAATATTGATAGAAGAGAAAGGTCTTAAATAAATAGGCCTGAAGATAAATATTTGTCCTGCCTTAAAATAACATGGCCGGATTTATACTAAAATAATATAAGAGCCGATAGAAGTATTTTCTGTCGGTTTTTCTTTAGGTATTTCAGAATATATAAAAGAAATTGAAACGGTAGAAAGATCTGAGGCGAAATAGTCGCTTGGTTGATTTTCACTGAGAGCTTTAAAAACTGAGATACTCTGAAATGTATATCTAGCTTCATTTTTTATTAAATGAGAACTTCTGAGTCTGTTAATAAATATTCTTGATAAGCAATTTAAGACTTCTTATCCCATATAACTGATATTTGTTTTATATATTTGCTTGTTTATTGCGCCTGTAATAGTTTACAGCTAAATAATAGAGAAGTTATGAGCGAGCATCACAATATATCGGTACTTGAAAAAGTAAATTATCCGTCCGATCTTAAAAATCTGAGCATAGAAGAACTGGAGACACTTTGTTCCGATTTACGAAATTTTATAATAGATCAATTGTGTAACAATCCCGGACATTTTGGTTCTAGTCTGGGTACGGTCGAGTTGACCGTTGCTTTACACTATGTTTATAATACTCCTTACGATCGTATAGTATGGGATGTGGGACATCAGGCCTATAGCCATAAAATACTAACAGGGAGGAAAGACAAATTCCATACCAACAGGCAGTTTGGAGGGCTTGCAGGTTTTCCTAATCCTACTGAAAGCGAGTATGACGCATTTATTGCAGGTCATGCTTCTAATTCGATATCTGCGGCTTTGGGGATGGCTGTTGCTTCAGAATTGAAACATGAAAACAGACATGTAGTAGCAGTTATCGGAGATGGTTCAATGACTGGAGGACTTGCCTATGAAGCATTGAATAATGCAAATTCTCAGCCAAACGATATTCTGATCATTCTCAACGATAATGATATGGCTATCGACGATAATGTCGGAGGAATCCGTGAATATCTGGTGAAAATGACCACTTCGCCTACATATAACCGTGTAAGGAACGATGTCTATCAGAAATTTAAGAAAGGCAACCTTATCACAGAGAAAGGCAAGAACTTTATACTGCGGTTTAATAACAGTCTCAAGTCTTTACTGACAAAACAACAAAATCTGTTTGAAGGCTTTAATATTCGATATTTTGGCCCTGTAGATGGACACGACCTGAGAGGGCTTATACGTATATTACAAAATATAAAAGACCTGAAAGGTCCTAAAATGCTGCATATTCATACTGTGAAAGGCAAAGGCTTTAAACCGGCAGAGATTTCCGCTACAGTATGGCATGCTCCCGGCAAATTTGATAAAGAGACAGGGGTACGTATTGTTGCCAAATCAAAAGATCAGCCACAACTTTATCAGGATGTATTTGGACATACATTGGTCGAACTTGCCGAAAAAGATACTCGCATTGTGGGTATAACTCCCGCTATGCCAACAGGTTCGTCAATGACTTATATGATGAAAGAGTTTCCTGACCGATCTTTCGATGTCGGTATTGCCGAGGCACATTCTGTTACCTATTCAGCAGGATTGGCGAAAGAAGGGTTAATCCCATTCTGCAATGTGTATTCTTCTTTTATGCAGCGAGCTTACGATCAGGTGATTCACGATGTTGCGCTACAGAAGCTTCATGTGATAATGTGTCTCGATCGTGCAGGACTTGTCGGAGAAGACGGACCTACACATCATGGAGCATTCGACCTTGCATATATGCGTTGTGTGCCGAATTTGACAATCGCATCTCCTTATAACGAGCACTATTTGCGTCATCTTATGTACACTGCTGCATATGGAAATGAAGGGCCATTTGTTATTCGCTATCCGAGAGGGCAGGGTGAGCTTTTGGACTGGGAATGTCCGATGCAAAAAATAGAAATAGGAAAAGGAAGAAAGCTGAAGGATGGTAAGAATCTGGCTGTATTATCAATCGGGCCTATAGGTAATACTGCAAGTAAAGCTATTGCCGAGCTCGAAATACAGGGCTTTTCCATAGCTCATTACGATATGATATTTTTAAAACCTATAGATACAGCTTTGCTGAAAGAAGTCGCTGAGAATTATGATAATATAATGACTATCGAAAACGGTGTTGTGAATGGAGGCTTAGGCAGTGCTGTCTTAGAAAATTTTGCCGAAAATAATATTCAAAACATAAAAGTAACCAGAGTTGGGTTACCTGACGAATTTGTGACACATGGAGCAGTGAAAGAATTAAATAAATTTTGTGGGATTGATGTTCCCGGATTAGTTCGCAGAATGCAGGCTGTTTTGGTGGGTTCGAGTGTGACTGAACAGGCGAAAATAACGAATTAGCACTGATTTGAGATGAGGGTAGTAATAGCAGGAGCAGGAGCTGTAGGAACGCATTTGTCGAAACTTTTATCAGGAGAGAATCAGGATGTAGTATTGATGGATCCGGACAAGGAGAAACTAAATTTTTCCAGAAGCAATCTCGAAATGATGACTATGACAGGCTCATGCACATCTTTAAAAGACCTGACTGAGGTAGGTATCAAAGAAGCGGATTTCTTTATTGCCGTTACGCCTGATGAGTCCATTAATATTACTGCATGTATGCTTGCTACCAATATGGGTGCAAAAAAAACATTTGCACGCATCGATAATTATGAATATTTATTACCCAAGAATAGAGAATTCTTTGAAAAGCTAGGCGTGGATTCTATGGTATATCCTGAAATGCTTGCTGCCAAAGAAATTGTTTCGGCTCTTAAGCGTCCTTGGGTACGTCAATGGATAGAGCTTTGTGGGGGAGCGATTATTCTTGTTGGAATTAAAGTCCGCGAAAACTCTGAACTTGTAGATAAGCATCTTTACGACTTGGGGGCAGAAGATAAGAAATTTCATATAGTAGCTATAAAGCGCAACAATATCACTATCATACCTACAGGTAAAGACAAGGTGTTGGCAGGAGATATTGTCTTTTTTACTGCGACAAAAGACAATGTCGAAGATTTGTCTCTTATAACAGGGAAAGCTAATTTTGAGGTGAAAAATGTTATGATAATGGGAGGTAGCCGTATTGCTATACGTACCAGCCAGTATCTCCCCGATAATACCAATATTAAACTATTGGAATCGGACAAAGACAAGTCTTATCAGCTACTTGAAAGGCTTCCACGAAATGTGACGGTCTTTAATAATGACGGGCGAAACGCAGAATTTCTATTACAGGAAGGCATTAAAGAAATGGATGCGTTTGTTGCTGTTACCGGCAATTCGGAGGCAAATATTTTGGCTTGTATGGCTGCGAAACGGTACGGTGTGCGTAAAACAGTGGCAGAAGTAGAAAATATGGACTATATTTCGATGGCAGAAAACTTAGATATAGGTTCTATAATTAACAAAAGGCTGATTACAGTAAATAATATCTATAGATTTTTGTTGAGTGCTGATATCTCAAATGTTAAATCTCTTACTATTGCAAATGCCGATGTGGCAGAAATTATAGCCCGTCCTAATTCCCGTATAACTAAGAAAGAGGTTAAGAAGATAATATTACCTAAGAATGTAACATTAGGGGGATTGATACGCAATGGGGAGCCGATGATGATTGACGGGGATACGTTGATTGAGCCATACGACCATGTGGTTGTATTCTGTCTTGATGATGCTCTTCGCGATGCAGAGAAGTTCTTCCATTAGTTCTTCCACAACTTTATAAGCTATGGGTAGTTTCAATTTTCGCTTTATATTAAAAACACTTGGATTTCTTCTTATTATCGAATCCATGTTTATGATGTTTTCTACTGTTGTTTCGTTCTATCTTCACGAAGCCACGGGAGACCCTATGCTTATAAGTTCCACTATCACTTTCTTTGCCGGTATATTTATGCGTCTTGCCGGCACAGACGATTATCCAAAGCCTATAGGAAAACGGGAAAGTTTTCTTATGGTGGCTCTAAGCTGGATTGTACTATCGGCTTTCGGGATGCTTCCTTTCTATCTTAGTGGTTCTATAAATGAGGTTTGCGATGCTTATTTCGAAACCATATCCGGGCTTACTGCTACAGGGGCCACTATTCTTACCGATATTGAGAGTATGCCCAAAGGGTTGCTGTTTTGGCGTAGTATTACTCAATGGATGGGAGGACTCGGTATTGTGGTCTTTGTCGCCACTATTCTGCCAATGGGTGGTAACGCTTCTGTATTATATGACACAGAGGTTACAGGAATTGGATATGACAAATTTCGTCCACGTATCTCACAAATAGCAAAACGGCTTTGGGTAGTTTACATATTTCTTACTACAGCTCTTATTCTGTTGCTTTGGATGGGGCCAATGAATTTATTTGACTCTGTTTGTCACGCATTTACAACTATATCTACTGCCGGATTTTCTACTAAGAATAATAGTATTGCCTATTGGGACTCGGCCTATATAGAATATGTGATAACCGTATTTATGTTCATCGGTGGTATTAACTTTCCGCTGATCTATTTCTTTATGAAAGGTGATACGAAGAAATTACTGAAAAATGAAGAGTTCAAATGGTATGTGTTAATTATTATAATATTTGTATTCATTATAGGGTTCGGGCTCTACTTCTCGGGAAAAATGGAGGGTATAGAAAAAACTTTCCGTACATCTCTGTTTCAAGTAGTGTCGGTGCTTACAACAACTTGCCATTCTACAGAAAATTTTATGGATTGGGGACCATTCTATCAATTTATGGTCATCATATTTATGATTTTTGGCGCATGTGCCGGATCTACAGCGGGGGGGATAAAAATAGTGAGGGTAATCATTTTGTTCAAGAACTCCATAAATGAGTTTAAAAGACAGGTACACCCCAATGCGATATTACCAATCAGGCTGAACGGGAATGTAATATCCATAGATATAGTAACCAAAGTACTAGCCTTTATCTTCCTATATTTGGCTATTCTTATTGTTAGCTGTTTGCTTTTATCGTTGTCGGGTATGGGCTTCGAAAACTCTCTTGGAGCTGCCATTTCCTGTCTGGGCAATGTGGGTGGTGGATTGGCGGAGATTGGTCATACCGGAAGTTTCTCTGAAGTACCTGTAGCATCCAAGTGGTATCTCTGTTTTCTTATGCTGACGGGGCGCCTCGAATTATTTACTGTGTTATCTCTCTTTATGCCGGCTTTTTGGAAAAGATAAAGATTTCTAGTTATGATTATAAAATACCTTATACTTCTTTCTATTTCTATTACTCTCGTCTCAGTCGTTGCTTATTCACAACAACAGAAAGTTAGCTTTCTGTTTGCCGGAGATGCTATGCAGCATCAAGCTCAGTTAGATGTGGCTAAAACTACAAATGGATACGACTATTCAGCTTATTTTAAGAATGTTTCCGAAGAAATAAAAGAGGCGGATATTGCTGTTGTAAATCTGGAGACAACACTTCCCGGAAAAGCATTTACGGGCTATCCTATGTTCGGTTCTCCCGACGAATATGCATACGCTCTTAAAGAAGCCGGATTTGATGTTTTCCTCACTGCCAACAACCATATTCTGGATAAGAGGAAACGTGGACTTGAGCGTACTATAATGGTTCTGGATTCGATGAAAGTGAAGCATACAGGAACATTCCTCAATAAAGAAAAAAGAGAACTTTACTATCCATTGATGATGATAAAGAACGGCATCCGAATAGCCATGCTGAATTATACTTATGGAACTAATCATTTTGATCCTGTTCCCCCTAACGTAGTAAACTATATTGACAGAAAAATAATACTGAAAGATATTTCTCTGGCCAAAACGATGAAAGCTGATATAATTGTAGCCAATGTACACTGGGGGCAAGAATATGTACTAAAACACAACAAAGAACAGCAACAACTTGCCGATTTCCTTGTTAAGAATGGTGTGCAACTGGTAATAGGAGGGCATCCGCATGTGGTGCAACCTATCGATATAAGAAAAGATAGCCTTGGCATAAAGAATGTAATAGTCTATTCGATGGGCAATCTTATATCTAATATGAAGTTGACCAATACACGAGGCGGTATGATGGTAAAGATAGACATCAGCAAAGATGGCGATAATCCTGTCCGCATAGATTCTTGCGACTATTCTTTGGTATGGGTGCATAAGTTGATGAAGGATAAAGATACTCCTACTTTTTTCGAATTGCTTCCTGTTTCCGCCATAAACAATGAAGAAGGAAAGGAGAAGCTAGGCGAGAAAGATTTTAAACTAATGGAAACATTTACCTCTAATGCTGTAAATGCAATAGAGAGCTTGTGGGATAAAGAGTGAAGAAGATAACAGGCATCCGTATATTCAAAGTTCTGCTACTATTTTCCATTCTGATGAATATGTGCCTATTAGCTTATTCGCAGCATAGAATACGTTACAATGACGATCATCTTTCATCTGTTTATTGGGGCTCTGATAAAAATAATGGATTCCGGATTTCGGTTTCATTAGTTGCATTATTTACGTCCGGAGCTAATGATCGTAACGGGTTGCGTTTTGGGGCAGGGATAGAATTGTCTCAGACCGTTGATAATAAATGGACTTTCTCCATTGGTGCAGATGCCTATAAAGCTACACAACGATTTGGAGTTGGTACTTCGTATGCCGGAGTAAGATTTGACGAAGGGCGATACGGTACAGCCTACTATGTAAATAAATATTATCAGGGAGATAAACAAGTATCAGGTATTATCAGCCTACATTTAGATGAAGTTCGTATCAATTTTGAGGACGATATTCTTGCTTTTCCATTTACCGGATTTAGAGCGTATGACAGATATCGTACAGCAGCTTTGGAAGTCCGATATAAGCATTTTATACTGGGAACAAATGTGTATACAACAGACATAAATGGCATAACGGATGTTTCGCCACACAATAGTAGAGGAGTTTACAAAACAGGAAAACAGATTTCCAGCCCTGTATACATAGGATATGCAAGAAATGATTTGATTCTGCGCTACGGACTAAATAACAAAACCGGAGGGTTGGTTGGTCAAAATGGATGGCATAGATTATTCTTCAATACTCCCGACTTTGAATATGGTAATTATCACAATCATTTTCTACAGGTGGGTGTGGATAAGCCTTATACCATGTTTTAGAAATAACTTAATATGAAAAAAGTACATATTATATTTATATTACTATCTATAGTTTTGTTATACGCTTGTTCGTCAGCTCCAAAGAACTTTAGCTATTTCTATAAGAATAAGAATACAGGTTTGAATAAAAAGCTAAACCTTAACGGATATTATGTATCGGAACATGGATGCGATTCATCGTTCTTCTCTATGTATATGTTTTACGACAATGGACTTTTCTCTATTGCCACTACTTCTCATATAAGTACCGAGATGATAAGGTGTTTTGAGAGAGGAGGAACTTCAAATGTTTGTAAGTATCCGCTTTGGGGAATATACGAAGTGATAGGCGATACTGTAAGAACACAAGTAATAAGGCCCGAAGGTAATGGATGTGTTATTTTTAGAGATTATATTATTTTGCCGAATAAGAGGCTGGTGAATGTGAGCGACTATGTAGAGCCTCAATATACAAATCTCGGATATATGTCCAATTACCCTTCTTTCTCCAACAACCAGTGCCATAAAGCTGCGGATTTTTACCCAATGGAACAGAAAAGAGATTCTACGGCCTGTCCTTTCCTTAATAAAAAATGGTTTTGGACAAACTGAGAGTAGCTTCTTAGCCTGGAAAATTGGTTGTATACATTACTCTAATTTCTAAAACTTTATCTATAAAGAAAATATCTTTTTTCAAAAAGTATTAAAAGTAACAAGTGATAATCGAAGAAAAAGTGTAACTTTTGTCACTTTTTAGTTAAAATTATATATTGTGAAATCGGATAAAGAATTCATTCTAATGAAATTAATTATTGATTCACAATATCTTAAAAAATTGAATATATGAAGCAACAGGCCGACATGAGATTAGCTGTACTTATAGATGCAGATAATATTCCTTACTCGAACATAAAAGGGATGCTTGACGAGATTGCAAAATTTGGTAATCCTACCATAAAAAGAATATATGGAGATTGGACTAAACCTACCGTATCGGGATGGAAGCAACCTTTATTGGAGCATGCCATAACACCGATACAACAATATAGCTATACGACAGGAAAAAATGCAACTGATTCGGCTATGATTATCGATGCAATGGACATATTGCATAGTGACAAAGTAGATGGTTTCTGTCTTGTTTCCAGCGATAGCGATTTCACTCGTTTGGCTGTTCGCCTCCGGGAATCGGGTATGCTAGTGTTGGGAATGGGAGAGAGGAAAACTCCTAATCCTTTTATTGTAGCTTGCGACAAGTTTATCTATATAGAAATATTGGAAGATGATATTGCACAGCAAGATCCGGTTTCTTCTGAGGTTCCGGTGAATAAAAAATCGAATGTAGAACCGGTGAGTAAGGCGCTTCTAAACTTACTGAAAAGTACGGTGAGAGACCTTGCTGATGATGATGGTTGGGCATATCTTGGCGAAGTAGGTAATTTGATAATAAAGAAAAGGCCTGATTTTGACCCTCGAAATTATGGATTTCCGAAATTGACACCAATGATTAAAGCTCAGAAAAAGATCTTTGAAATAGATCAACGCGATGTTGATAATAAAAAACATGCAAAACTTATTTATGTAAGGGTAAAGGATTCGTAAATATATGAATAATAGTGTTCTATATTGTTTCAGAACTGTGTTTCTGTAATGATCTCAAATGTTATTATATTATAAAAAAAGTTTTGAAAGTATTCTGTAATTGGCTATACGACACATTTTTCGTATATTAGTAGATACTAGAAGCTAATCATTAAATATTTTTCAAAACAACTTATGAGTAATCAGTTAAGATCATTCACTCTACACAATTTTCGTACAATTCCTCAAATATCATCGCTTTCCGAAGAAATGATAAAGGAAATCGAGGTTGTAGGCAGAGTGTTACCGTTTAAAACAAACAACTATGTAGTAAATGAATTAATCGACTGGGATAATGTAGAAACAGATCCTATATTTACTTTAAACTTTCCTCGTCGGGGAATGTTGGAGAAGAAACATTATTCTACGATAGAGAAACTACTGGATGCAAATGCGGAAAAGGATGTGATTGATGAAAAAGTGAAACAGATTCGTTTATCCCTTAACCCTAACCCTGCCGGACAGGAACATAATGTTCCTTCTTTGGGCGAAATAAAACTAAAGGGTATTCAACACAAATATCCCGAAACTGTATTGTTTTTTCCTAGTCAGGGACAGACCTGCCATGCCTATTGCACTTTCTGCTTTCGTTGGCCTCAATTTTCAGGAATGAACGAGTTGAAATTTGCAATGAAAGAATCGGATCTTCTGTTAAAGTATCTGCGTATACACAAGGAGGTTACCGATGTTTTGTTTACAGGAGGAGACCCTATGGTTATGAACGCCTCTGTACTTGAGGCTTATATCAGACCATTGCTCGAACCTGAGTTCGGACACATCAGATCTATACGTATCGGTACTAAATCGCTGGCATATTGGCCATATAGATATTTAACAGATAAAGATAGTGACGATGTAATAAAGCTATTTGAACTTGTAGCTGCTTCGGGCAAAAGCCTTTCCATTCAGGCCCATTTCAATCATCCTCGCGAGCTTTCTACCGATGCAGTGAAGCAAGCAATATCCCGTATTCGCTCTACCGGAGCTCAGATACGGACTCAGTCTCCTTTGCTTCGCAATATAAATGACAAGCCTGAATTGTGGGCGAGTATGTGGCGCGAGCAAGTTGATCTTGGCTGTGTTCCTTATTATATGTTTATAGCCAGAGATACTGGCTCAAAGCATTATTTCGAGCTACCTTTGGATAAGTGCTGGCAGATATTTCGAAGAGCATATAGTAAGGTTAGCGGTCTTTGTCGTACTGTAAGAGGCCCAAGTATGAGTGACCATGCTGGTAAGATTCAGGTGCTTGGAGTACAGGAGG
Organism: Dysgonomonas sp. BGC7; assembly: GCF_001261735.1. Classification (GTDB taxonomy): domain Bacteria; phylum Bacteroidota; class Bacteroidia; order Bacteroidales; family Dysgonomonadaceae; genus Dysgonomonas. The sequence goes on along the minus strand of NZ_CVRP01000014.1, from coordinate 83,079 downwards.
TAAGAGGTGAAAAGATTTTTGTGCTTCGCTTTATACAGGGACGTAATCCGAAATGGGTAGATGTCCCATTCTTTGCAGAGTATAATCCGAAAGCAACATGGTTTGATCAGTTAAAGCCTGCTTTTAATGAAGAGAGGTTCTTCTTTGAAGAGAAACGGGCAAAGCTGGAAGTTACAAAACCATTCTTGTTTGAATAAAGAGAAAGCGGTACTCATTACAAGTACCGCTTTTTAATTTATCTGATATCCAACTCTTCTACTGTATAGAATCGGTAGACACTATTTCTTCAATTATCTCTTCTTCCTGTATTTGAGGTAGGTTCTCTGAGGTTTTCTGTTCTTTAGATATTTGCTTTACAAGGGTATATTTCGAGCTTGATTGATCTGCGGCAGGATTCTCTACCTTGTCCACTTTAACCTCTAATACATATTCATAGCCCGGCTCATAATTAAACCCTTCAATATTACTGTAAAAGAACTCCCATTCTGCTTGTCCTTCTTTCTTTACTAAGAGGCATTTCATAGGGCCAACTCCTATACAGTCTCCTTGCTGAGATGCTATGATCAGCTTTTCTGTCTTTTCAGAACTGTTACATGATCCAAGAAATAGAATCATAGTAAATACGAATAAAATCTGTTTGTACATGATAAATGTGTTAATGTTAATACTTTGAATATAAACAATATATTGTCTTAAAAGTTTATCCAGTTATTATATATTCCACTTCATGAGCCTCTGTTAGTTGAGGTATTTCTAATTTACTCAACATTTTATCCAGTACGTTTTCTGGTAATGCGTATTCCCTGTTTTTGTTCTGCTCCCTCCATGTATTATACGGTTTCTCTACATATACAATCTTTACCTTTGCGTTATATGTTGTAAATAAGTCAACAAGCTGCATACGCATTAGCTTCGTTATGTTGGTTGCATTCCATATAAAATTCTGACCGTTTCTCAGGTATTTCCTTGCTTGCTCCTTAGCTTCTTGTACCACTCTGCCTGTTGCAGACCTGTCTGTTGGGCTATACTTATACTTGCGACGAATAGCATCGAGGCTTATTATTGGCATCTCCGACTTTAATGACTGTATGTAATGATCTTTTCCCATGCCCGGTAGGCCTGAAAGAAGAATCACCTCACTTTTGAAGTCATCATGTGGAACATATCCTATATATCCGTCTATAGTATTAAAATACTGGAACCTCGAATTAGGTGTCGCAAACTCGAGCGATTTGCCCCAACATTCCTGCTCGTTACAAAACAGCTGGAATAGTTCGAGAGATTCTATTAGCGACTCCTTAGTATCGCATATTCTTCCTTTGGCATCTGCCTCAGCCAATATTCTCAGGTGCTGAGTATTGAGCCTCATTGATATTTCCTGTATCTTCTTTGCCGGCTCATCCTTTTCTAGCAGCCAGAGAGGCAGTCCGTGGAATCGAACTAAAGATGCAATGTTCTCACGGATGTGAAAAGGGGTAGGGACATCCTTAAACAGAATTGTCCTAGCTGTGTACTCTCCTTTTCGGGCATGCCCGTTTGCCGATATATTGCCATACCCGTCATCTTGTGAAGTAGAGCGTTTCTCTACATCATGCAATAATGCAGCAGCCCATAATATCTCTTTATCTTGTTCAGATAGATGTTGGTATTCAGCGATCTTTACTAATTCGTCTAAGACCATACGGGTATGTATAGCAACATTTCCTTCTGCATGGTGCTCTTTGTGTTGAAGAACATCATGCATATCGGCAACCCATGAAAACTCCTTTTCGAGGGATGCCCATTCTTTATTTTGTGTTATTTTCCAAGTCATAATTTATATCTCCTTTCTTTATCGTTTCTCCCATATCAGCTTTGCACGCTGCCAATTTCTAGTCCAATGCTCATTTGTTTTAACATGCCCTTTCCGAACATACTTAAATACATTGCGTGGAAATTGGTCAGTTAGATATTCCTCTGTGTTGCGGGTAACAATACCCTCTCGTGTACAGCTATTCTCGGTGAGTATATCTGTTGATTCAAATACAGAGCACTCTTGTGCTAAGCTAAGAACCTGCTCTTGCAAGGTTTGTTGCGATAGATTTGTAACAGATTCGATCTTTAATTCCGGGACGGTGGGGAAATCAAATATTGAAGCATAGAACTTAACTTCTTCCCATGATAGCCATTTGTCCAGGCAGCGCACGGCAAATACGTAAAAATAAGACTCTATTTGCTTATATTCGATGGAATGTATTGCATATAGATTTTCTCCAAATATCTCAATGTCGCCTAGGTCTTGCTTGATTAATTGCCAGCGTTCTCGTATCTGATTTGTCCAAGCTGAGGTTGTTGGTGCTGCATGTGAACGAGCGAATACTCCAAAGCGATTGAGGCAGTTATTTTCCCCATCCAATTTTTCTGTATGAACGATTGTCTCTATTTGTTGGATATCGTTCCAGTATGTATGATTGATGCGGTCGTCGCTAGTTGTTCCCGGCGAAAAGGGGAAATGGTATGTACGACCATATTTCTGTGATAACATAATGTAATTGTTTTTAGTTGATAGAATACAATAATAGCAAGACCCGCAAATTATCTATTACGGTCTTGATAAATGCGGAAAGATTTCCGCTATGTAAACTAAACAATTACATGACATTTTGTTATATAAACGATTGTTATTAATCGCTACAAAGATAGTAATATTTACCCGCCTAAACAAATATGAGTGTATGCTATTGATTTACAGCGCCACTATTTGTCTTTGTGGCAGGTTGGGAATAGAGTATTCTAACAAAATGCTATCTTAAAAATGAAGCTGTAGTAGAAACTACAGCTTCTATAAATTATATGAGGTTTTGCTTCTGATCCATACTATTGAATCTGAATATCCGGATTTTCGTCAGGTTCTTCATCTGCCTCTTCTTCCTCTTTTGGTGCAGGCTTTACAAAGAAAGCACTTAACTCATAGAGAAAATACAAAGGAATAAATACTACCGATAGGGTAAAAGGGTCTCCCGAAGGGGTGATGATTGCCGATAATACCAATAGCCCTACAATGGCATGTCTTCTGAATCTTTTGAAGAACGATCTGTTCAGTAATCCTAGTTGAGAGAGTAACCACGATAAGAGTGGTAGTTCGAATACGATCCCCATCACAAATATGAGCATGAGAAAATTATCCATGTATGAGTCCAAAGAGATCTCATTTACAATGACTTCACTCAACTGATAGGTTGCCAAAAAGCGAAATGTCATCGGAAACACAAGCGAATACCCCACAACGCATCCCAAAAAGAACATGATGGTTCCGAAAAGAAATACCCAGCGTATACTTTTCTTCTCGTTCTCGTAGAGGGCAGGACTTATAAATCTCCATATTTCGAATGCCAGATAAGGAAAAGTCAGTATAAGAGCCAACCAGAAAGAGGTAGTCATATGTCTGAAAAACTGTGACGCAAGGTTTATATTTATTATATTGACATGAAAAGTGTCGTCACAGAAATCAGGTAAAAAAGGTACTGCTGAAGTTGCTACACAAAGGTATTTGTATAGAAAAAAATCGGCACGCGTAGGTCCCATTATTATACTGTCGTATATATATGGCATAAATGCAAATGCTATAATTGCAAAAATAAACAGAGCAGCGATAGACCGTATTAGTGTCCATCGAAATTCTTCTAAATGATCCCAAAAGGATAATCCTTGGTTGCTATCTTCCATAAAAGAGTACTATCTCAGTCTTTTTTAGTTGTAGTGTCGTTGTTTCCTTCTATGTCGTCTTCCATGCCTTTAACACCTTCCTTGAAGTTTTTGATACCTTTGCCAAGACCTTTCATCAGTTCAGGTATTTTTTTGCCTCCAAATAGTAGCAAAACAACTATGGCAATAATGATAATCTCGCCAGTGCCAAGATTTCCCAAAAATAATATTGTATTCATATGTTTTTGATTTTGTAGATTACTAGACCTATCAAAATAACATAAATAATGTCAGATATCAAGTCTAAATTCTATATTTATTTTTTGTTTAGTACGAAAATATTATATGTTTAACACAAATAAAAAGTCTACTTCCTCCGAAATTGCTTTGTCCTTATTTCAGAATGAGATGCTATTTTAACTAAAAAGTAACGAAAGTAACACTTTTTGCTCATTTTTTATTTGTCACGTTTGATACTTTCCTGAAAAAGGCACCTTCTCTATATAGATAAAGTTTAGTCTTATGATTCGTTTTTCAATTGCATTCTACTATTTTATCTTCTAGTCCCGATGTATAATATACTTTGTATTCTCCTTCTTCGTCGCAGATAAATAGTGCATCCAGTTTGATATTATTATCAGTTATCCACTCTAAAGACTTATCTAATCCTGCTACCAGAAATGCTGTGGCAAATGCGTCTGCTGTAATTGCATCCTGAGCTATGACTGTTGTAGATAATAAATTATGTTTTACAGGATAGCCTGTACTAGGATCTATAGTATGCGCTATTTTTTGCCCGTTTTCGGTATAAAACTGCCGATAGTTTCCCGAAGTAGCAATTCCTCTATCTGTAATCTGGAGAATAACTTGCAGATCTTGTCCGGGTATTGGATTATTTTCAGATGGGCGATCAATACCTATACGCCACGGTTCGCTTTCTGTGTTGACTCCTTTTAGCCGTATTTCCCCTCCTATTTCTACTAGAAAGTTGAGACAGCCTTTCTGCTCTAGAAATGATGCAACTATATCTGATGAATAGCCTTTTGCTATAGCATTGGCATTGAGCACCACATTTGGATGAGATTTAATGACTTTATTGCCTCTTATTTCCACTTTATCCATACCTATATGTTGTTTCAAAAGATGTATTTGTTCAGTATCGGGAATGCTACGTTTTTCGGCACTGAATCCCCAAGCCTTGAACAAAGGTTCGGCAGAAATATCAAAAGCTCCCTCTGTGATTGAACTAATAGCCTTAGCTCTACGAAATACGGAGCTGAAAAAATCATCGACAGCAACATCTTCATTCCTGTTTATACGAGATATGATAGAGTTGGGATCGTAAACAGATAGAGATTTTTCGAAAGTAGCCAATAGCAGATCTATTTCTGGCTGGAAGTTACGGTCGTTATCGTCCTGATAAAGGATACTGTAACTTGTACCCTCTGCAACACCTTGTATGTGATAGTAGAAAGTTCCGTTATCGGCCATTATCGGAAGCATCTGTTCTGTTTTTATTTATTGTTGCAATAAGGCATAGTGAGACTGATTCTGCACTATGCCTGAAGGCTTGATGATTATTTATTGTAGCTCTCTTTTACCAAAGGGCAATTAAGTAGATAGTCAAGACTCATTTTTACACTTTCTACAGGGGCAAAATTGTATTTCTCTACTTCTACCACAATATGTTTAGTTCCGGCAGCGTCAGTGTTTTTAAAGATTGCATCGAAGCCAACCATTCCGCTTTGTCCTAATTCCTTATTGTCTTTGATATGGAGAAGAAGGAAACGTCCTTTGTGTGCATTGAAGTAGTCTACAGGGCTGTATTGTCCTCTTACTACCCAGTACACATCCATTTGGAAGAATACATATTCCGGATTTGTATTTTCGAGCATATAATCATACATCAGTTTGTCTTCTATTTTGTTAAACTCGAAAGCATGATTGTGATATCCGAAAGTAAGTCCGTTTTCTTTACACTTCTTTCCTATTTCGTTATAGTATTCGCAATATGTTTGTAAATCTTTAAGCGTTTTAGGAGTAGCCATCCAAGGAGTTATTACATACTCCATTCCTGCTGCTTTGTGTGCTTTTATTGCTTCGTCCCACCATTTAAGGGCTTCGGTAAAGTCTTTATCTGCCAATTCTTTGTCAGATAACTGTCTGGCAGTATGAGAAGATAGGACCTTCATACCTGCCGCTTCTATATCGGCTTTGAATTCTTCGGGTGTTTTTCCATAAAACTTACCATCGGCATATCCGGCTGCTTCTACTGCCGTAAAGCCCATTTCTCCTACTTTCTTTATTGTACCTGCATAGTCCTTTTTTATATCTTCTCTGAGAGAATATAACTGTAAGGCAATATCTTTTTTGGGAGCCGCAGTTTGTTCAGCCTCTGCCTTTGGTTGGCAAGCTACAAGCATCATAAAAACTGAAGCTAAAATTAATGTTAATTTCATGATATTCTTTGTATAAGATTTGATTTTAAATGTAAAATCCATAGGAGAGTTTCTCCTCCTATGGATTTTGCTATATTTTAATAGAAAAAATTAGTTTTTAGTCAAGGATTTTAACCTTGATATTGCGGAACCAAACATCATCTCCATGATCTTGAAGACCGATATAACCTTCTCTGTCAGAACCTCCGCAGTTGTTTAGCAATTCGAATGCCAAAGGCCATTTTTCTTGGCTAAATTTGCTTGCTTGAAGCATTTCTGTCCATTGAGGAGTCCACAAGTGATATTCAACAACGTTTTCTCCGTTTTGTCCATGAACCACAGTTCCTTTAAAAACCATGATTTTAGCTTTGTTCCATTGACCAAATGGTTTTGAGTTTTGAGGTTTAGCAGGAATCATATCATATAATGATGCTGATTTTCTGTTTCCGTCTTTTCCCAATTTTGCGTCAGGGTGGTTTTCATTGTCTAATACTTGATATTCAGGAGAAGAGATGTAGATTGGCTCTAGTTTTGTTTCTCCTGTTTTAGCATCTTTTGTTTCAACTTCTTGAGCTAAGTAGAATATACCGGAGTTACCTCCTTTAGAAACTTGCCATTCCAATTCCAACTCAAAGTTTTTGAATTTATGAGCAAAGATAAGGTCTCCTCCGTCGTTAGTCTGAGCTTCTCCACCTCCCGATCCGTTAAATTTGATAGAGTTTTGGTCGATAGTCCATTTTCCCGGAACTGCGTCTTTTCCGTAGCCTCTCCATCCGTCAAATGTTTTACCATCGAAGATAGTGATAAATCCATCTTTATCTTTAGGGTATTTAGACAAGTCTACTTGAGCTTTGTCTAACACTGTATACTCAGGAGCTGCATTTTCGCTTTTTATTGAATCTGCACTGTTTTCTTGGTTCTCTGCTTTTTTTGTTCCGCCACAAGCCATGAATGCGCCTGCGATTAAACAACAACTTAAACTGTACGTTATTTTTTTCATTTTCTTATATCAATTAAATTAAACGTTTTTATAATTAAGGCATTTCCGGAAGTTTCCAACCATCACGATATGTGTGTTTGATCAACTCTTGAGCAAAAGCTTCTGCATTTACCGGATCTGTCATTGTTTTATCGAAAGTAGGGTGTCCATCTTTAATCTGGAATCCGTCTTTGATGACTGTACGTATTGTTGCACGAGGGTCTATGTTAGTAAATTTCATATTGGCACCATCCCAATGCAATTCTTGGTTCAGAGCTTGCAATCTTACTGCCAATACTCCCATAACTACCATCTCGTTGAATGGGCCTGCTTCGCTGAATGGCGATGCTGTTTCTACACGGTCGCGTGAGTCTTCTTTACATGCACGTACCCAATCCATATAGTGATCTCCATTTGGAACTTCTCTCAATACTTTTGGAGACTGAGGTGTGCGGCCTGATAGCAACCAAGGATCTTTTCCGTAGCAGCCACAGATCAAAGTGTCTTTTGTTCCGTAGAAAATTACTCCACCACCTGCATCGTTCATGTCTTTGCCGGCAGGGAATCCTTCAGGACGCATTGGTTTAAGACCTCCGTCATACCATGTTACTTCCACTTCTGGCATAGCTACTTTTGGCATGTTGTCGCGTGCAGGGAATGTAAATTTCACCATTTGCGCATTAGGAGCACAATCTGTTAACAACAATGTAGAGCTTCCCTGAACTTTGCTAGGGTAACCTAGTTTTAGTCCTTTAAATACAGGGTGTAGAATATGACAAGCCATATCGCCAAGAGCTCCTGTACCGAAATCCCACCAGCCGCGCCAGTTCCAAGGAGTATATACTTCATTGAAATCGCGATATTTGGCAGGTCCTACAAATAGATCCCAATTCAATGTTTTAGGTACTTTTTGCGATACTTCAGGACGATTTAGTCCCTGAGGCCATATAGGGCGGTCTGTAAATGTTTCTACTTTAGTTACTTCACCTATTTCTCCGTTCCATATCCATTCGCATACTTTGCGTACACCTTCTCCTGACGAACCTTGGTTACCCATCTGTGTAGCAACCTTGTGTTTTGCTGTCAGTTTGGTTAGTAGGCGGGATTCGTAAACAGTGTGAGTTAAAGGTTTTTCACAATACACGTGTTTTCCCATGGTGATGGCTTCTGCTGCCATAATAGCATGTGTATGGTCTGCACTGGCTATCATTACTGCGTCTGCAGATTTTCCCAGTTTTTCATACATTTTTCTGTAATCATAGAATGCTTCTGCTTTAGGAAAATGTTTGAAAACCCGGTCACTGTACTTCCAGTCCACGTCTGCCAACCCAATAATGTTTTGGCTTTCCATGCCTTTCAGGACACTGAATCCACGTCCTCCAACTCCAACACCCAGAATGTTTAGTTTGTCACTTGGTGCAACATGTCCGAAGTTTTTTCCTAAAACCGTGCTTGGAATAATAGTAAGTCCAATTGCGGCTTTTGCCCCTGTTTGCAGGAACTTTCTTCTTGAAATGTCTGATGCCATAATTTCTTTGTTTTTTTAGGTTAATTAATATCTTAGATTTAACGGTGGGTCTAACTTAGATCTCCTCTTACGATTTCCTCTTTTTCTTTATCCCAGTACATGGTTCTGCCTTCCAGATAAGCTCGTGTTCCCATGTGTGCTGTGATAGCTTCTTCGAATGCTGCATCTATTCCGCAAGATGGAATCTTGCTTGTGTCGCGTATGCACTCGATCCATTCTCTCATATGAAGGAATGTAGTGTCGTAACGTTTTCCTCCCAAATATGAGTATAGTAATCCGCGTTGGGCAAAATAGAGTTCGGTGGCAGAAGTGATAGCATCTACTTTACTTTTTCCCGGTACATATGTATAAAACGGTACATTCGGTTTTATGATTCCCTGATCTATTTTTTCTTTATATCTGGTAGATGCGCTGTCTACTTTTACTGTTAATGTGTCACCGACTTCCATAGATGCATCATGCCCCATTATTACTTTTCCTCTGCTGCGATTGCTGGCAAGAGTGGCACTATAAAGCATCGTTAGATTTTTGTCCGGAAACTCGAAGGTGGTTTGTAGTACATCGGGTACTGTACGTCCGTCTTTGAAGAAATATACCCCTCCCGAAGAAGTTGCGGAATGAGGTATGCCTACTCCCATCAACTGATTGACTGCATCATATTCGTGTGTCAGCAGGTCTCCGCTAAGCCCTGTACTGTAGTCCCACCAACAACGCCAACGGAAGAAACGTTCGAGGCTGAATTTACTTCTTTCGTCAGGTCCTACATATTTCGACAAATTATATTTTGTCATGTAGTCCATATATTCTTTTATGCGTGTTTCGTCTCCTTCAAATTGTTTCCAATCTATTGTCTGCGGATTGGCGGTAGGATCTATTTTGTACACCCAAGCTCCATTCGGGTCGTTTCTGTTTGTACATACTTCGATAAGAGTGATAGGGCCAAGTAAGCCTTTGTCTATTATCTCTTTTGCTTTTCTATAACTGTCTACTTGTCTGCCTTGGTGTCCTAGTTGAAATACAATGCCGGTTTGTTTAATAACCTCTCTCACCATGTAAGTTTCCGGTACTGTCCAAGATAAAGGCTTTTCACAATATACGTGTTTTCCTGCTTTGGCTGCATCCATTGCCATAGTGCTGTGCCAATGGTCGGGTGTAGCAATAATAACGGCATCGATATCGTCTGCTGCCAGCATCTCTTTATAATGGCGGTAGCGCTTAGGTGCAGTGCCATAAGTTCCATTCAGGCCTTCTTTGCTGATGTTGGCTCCTGCGGCCATTCCTTCTTCAGCAAACGTGTCGAAGATGTCGCAGACTCCTGTAAGAACGATATTTAGATCTTCTTGTTTCTTAAAATCTTCGTAACGGGTGTCGTTCTTATCTTTTTTAGCTGCATCAATCCTTGTTTGCAGAAACTCCGGAGTGGCAAAGCCGATAGCTCTTAAAAGCTGCTTTCCTCTTATTCCGCATCCGATAATACCTAAACGAATTTGTTTTCCGTTTGGTTGTAATTCTGCAATACTTGAAGTTTCGTTACTTACACTAAAAACATCTTTTACATCGAGTAAGGTTTTGTCGTGTTTTTGCTTCTTGTATACACCATAGGCCAATGCTCCCAAAACGGGAACAGTAGCAAGGGCTTTTATTGCGTTGCGTCTTCCTTCCGATTCGGGCAATGCGCTCTTGTTTGTAGATGTATTTTTATCTTCGTTCTTATTTATATCCTCTGGGACGTTTTTGTCATCAGGTGTCATATCCGTGTTAGCTTATTTACGTTTTTTTAATAATGGAGAGAAGTATCGGTCGAGGCCGATAATGTGCGAGGTAGGAAAATATATTAATACCATTAGTGCTCCTATTTCAATAACGTTTTTGTCTATCCATAGATAAGAACCTTCTGTAGGCATCATATATTGAGCTCCTATGAAAGGAGGATGGGACAGGAAGTATGATAATAAAAATATAATACCTCCGATGGACGCTATTCGTGCAAAGCAGCCTAGTATAAGCCCTAGTCCTACTGCTGCTAATCCATATATATTTATGAAATTAGAAGCGGCCAGTAGTGTCGGATTACCTGCTATTTCGTGAAAGAACCCTGAGAAAATTCCCTGAGAGTCCATTAGGTAGGGATAAGCTGTCCACCCCGAGTTTAGAATTTTAATCAACCCTTCATATAAGAAGTGCCAACCAATCAGAAGCCTTAGAATCACGAGCCATGTAGTTTGGCCACGTGAATACGATGTTAATTCATTCATGGATAAGTAAAAAGTTTTATTTCTATTTAAAATTGTTTAAAAAACAAATGGTTTATTCTTATAATTAAGACAATTACATATTAATTATGAGAAGAGTAAATCTTCTCATAACCTCATATAAAGATAATTGTTAATCATAAATTGGTCATAAACAATGTATTAATGTCTCTCAAGACAAAGTTCTTTTCCATGGAATCGGGGGTTGATTAAATGCGGAATAAAGCTAGGAATATTTTGAGTGAATTATTATTTTTTTTTGTTAAAAAAGGTTGTATTTGCTTTTCATAATACACTAAAAACTCTTAATGGCTAGCAAAGAGCCAGTAAAAGGTTATTTTCCGGAGTAAAATAGCTAATTGTAGAATCTACACGTTGTCGGCGGGGTACTTGATTCCTATCTGTTTTCTTATTTCGTCTACTATCTCTATTGTTATTAACGAATTTTCGTGACTGTTGATCTCCGATTCTCTTTTGCCTTGTTCTATAAGGTCGATAAATTCTGCAACTTCATAATAATATTCGTGCATTACATTCGGAGAACTTATTAACACTTCGCCTCCACGACGGTGCTTTACTGTTACTCTGCTTATGGTATTCATACGATCTGCAACTATAGTTGCTTCCTCTCCTTGTATTTCGGTAAATAGTGTAGAATCGGCAATTTTGGAATATAAAACAGTTGCATTCATTCCCTCGTATTCGAAATTTACAGCTCCTTGTGCGTCAACTCCTGTCGATAGCTTAAGCCCGCTTGCACTTATGTTTTTGGGCTTGCCAAAAAGTATCACCATAGGATATATGGTATATACACCCAGATCCATTACTGCCCCGTTTGACAGTTCGGGCTTGAAAGCATTCATAACTTCTCCTTCTTTCAATTTATCGTAGCGCGATGAGTATTGGCAGTAGCATGAAAAATAGCGTCTTATAGTTCCTATTTCTTGTAAATGTTTTTGTATAGACAAAAAATTAGGAGTTAATGTCGGCTTCATCGCTTCCATAAGAGTGACATTGTTCTTTAGCGATGTGTCTATCATCCTTTTTACTTCTTTGGCATTAGATGCAAAGGGCTTTTCGCACAATACATGCTTCCCATGCTCCATACACAAAATGCTCTGTTCTGCATGCAAGGAGTTAGGCGATGCGATGTATACAGCATCTATGAGAGGACTTGCCGCCATCTCTTCTAAAGAAGTAAATGTATGTGGAATATTGTGTTTAGCTGCAAAGTAATCCGCTTGTTCCTGTGTGCGGGAATATATAGCTACCGGTTCGAAGCGTGAGTCGAGACGTGCGCCTTCAAGAACTTTATCAACGATAAAGTTTGTACCAACGATTCCAAAACGGACTTTTGGTTGTGTTCTATTCTCGGATGCCTTCATTGTATCAAATTTTATATAAGGATATATTACAGTTGCTTATCATAATCCTCCCTTGTAAGAATCGTTAGTTCTTCTTTTTCACAATCCCATATGCTGACATAATTTTCAGATACTACATAATGAGTTTTCCATTTCGTGAATTTTGAATAAAGCATCAGGGTGCAGATGTCTGTCGGAGTTATAAATTCTCCTGTTTCAGAAGCGTGATAATGAACTGTTGCTATGGTTTCTTTATTATTGTCAAATTCTATCGGAATGAGGTTTCTATGTATCTGTTTCTTTTCTATCAGAGAGTTGTTCTTGCCGAAGGTGAATAAGTAATCGTTTCCGAAAAGCACTGTTCCTACTACTTTAGGTGCAGTGATAGCATATACTTTCTTTTCTCCGTTATATATCAAGGGAATCAGATTCAGATTTGTATTGTTGTAGGCTTTAAATAAGGTATCGGTTTGTACTTCTTCAAAAGCCTTTGCCCTGATGGTATATAATTCTTGTTCCTTATTACTGAACTCTCGTTCTTTGAATGCTATTGTTGCGGTTTCTACGACTATCATATCTCCAAAACTTACAACTCCTATAACCTTAGGCTTTTCTGCTTTAGAAAAGAATAAACATTTAGGTTTATCCTCATCCAGATATGCAAAATATCCACCTATGCGCCAAGGTTCTTTATAACTGGTCTTGAAGATGTCTGATCCATGCCATGCTGCAATTTCCAATCTGTAAAGCATCTTTCCTTCATCGGAAATTTCTTTGGCTCTGGTTTCCAAATCAGTTTGAGAAAAAGCACTTAACGAAGAGGCTAAGACAAAGACTGTTAGTATTAGTTTAGTCATTTAATCTCCCTCTTTTTCTTTATTATATATCTTAGGTAAAATGATAGAACAGTACAGGGTAAGCAAAGCTGCTATCAGCAATGTTACAGGCCATGCACTCATGTCTACAAACATAAGGTATGTAGAAACGGCCATCAATAACACTGCCAGAATTTGAATGTTGAACATGCGCTTACCCCTGAGGCTCTTACCCTTGTAAGGCGAGGTGAAAACCACAGCTGCAAATCCCGCTACTCCGACTATCATCATGTACTTAGCTATGATGGTATTGAAAGAATACATAGAAGCCGCAATGAGTATAAGTATTGCAGCTATTTGGAAAAAAATATTTTTTGTTTTTAAATTCATTTGCAAGTTAAGGTCATAAACCTTTTTTATTTTTATTCAATAATGAAGACATCTTCATTTTCTTTTTTCATCAGGTAGTTTTCACGGGCAAATTTCTCTATATGGTCTTTGTCCGATTCCAGTTCTTCGAGCTTTTTCTTATCTTCTACTGTTTTGTCCCGATAGTAACTGATCTGATTGTTCAATTCGCGTATCTTAGAGTCGTATCCTAGCCGGGCAAAGATATTGCTGTCGCTTATAAAAAATGCGAATACAATGATTACCAACATTATTAATAATTGTATTTTTGTATATCTGGAGTTGAGATATCTGAATATGGACTTAAGTATTTGCATATTCAAGGCGGATTTAAATGATTATAACTATAAGAAACTCTATTTGCAAAGATATATATTTGCAAGCATATTTGATATATCATGGAGTTAAAAGAAAATATAATAAAGAAGTATAAAAATTATATGTTGTTGGAGAAATCATTGTCTCCTAACTCTATTGATGCTTATCTGACCGATCTCGATAAATTGTCAATATTTCTTCGGAATGAAAATCTGACAGCAGAGAATGTGACGTTAGACCATTTGCAACAATTTATTGCGCAGCTTTACGATATTGGTATTAATGCTCGTTCTGTAGCTCGTATTATTTCGGGAATAAAATCATTTTATAACTTTCTTGTTCTTGACGGATATATGCAAAACGATCCGACCGAACTGCTCGAGACTCCCAAAATAGGGCTTAAGTTGCCTACTGTATTGTCTTTGGAAGAAATAGAAAACCTTTTTTCTGTGATAGACCATTCTACAAAAGAGGGGCAGCGAAACAGAGCTATACTGGAAGTTTTATATAGTTGTGGGCTTCGCGTTTCAGAACTTGTCTACTTGAAATTCTCAGATTTGTTTTTTGATGAAGGTTTTATAAAAGTGGAGGGCAAAGGAAGTAAGCAAAGACTTGTGCCCATATCTCATACAGCAATAAATGAAATAAATAAATATTTGTATTTCAGAAATGAAATGACGGTAAAGAAAGGCTCGGAAAATGTACTTTTCTTGAGTAATAGGGGTACTGCTATTTCCCGCATTATGATATTTTATTTTATAAAACAGTACGCTCAGATGGCCGGTATAAAAAAAGAGATAAGCCCTCATACATTTCGCCATTCGTTTGCTACACATCTACTCGAAGGAGGAGCTAACATAAGGGCTATTCAGATGATGCTGGGTCACGAAAAGATAACTACTACGGAAATATATACGCATATGGACAGGGAGTATCTGCGGCAGGAGATAATAGAGCATCACCCTCGCAATAATAGAAAATAATACTCGTTTATTATAATTATTATATTTTTGCAAATGCTAATCTAAAAACTATAAAAAGATATTTTATGAAAAAAAGATTTTTAAGAATGATTGTAGTATCTACTCTGTCGTTTAGCTTCTTGTTTTCTTCGTGTATAGGCTCATTTAGTCTTTCCAATCGTTTTTTGGACTGGAATAAGACTATTGATAGCAATAAGTTTGTAAATGCAATTCTGTTTGTTGTGTTTACTCCGGCTTATGCGTTAACAATGCTTGGAGATGTATTGTTGTTCAATTCAATTGAGTTTTGGACAGGAGAGAATCCTGTGGAAGCCGGTGTTATAAAAAAAGTACAGGGCGAAAATGGAATTTATACTGTAGAAACGTTGGAAAACGGTTATCGTATTCAGGATGAAAAAGGAGAAGAATCTCAATTTATTTACGATAAAGACACAAATACATGGAGTCTTGTTGCTAACGATAAAGTTACAAAACTTATCAAAATAGAAGACGACAAGAAGAATGCAGTAGTGTATCTGCCAAACGGACAGGAAAGTAGAGTTGAGCTATCTAATGAAGGTCTTTTGGCTTTGCGTCAGACTGTAGAGAGTTCAATATATTTCGCTGCAAAATAAATAAGAAGAAAGTATATAAAGGCCGCCCTGCATCATAGAATGTAGTGGCGGTCTTCTTCGTTAATCTTTGATTGGTTGCATAAAACAAAAAAAATCTATCTTTGTTATATTAATGGAAGAATAAGAAAAGTTATATGAATTATTTCAATTATAAAAGACGTGTTTCTTCGGAAACAAGGATTGGTAATACTCCATTGGGGGCAAATAACCCCATACGTATCCAGTCGATGACAAATACAAACACGAACGATACTGAGGCCAGCGTCGATCAGGTTATACGGATTGTGCAGGCAGGAGCAGATTATGTTAGGCTGACAGCACAAGGTGTTCGGGAGGCTGACAATCTGAAAAACATAAAAGAAGAAGTCCGAAAACAAGGCTACAATACCCCCCTCATTGCTGATATCCATTTCAACCCTCGTGCGGCTGAAGCAGCAGCTAAAGTTGTGGAAAAGGTTCGTATAAATCCCGGAAATTTCGTAGATAGGGTTAAAACCTTCGAGACCTTCGAATATACTGACGAAGAATATGCTGCTGAAATAGATAAGATAAGGAGTAAACTTGTTCCTCTTTTAAATATCTGTAAAGAAAACAAAACAGCGATACGTATAGGAGTAAATCATGGATCTCTTTCAGATCGTATAATGAGCCGTTATGGAGATACGCCGGAAGGTATGGTCGAGTCATGCATGGAATTTTTGCATATCTGTCTCGAAGAGAATTTCAGAGATATTGCTATTTCGATGAAAACTTCTAATACAGTCGTTATGTCGAAGGCCGTTCGTCTGTTGATAGATCGTATGGAACGGGAAGATTTGAACTTTCCATTGCATCTGGGAGTTACAGAGGCTGGTGACGGAGAAGATGGGCGTATTAAGTCTGCTGTTGGTATAGGTTCTTTATTGTCTGATGGCATTGGAGATACAATTAGAGTTTCTTTAAGTGAAGATCCTGAATTTGAGGTGCCCGTTGCCCGCAAGCTGGTGGCGTATGTTATGCAAAAAGAGAATCATCCTGAAATAAAAGCCGTAGCTTCTGAAAAATATTCTCAATTCTCTACCGACAGAAGAGAGACTTATACTATATCTAATATTGGAGGTGATAATGTTCCTGTTGTTGTATCGAATCGCTCTCATGGTAATTTCGAATTTAATAGTCATTTTCTGCCCGATTATATCTATGTAGGCAAAGACCTTCCTGTAGAGGCTCCACGTGCAATACCTTCCATAATAGATTTTGCAGGATGGAAGAAAGAGAAGAATACGTATCCATTGTTTGATGTTTCTAACTGGCAAGAAATAAAAAATACTGACGCAGATATTAAATTCCTGTTTTTGTCATATCCTCAGTTGAATGAAGAGATAATTTCTTTGCTGAAAGAGTGCAGAAATATAGTCGTAATACTTTCTACAGACCATATAAATGGGATAGGGGAGCAGCGTGCATTTGTTCATACATTGATGAATAACGACTGTGATACACCTGTCATTTTCAATCGTCAATACAAAGAAAATAAAGCGGAAGACTTGCAGATAAAAGCTTCTGTCGATTTGGGTACTTTATTTTTGGATGGATTTGGTAATGGAGTCATGCTTGAGAATGAAGGTGATATAAACCTGAAAAATGTGGATGCTTACATGTTTGGAATTTTGCAGGCTTCGCGCGTCCGCACCAGTAAAACGGAGTATATATCTTGTCCGAGCTGTGGTAGAACTTTGTTCGATTTGCAAACGACTGTAGCTTTGGTTAAAACAGCGACCTCCCATCTCAAACATTTGAAAATAGGGGTAATGGGCTGTATTGTAAATGGACCCGGTGAAATGGCCGATGCAGACTATGGTTATGTGGGGGCAGAAAAAGGGAAAATATCTCTTTATAAGAAAAAGAACCTGATAGAAAAGAATATTCCATCCGAAGAGGCTGTGCAACGTCTTGTTCAGTTGATAAAAGATAATGGAGATTGGGCTGAGCCCGAAACTGAATAATATAAATGAAAAGAGCAGTTGAAGTCCTCTTCTGCTCTTTTCATTTTCTCGTAACAATAACTTAACAGATTACAGAGCTATAAATTAACATATAGGTTTATTTTTGCTGAATTTCGTCATATTTGAATAACTTAGTAAGGAAATAATGGAAGGAAAAAATAGTTATACAGGGCTAACAAGCAGCCAAGTAAAGGAAAGTCGGCAGAAGCACGGAGCTAATATCCTGACCCCGCCTAAAAAAGAGCCTTTATGGAAATTGTTTCTGAAAAAATTTGAAGACCCTATTATTCGTATTCTGCTTATTGCGGCATTCCTGTCTTTGGGAATATCTATTATTCATAACGAATATATAGAGACTATCGGCATTTTTTGTGCTATATTATTGGCTACAGGAGTGTCTTTCTGGTTCGAATTGGATGCTAATAAAAAATTCGATGTACTCAATCAGGTAAATGATGAGGATATGCTAATGGTCATGCGTAACGGGAGCATAGGGCAGGTAGCAAAAAAAGATATTGTAGTAGGAGATATTGTATTACTCGAAATAGGGAATGAGGTTCCGGCCGATGGGGTTCTACTTGAAGCTGTTTCTATGCAGATCGACGAATCTTGTCTTACAGGCGAATTGAGTATAGATAAGACTACCAACCCCGAACACTTTGAAGAAGGGGTGACATATTCTTCAAATTGGGTATTGAGAGGCACTAAAGTTATTAATGGACATGGTGTTTTTGAAGTAACGAAAGTCGGTGATGCAACTGAATTTGGAAAAGTAGCCGAAAAAGCGACAGAAAAAGTAGAAGGAGAAACTCCACTCAATCGTCAGTTGGATTCGTTGGCTAAATTTATTGGAGTTATAGGTCTTATTCTTGCTGTACTGACGTTTTCCGTCCTTGTCATAAGAGACGTCTTTCTCGATCCTACAGTTATTGTATCTTTAGATCAGTTGGCATTGCTTGGAGCAGTTATGCTTGGTGTTGTAGTTGCACTGATAAAGGTGTGGATGCCTATTATATATGACGGAATTAGTCTTACCGGTAGGAAGCTAGAGCTACCTAAGTCGGTTGCGGAAGGAGGTTGGTTGAGATGGCTACTTACCGGTGCACTTATCACTGTCATTATAGCATCTATCGGATATCTGTTCGATGTAGATCCTTTAAATGGCGATTCATGGATTAATCTTAACATTGCAACAGAAATATTACAAGCCTTTATGGTGGCAGTTACACTCGTTGTTGTTGCTGTTCCCGAAGGGTTGCCAATGAGCGTTACTCTTAGTTTGGCTCTCAGTATGCGTAGGATGCTCAAAATGAATAATCTGGTGCGTAAAATGCATGCTGTGGAAACAATGGGAGCAACCACTGTTATCTGTACCGATAAGACTGGAACTCTTACTCAGAATCAGATGCAGGTAGCCGATACCAATTTTTATGGAATATCCGACCAGCTTCTGACCGATAGTGAAGTAAGTCGTCTTATAATAGGCAATATATCTGTCAATTCCACAGCTTTCCTCGATTTTTCAAACAAAGAAAAGGTTACGGCGTTGGGCAACCCTACCGAAGGGGCATTATTACTATGGTTAAACAAAAGTAAAATTCTCTATAGCAATATTAGAAGTAAGGAGGATATAATAGATCAGTTGCCGTTTTCTACCGAGCGTAAATTTATGGCCACCTTGGTTTATTCTCCAAAACTTAAACACAAGGTGCTTTATGTGAAGGGAGCACCCGAAGTCGTGTTGGCTAAAAGTGATGTTGTTGTCGCTACCGAAGGGGATATTCCTACTGCCCAATTTAAAGAAACTGTAGATACCCAGTTGCTGAAATATCAGAACCAGGCAATGCGTACACTTGGTTTTGCCTATAAATATATTCCTGAAGATGATACGCGTTCAGTCGAAGAACTTGCCGTCGGTGATCTTAAATTTCTGGGTATTGCAGGAATTTCAGACCCTGTACGTCCCGATGTGCCGGAAGCAGTTCAGCGTTGTCTCAATGCCGGTGTAGGTGTTAAGATCGTTACAGGAGATACGTACGGTACAGCAAAAGAAATAGGCCGGCAAATTGGTATCTGGAATGATGATGAAGATTCGGACGAAAATATAATAGGAGGTGTAGATTTCGAAAGTCTTTCTGATGATGAGGCATTTAAAAGAGTACAGAAACTTAAGATAATGTGTCGTGCTCGTCCTACCGATAAACAGCGTCTTGTTCATCTCTTGAAGCAAAATGGAGAGATTGTTGCTGTTACCGGTGATGGTACTAACGACGCTCCAGCCCTGAACTATGCCGATGTTGGCTTGTCGATGGGATCAGGTACTTCCGTGGCAAAAGAGGCTAGTGATATAACTTTGCTCGACGACTCTTTCAGCAGTATAGCTACTGCTGTAATGTGGGGACGCTCTCTCTACAAGAATATTCAGCGGTTTATATTGTTTCAGCTTACCATCAATGTTGCTGCATTGCTCATCGTTTTCCTCGGATCTATATTTGGTCAAGAGCTTCCGCTGACAGTGACTCAGATGTTGTGGGTGAATCTTATCATGGATACATTTGCTGCCGGAGCGTTGGCTTCTCTTCCTCCCGATCCTAATGTGATGAATAGTAAACCACGTAAGAATAGCGATTTTATAATCAAACCTTCCATTGCCAAACATATTTTATTCACAGGTATTGCATTTGTAATTCTGCTTTTGGCTATGATGTATTATTTCGCTGATCCTGAATCTTTGAACTCGTTCTTCAATTATATCCCTGAAGAGGACAGAGAACGTTACTTCTTGTCATATTTCTTTACAGTGTTTGTTTTGTTGCAATTCTGGAATATGTTTAATGCAAAAGCGTATGCTACAGGAAAATCAGCTTTTGCTGGTTTGAATAAGAGTGTCGGCTTCGAATTGGTAGCTTTGATTATTCTTGTCGGACAGATACTGATTGTTACTTTCGGTGGCGATGTATTTCGCACTATGCCTCTGACAATCCAAGATTGGGGGATTATTATCGGGGGAACATCTCTCGTCTTTTGGATAGGAGAGGTTATAAGGCTTATCAGAAAGAAATGATATGAATATTAAATATAAAAAGGGCAGAAGATTATATCTTCTGCCCTCTTCATTGAAGCGTTACTTATTGGGATAACTTATTGATAATATCTTTAGCGTTATGTAGCATTTCTGCGTATGGTTGAGTAGGCTTAATTGTATTGAATTTGGCAACTTCTATATTTAGTTGATTCAGTTTTTCAAGAGATTCCTGAGAGTTTGCTTTTGTAAACTCATTGCGCAAAATGCGTATCTTTTCAGCATCCTGTATGCCTTCTATCAGTCGTTCGAAACGAACAGAGGTTCTGGCATTCGGGTAAACAATATATGTATCTCCGGCAGGCCATGTTCTGAATCTGGAATCAGTCAGAGGTTTTTCTACCCACGAATTATATGCCCAACGTAAGTAGCCATCATATCCTGCTGCAACCGAGTACCATGCACTGTACACAGCCTCAGGATAATCTGAAAAAGTGAACACATTCGGGAATTTATCACTACAACAGACATAATAATTAGTGATTAATCCTTTTTTTCTGCGCGAAGCAATATCTGCGGAGTCTACCTTGGCATCTGCCGCTACACACATATCTTTTATATATGGATATTTTTTATAGCTTTTATGATTGTCGGCAAATGCTATTCCAAAATCAGGAGCATTGTTTGCCAAAAACTTAAGTGTGGCTTCCATCTCTTTAGGAGCACGTTCGTCCATTGCTATATTTGTTATATTGAGCCATCCTTTGCCTTGGAGATGTTTATTGAAATCGGACAGAAAAGGCTTCCACATGTCCTCAAACATTTTTGTACCCGGATTGGCTTTTACTGTTTTCACTTCATTTGTTACAGCATCTTTATAGTGCAGTTCATTGTTCCAAGGAACTAAAGAGTAACAATTTATACCTTTCTTAATTCCTAAATCTATCATAAAGCTTACCCATTTGTCGAATATGGTATAGTCGTACGTCCAACTTCCATCTGCGTTTTTTGTCCAGATTATCATGTCTTCGTACGGATCGTATGTCTGTACGTTCCACGGATCTTTATTCAACGTAGTGGTGATAACCTTTTGCCCTGCGTCGGCAAGCATTTTGTATAAAGGTTTCATAGCATCAAAATGCTCCTCACTCCATACTTTTAGCCCTTCTGTCCTTGCAACAGCTGATGGATGTTGCCATAGGTCGAGATAGTATTCCCAGTCTGAGGCAGGGGGTAATACTTTATCCTGAATATTCAACTCTAATTCTATTTCCTGAGCAGCTTGCCCTTTCCCATATATCTTTATTTTGCTTTTGTATGTTCCTGCATTAGCTGTTGCCGGAATGTTGACAGATATCCACACTGGACGTACTGTTTTTGCTTCAATGTCGAAACATTCGATATTGTCGAGCATGTCAGCAGTTAACGATGCCGGAAAGTCTTCCGGCTTTCTATAGCCGCATCCCGGTTCGAATATATCTGTCATTACGTAACGGACAAATCGGGCTTTAGCTATATTTGAAGCAAGTACAGACGTTTGTGACTTGAAATCGCCTATTTCGCATTCTACCTGCTTAATGCTATCTGTGCTCCAAAGTAATAGTTGGGCTGAAAGTCTTTCGCCTTTCCATCCGGTGATACTATGGGTTGCTTTCTTTGTAATATCAGGAGCTATTGATTTAGGAAACTTCGTGTCTATACTGGCAAAAGATAAATTAAGACCGACAGGCACTTTACTCCAGTCTGAAAGTGTATCGACTGTAGGATCTGCCATTTCTTTGAATGTA
Source organism: Dysgonomonas sp. BGC7 (assembly GCF_001261735.1). Taxonomy (GTDB): domain Bacteria; phylum Bacteroidota; class Bacteroidia; order Bacteroidales; family Dysgonomonadaceae; genus Dysgonomonas. The sequence goes on along the minus strand of NZ_CVRP01000014.1, from coordinate 60,902 downwards.
TCACAATTTTTAGCAGGTCTTGTTTCTGCGCATCCTATCAAAATGGCAAATAGAATTACGAAGCTGCTAATCTTGACCATAATAAAAGTTCTTCTTTTCATGTTTTTAGGTTAATTGTATATGTTTTAAGGTTGTATTATAGGTAAATGAACATTAACAAAATTAACGATATTATTCTAACTGGAAAGAATTTATAGTTGAGTTTCTTCCTTTTTTGTGTTCTGTTAACTCTTATGTGAGCATTACTATAATGGCTGAGAAATATGTCTCAATTGTGAAACGCGAAAATTAAGGTTGAAGCGCATTTTTTTAGACTTATATATCGACTGATTCCTAAAATATGCTTATATTTGCACGCAATAAATTTCAAAAGCTCTTTAATATATGTCTTTTATTGCAGATAAAGTAGTCATGGATGGATTGACATTCGACGATGTATTGTTGATCCCCGCTTATTCAGAAGTTCTCCCTCGCGAAGTCGATCTCTCGACAAATTTCTCACGCAACATTAAATTAAACATTCCATTTGTTTCAGCTGCTATGGACACAGTCACAGAAGCTAAGCTTGCTATTGCGATAGCACGGGAAGGTGGTATTGGTGTTATTCACAAAAACATGTCTATAGAGGCTCAGGCGCAGCAGGTTAGATTTGTGAAGCGTGCTGAGAATGGTATGATTTCAAATCCTGTGAGTATATTGCGTGACAAAACCGTAGGGCAGGCGTTAGCTATGATGGCCGAATACAAAATCGGTGGTATTCCTGTTGTAGATATGGACAATCGTTTAGTTGGTATTGTTACCAACCGAGATTTGCGTTTCCGTCGTGATATGTCGGAACTTATTGACAGTGTGATGACAAAGGATAAAATTATCACTACACGTCAGTCTACCGACTTGGAAGCAGCGGCTGATATCTTGCAACAACATAAGATAGAAAAACTGCCTGTTGTTGACAATGACAATAAGCTGATAGGCTTAATAACATACAAGGATATAACCAAAGCTAAGGATAAACCTTTTGCATGTAAAGATGAAGGCGGACGTTTGCGAGTAGCTGCCGGAGTAGGTGTTACCTCTGATACGCTTGATAGAGTAGATGCTTTAGTTAATGCCGGAGTAGATGCTATAGTCATAGATACTGCTCATGGTCATTCTAAAGGAGTTGCCGATATGCTGCGAAAGGTGAAAACCGCTTATCCTCAAATTGATATTGTGGTAGGAAACGTAGCAACAGGCGAAGCTGCAAAATATTTAGTGGATGCAGGTGCTGATGCAGTAAAAGTTGGTATCGGTCCGGGTTCTATCTGTACGACACGTGTTGTTGCCGGTATCGGAGTTCCACAGTTGACTGCTATTTACGATGTGGCCAAGGCTCTGAAAGGCACAGATGTTCCTTTGATAGCAGATGGGGGATTACGTTACTCTGGAGATATAGTGAAAGCATTGGCTGCCGGAGGTTATTCTGTAATGATGGGGTCTTTGTTGGCTGGAGTAGAGGAATCTCCGGGCGAAACTATTATCTTCAATGGTCGTAAATTCAAATCATATAGAGGAATGGGTTCGCTAGAAGCTATGGAGAAAGGATCGAAAGATCGTTATTTTCAAGATATGGAAGCGGATATTAAGAAGCTTGTTCCGGAAGGTATTGCTGCCCGAGTACCATTCAAAGGATCTTTGTATGAGGTTGTATATCAGATGAAAGGCGGATTGCGTGCAGGTATGGGATATTGTGGAGCAAAGAATATAGACGAACTTCATAATGCTAAATTTACTCGTATAACTAATGCCGGAGTTGCTGAAAGCCATCCTCATGATGTTGCTATTACGAGTGAGGCTCCTAACTATAGTAGAGGAGAGTAACTAAGATATAAATACACGAGGAAAACTCTGTATATTGAAAAATATACAGAGTTTTTTATTTTACAATATTTTAAAACTTTACAAAGTCTAATTTCTTGTATCTTTGTGGATAATATATAAGTATATTACTCAATTATGTATAGAAAATTATTATTGATACTTTTTCTTTTCCTCTATTCTTTAGTTTCTTTTTCCCAAAAGGAAGAGGATATCGTTTTTAAAATAAATGGTAAGCCTGTTTGTATTTCTGAAGTTCGCAGTGCGTATGAAAGAGGAAATAAATACGCTGATACTAAAGAATCTGTATCAGATTTTCTTCAGTCATATATTAAGTTAAAGCTGAATGTCGAGGAAGCTCTTGCCCAGCATTTAGATACAGCATATGCTTACGTTAATGCGTATGAGTCTTACCGATCGCAAGTAGCCGCCCCATATATGGTCGATACGGTATATGAAGTGCAGTATATCAAAGATCTATATCAGCGATCTTTAGAAAATATTGAGATTAATCACATTGTTTTTCCTTTCGAAAAAGATGTTGTTTTTCCTGCCGATACCTTATCAGTATATAAAGAGGCATTAGCAGCGAGAGAGATAATATTGAAAAAAGGCTTTGGAACCGATGCTTTCCATCCTAAGAATGCCGGATCAAAAATTTTTCTTGGAGCTGAGAAATATAATGGGTACGCAGGATGGATTGCTCCATTTATGCTTTCCTATAAGGTGGAGAATGCTGTGTACAGTTTGCCTTTAAATGCAGTGAGCTTTCCTATAAGATCTGCAAAAGGGTATCATATAGTGCAGGTGTTGAAAAAACGCCCTGCCGTAGGATCTGTCGAAGTAGAGCAGGTTGTGTTCAACTTCCCTCATATTCCACCTCTAAAACATCATATAGACAGTGTAGGAACTGTTGCCCGACGTGAATATTCTAATATTAAATCAGGGAAAAACACTTTTCAGGATCTTTGTGACGAATTTACGAGAGTATTTCAGACAAGTAAAAAAGGATGCTATTTAGGTATAATCGGCATAGATGCAAATTTACCAATGTCTTTTATTGGAGCTGCTTTTAACCTTGATAAAGCCGGAGATATCAGCGAACCGATAATGTCCGATTACGGTTTTCACATTATCCGCTTATTAAGGAAATATCCTATGGGCAGTTACGATCAGATGAGATATGCCCTGAAAGACAGGGTGATCAAGAGTGATAAGGTACAGGATCTGAGCGATGACAGAAGAAAAAAGCTACTTGATAAATTCAAAGTAAATATTAATCAGCCTGTTTATGCAAGCTTGAATAATATTGCTGCAACTATATCTCCTCGCGACTCCTTATTTTTTTCTTCAGTGACCAATGGGAATGATATATTGGTGGATATTGATGGTAAGAAGAAATATCAGGTTAAGGCATTTGTCAAATATCTAGAGATAAGGCGGAAAGAAGTTAATGTTGATCCTACCGAATTGCAAATCCTACAGATAACAGAAGCTTCTCCGTATAGCCTTTCTACGGATATCCTTAAAGAATATTTCGACAGTTTCTTATTTTTGGTATTGTCCGATTATGCAGAAGCAACTCTTGGGGAAAGAGAGCCTGAATTTTATAATACAATGAAAGTCTTTTCAGAAGAGTTATTATCTTACGAAGTAAAGAATAAAAATGTATGGAAACGCTCTGCTTCTGACGAAGCCGGACTATCCGATTATTTTATACAACATCGTAATAAATACTCTTTATCACAAAAGAAATATAAGGGCTTGGTTCTTCATGTACAGAACGATAATATGCTTGAAAAAGTTAAAAACTTTGTAGGAAGAAAAAAAGTAAATAATAAGCTTATAGAAGATATACGGACTCGTTTCAATACAGACTCTGTTCAGGTCAAAATAGAAATAGGTTCATGGATAAAAGGTGATAATAGATATGTTGATAATATGGTTTACGGAGAGAGCGAGCCTATTCCTTATAAGGGTTATCCGAAGTTTCTTGTCATAGGCAGGTTTATAGATAAACCCGAAGACTATACGGATGTTCGCAGTGAAGTTGAGGTAGATTATCAGGAAGAGCTCGAGAAGAACTGGGACAAGTATCTTGAGGGAAAATATAAGGTTGAGATTGATGAATCTGTATTGAATAAGATAGGATGAGAAAGAGATTGGTCATATATATATTAGGCGGAATTATTCTTGCTTCTTCATGCAAAAAAGAAAATGCAGATGTAGATAGGGAACAATCTCCAGTTGTATCAGTAAAAGATAAAATACTCTATCAGGCAGATTTGGACGAAGCTCTACCTTCCGGACTAACCGGAGAAGACAGTATAAATGCTGCACATTCGTACATAGAGGCATGGATCAACGACCAGTTAATGTATGATAAAGCTTCTCAGAATATTGTAAATAAAGAAGAAATTGAGACTTTGGTGCAGAACTATCGAAAATCTTTAATTACAAATATGTATCAGGAGCAACTTCTGAAAGAGCATTTTTCCAAATCAATCTCAGAAGAAGAAATAAAGGCTTATTATAATGAAAACAAGGAAAAATTCAAGCTGGAGAATAGCATTATAAAAGGATTATTCCTTAAGATTCCTAAAAGTTCGGCGCAGCTCCCAAATTTCCAGAAATGGTATAAGCAAGGCACTGAGGCTTCGATAGAGAATATAGAGAAGAATACATTGCAGAATGTAGTTGGTTATGATTATTTTTACGACAGATGGGTAGGTTTCGATGATATGATGTCGAATTTGCCTGTTGTAATAAGTGATGAGGAACAATTTCTGAGAACGAATAAGAATATAGAGGCACGTGACTCTTCGTTTGTTTATCTTGTTAATATAAAAGAATATAAGTTGGCAGGAGCAGAGGCCCCGTTAGATTATATAAAAGGAGTTTTGGAAGAAATATATATAGAGCAACGTAAGGCTACTTATCTAAAACAGGTACAAAAAGATTTGTATGATAAGGGGCTTTCTTCCGAAGAAATTAAGTTTTATAACAAATAGAATATTACATCTTTTTTTGCGTTAAGAGAAAAAGTAATACATTATCACTATATTTACGCGATTTTTTAATTGAGAATACAAAATGATAAAGAAAACCGGAAAATTTATTTTATTAGCAATATTATTGGGCTCAGGTCTTTTTTGCAAGGCTCAGAATAATATTATAGATCAGATAATCTGGGTTGTAGGTGATGAGGCCATCTTGAAATCGGATGTGGAAGAAGCCCGGTTAGATATGTTGGCCAGAGGAGTACGCCTCGAAGGAGACCCTTATTGCTTTATACCGGAGCAACTAGCTGTTCAAAAACTTTTTCTCGACCAGGCAAAAATAGATAGTATTGATGTGCCGGCTTCAGAAATATCAAGAGGTGTTACCAGATACGAAAACATGTATATTTCTAATTTTGGATCGAAGGAAAAGGTAGAAGAATATATGCGGGCTCCTTTATCTCAATTGAGAGAGAGATGGCGCGAGGATATACGTAATAACGAAATGGTCTCTACCGTTCAAAAAAATATTGTAGGTAAAAAAAATACGCTGACTCCATCAGAAGTTAGACGATATTATGCTCAGTTGCCTAAAGATAGCTTACCTTATATTCAGACAACAGTTGAAGTACAGATATTAACTCAAGAGCCTGTAGTTCCCATAACAGAAATAGATAAGGTAAAAGAGCGATTGAGAGATTTTACCAATAGGGTGAATGCTGGGGAAAGTTTTTCGTCGCTGGCTATCATGTATTCCGAAGACGGATCTGCACCTAATGGTGGAGAAATGGGGTTTAGTGGACGTGCACAATGGGTTCCTGAGTTTGCAAATATGGCTTTCTCTCTTTCAGATCCTAAAAAGGTTTCTAACATTGTTGAAACTGAATATGGATTCCATATTATTCAGATGATAGAGCGCAGAGGAGATTTGGTTAATGTTCGCCATATCTTATTACGTCCTAAAGTTCCGGCAGAACAAATGGAGAAAACTAAAGCCCGCTTAGATACTATTGCAGAAGGTATTAAAGATAAAAAATACTCTTTTGAAGATGCAGTTGCTTATTCTTCTTACGATAAAGATACTCGTGGTAATAATGGATTGATGGTGAACAGATCAGAGTCGTCCAATTATGGTACACCTCGTTTTACAATGGAAGAATTGCCTGCCGAAGTTGGTAAGGTAGTAGACAAGATGAAAGTCGGAGAAATCTCGGCTCCTTTCAAGATGATGCAAAAAAACGGAAAAGAGGCAATGGCTATAGTAAAACTACGTACACGCGTTGATGGACACGTTGCTAACGTCTCAGACGACTATCAGGCTTTGAAAGAAATAGTGGAAAATAAGAAACATCAGGAAATATTGAAGAAGTGGTTGCAAAACAAAATTAAAAATACGTATGTACGTATAGATGATAATTGGGTTAACTGTGATTTCCAATATACCGGATGGATTAAAGAATAGGATAAATCTCTAAAAACGAGTGTTTCAGAAACTAATAAAATATCTTATGCAAAGGCATAGAATACCTCTTGTGAGTGTTCTATGCCTCATTGCTCTTTATGCCTCTGCTCAGACAATACTTTCGTCTCAAAGAGAATATAGCATAGATCAGGTACCTCAGAAGCCTCAAACATCTTCTCAGGCTAATCAGTCTTCCCAAAAAGTTCAAAAGCAAAGTAAAGTAACTCCGAAAGTTATTGAACTTGTTCATACTAAGACTCTCTCTAAGAGGTTGAATGCAGATTACCAGGTGCTAAAAGATAGTGTTATTCTCTTTCACGAAGGTGCGTATTTGTATAGCGATAGTGCTTATTGGAACGAAACCCTAAATTCGTTCGAAGCCTTCGGACGAGTTCGTATGGAACAGGGCGATACTCTGTTTTTATATGGGAAATATATGCATTACGATGGCAATACAAGGCTGGTCAAAGTGCGTAAAGAGGTTGTGTTGGAACATACGCCTCAGGGAGTTACATTGTTTACTGATAGTCTGAACTATGACCGCATGATGAATGTCGGATATTATTTCGATGGAGGTATGCTTGTAGATTCTTTGAATGAGCTTACTTCATACTGGGGACAATACGAGCCTGATATGCATATGGCGACATTTAGGGATAGTGTTATTCTTACCAATCCGAAATTTAAGTTGTATTCCGACAGATTGAAATATGATACAGAAGAAAAAACTGCCCTTATATCTACTCCGAGTACAATCGTGTCCGATAGTGGTGTTATATATACGAGTAAGGGGTGGTATAATACTCAGACCGAAAATTCTTTGTTGTTAGATCAGTCTACTATTGTGAATAAAGAAGGAAACAGGCTTCTGCGTGGCGATTCTATCTATTATTACAAGCAACAGGGATATGGAGAGGTATTTGGTAATATGTTCTTGCAAGATACAGCTAAGCATGTAATCCTTAGAGGGCATTATGGATATTATGACGAATTAAGTGATTTTGCCTTAGCCACAGACTCTGCTTTTGCCATAGAATATTCGCAAGGAGACAGTCTCTTTATTCATGCCGATACACTCAAATTAATAGCGATTAGAGATACTATTGTGCATGGAAGAGGTGATTCTTTGAAGATAATTCATCCGGTGATAGCTGACTCTTTAGTACGTGTAGGAGTAGGTGTTACAATAGATTCTTTAGGGATGGAACTGAGTGACTCTTTAGCAATACCTGAACTAGAGTTGAAGGATAGAGCTCTCTTAGTCGATACTATGCCTATCACGAAAAACGGCTCTGCGGCACATCACTTAGGTGATACAACGATAAATGTATATAGAGAAATAAAAGCATATTATGGAGTCCGATTCTACCGGAGCGATATGCAGGGAGTCTGTGATTCCTTACAATTCAATACGAAAGACTCTGTCCTTCATATGTATCGGGATCCTATTTTGTGGAATACGAATAGGCAACTCTCCGGAGATACGATAGATATATTTATGAACGATAGTACGATAGACCGTCTTCACGTAAAACGTTCCAGTTTCTCGATAGAACAAAAGGATTCAATTCATTTTAACCAGTTGAAAAGTCGTTCTTTGAAAATATTCTTTAACAATAAGAAAGTAAATAGGGTATTGGCAGAAGGAAATGTGGAAACTGTAGCTTTTCCCGAAGAAAAAGATGGCTCTCTGTCTATGGTGTTAAACTGGTTGGAAAGTAGTTACTTAGAAATATTTATGAACGATGGTGCTTTCAATAAACTGATTGCATGGCCAAAACCTGTGGGCAAAACTACGCCTTTTCATCTCTTGGCTCCCGATCAACTTCGACTGAAGGATTTCTATTGGTACGATTATCTGCGCCCTCTTGATAAGCACGATATATTCCGCAAGATAGAAAAGAAAGCGAGTGATATTAAACCGAAACGTTCGTCGGTATTTACTACCCCGACAGGGGATGATTTTCAGTTCTAAATTATGAGTGATATTATACACCTTTTACCAGATTCAATAGCTAATCAGATTGCAGCAGGAGAGGTTATTCAGCGACCGGCTTCTGTAGTCAAAGAGCTAGTTGAAAACTCTATAGATGCCGGAGCAGACAGTGTTCAGTTGATTATAAAAGATGCTGGTCGTACACTGATACAAGTCATCGACAATGGTAAAGGTATGTCTGCTACAGATGCACGCATGGCCTTTGAAAGACATGCGACTTCTAAAATCAGATCGGCAGACGATTTATTTAACCTTCATACAATGGGGTTTAGAGGTGAAGCCTTACCATCTATTGCTGCTATATCTCAGATTGATTTGCGTACTCGCCGGAATGAAGATGAATTAGGGACAAGGTTGCAAATATCAGGGTCTAAAGTTGAGTCGCAAGAATGTATAGCATGTGCTGTAGGTAGTAATTTCTCTGTAAAAAATATATTCTTTAATGTACCTGCTCGCCGTAAGTTCTTGAAGTCGAACGATACCGAACGTCGTAATATTCTTACCGAACTTGAAAGAATTGTACTCGTAAACCCTGAAGTTGAATTTTCCTTTGTGGACAATGATATAGAAGCTTTATGTTATCCTGCATCTAATCTTCGTCAAAGGATAATAAATGTAGTGGGGAAGAATTTTAATCAGCAACTTATATCAATAGATATTGATACGTCACTGGCTAAAATAACCGGATATATAGGAAAGCCGGAATCGGCAAGAAAAGCTAGGGCATTACAATATTTCTTTGTGAATGGACGTTATATGCGCCACCCGTATTTTAATAAGGCTGTTATATCCGCCTTCGAACCTCTGATAGCACCAGGCGAGAATCCTAATTACTTTATTTATTTCGAAATTGATCCTTCTACTATAGATGTTAACATACATCCTACAAAGACAGAAATCAAGTTTGAAAATGAAAAACCAATTTGGCAAATTCTTTCTGCGGCAGTAAAAGAGGCTCTAGGAAAATTTAATGAAGTTCCTTCTATTGACTTCGATACAGAAGGAGCAATTGATATTCCGATTCATGATCCTTTAAAAAATGTGAGTCAGCCTCGTGTAAATGTTAATCCATCTTACAATCCTTTCAAGTCTCCAAGTGGAAGTTCTGGTTATCAGCGACCAAGCCTCGACTGGGAAAAATTCTATGAAGGGTTCGAGAATGATAGAGAAGAAGCCCCACAAGAGCTGGAAGATATTAATATATTTAGTCATCCTTCTTCCGAAAACGGTCTGAATAAGATTATAGATACAGTAGTGCCTGATATCGTTGTCCATTATCAATATAAGAGCAGATATATTTTGACTTCTGTCAAGTCCGGATTGATGCTGATAGATCAACACAGAGCACATATACGTATCTTATTCGATCAGTTTCTGTCGCAGATAAGACAAAATAGAGGTGTCTCTCAGCGTGCGTTATTTCCTGAGATAATAGAGTTTTCACCATCGGAGGCAGCAATGATACCATACCTAATAGAGGATTTGGAGGCTGTTGGTTTTGATCTTAGCAATCTGGGAAATAACTCTTATGCGATTAACGGAACCCCTTCGGAGATAACAAATATTGATCCTATACAGCTTGTGCGAAATATGATAGGTAAAAGTATAGATTCCGGGAGCGATGTAAAAGAAGAAATTCAGGAATCTTTAGCTTTGGCAATGGCAAATGCTGCTTCTATACCATATGGGCATAAATTGACAGAAGAGGAGATGAATAAACTTGTCGATCAGTTATTCAGTTCCCCTACCCATAAATATACTCCTGATGGAAAGACTATTATCTCTTTGCTAGAGGACGATGTAATTGACAGAATGTTTAAATAAGACTAATTTAATGAGAGTTCAATAAAAAAGGATGGGATGCTGATTATCAGCATCCCATTCTTTTCCGTATATAGATTAGCACTACTTGCTTAGTAGTTTTTTTACTGTTTCAGATATTGCCTTGCCGGCAGCAAGTCCTGCAAGAGCTTTGGAGGCTACCCCCATTACTTTTCCCATATCAGCAGGAGAAGAAGCTCCTACTTGTGCTATGATTTCGGCGATTTTCACATCAAGTTCCTCTTGAGTCAGTTGCTTAGGCAGATACGCTTCTATTACACTAAGTTCTGCTAACTCATTCTCAGCAAGGTCTTCTCTGTTTTGCTTGTTGTATATTTCAGCACTATCACGGCGTTGCTTAGCCATTTTCTGCAGTATCTGGATAGCAGCTTCGTCAGATAGCTCTTCGCTAGCTCCTTTAGCTGTTTTGGCTTCGATGAACTCTTTTTTCATTCCTCGCAATGCTTCCAGTTTTATCTTATCTTTTGCGCGCATTGCGTCTTTAATATCTTCACTTACTTTATCAAATAAATTCATATTTTGTTGTTTTTATATATTTCAATCATTGAAGAGATTACCTGTATTTCGTGTTTCCGGCTTATAATCGCCGGGATTGAACTTGTCATCTCTTTTGAATACCGGATTGTTTTCAAGAGCATCTACTATCTTATCGTTATCAAGTTCCTCTGTTGATAATATAATTGGCTTTTGTCCAAAAAAAGAAGACCGTACAGCTACACCTTGTATTCCGTCTTTTCCGTAATGTACTTCTATCATTTCGTTTATACGACGCTTTTCTTCTTCTTCCTTTCTGATGCGTTCTTCTTCCTCTTCTTCGTTGATTTCTTCTACATTCTCAATACCCGGTATACTGGACATTCCAAATCCTGTAGCTAGAAGTGTAATTTTTACTTTATCGCCTAAAGCTTTGTCTGTAGCAGTACCCCATATAACTTCTATCTCTGCTCCAAATCGTTTCATAAAGTTGGCCACTCCCTCCATTTCTTCTACAATGAGAGGAGCTTCTTCACTTGAATAAATATTGAATAGTATTTTCTTAGCAGCAAAAACATCATTATTATTCAGCAATGGAGAATGCAGGGCATTGATAATAGCATCTTCTACACGATTTTCTCCTTCTCCGAATCCACTACTCATAATAGCTACACCGCCATCTTTAAGTATTGTTTTTACATCTGCAAAGTCAAGATTGATATGACCATGTACTGTAATGATTTCGGCGATACCTTTAGCTGCAATAGTGAGTGTATCATCAGCTCTTGCAAAAGCATTGGGAATTGTCAGGTCTGCATAGATGTCGATAAGCCTTTCGTTGTTGATAACAAGAAGAGCATCTACATTTTTTGCTATATCTTCAACACCCTTCAGGGCTTGTATTATTTTTTTTCGTCCTTCGAATACAAATGGAATGGTAACAATACCTACAGTAAGTATTCCTAAGTCTTTAGCTATACGAGCAACTACAGGTGCAGCTCCTGTTCCTGTTCCGCCTCCCATACCTGCGGTGATGAATACCATCTTAGTTCCATCGCTCAGAAGCCTTTGCAGGTCTTCTTTGCTTTCTTCGGCAGCAGCTTTTGCTACTTCGGGGCGGTTGCCGGCTCCCAATCCTTCTGTCGTTTTACGGCCTAGCTGAATGCGGGTCTCTACAGGAGATTCGCATAGTGCCTGATTGTCGGTGTTGCACAGTGCAAAAGAAACATCATGTATTCCTTCGTTATACATGTGGTTTACAGCGTTTCCTCCACCTCCACCTACTCCGATAACCTTTATGATCGTTTGGGTCTTTCTTGGAAATTGAAAATCCAGAATTTTATCATCCATATTATATAGATATTATTTTATTTTAAAAACAGGACGTGAATGGCTTACTCTTCGTCTTTGAACATTGTTCCTCCAAAGTTTTGTATCTTTTCGAAGAAGTTAAAGAAAGATGTCTGCTTTCCGTCATCATGTTTTTTTCCTTTCTTTCCTTTAGGTACATCTTTTGATGGTTCGGGTTGCTCTTCACTTTCTTGTGTTTTTACACTATGTTCCTCTTCCTTCTGTTGCTGAACCGGTTGTGGAGGTATTACTTGTACAGGTTCTATTACAGGAACTTTGTTCTCTGCTTTTTCACAGTTTTCGTTAGCAAAAAGCAGTAGGCTTAAGCCTTGTGTATAAATAGGATTTTGTACCAACTCCGCAGCATTATTGATATATACCCGTTTTGCGATAGCTCGTTTTACAGGCATTTGTGCTTTTTCGGCAAAGTAATCAACTAATCCGTTCATTTGAGCAGCTCCTCCCATAATTATAATTCCGGCTTCGAGCTGATCTGCATACCCCGATTCTTTTATCTGATTGATAACATTCAGAATTATTTCATCTTGTCGTAGCTGTATAACTTTATTGAGCTCTCTTAAATCGACTTCCTGCGAAAGTTCTCCTGCCGCTTTGTTTTTGTCTTTACCTAATTTGCCGTATCTGATTTTATAGGTTTCGGCAGAGTCAAATACAAAACCAAGTTCTTGTATGTCTTTTGTGATAGTACGGCCACCGAAAGGGATAACTGCCATATATCTTAGCAGGCCACCTTTGTATATCGATAATGTTGTAGTCCCTGCTCCGAAATCGACAAGAGCGCAACCTAGTTGTCTGTCGTGTTCGTCGAGCACTAAAGCTCCTGCTGCTACAGGGCCTACTATGAAGCCCGCTATTTCTATCTGGGCTTTGTCTGTAATACTCTTTATCAGATTAGCTTTTATATTGGGTCTGCCTATGATCAGTCTATAATGACCTTCTACGCTCGATGCTATTTTATCTATGGGATCTACTTCATATTTTCCATCCAGATAATATTCAGGAGCTAAAACACTGTAGTTGGTGAAAAAGTCCGGCTTATTGAGTTTCGCTTGCTGTTCCATATTGTCGAGTATAGCGAAAGTAACAGGAGTTGCTTCATCTAAGAGCTTACTCTCCTTGTGTTCTATTGCTCTCAAGGATTTTCCTGATATGGAAACATATGCTTTTCCAATCTTCCTGCCTACTTTATTTTCGAGCAGACTGATCAGCTTCTTTATCTTTCCGGCAGCTTCATCTATATTATAAATTACCCCATACTTAACGCATGAATCGGAAGGCACACTCTCCGATGCAAGTATAGAAATCACACCCTGTTCGTTTTTCCGGCCGAGTACTCCTACTATCTTAGAAGTTCCCAGATCGATCCCTACAATAAACCCTGATTGTTCCATATATTTCTATCCTTTATAGGCCGATTCAAAAGAATCAGTCGTAACTGTATTTTTATTAACGCCTTGTGCAGACTACTTGTTTGTCAAACTTTAAATTTATGACGGAATATTTATTCCAACCGGTTTCGTTCAATCCATTCTCGTAGAAGGTCATTAGTTTTTCCAGTCTTTCTTCATATTCAGTCAAACTACCTAAAATAATCTCATGGTCGCCAACACGAGGTATAAGTTTTATATCTTTGTTAGGAAGTACAACAATTTGCTCTATCTGTGCATTCCAAAACTTATTATTGTACAAAAATAATGCAAATTTATATAAATCCCTCTTTGCAAAGTTCTCATTTATTATTCCGGTAGCTATCGGAAGGTATGCTGTAAATCTTTGAGAGAGGGGCATCTTTTGCCCTTCGTTGTCAATATAATAGTTCTCTCCACTATTGCTTATTACTCTTAGTATGGGTTTGCGTTCTTCTATCGAGGCCTTTATTGCTCCATTGTTGGTAATAAATACATCTGCTTTTTTTACTAAATGATTTGAGAGTATGGCTTCTTCTATAACGTTTGTATTTACATCTTTTAATTGCTTTCCGGTAGGGTCGAGTCCTTTTTCCTTTATATATTTTTCAATATCTTTAGCATCAATAAACAGGTCTTCTTCCGAACCGTTCTTTATTTCTACCTCAAATTTCGAGCATAAGCCATCCTGAGGCATTCCCTGAAAATAGAAAGCCGAGAATACTAAATAACCGACCAATAGGCATATACCTATTATGACTAATGCTTTTTTCATTTTTAATCGTTATAATATTCAATAATCCTGTATTCAGACATTCTGTAAGGACCGTTCTTCAATATCTTTGTTTTCTTTATCCAGCTGCCATGTTCATCATATTCGAACGTATGCTCTGAATTGGTTGTATTGCCTTTGTAGTTTTTGGTTGCTTCCCGTATCTGATCTCCTTCTTTGTTGTATTCGTATTCTGCAATGAATTTACTTCCATCTTTTTCTTTATTTACCCACGAAACAACCTGGCCTTTATCGTCATATTTATATTCTCTATTGAGCAGATCTTTTCTTGTTCTCTTTATTTCATTACCCCATTTGTCAAGCTTGGAGGTGATGGTATATGTTCCTGTAGATTTGGAGTATGTATCTTGTATCATAGTGTCCTTATTGGGATATGAATATGTATCCGAATGCTGAATAACGGAACCTAACGAGTCGCACTGGGTCTCTTTTTTCAATCGTTTTTGTTCATCATAGGTGAAAAATGTAATTCCAGTCTTCTTTGCCACTCCTGTTTCCTTATCTTCAATGAAAGATTCTCTTTGTGTACGTAGTCCGTTTTCATCAAATGTAGATACAACATGTCCACTCGGAAAACGATCAGTTTTTTTTCTTATGTTTCGAGTCATTACTAATTGTCCATCTTTTCTGTATTCTTCTATTCTTTCAACAAATAGGGTGTCTAACAGCCCTCTAAAGTCTGTTGCCGTTGTGATAATACGTACTGTTTTTACAGGACCTCTTAGGCCATTTTTTTCTGCTTCTGTGTACTTTACCTGTGCAGATAAAGAAATAATACAAGATGTTAGAAGGATAAATAAAAATACTTTTTTCATAAAGTTTTGTTTTTTAGTAGTTTCTGTATAGGTTCTAATAATTGATCTATATCTCCTGCCCCAATGGTGAGAAGAACGTCAATATCTTCCTTCTTTTCCAGTAAAGATAATAGATCTTCTTTATGACAGAGTGTTTTTGGACAAGTCACATTGTCTAATATAATTTGGGAAGTTATTCCTTCTATTGGCTTCTCGCGTGCGGGATAAATATCCAGAAGAATTAGTTCGTCTAATAAGGACAGACTTTTTGCAAACTCTGATGCAAAATCACGGGTTCGTGTATATAGATGAGGTTGAAAAATCCCTGTTATTTTGCGGTCAGGGTATAATTCCTTTACAGAGGTTATGCTAGCTGCCAATTCTTGAGGATGGTGCGCATAATCATCTATCATTACTATTTTATCTGTTTTCAGATGGAAATCGAAGCGGCGTTTAGCTCCCTGAAAAGTCTTCATGCCATGACGTAGTTCGTCTGCTGTAGCACCAATAAGCCAAGCTAGTGCCATTGATCCTATTCCATTCTCTATATTTATTTTAATAGGTACTCCAAGTTCTATATTATGTATTGTTTCTTTAGGTGTAACAAAATCGAAGCGAATTTCTCCGTTTCCTATTTTAATATTTTGAGCATGGAAGTCTCCATTATTTATCGAATAGGTATATATCTGTACATGTTCTTTTGTTTTAGGAGCCAACTTTATGTTATGTTTCATTACCAATGCACCTCCCGGCTGTATAAGACTTGTAAAATGCTCGAAGCTTTTCAGATACTCTTCTTCTGTGCCATATATATCCAAATGGTCAGGATCGACAGATGTTATCAAAGCCATGTGAGGGTGTAGCCAATGAAAAGAACGGTCGTATTCGTCCGCTTCTATTACAGTATATTCACTCTTATCTGATAGCATGAGGTTGCTATTGTAATTCTTCAGAATACCTCCGAGGAATGCATTACAGTCGATATGAGATTGCTTCAGTATATGAGCAAGCATGCTTGATGTTGTAGTCTTTCCATGAGTGCCGGCACAACATAGAGCTTTACTCGACTGAGTAATTGTACCCAATACTTGGGCACGCTTTTGCATTGTGAAATTATTTTCTCTGAAAAATCTTGCCTCTTCATTGTCTGAAGGTACGGCCGGAGTATAGACAACTAGAGTAGTAACACAATCTTTGCAATAATCGGGGATCAATTTTATATCATCGGTGTAGTGAATCTCAGCACCTTCGGCAGTAAGATTCTGTGTTAAGAGAGTCTCTGTACGGTCGTATCCTGCGACTTTCTTCCCTTTTGAAATAAAGTATCTGGCAAGATTACTCATACCTATACCTCCTATTCCGATGAAATATATTGATTGTATATCCATTATTTTTGTATTAGTTTTATAGCTTCGTCTACAATGCGATTTGCTGCATTGGGATGAGCTAGTTTAAGAATATTTTCTGAAAGCTCTTTCAGTTTAGCTTCATTATTGATAGTATTTAATGCCGTATTTGTAAGATTTTCTACAGCATCTACATCTTTTATCAATATAGCTGCATTTTTGTTAACCAATGCCATTGCATTTTTTGTCTGATGATCTTCTGATACATTCGGAGATGGGACAAGAATAGTTGGTTTCCCTAGCAGGCTAAGCTCTGCGATGGAGCTTGCTCCTGCCCTGGATATAACTAAGTCGGCAGCTTTATAGGCAAGATCCATCCTGCTTATAAATTCATGTATATGGATGTCTTTCGGGTTGCCTTTGCTTGCAATATCCATATTCAACTCGAAAGAATATAATTTACCGCATTGCCATAAAACTTGAATGCCTGCTTCACTTATTACATCGGTGCCTTGCAACATGCTTTTGTTCAATGTTCCGGATCCAAGACTACCTCCTATGAGTAATATTGTTTTTTTTGAAGGATCAAGGTTAAATTCTTTATATGCTTCTTCTCTGCTTATATTGCCTGATAGTAGTTCTTCCCGACAGGGATTTCCTGTTATTACAATTTTCCCTTTTGGAAAGAAATGTTCCATGCCTTCATATGCAACACATATTCTGGATGCCTTTTTCCCCAGAAGCTTATTAGTTATGCCTGCATAAGAGTTTTGTTCCTGAATCAGTGTAGGTATTCCTAGCGAATTGGCCTTGTATAGGGTGGGGCCGCTTGCATATCCGCCAACTCCGATAACAATATCCGGGTTGAATCCTTTAATAATAGCTTTTGCTTTTTTTAGGCTTCTTCGGAATTTCAATATTGTACTAAAATTCTTGAATGGATTTTTCCTATTTAGCCCTGAGACCTCAAGACCTACAATTTCATATCCTGCTGTAGGGACTTTATCCATCTCCATGCGCCCTTCTGCACCTACAAATAATATTTTAGAATCGGGATATCGTTCTTTTATTGTGTTTGCAATGGCTATGGCCGGAAAGATATGACCTCCTGTACCGCCTCCACTAATTATTACTCTCATTTGTTTAGTCTTTAATTTGTCGGTTCTTCTGTTGGCTCAAAGTCTACATTGGCAATACTTTCATCAACATCTTCATGATCCTGATCGTTTAATTTCGAAGAGCAAGCCAGAATGATGCCAAAGTAAGCACATGTTATAATCGTAGATGTTCCTCCCCGACTAACCAAAGGTAGCGGCTGTCCTGTTACTGGAATCAAATTTACTGCTACCGCCATGTTGGCGAGGGCTTGTATCGTGAGAATCAGTCCTGCTCCCAGAATAAGATAACGAGGAAATTTCTTTTCGCATTTCGATGCCAACACTCCGCATCTGATCATAAGAGCAACATATAATAATAAAACAAATAAACCACCCAGAAGTCCCATCTCTTCGAGAATAATGGCAAAAATGAAGTCGGAGTACGCTTGTGGCAGAAAATCCCTTTCGGTTCCACTACCGGGAAGCCCTATTACTCCTCCGTTTGCAATGGCTATTTTGGCATGTGATACCTGATAGTTTTCATCTGTTATTTTGTAAGCTAAAGTACCATCTTCTTTCAGGTCGTTGATAGAAACTTTGTCATCGTGTCTTTCTATTCGATTTTTCCATGTTGTTAACCGATCCGGAAGATATTTTTTCGCTATTTCATCGGGCATCAAAGTGAGACTTCCCAATATGAGTACGACTCCCGCTATGCCTGTAAGAGCAATAAGCCCAAGCTTTTTAATACTTACTTGTCCTATAAACATCATAAGAAAGCATACTCCAAACAAAAGGCAAGCTGTAGACAGATTCTCGGGAGCTATAAGCAGACATAAAGCCCCTATGCCAATAATCAGAGTTTTGAATATCCAACCTTCATTGTCAGCTTTCATCTTGCTGAGAAAGAATGCAACAAACCCAATAGCCGAAATTTTAGCGAACTCGGAAGGCTGTATTGTAAAGGCTCCTATTCCCAGCCAGCGTTGAGCTCCATTTACATCTTCTCCCATAAACATCGTTATAATCAGTAAAATAGCAGATATGGGAAGTCCCAGGAGAAGAATAGAAAAGAACCTGCTGGGAACTCTTTGCAGAAACATAACTACAGCGAACCCAATCAATAGAAATGCGGCGTGTCGCAGGATTGGCCCCCAGTGACTATGCTGACGATAAGCAATCGTACTCGTAGCACTGAATACTTCAAGTAAAGAGATAATACATAAGGCAATGAATATGCACCAAATGACTTTGTCTCCTTTGAAAGCTTTTCCTAAAAAATTGAATTCCATATCTTATTTAATTATAAACAGGTTTTGTAATCTTAAAGTTTCCTTACGCACTCTTTAAATTGAATACCTCTGTCTTCATAATTTTTGAATAAGTCGAAACTTGCGCAACATGGTGAAAGAAGGACTGTATCTCCCTCTTCGGCAAGAGTATAAGCTTTTTCTACTGCCTCCTTCATCGAAGCCGTATCTTCTGTTCTTGCAACTTTGCTATCGAAGAATTTATGAAGTTTACTATTGTCGGCTCCAAGATAAACCAATGCACGGGCTTTATCTTTCACAAGCTGTTCTATTTCGGTATAATCATTACCCTTGTCTGTACCTCCTAGAATAAGTACAACCTTTGTTTTTATACTTTGCAAGGCATACCAACATGAGTTTACGTTGGTCGCTTTAGAGTCGTTTACGAACTGAATACCTCTTACTTTGGCTACCTTCTCTAAACGGTGCTCTACTCCTTTAAAATCACTTAGCGATTGGCGTAGATTTTCGTCGGTAATATCCAGTAATTTAGCTGTAATGCCCGAAGCTAAAGAGTTGTAGAGGTTATGTGTTCCTTCCAATGCCAATAAGTCCTGTTCCATAACAAATGTGGATTTGGGAGTGTTTATAATTATCTTATTATCTTCAGAGTAAGCGATTGCATTTCCTGTTTTATATTCGGCAAAAGTATAACGTCTGCCAGAAGATGTAAGTTTTTTAATTTCTTTACTTACTACAGGATCTTCTTCCCAGAATATAAGTGCATCATGCTCTGTTTGGTTTTGTGCAATACGCATTTTTGCATCCACGTATTTTTGCATGTCGTGATCGTATCTGTCGAGATGATCGGGTGTAATGTTAAGTAAAATAGCTATATCAGCCTTAAAACTATACATGTTTTCTAGCTGGAAACTGCTTAGTTCTAAAACATAATAATCGAAGCTTTCTTCTGCTACCTGACGGGCAAAACTTCTTCCGATGTTTCCACCCAATCCTACATTCAATCCTGCCGATTTAAGAATATAATAAATTAGGCTTGTTGTGGTAGTTTTACCATTACTACCTGTAATACAAATCATTTTTGCAGAGGTATACCTTTTCGCAAACTCCATTTCCGACAAGATTGGAATCCCTTTGGCTATTGCCTGTTGAACAAGGGGAACATAATTAGGAATACCGGGGCTTTTTATTATCTCGGTAGCTGCAAGGATAAGATCTTCTGTATGTCCTTTCTCTTCGTAAGGGATATTATACTGGTCAAGCTCTTGTTTATACTTCTCCTGCAAAGGGCCATTGTCGGATAAAAATACATCGAAGCCCTTGGCTTGTGCAAGTATCGCAGAGCCTACACCACTTTCTCCTCCTCCTAATATAATGATCTTGTTCATATAACTTGTTATCGCATTTTTAGGGTTGCTAATGTTAAGACTGCAAGGATAATACCTATGATCCAGAACCGGACTACTATTTTTGATTCAGGAATAGGACCGATTGGCTTTTGAAAAATAGCCTGTATGCCGGCATTTCCTGCTTTTTGGAAATGGTGATGCAATGGTGTCATTTTGAAAATGCGTCGTCCTTCTCCATATTTCTTTTTTGTCAGTTTGAAATAGAATACCTGCATCATAACCGAAATACTTTCTACAAAGAATATTCCGCATAATATAGGCAACAATAACTCCTTGTGAATCACTACTGCGAATACCCCGATAATACCTCCTAATGTAAGACTCCCAGTGTCGCCCATAAAGACCTGAGCAGGGAATGCGTTGTACCAGAGGAACCCTACTGTAGCCCCAATAAACGCAGCCGCAAATATAACCAACTCCTGGCTACCGGGTATAAACATAATGTTGAGATATGAAGCAAAACCCATATGCCCCGATACATAAGCGAGAATGCCGAGAGTGACTCCTATAATGGCAGAACTTCCTGCTGCCAGTCCGTCTAAACCATCCGTAAGATTTGCTCCGTTAGACACAGCTGTTACAATGAATATTACTATTATTACAAATAATACCCATGCAGCAGGCTCAGCATAATCTCCCATAAATGAAACAAGGCTTTCGTAGTCCAGATTATTGTTTTTTACAAAAGGAATTGTTGTCTGGGTAGATTTTACACCTTCTTCGATATAGCTTACACGCTCTATAATATTGTCCTGATTGCGATATTCTACATTTTCACGGATAATAACGTCGGGGCTGAGGTAGAGTGTTAACCCTACAATGAGACCTAAACCCACCTGTGCTATTATTTTAAATTTGCCGTGCAAACCTTCTTTATCTTTTTTGAATACTTTGATATAATCATCCAAAAAGCCCAATGTACCGAGCCAAACAGTGGTTATAAGCATCAATATAATATATATATTATCTAAACGGGCAAGAAGCAGAGCCGGAACAAGTATGGCAATTATTATAATAATACCCCCCATAGTGGGTGTTCCTTTCTTACTGAGCTGCCCTTCCAATCCCAAATTTCTGACTATTTCTCCTATCTGTAACTTCTGCAATTTATCGATGATGCGTCTGCCTATCACTGTAGATATAATAAGCGATAAGACTAGAGCAAATGCTGCCCTGAACGAAACATAACGAAACATTCCTGCTCCGGGAAAGTCTAATTTGTCCAGATAGTCGAATAAATAATATAACATTATATATATCTAAGTTTTAATTGTTGAATATGTTTCTAACTATTTCTCTATCATCGAAATGGTGTTTCACACCTTTCACATCCTGATAGTCTTCGTGTCCTTTTCCTGCAATTAGAATAACGTCTCCGGCTTTGGCCAGAGTACAGGCTGTCTTTATCGCTTGTTCGCGCTCAACGATCAAAAGAGTTTTTTTCATTTGCTGACTATTAAGTCCATCTGCCATATCGTTTATTATTGCCTGAGGTTCTTCGAAGCGAGGATTGTCTGATGTAAGAATAACCTGATCGCTTAGTCGTACTGCTTCACGAGCCATTATAGGGCGTTTTGTTTTGTCTCTGTTCCCTCCACAGCCTACTACAGTTATTACACGTCCATTGCCATCAAGTACTTCGTGAATAGCTTCCAGAACGTTAGTCAAAGCATCGGGAGTATGAGCATAATCGACAATAGCAGTAAAATCGTCCGAAGAACGAATTGTTTCGAATCTTCCTGCTACGGGTTTCAGTGTGCTGAGAATTAATAATGCCTGATCAGGATCCTGATGAAGTAGGATTGTTGCCCCATATACAGCCAATAAATTATAAACATTGAATACTCCTACAAACTGAACTTGTAATTCTTTTCCGTTAAACTCTACAGCTGTTCCGTCAAAGTGTTTTTCTATGATCTTCGCTTTGAAGTCGGCAAGAGAGCGTACTGAGTATGTGTACTTTTTGGCTTTGGTATTCTGCAACATTACTAAGCCACTCTTGTCATCTGCATTAGTAAGGGCAAATGCGGTGTCAGGAAGATTGTCGAAAAATGCTTTTTTAGCTTTCAAATACTCTTCCATTGTTTTGTGATAGTCCAAATGGTCTTGGGTTATATTCGTAAATATTCCTCCTTCAAATTTCAGACCACTGATACGCTTTTGGTGTATGGCATGTGAACTAACTTCCATGAATGCATATTCGCACCCCTCATCTACCATTTTTTTCAACATCTCGTTCAGAGAGATAGGGTCTGGGGTAGTATGTGTGGCGTGGAAGGCAACTCCATCTATATAATTGGCTACTGTAGAGAGCAAACCAACTTTATATCCTAGCTTACGAAACATCTCATATAGTAAGGTCGCTGTTGTTGTTTTTCCATTTGTACCTGTCACTCCAACTAATTTCAGCTTAGTGGATGGATCTTCGTACCAATGTGTTGCTATTTTTCCTGCTGCATCGGCGCTATCCTTTACCTTTACATAGGTGATACCGTCCTTTGATGTATCAATTTTATCTTGATATATAATGGCTTTTGCTCCTAGTTCTAGCGCATTGTTCACATATTGATGTCCATCTACCTGTACGCCTTTTAATGCTATAAAGACAGAGTTGACAACAGATTTGCGAGAATCGGTAAAAATCCCTGATATTTCTGGATTGTCATTTCCTTTTATTTCAACTACATCTATGTTTTTAAGTAAATCTTGTAATTTCATATCTGTATTCTTTTATTAGTTTAATTCGATAGAGATTGTACTGCCTTTTATAACTTTGCTTCCTGCTGTAATAGATTGGCGCTTAACTTTTCCAGCTCCGCTTAGGTTTACTTTCAATCCTGCATTCTCGAGTAAGTATATCGCATCGCGTGCTCCCATACCTATAACACTTGGCACAAATCCTTGTTTTATAGTTACATTATTTTCGAGAAGAATCTTGTTGTCAAGAGAATCTTGTTTTGCCTTTATCCAATCAACCTTCTCCAGAAGGGAATATGATTGATCCAGCTTCTTTAATACTAATTCCGTATTTTTCAAAGACCCACTCTTTACTGCCGGTATTAACGAGTTTACTGTATCTTTTGATGCTTTTACAGGAGTGGAAACCAGATTGCGATTGAAGATTCCTTCTGCTATATTTTTAAATACGGCACCCGGCATCAGTCCTCCGGATGGAGAGCCTACTGGTCTGCGTATGCCCACAAAACAAGTGTATTTAGGTTTGTCGGCAGGAAAGTAACCACAGAAAGAAACATAATATCCTTCATAGCCCCCTCTTGCTGCAATCATTGCTGTCCCTGTTTTTCCTGCAATAGGAAATAAGTCAGAGCTCACGGCTTTCCCTGTTCCGTTTGTTACTACTCCTCTGAGGATTTCTTGTATCTCACTTAGGGTTTTGTCGGAACATAGAGATGGATTTATAACTTCAGTTTCAAACTCCTCTTTTATCTTGCCATCTTTCATGAATGCTTTTGTGAGGAATGGCTTTATCATTTTTCCATTATTGGCTATCCCATTATAGAACATTAGCATGTAGATAGGCGGTATTTGCGTTTCGTAGCCAAAAGACATCCATGGCAGAGTTGTCTTTGACCATATATTGAACTTGTCGTCTGGAAAACGTATTACAGAAGTCCCCTCTTTACCTTTCAAAGGGACATCCCATTCTATTTTCTTTGTGATACCCAGATCGTGTATATGTTTTACATACTTCTGAGGATCGTTTTCGTATCCTTTCAGTATCATCTTTGATATTACAACGTTGGATGATATATGCATCCCTTCGGCAATAGTCATATAATCTTTTCGTCCTCCGGTTCGCCAGTAGTGATCACGTACAGTCCGTCCTTTATATTCGAAGAGTCCATTGCCTACATATACAGAGTCGTTTGGAGTTATTACTCCATCTTCTAAGGCAACCATTAACGAGACTGTTTTGAATGTCGATCCCGGCTCAGACATATATGAAAAAGCATTTGGGTTGCCTTCTGCATATACCCCTTCCGATATTCTGTCGAGGTTTGTTATGGCTTTTATTTCACCGGTCTCCACCTCCATTACAATGGCTACGCCTGACTCTGCCTTTGTTTCAGCCAGCTTGCTATACAATGCTCTTTCAGCCAGATCTTGTACATCTACATTCAGAGTGGTTTTTATGTCTAAGCCATCAACAGGCTCCTCCAATACTACATCTATCCATCTTCCTTGTACACGTTGACGGGTCTTAACTCCCGGTATGCCTTTGAGGATGGAATCATATTTGAGTTCAAGGCCACTTGCTCCCCCTGCTTCAAAATCTTTGAAAATAGAACCAACAGTTCTGCCTGCCAGCCTTCCAAAAGGTTTCATCCGCATAGTTTTTTCTTCGGTGAACAGACCACTTCTATTGCTTCTTTGATTTAGGAATGGATAAGTCTTTATTTCTTTCAGGTCAATGTAGTTGATATCGGGACGTATGATTCTTACATAACGGCTGCGGACTTTGACTTTTTTATTTGACCCGTTTTTTCTGTTGCGTTCTATTTCGGCAAGTTCTTTTCTGCTGAGTTGCCATCCGTCCATTATTACTTTTTTATACTGAGCCGCATTTCTGTCAGGAAACTTCTTAGCTAAAGATTGTGATAGCGGAGTCACATATTTCATCAGCGTATCTTTTGCTATTCCCTCCGACATGAAGTCGATATATACCCCATATAAAGGTTCGCTTGTGGCCAGAAGGCGGTCATCGTCGGCATATATATTTCCTCTGTTGGGGCGTATCTCTCTGTCTTTTTTTACAGTCTCCTGACGTCCCAGTTCTCTCCATGCAGATCCTTCTGCATATTTTATTTTGAAGATACAGACAATGACTGCAATGAAAATCATGGACAATAGGAATACCAACCAACCATAACGGCTGACTGCTACATTCTTCATTGCTCCTTCAGATTTTTTTGCCATATATATCTTAGTCTTTTATTCTTTGATTTTGTAAGTAGGGTCTTTTGTCAGTTTAATTTCGACTCCGTTTTTCAGAACCAGTTCTTCTACTTTCGATTCTCTGCTTACTCCCATCAGTTGAGAGGATATGGTAAGAGATTCGTATTTAGCATCTTTTAGCTCGTATTGAAGCGATTCTATTTTCGCCATTTTTTCGATACAGCTGTATCTGTTGCTTATATATAAAACAATTATGATGAAAACAGTAGCGATGAATCGGGCATTTTTCCAGAAGAAATCTTCTGTGAGGACTGTTCCTCCCAGAATATACATTATTTTCTTTTTTATGTCTTTTGCTTTCATCCTTTGCTGTATTGCTATCAAATTTTTTCTACTATCCTCAACTTTGCACTCCTCGAGCGAGGGTTTATGTTCTCTTCATCTTTGGAAGGTATGATTACCTTGTTGTTTATGAGTCGGAAAGGAGTTTCAAAGTTTCCGTAAAAGTCTTTTTCTATCTTTCCTTCAAAGTTACCTGTTTTGAAAAAGTTCTTTACCATACGATCCTCGAGCGAATGATACGTTATTACAGATAGCCGGCCTCCCGGTTTCAATATTTCGAGAGCCTGTTCCAGCATTTCCCTCAATGCTTCCATTTCTTCATTCACTTCGATGCGTAACGCCTGAAATGCTTGTGCCAGCATCTTCTTTTCTTTTTCGCCTCTGGGTATAAGCGGTGCGAAGGTCGTTAGGAGGTCGCTTATTTTTTTATAAGACTTTTCCTTTCTTGTCTTTACTATTGCAGAAGCAATGCGTCTCGACTGTTTCAGTTCTCCGTACAGGTAGAATATATCAGCCAACTGTTCTTCTGTATAGTTGTTTAATATGTATGCAGCGGTCTTTCTTCCGTTCTGGTTCATGCGCATATCCAAATCACTATCTTCGAAGCGGAAAGAGAATCCACGTCCTTCGTCGTCGAAATGATGAGACGATACTCCTAAGTCGGCAAGAATGGCATCTACTCCGTCTACATCATGGTACTTTATGAAGTTTTTTAGAAATCTGAAATTGCCACGAATAAAGGTGAATCTACTGTCGTTTTGTATATTGTCTATCGCATCTTCATCCTGATCGAAGGCGTATAGATGTCCTTTATTATTCAGGCGAGAAAGTATTTCTCTCGAATGGCCTCCTCCTCCGAATGTAACGTCTACGCAAGTACTGTCAGGGCGAATATTCATTCCGTCCACACTTTCTTTGAGTAGTACAGGTACATGATACATTTGTTCCATAATGGTTAGTCGTTTTGTGGGTCATTGTTCATCAATGCCTGAATTCGGGAGCTAAAGGCATCTGCATCTATCAGAGTTTGTTCCAGAGAATCGTTATTCCATATTTCGATTGTGTTGTCTACACCAAGGAATCTCACATCAGAGGTAACACCTATCATCTGACAATACCGTTTCGGAATGAGAATCCGTCCATTGGCATCCATTTCGAGACGTTCAGCATCAACAACGAATTGTCTGAAAAGAG
Organism: Dysgonomonas sp. BGC7; assembly: GCF_001261735.1. GTDB lineage: Bacteria > Bacteroidota > Bacteroidia > Bacteroidales > Dysgonomonadaceae > Dysgonomonas. The sequence continues at coordinate 34,332 of NZ_CVRP01000014.1, read as the reverse complement.
CTTGCTGCTCTTTGTCCCACCTGTTTAGCCGTGAGCGTAATTTTGCAACTTCGTCGTCCCATACCTGCAGAGGATAGAGCACAAGGCAGTCCTGAAATATATCTTTCCTGAGTATCAATGTGTTTTGGGCAGAAGATTGTAATATCTTCCTAAAAGCTGCCGGTACAAAAATTCGGGCTTTTGCATCGATTTTGGCTTCTATATTTCCTAGAAATTGCAACATTAATACTTTGTATTTTAACAATATACGCTAAACGATGGTAAAGGTATAAAAATAAAACACTTTTCCCCACTTTTCCCCACTTAAAAATGCCGAAAAACTTATCAACAGCCTGTTAGTAAGTTATTAACAGTGTTAGTGTGCTAATTATTAGATTTTTATGTAAAGATATCAACAGGTTATTAACAAAAGGGGCGGGAAGTCTTATGCATTCTTTCTCAGATAGTTCGGATTGAGAGCTTACCCGGTTTTAATAAATATGGTGTTTTCAGGTAACTTTTATCTAATAACTCTAGATAAGAGCACTTTATGTATAAGTATTTCTCTATGATTATGACTGAGATAGTTCTCTGATAAAATCCTCTATTGTCAGTAGTTTTTGTTCGCCGCTGGTCATGTTTTTGAGAGTTACTTTGTTTTCCTGTATCTCATTTTCCCCTATTATAGCAACATAAGGTATATTATTGGAATCGGCATAAGACATTTGTTTCTTCATCTTTGCTGCTTCCGGATATATTTCTGCAGAGATACCAACTTTGCGTATTTTTGCAATTACAGAGAAGATGTGGTTTTCTTCATTCTCCCCAAAGTTGACAAACAGTACTTTCGTGTTTTGTATCGAGTTTTTGGGATAGAGGTCGAGCTGGTTGAGTACGTCGAATATGCGGTCGGCACCAAAAGAAATTCCGACCCCCGACACTCCCGAAAGTCCAAAAATACCTGTCAGATTATCGTAACGTCCACCTCCGGTAATACTTCCTATTTGCACATCGAGAGCTTTCACTTCTATAATAGCTCCTGTGTAGTAGTTCAGCCCACGGGCAAGGGTGAGATCGAGATCAAGTTCGGAGCGAATACCCGTTACTTTCAGTTTGTTTAGTATAAACGCAAGTTCCTCTACACCCTCTTGACCTATCCGAGAGTCTTTTAAAACTTCTTTCAGAATTACAAGCTTTTCTTCATTAGTGCCTTGCAGCATAATAATGGGTTGTAGTTGCTCTATGGCTTTTGCTGATATCGCTTTAGAAGCCAGCTCTTCATTTACTTTATCCAATCCTATTTTGTCAAGCTTGTCGATAGCAACAGTGATGTCTACAATCTTATCCAATTCTCCTATTATTTCGGCAATACCTGATAGTATCTTTCTGTTGTTTAGTTTTATACATACCCGAATGCCAAAGCGATTGAATACTTCGTCTATTATCTGGATCAGCTCTACTTCATTGATAAGAGAGTCTGACCCCACAATGTCTGCGTCGCATTGGAAAAATTCGCGATAGCGCCCTTTTTGGGGACGATCGGCACGCCATACCGGTTGTATCTGGTATCTGCGGAACGGAAATGTAATCTCGTTGCGGTGCATTACCACGTAGCGTGCAAACGGCACAGTAAGATCGTAGCGGAGACCCTTTTCGCTGAGTTTTGTAGCTAGGCGGGTAACGTTTCTTTCTGTTAGTTCTTCGTCTGAAATGCCTTTGAGATAGTCTCCCGAATTAAGTATTTTGAACAATAGCTTATCTCCTTCTTCTCCGTATTTTCCCATCAGTGTTGATAAATTCTCCATTGCAGGAGTTTCAATTTGCCGAAAACCGTACAACTTATATACTTCGCGGATGGTGTCGAAAATATAGTTGCGTTTCGCCATTTCTTCTGGCGAAAAATCTCTTGTTCCTTTAGGAATTGAAGGTTGTGACATAGCTTTAGTATTCAAAATATTATTGGAGTACAAAGGTAAAAATATCTTACGAGTTACAAAGTATCAGCTTTTAAGATTTCTATATTCTGATTTTAACTAAAAAGTGACAAAAGTGACAGTTTTATACTTTTTCTTAAATATTACTCTTTGAGACTTCATAGAACAATTCGAAGTCGCTTTGACAAAAGAATTGACTCTATATCATTGATAATTTAATCTTTGTGTTATTCAATGTTTATTTGCCGAACTATAGTTCTTTCTATTTATTATCTCAGTTGGCTGTTCCTACGGCAAAGATACTAATCTTTACACCCTCGCTTTTGAGAATCTCTTTTGCACACGACTCTAGGGTAGATCCTGTTGTAATCACATCATCTACTAGCAAGATATGCTTGTTCTGAAAGCTCTCAATATTTGTCAGAGTGAAAATATCCTCAACATTTTTCCAACGGTCGAAACGAGAATTTTTTGTCTGCGATTGATTATTCACCGTTCTGGTGAGAGTACCGCTATCTATAGGGATCTGCGTTATTTCAGATATTCCTTTACATATCTCGAGAGACTGATTATATCCCCTTTGTTTTTCTCTTTTCGGATGCAAAGGAACGGGAATAAGAAGGTCTATAGATGAAGCAAAATCACTGTCTTTTATATTTTCGCCACATAACTTTCCTATAAAAACCCCTATTTCGGGATTACGGTTGTATTTAAGTTCATGTATAATATTCTGAATGCTGCCTCCTTTTAGAAAATAGGCATAGGCGGCAATACGCTTGAAGGGAATTCGCCCTGCAAAAAATTGCTCGAGACGATTGTCCGGTTGCAAATGGAAGTTCGTCTTAGGCAATAAGATAAGACAATTGCTGCAGATATGAGTTTCTCCTTCCGACAATCTGTCTTTGCATACAACGCACAGGTCGGGGAAAAAGAGGCTCAAAAAGTTATGAATTATACTCTTCATAGTCGCCTCCTAATAGCTTATCCACACATTTGATACTCATATCCATAGAAAAACCACGCCCAAGAGCAAAACGGATAAGTTTGGTCTTTTTCTCGTATTCTGTTTTTGCTTTTACAGATTTGACCTTAATGGAAAGGATGTACATCAGTTGATTTTCAAATTCATCGCCTGACAATTCGTCGAGTATCGGATTGTAGACAGAATCAGGTATATTTCGTTTACGAAGCTCGTATATGATCTTAGTGCGCCCCCATTTATTGAATTTCAGTTTGTCGTTAATAAATCCTCGGGCAAAGCGAGCGTCATCCAGAAATTTTTCTTTTTTCAGCCGGTCTGTAATTCTTTTAATGGCATCATCGGGCAATCCCCATGCTACAAGCTTTTTGCGGATATCATATTCGCATCGTTCGGCTCGTGAACAATAGGCTGCTATTCGGTTGAGTGCCTGTGGTTCGGTTATTGTCCTTTTGTTTATTGAATCTTTCATTTCCAAAGTTCAACTAATCTGATCGTTTCTGAAAAACATAATTTTAACTAAAACCTTACAAAGTTGTACATTATCAAGTCCCTCTTCATCTCTCCAGAGGGGAGATCCAGCTGACACAAGAAATATACCTCCTATACTAACTGCTGACTGATTACTGTTAGCTGATCAGTATTGGCTTCGCTAAGCCTCTCTTTCGGAAAGGTTTGGAGGGACTTCCCTTATAGATAAAGTTTTGTTGCTTTCACCATCCTGTCATTTCGGCTTAGATCTTGAAACAGAGCTATGTCGGAAAATCCTTTATCTTTTAGCATTTCCAACACTTCGTGTCCTTTTGCTCTGTTTATCTCAAAATAGAGCTTTCCCTGAGGCTTCAGTATATCGAGAGCAATCTCGGCTATGCGTTCGTAAAACAACAAAGCTTTGTCGTTGGGTACAAAAAGGGCCAGATGAGGCTCGTAGTCTAACACGTTTTGTTCCATCTCTGCTTTCTCACTTTCGAGGACATAAGGCGGATTGCTGACTATTATATCAAATTTTTCGTCTCGTGGATATTTCTTAAGAACATCTATAGCTCGAAAATAGATATTTGTTTCATTAGTTTTAGAATTTCGTCCGGCTACCTCTAGTGCATTTTGAGAAATATCCCATGCAGACACTTTAGCTTCCCTGAGATGCTTTGCCAAAGCAATAGCGATAGCGCCGCTACCTGTTCCTATATCTAGTACCGATAGATTAGGTTGCTTATTTTCATTTAGTATAAGTTCAATAAGTTCTTCCGTTTCGGGACGAGGAATCAGTACATTCTCATTTACGGAGAATGGTAGTCCGAAAAACTCTGTTTCTCCCAGAATATATTGTATCGGTTCGTATTGTTTCAGCCTGTCTACAATGGTGTGGATATATTCCTGCTGCTCTTTTGTCAGAGCATTGCCTTCCAGCATTGCCTTCGAATAGGTTTTTCCTGTGATGTGTTCTATAATGATGCGTGTATACCCCGGAATTTCGTCTCCGGGATAATACGCTTCAAGTGATTTTTTTATATAGTCGACGAGTAAGTGCATGTTTATTCTGCTTCCTCATCATATTTCTGAAACAAAAAGTCGTTGTACGGGTAACGCTCTATATGTATAGCCTTTACCCTGTCGTATACCTTTGTTTTCAGTTCTTCTAGGTTGACCTTCTCCTTTGCCGATATAAATATACAATCATCGTGCATCTTGTTCATCCACGACTTTTTCAGTTCGTCCAGCGATATGTTCTCTCTAGTCATTGGAGTCAGATCGTCTTCGTCTTTTGGCTTGTAGGTGAATGCATCTATCTTGTTGAAAACAAGTATTGTCGGCTTTTCCGTTTTGTCGATATCGAGCAGGGTGCTGTTTACTACCTCTATCTGTTCCTCGAAGTTTGGATGAGAAATATCTACAACATGCAGAAGCAGGTCAGCCTCTCTAACTTCGTCTAATGTCGATTTGAACGATTCTACCAGATGTGTAGGCAGTTTTCGTATAAATCCCACAGTATCGGAAAGTAGGAATGGCAGATTGTCTATTATCACTTTTCGCACGGTAGTGTCCAGTGTCGCAAATAGCTTATTTTCGGCAAACACCTCCGATTTACTCAGGAGGTTCATCAATGTAGATTTGCCCACATTGGTATATCCTACAAGGGCTACACGCACCATCTTTCCCCTGTTCTTCCGTTGCGAAGCCATTTGTCTGTCTATTCCTTTCAGGTCTTCTTTCAGCTTTGCTATTTTCTCTGTAATTATACGGCGGTCTGTTTCCAACTGTGTTTCTCCCACACCACGCATCATTACACCCCCTCCGCGCTGGCGGTCGAGATGCGACCACAGACGAGTAAGGCGTGGCAACATATACTGATACTGAGCCAGTTCTACCTGCGTTTTGGCATAGGCTGTCTGAGCCCGCATGGCGAAGATGTCGAGGATAAGACTTGTTCGGTCAAGTATTTTTACCTGTAGCTCTTTTTCTATATTTCGTATTTGCTTAGGAGACAACTCGTCGTCGAATATCACAAGGTCAATCTCGTTGTCCTCCATATGCTGTTTTATTTCCTGTAATTTCCCCGTGCCTACAAAGGTAACCGGATTTGCATAATCCAGTTTTTGGGTGAAGCTTTTCACAGGGGTTATTCCTGCTGTTTCGGCAAGGAATGCAAGCTCATCAAGGTATTCCTTTATCTGATCCTCATTTTGCTGAGGAGTGATAAGTCCTACAAGGATTGCTTCTTTATTTTTTGATTCTGATATTATAAAATCTTTCATATAAAAGTCTGATAAGTATAAATGTATTGGTATTGAAAAAGTTAAAGATAGAAATTATTTTTCCTATAATTTCTATTTCGGAGAATGATGATTAATTTTCATTTGTTTGTAGATTTTATGATGAAAGAGGAAAAAAAAGAGCCTGTTTTGTAGACAGGCTCTTCGTATATTTTTCTGTGCAACAGACAGAATAAGAAATTAAGCTTTAGTGTTAACTCTTTTTTCTTTGATTCTGGCTTTTTTACCTGTAAGACCACGTAGGTAATACAATTTAGCACGACGAACTTTACCCACTTTGTTAACTACAATGCTGTCAATAAATGGAGATTCGATAGGGAAAATTCTTTCTACGCCAATGTTATCAGACATTTTACGAACAGTAAAACGTTTTTTTGTTCCATGTCCACCGATCTTGATAACTACTCCGCGATACTGCTGCACACGCTCCTTGTTACCTTCTTTGATACGGTAAGCAACTGTAATCGTATCACCACTTTTGAATGAAGGAAACTCTTTTCCTGTGGCAAATGCTTCTTCAGCAACTTTAATTAAATCCATGACTATATAATGGTTTTGTTGTTAATATACGCAATATACACGAGTATCTCCCGTCAGAGATTACGCAAAGCGGATGCAAAGGTAAATATATTTTTGAAATACACAAAAGTCTTAGGTCTCTATTTTACACGCTGTTATTACTTTTTTAAAATACATATACCATTCCCATTCCATATTCATTCTTGCCGATGGATGGTACTATAGCCAGTTGACTTTTTTGCTTACCTGCATTCGGGTACAAAACGGAGTTGATAACAGGCAGTAATAAATAGCTTGCCTCCACGCTAAGCATCCCTATTCCGGCGCCCATAGCGACATCGCTCACCCAATGTCTTTTGTTCAGCACGCGTAGCGTACCTGTAGCAGAAGATACCAGATATCCACTGATAGCTATATAAGGAGATATCCCGATATATTCCCGGAATAATATATGTGCTCCCACAAAACTGGTTGCAGTATGGCCTGAAGGGAAAGAGTTTCGTGCCGAATTGTCGGGGCGTGATACATTTGTTGTACTCTTCAATATATTTACCGTTCCGGCCATTAGCAAATGTGATGTTGCCATAATCACTGTTACATCCTTTAGGTTGTGTTGTCCCTTTATACCTATCAGATTTAGTCCATAGACCGAAATAGCCGGTACAAACTGAAGATAATCGTCATATATCATTGGATGTGTATAATGTTCCTCCACTTCGTGGTTGGTGCTTCTGTCCAGTTCCTTCATCAAATGATTTTCCTGTGCCATTATTCCGTAAGCGAGAAAAGTAACGGGTATAATTAATCTGGGGTACATCGATTTGAAGCATCTTTGTTCGGTTTCGAAATCGACATTGATTTTGTTCTGGTATTTTAATGGTTCGGTATTTGGCTGTGAAAAAATGATCTTGGGAGTTAGTGTACTGTCTAATGAAACGCTACTCTGTAGAGGTTTGGTTTTGTAGATATTTAATAACCTCTTTTCCTGTGCATAGAAAGGTATAACATTCTTCAGTATAAGTAAAATGATGATAAGAGTTTTCATCTTCTATTTCTCCAATATAATATGTTTTTGCATCAAAGCCGCATAATAGATCAACCGTAAACTATAACGTATAAGATACGAACTTTTGTATACGATAATTCATATTAAATTAGATTTTTCTGAAAGTGGGTAGGGATCGCATTTTGTTCTGTTTCTGCAAATAGCTCAATTATAATTATGACTTTGTTAATCTATGTTTAATTAATGGATACAATCCTTTTAATAAAACATATTCGTTTTATTTTTGTGGAGGAAGGTATCATATATCTTTTCAAAACTATTCATAACAGATCACAATGAAGATAAAATATATATTTGCGACTTCTATCGCAATCTCGTTTTTTTGTCTGTCGATAAAGGCGTTGGATAATAAAAGAATTACCCCTTCTTTATATAAAGAGGCGGACAGAATTTCTATGACCAAATGGGTGGATTCTATCTATAATCAGATGAGTACCGATCAACGCATCGGACAGCTATTTATGCCCGTTGTTCTCAGTTCCGACAATCAGACCAATAGGGATAAGATCGTTTCTCTGGTAGAAAATCAACATGTAGGAGGACTTCTGTTTTCGAAGAGTACACCCGTAGAGCAGCTTAATCTGACAAATGTAGGACAGAGCGTGTCGAAAGTTCCGTTGATGATCTCTCTCGATGGCGAATGGGGATTGTCGATGAGACTCTCAAACACAACTCAGTTTCCCCGAAATATGATGCTAGGAGCTATTCAGAACGATTCGTTACTATACTATTATGGACTGGAAGTAGCTCGTCAGTGTCGCCTGATGGGTATTCATGTCAATTTTGCTCCTGTACTGGATGTCAATAGCAATCCTGATAATCCTGTGATAGGTAACCGTTCTTTTGGTGAAGACCCGGAGCGTGTAGCCCGACTGAGTATTATGTATTCCAAAGGACTGGAAGCCGGTGGCGTGATGGCTGTCGCAAAGCATTTTCCAGGACATGGAGATACATCTACAGACTCTCATAAGGTGTTGCCCGTTATCCAGAATGACAAAGACAGGTTGGAGGATGTTGAGCTAAGACCTTTTAAGGAATATATAAAAGAAGGACTTTCAGGTATGATGGTTGCTCACCTGAATATTCCTGCTTTGGATGCAGGCAATCAGCCAAGTTCCCTTTCGTCGGCTATAGCCACAGATTTGCTGCAAACTGAGTTGGGCTTCTCCGGCCTTATCTTTACCGATGGATTGCAGATGAAAGGTGTTTCGGGAGAAGAGAATTATTGTGTGAGAGCCTTATTGGCAGGTAATGATATTCTTCTGGGACCTGTCGATCCTGTCAAAGATTATGAATCGGTAAAAAAGGCTGTAGCAGATAGTGTTTTGAGCGATTCTTTACTGGAAGCGAAATGCAAAAAGGTTCTTATGTATAAATACATACTGCATATAAATGAAGCAAGCAGTCTGCCTACTGACAATTTGTTGCAGAATCTTAATAATGCGAACGCTGATTGGATCAATAGAGAGCTGAATAAGGCTTCGGTAACACTGTTGAAAGACGATGAAAATATAATTCCTCTCAAAAAGCTAAATAAACGGAAAATTGCTGCTGTAGCTATCGGAGAAAATGCTGATAATACATTTCACAATATGCTGAAAAACTATGCGGATGTATCTTGCTTTACAGCCTCAGACGCCAATGCACTGCTAAAGTTGAAAAAGGATATTGAACCTTACAATACAGTGATCGTTTCCGTTCATACTACACGGACAAATGCAGATGCCGCTATCAGGACGGTCACTCAAGGGAAAGAGACGATTCTTACGTTCTTTGTAGTCCCATATCGTATGGCCACTTATGCTGCATCTGTAAAAGCTGCCGACGGAGTGCTTTTGGCCTATGAAGGAACAGATCTGGCTCAGGATTATGCTGCTCAGGCCATATTCGGGGGGAATAAGACAGATGGTAAAATTCCGGTATCAGTGAAAGGCTTATTTAAAGAAGGTAAGGGATTGAAAACAAAAAAAGTAAGACTAAGTTACGAAGTGCCTGAGGCATTGAATATTCCGTCTTACAGATTCAATGCAATAGATACAATCGTGAATGAAAGTATAAATGCTCAAGCTTTTCCTGGATGTCAGGTTCTAGTTGCTAAGAGTGGAGTAATTATATACAACCGCTCGTTTGGTTCGTTTGAATATGATGGCAAGAGAAAAGTTACAAATAGCGATATTTACGATATTGCATCTATGACCAAAGCGTCGGCTACCGTTCCTGCTATTATGAAACTGTACGATGAGTCGGAAATAAAACTGAGCACTCCTTTGAGTACATACATTAAAGCACTCAAACATACGAATAAGGTCGGAATTACTGTGCGTGAAGCTCTGTTGCACGAAACAGGCCTGCCTTCATTTATTCCGTATTATATGGATGCAATCGATAAATCCAGTTACGAGGGACGCTTGTTTAACAGAACAAAAACACCTCTTTACTCTGCTCAATTTGACGAAAGTACATGGGCTCGTGTCGATTATAAATTTAAACCAAATCTTGTTTCTTCTATTCCCAAAGCAGGCTTTTTGCCCTTAGCCGAAAAGATGTATGTGAACAAAGCCTATCAGGATACGATTGTGAAAGCTATTGCGGATTCTAAGCTGCGTAAGAGGAAAACATATTTCTATAGTTGTCTTAACTTTATGTTGTTGAAAGAGGTTGTTGAAGATATTGCAACGGAAGATTTGAATACCTTTCTACAAAAGAGTTTTTTCATGAAATTGGGTGCAACAACGACTACCTATAATCCGTTGAGTAAATTTGATAAGAACCGTATTGTTCCTACAGAAAAAGATGATTTTTTGCGTAAACAACTTTTGCAAGGATATGTGCACGATGAAGGAGCGGCATTTATGGGCGGCGTATCGGGTAATGCAGGATTATTTTCTAATGCAAACGATCTGGCAAAGCTCTATCAAATGTGGTTGAACAAAGGAACATACGGAGGAGAGAGGTACCTTTCTGAAAAAACCTGCCAGCTTTTTACTACAACCAAGAGCTCGTCTTCGCGTCGGGGACTGGGCTTTGACAAACCCGAAATGCGCACTAATAAGTCAGGACCTACATCTATCAGTACACCGGCGAGTACATACGGTCATACAGGATTTACCGGAACTTGTTTCTGGGTAGACCCCGATAATGATTTAATTTATATATTTTTGTCGAACAGAGTGAATGAAAAACGTACTCATAAGCAATTGATGACATTGGGTATACGCCAACGCATTCAGGAAGAAATATATAAAGCTCTGAGAAAAAGTAAAAGTACAGAAGAACTAACAGATAATAAATCTAATACTGAAACAGAAGATGAACAAACTGACACTGAATGACAATGTGCGGACGTTTCTTGACGGAGAAAATAAGGAAGTCTGGAATCTAATCATCGAGAACAAAATTGAAGAATTATTGCTTGTGTTTCCTCGGGAAGAAGCTGAGGCGGCTATTCTTGATAAGATTATGATAGAACTATTTTCGACAGGAAAGAGTGAGGCTTTAGAAACATATAACCTATCTATAATAAAGCAAAATAACGGCTCTCTTATAAGGAACCTTATACGTCTTGTTTTTGCTTTAGATATTAATGGCAACTATGAGAGCCTTCGCCTTCAGGTTGTGGATAGGCTGTTCGAATCTATTCCTTCTGTGGTAGATATTATTCAGGAAGAAGGTCGTGGCTATCCTGCCCGAAAAGTTCACGAAGTGCTGATTAGTGAGGCTGTTGATCTGCGAAACAGTTTGCAGTCGTTAAGCTATTATTATACTCAGAAAGATGATGCAGATGCTTTGCATTTTGCTGTTGTAATGAGACTTAAAATATCGTTGACTATTATGGGTAACTATAAGAATGTAATAGGGCACGATATGATAGAAGCAGCTAAAGCTAAAGAAAAGATAGGAGAAAGGGAAGCTGCTCTAGGTTTCTATAATGCTGCTCGCGAAAATCTTAAGAACGAACTTCATTGGTTTATCGAGAGCCCCGAAATGGGACCTAACGAAGAGGATAGGGTGATGCTGCAGTCGCTGAAAGAGGCTTATCTTTCTATCGACCGACTGAATGCTACATCTACCTATGCAGAGGCTTGTGCAGTAATAGATGAAATCCTGAGCCGTGAATATGTGGAGTTCGATTTTGACGAAGAAGACGATGATGAAGAGTAACTCTGTATTTTATTGTTTTATCCTATTGTTCGTACCGCTATTTACAATAGCACAGGACAAGACCGTTTCGCTTGAGCGTTATCTGCAAAAACAAAATCTTATAAATGTTAGCGCTCAGGATAAGACAATAAAATATGATTTAAAATATGCGACTACCGATAATTTTACAAAAACAATCCTCTACGACAGCTTGTTTAATATATACCTGCATCCATTAGCAGCCCAAAAGCTTATTGATGCGCAAAAGTATTTGAAGACGCTCTATCCCGGATATAGTCTTCTTGTATACGATGCCGTTCGTCCGTTGAGTGTGCAAAAAAAAATGTATGAGGTTGTACAGAATACCAAATATGCTGCTTATGTAGCTAATCCTGTTCGTACAGGGCTTCACAATTATGGCATGGCTGTAGATCTCACCGTTTGCAATGAAAAAGGAAAACCGTTGGATATGGGTACTCCTTTCGATTTTTTTGGACGGGCAGCAGGAATAAACAAAGAGGCTGAGCTTGTAGCTCAGGGTTTGCTGACAAAGCAGCAAGTGAAAAATAGGGGTTTATTGCGAAAGGTGATGATTCATGCAGGTTTCCTTACTATCAGGGGTGAGTGGTGGCACTTCAATGCTGTTTCGCTAACCGAAGCCCGAAAGTTTTACAAAGTAATAAAATAGCTGTTATGAAAAGAAATTATTACATGTTGCTCATCGTTTTTATTATGAGTCTCTCTGTGCATAATGCTTCTGCTCAGTTTGTGGTTGCTCTGGACACAATAAGAGGAAGAATTGATTTTTGTACCCGCCCGGGAGATTTGACTACTATGCAGCTTGTATCCAACGATTCTGTTTTTTATATGTATCCTCCCGACAGGGAAATCGATCCTTGGCGCTATGTTGGTTATTATCTGCCATCGAGGGAGGTCAAGAGTGGTTATATAAGAGGTACAGACCTGATGCGCATAGACGATTATGAGATGATAGAAGTCAGTCGTTTGTCTTCTCAAGGAATAATTTCGTTCGAAGGAAATGATGTTCGTGTAAATATATCAGTGTCAGGCGTTACGTCGAAAGATACTTTTTTGCAGAAAGGGACTGATGGGTTATATCGTGTAAAAGGCCGGATTGTAAAAGGCATTGCCAGAGGCGACTCACCAAGACTTCGCTATCAAAGTATTTCGGTTTCTATTAAAGGACGTACGGTAGTTTTTCCTAAAGGCGTCTATGATTATTTGCTCGAGCCAGAGATAGACAATATGGCTGTTTATTATAACAGCGAAAAAGGAATTGTTTACCTGTTGGCAAATAATGGAGGGACTAAAGCTTATTACAATGTACTTTGGCAGGTGACAGCAAAAGGAGTTGGCTCTCCTTATATCTTTGATCCCAGCTTGAGAGTTTCCCAATTCATAAAAAGATAAATAATACAAAGTATTTATTGATGTATTTTGTGATTAGATGAGCAGGGACAAATACGGCCCCTACAGATACAAATACGACAGTAAACTTTTTTATAACTTAAGGCTAAAGGCTCTGTAAGGTTTCTTCCATAAGAAGTTAAATCTTTCCGGGGCTTTTAGCTTTATAATGTTTTTTTATAATTTCGAAGATCTAATCTATAAAAACAGTCTGAATGACAATCTTTCTATGTAAGATGCTCAATACTCTGAAAAGTAAAAATATATTCTTTCTTTTATTTCTTTTCTTATCCGTTTTCTCTGAATCTTTAGCAGATAATAGTTTCGATTATAGGCAACTTACCGATCGTTACAATCAGATGAGCCAGTCTATATCCAATATCGTAAAAGATAAAGATGGTTTTATCTGGATTGCATCCCGATCGGGTATTAGCAGATACGATGGACGTAATGTAAAGCATTATAGCTTGTCGGAGAGTGAGATTATGCAGGATAAAGATGGTAGAGAGGTTCAGATCCGTAAAGCTTATAACGGACAATTATGGGCTTTTACCGATAGTGGAAAGATATTTTATTACGATTCTTTTTCCGATTCTTTCGTCTTTGCCTTACAAACTCAGACTATATTTATCCACGATCTGTATCTTGACGAAGAGGGTTTTATCTGGATAGCGTCTCTAAAGGGATTATTGAAATATAATAGCAAAGATACTGCTGCGAACCCTATACTGACTAACGAAGATCTTTCTATAAACTGTATTGTGTCTTTCTCTTCTGCTTTGCTTGCAATAGGAACTACTAAGGGTGTATATTTTATAGATAAAAATTCCGGAAAGGTAGACGATAAAGCCATTTTTGACGGTCACAACATAATGAGTATTTACAAAGACGAAAAGAGACATTATTTATGGGCAGGGAGTTTTAGTTCCGGTCTGTTTGTCTGGGATCTTGTAAAAAAAGAGAATCTTGACTTGCCGTATATAAACAACATACCCTCGGTTCCTGTAAAAGCAATAAGGGAATGGATTGGTAATTCTCTTCTGATCGGGCTCGACGGTCGTGGAGTATATAAAGTAGATATGGATGCTAAAACCTCAGGGTCTTATTTGTCTAACGATGACAGAGAAGGGAGTATTCTTCGGGCAAACAATGTGTATGATATTTTAGTTGATGACAAGAATATTTGGGTAGGTACCTATACTGGTGGGGTAACAATCGTAAAAGAGCCTGAAATATTTGAATGGATAAGACATATCCCCTTTAATAATCAGTCTGTTAAAGGAACTCATATATATGCTATTCTCGAAGACAGAGATGGAGATGTTTGGTATGCAACCAATCTGGGAGTAAGCTTCCACGATACGAAGAAGAACCAATGGACTCATTTCCTTGAAGAAGAAAACAGTTTTCTTACCCTCTGCGAAGATAATAACGGTCGGATTTGGACAGGGGGCTACAGTACCGGCTTATATTGTATCGACAAACATAGAGGAGTTTTACGTTACATTCCATATTTTCAGAAAAAGACACAGTTAGAGTGTATATATGCCTCCGTAAAAGATAATGATGGAGACATGTGGTTTGGCTGTCTGTATTCTTCTCTTGCCAGGATGTCTTTGGTGGATGGCAAAGAAGTTTTTTCCTACTATGACATAGAGCAGGTTAAGTCCATAAAGGTAATTGATCGCAATAATCTTTTTGTGGCGACTTCTAACGGTTTTGTTATTTTGAACAAACATACGGGCGAGAAAAAACGCTACTTTAATAGTCCGGCCAAATATGATATAAAAAGTAATACTTTTGTCTACTCATCAGTAATGATTGGTGATGAAATCTGGTTTGGTACCGATGGGGGAGGGCTCAACTGTATGAATCTGAAGACTGATAAGGTTGATAATTTCTCTACTTACAATGGACTTCCATCCAACTATATATACGGAATACTGGAAGATAGGCAGGGGTTGTTATGGGTAAGTAACAGTAAAGGGATATTTTGTTTCGATCCTGCTCAGAAAAGGTTCTTGTATAATATAAGCAATCTTCCTATAAAGGAATTTCTTTTTATGTCTTTCACCGAATTTAAAGATGGTCGTATGGCATTTGGAGGAACAGATGGGGCGCTGATATTTAATCCGAAAGATATAAAAAGAGCAGAACTGAAAGCAAAACTACTGTTTACCGATTTTAGACTATTCTATCAGTCAATTACGCCAAAAGATGCACCCGAAATATTACCCAAGCCTATCAATGAGCTGAATGATATTACATTAGATTACGATCAGAGTTCTTTCTCCTTTGGCTTTATTGCTATAGATCTCTATAATCCGGATAATTATGTTTATAAATATATTTTAGAAGGATTCGACAAGGATTGGATACCGCGCGGAAGTGCATTGACTGCCGATTATACCAATATTTCTCCGGGAAAGTATACATTCAAAATTCAATGTATAAACAAAAATGACGGACAAATACTGGCCGAAAGGAAGATAAATGTTATTGTAAATGAGCCTTTCTGGAATACTATCTGGGCATGGATCATTTATTCTTTGGTATTTGTGTCATTAGTTTATTGGGCATGGAGTTTTTACAGAGAAAGAATGTTGAAACAGCAATCGAAGGAACGAATTAATTTCTTTATAAATGTTGCACACGACATTCGCACTCCATTGTCTTTAGTACTAGCTCCTTTGTCCAATCTGGAAGAAGAACATAAAATGTCAGATAAGGGAAAAGCATATCTGCAATTGGCAAAACAGAATGGGGAGAAACTCTTCTCTTTGGTTACTCAGTTGTTAGATTTTCAGAAAGAGGAAATAAATCCTTCCCGATTGAGCCTTTCCATCTGCGATTTGAAAAACTATGTGAACAATAAGCAAAAGCAATTTTCTCCTTTGGCTCAAGATAAGGGTATTGCCATTCATCTAGAACTTCCGGCTGATGGTATTTATATAGAGACTGACATAAAAAAGCTGGACAGAATAGTTGACAATCTACTTTCGAACGCTCTTAAATACTCGAAAGAGGATTCAGGTATTTATTTAAGGCTGAGAAATAATGATAAAAAGATCAGCCTCGAGGTCGAAGACTTTGGTATTGGTATTTCGAAGAAAGAACAGAAGAAAATATTTAAACATATATACAGAGCCGAAAATGCTGTCAACTCTAAAGAAATAGGATCGGGTATAGGGCTTATGTTTACGCATAAGTTGGTGAAACAAATAAAAGGAGAGTTAGCTTTTATAAGTGAGGAAAACAAGGGAACTACCTTTTGCTTGTCTTTCCCTATCAAGGATTTGGGCTTTGTCTCTCCTCATACCGGTATAGAAGAGGATACCTATGCGGATAAAGAATTCTATTCAGCGTCGAAACGTCACTTTACAGAATCTTACCGCATTCTCCTTGTAGAAGATAATGATGATATGCGTAACTACTTGACAAATATATTGTCTGATGAGTATAAGCTATACAGTGTTTCTTCGGCAGAGCGAGCGTTGGAGTTTCTCAAGAATAATATGACAGATTTGGTTGTCTCTGATATTATGATGGATGGTATGCATGGCGATGAGCTGTGTCGTATTCTGAAAAACAATATTGAGACATCTCACATTCATGTTATTTTGCTTACTGCCATTGCCGAGAAAGATAAGATGATTCACAGTCTCCAATATGGAGCTGATGACTATATAACAAAGCCATTTGATAGTCAGGTGTTGAAAATGAAAATTCACAACTTTCTTCAAACCCGAAAAAAATTGCAGCAATATTATCTTACAAAAAATAATCTGGCCGAATCAACAACCTTAGAAGATAGCGCTGTGGATATTGAGGTCGGCACAACAAATATCGATGAAGAATTCTTAAATAAGTGTATTCAAATAGTCGTAAAGAATATGGCAAACAGTAAATTTACGGTCAATGATCTCTGTGCAGAAATTGCGATGAGTCGTACACTTGTTTATGAAAAGCTAAAAGCCCTGACGAATCAGTCTCCTAACGAATTTATTCGGGTTATCAGACTAAAGCAGGCAAAAGAGTTGTTAATTTCTAAAAAATATACTATTCAAGAGGTTGCATTACAAACAGGTTTTTCCGATACTAAATACTTTAGTACAGTTTTTAAAAAATATTATGGAACCAATCCAAGCAAAATAGTGGATTGATTAATCTTTTTGTTATCATCTGTTTATTAGTCTGTTATCTGTCTGTTAAACTGTCTGATCTTGTTAAATGATAGTTTTCAAACCTCAATCTGTCAATTTTTAAACCCTCTTAAAGAACATTATATCTAATATTGTTGCCTGAATGGTTATTCATATAGCCTTTTGTTTTATTATTTTAACTCTCAAACTAATACCAATGAAAAGAATGAAAGTATCACTCTTGCTGTTTTCTCTTCTAGTATTGCCCTGTTCCTTTGCAATGGGTAATATAGATGTAAAAGCAACAGAAACTGTTCAACAAAACTCATGGAAGATATCGGGTACGGTGATTGATGTTGAAGGAGAACCTCTTATCGGGGCTTCCGTCCAAATTAAAGCAACATTGAAAGGTACCATTACCGATGCTGATGGGAAATTTACGATTGATGTTACTCCTAATACGGTTCTTGTTATAAAATACATTGGGTTCGTTACTCAGGAAGTAAGAGTATCGAATCAGAAGACATTAAATATTACGCTCGAAGAAGAAGTGAATCTGCTAAAAGAAGTTGCAGTTACGGCTTTGGGCATCAAGCGTGAGAAGAAGGCTTTGGGATACTCGGTGGGTGAAGTGAAAGGAGAAGAGCTGGAAAAGGCAAAGGAAACAAATGTTATCAATGCTTTGGCTGGAAAGGTTCCGGGGTTGGTTATCAGCCAGACAGCTGGCGGCCCATCGGGTAGTTCTCGTGTTATTATTCGTGGTAGTACCGAACTTACAGGAAATAATCAGCCTTTGTATGTTGTAGATGGCGTTCCGTTAGACAATACTAATTTTGGTTCTGCCGATACGCATGGAGGATATGATTTGGGAGACGGTATTTCAAGTATTAACCCCGACGATATAGAAAACATATCGGTGCTCAAAGGCCCTGCCGCTTCGGCTCTCTATGGTAGTCGGGCTTCCCATGGTGTAATTCTGATTACAACAAAAAAAGCAGGAGGTAAGAAAAGGCTTGGTATAGAGTTTAATTCAACTACTACTATCGAGCATCAACTTACTAAGTATAATAATCTTCAAACAACTTACGGACAGGGTACAGAAGGTCGTATAAACGGGATCGATGACAAGCATAGCTCTAGTCGCAACTGGGGGCCTAAAATCGATGAAGGGTTATATCTAACGTATTTCGATGGAGTAAAACGTCCTTATAAGTTTATCGAGAACAACATCGACGGCTTTTTCCGAACAGGTGTTACTACTACCAATACTGTAATCTTTAATGCCACACAAGATAAAACCGGTGTAAGGCTATCATATACAAATATGTTGAATTGGGATATAGTTCCTAATACAGATATGAGTCGAAATACGATTAATATACGTGCAAATACACAGATTGCAAATAAGCTGGATCTCGATCTGAAAGCTAATTATGTGCGTGAAGATGTGAATAACCGTCCGGCATTATCCGGCGACCGCACCAATGTGGGTAAAAACCTAATGACGCTTGCCACTACTTTCGATCAAAGATGGTTGAAAAATGCTTATAAAATGGATAATGGAGAGTATTACGATTGGAACAACCACGATGTATATAATCTCAATCCTTATTGGATTGTAAATGAGATGAATAATAACTCTGATAAAGATAAGTTTTCGGGAACAGGAGTGTTAAGCTATAAATTTAATGATAAGTTTCAGGCTCGTGTAACAGGTGGAGGAGAGATTAACCTCTTTACTTTTCAAGACTATGCTCCATATTCAACACCCGGAAGAGAGACCGGATATTTGAAGAATAATACTTTCAAGAACTATACATACAACACGGAAGCTCTACTTACCTATAAAGATAAATTCGGACTTTTTGATGTAGGGGCTAATGTAGGGGGAAATATCTTTTTTGTAAACAATCGTACCGAATCTGTTACAGCAAAAGATATGCGTATGCGTGAGGTTGTTGCACTTCAGAGTTTTCTTTCCAAAGAAGTAGTAGAAGATGTATATCGTAAACAGATCAACTCTTTATTTGCGATGGTGAATGTAGGATATAACAATTTCTTGTATCTCGATGCTACCCTTCGTGGAGACAAATCATCGACTCTGCCTTCCAGTAAGAATACATATATATATCCTTCTGTATCTACATCATTCCTCTTCACTGAGGTGTGGAAACTAAATAAAGATATATTCCCTTATGGCAAACTGAGAGCTTCGGTAGCTCAGGTAGGTAGTGATACAAGCCCTTACCGTTTGGCACTAAACTACTCTATGATAGATAAGGCATATGGAACTTATCCTTTGGGTACTATTTACAACTCGGAAGTTCCTAATCCTAATCTGAAGCCTACTCGGACAAATTCTGCTGAATTCGGGATTGAAATGAAATTCTTGAAAAACAGATTAGGCTTCGATTTCACTTACTATACACAAAATAGTAAAGATCAGATTATGCGTTTGAATACGTCTATCGCTTCGGGTTACGATGCCAAGATTGTAAATGCTGGTGATATAGAAAATAAAGGAGTCGAAATAGTTTTAAATACTCGTCCTGTCGAAACAAATGACCTTTCTTGGGATTTGAATTTCAATTTCTCAAAGAATGTAAATAAGGTAAAAAGCCTTGCTTCCGGGCTCGATCGCTTTACACTGGCTGAGGCAGCTTGGCTAAATGTAACTGTAGATGCAGTAGTCGGAGAGAACTACGGAGCTATTATGGGAAAAGATTACAAACGTAGTCCTAAGGGCGATATTATAATAAACGCCTCTACCGGACTACCCGAAATATCTGATCAGGTTTCTGTATTGGGCAATGCTACATGGGATTGGACAGGAGGTGTTAACACAAATCTGAGATATAAGAGTTTCTCATTGTCTGCCATAATTGATGTAAAATGGGGTGCAGATCTTTACTCAATGTCAGCTCGTTCATTCTACAGCACAGGAAAATCGAAAGAAACACTTGTCGGACGCGATGGTTGGTACAGATCGGAAGAGCAACGTCTCGAAGCCGGAGTATCTGAAGTAGACTGGGCACCAACAGGAGGATATGTTGCTAAAGGCGTTATAGAAACAGTAGATGGTGCAGGTAATAAGTCTTATGCTCAAAACACAAAATTGGTAGATCCCGAAGAATACTGGAAACATATTTCTACTTATGCGCCTAGTGCTTTTGTGTACGACAACAGCTATATAAAAGTCAGAGAAATAACTTTCTCATATCGTCTGCCTCGAAAAATAATTCAAAAATTTGCCGATGATGTTTCTGTTTCATTCGTGTCTCGTAATCCATTTATTATTTATAAAAAGATAGATAATATAGATCCTGATTCCAATTATAATAATAGTACGGGTATGGGATTGGAGTTTGGTTCTCTTCCATCTCGCAGAAGCTTTGGGGTTAATGTTAATGTAAAATTCTAATAAGGAAAGCTATGTTTAAAAATATAAATAAAATACTGTTGGCAGGCGTCTTGAGCCTATTGCTGCTCTCATCGTGTAACAACTTCGATGATCTGAATACCAACCCGACAAAGTCTCCTGTTATAGATCCGAACAATCAGTTGGCATATGCCCAACTTCTTACAGGAGGTGATTGGTTGACTATGGAGCCTTATAACTTTTATTTTTCCAGCTTTGTTCAACATGTGCAGGGTGAGTGGAATGTAACCAATTATGGAGGTCAATATCGCCGGAGTAACCCTATTATGTCTCAGACATGGACTCGTATATATGGTCTGTCTATGAAAAATCTTGTAGATGTAATTGATAAAACAAAAGACGACCCCTCTTATACCAATGTGAGATCAATAGCTCGCATCTTCAGAGTTTATTATTCTATGATTTTGACCGATATGTATGGAGATATTCCCTACTTCGAAGCAGGAAGAGGTGCTTCTCAAGATATCTCAAGTCCGGTATACAATAAGCAGGAAGTTATTTATGATGATTTTCTGAAGGAAATGAAAGAAGTAGAAGCTGCTCTGAGTGCAGCAGGTGGCACTGTAACGGGAGATATAATATACAGTGGAGATATTACCAAATGGAAACGTTTTGCCAATTCGTTACGCCTTCGTGCAGCTATGCGTTTAACAAAGGTAAATCCCGAAAAAGCACGTAAAGAAGTGATTGAAATCTTAGGATTGGCCTCGGGTTTGCTTACTATAAACGATGATGCTCTTACTACATATAATGATATTTTCGATTGGGAGACAACTGAAATTCGTCGCAATGCAATGTCGCAGATTTGGAGAGGGCGAGATCCATACCCTACACAATGTATTTGTTCTACTCTATGGAATTATTTGAAAGATACGAGCGATCCACGTCTTTTGAAGATTGGGCGTAGCTATGATGAAACGGCTTTAGCTTCAGGGAATCCGTTTAATAGAATAGACCTTACAGATGAGATTATTACAACAAAAGGGTTAAGCCAGTTTCAACCGCCAAATCCGGGCTATTTCTGGTACGATAAATGGCCGAGTGGTTATTGGAGTACTTCTACTCAGAAGTGGCAGGATAAATCTTGTCGTCCTCAATTGAATAATGCATTTCTAAAAGGCGATGCTCCGGGTGTTCTGATGACATATGCCGAAGTTCAGTTACTCCTTAGTGAAGCTAAAGTAAGATGGAGTGGCGATATCCCGAGTTCGACAACGGCAAAACAATATTATGAAAACGGAGTAACCGCAGCAATGAAACTTCTGGCAAAATATAAGATAAATGCAATCTCTGATGCAGAAATTTCTACATATCTGACAACGAATCCATATCCGGCAACAGTAAGCGGACAAATGAAGTCTATCAATGAGCAACTATGGATACTGCATCTGACCAATGGTCCTGAAGCATTTGCCAACTGGCGCCGTTCTGGCTATCCTGTGCTGAAATCTTCTCACGAATATGGAGCTATAACTATCGAATCTCAGACTATACCCCGCCGACTAAACTATCCATTGTCTGAAGCATCGTACAATAAAGAAGCATATAATGCAGCTTTGGAAGCTATGGGCGGAGTTGATAGTTGGAATGCCAGAGTGTGGTGGGACAAGCAGTAAAAAATGATAATCTAAAAAATGATACTATAATGAAAAAGTTAATATATATAATAATGATGATTATCGGTATGAGTTTTTTCTCTGCCTGCGATTCGGATGTAGATCTGCCTGTAATGACAGAAGAGGAATATCCTCGTATAATGGGACGATGGCCAGATAAGACTGGGAATGAATTAGGCGTTTTTGGTGCTCAGGTAGGTGTCGATTTCAGCATAGTCATGCAATTCACTCCTTCCAATCTGTGTGAAGGAATCTGGTATCTCGATGGGGTAGAATATTGCAGAGGTACAGTTTTCGAGTACCATTCTGGTCAGCCTGTTAAACATAACTTGAAGCTGGTTGTGACTACTCCGAAATATACAACTTCCAGAGAAGCAATATTGAATGTAACGAACTAATATCTATAAGTGTAAAAAAATATAAAGATGATTTTCAAAAACAAAAATATAACAGCAGTTTTAGTCGTGGCCTCATTCTTCTTTACAGGTCAGTATATGTCGGCACAATATATTTATCAGGATGCTAAACAACCTGTTGAAAAGCGTGTCGAAGACCTTCTTGGAAGAATGAGCTTGGAAGAGAAAGTTGCACAAATGAACCAGTATGTAGGCTTGGAGCATATGAAAAAAGCAGCTTTTGAGATTTCTCCCGAAGAAATGAAAAAGAGCCATGCGATGGGATTCTATGCAGATTATCCTCCTGCTAAAATAGAAGAGATGACAAAGCAAGGAATGGTAGGTTCGTTCTTGCATGTTGTATCTGCCGAAGAGGCTAATTATCTACAATCATTAGCCTTGCAGAGCAGATTGAAAATTCCGCTCATTATGGGAATTGATGCTGTACATGGCAATGGTATGGTACGAGGAACAACTATTTACCCAACTTGTATAGGACAGGCTGCTTCGTTCAATCCTGCTTTGGTTGAAAAAATGTCGCATGAGACAGCTTTGGAAATGAGAGCTACAGGAACTCACTGGACTTTTACTCCAAACGTGGAAGTAGCTCGCGATGCCCGTTGGGGTAGAGTAGGAGAGACGTTTGGTGAAGATCCATTTCTGGTTTCTAAGATGGGAGTGGCAACTATAAAAGGGTTTCAGAATGAAAGTAATGCAGGAGCTGATTTTGTCTTGGCATGTGCAAAGCATTTGATAGGAGGAAGTCAACCTCTGAACGGTGTCAACGGGGCTCCATTCGATGTGTCGGAACGTACAATGCGCGAAGTGTTTCTGCCTCCTTTTCAGGCTTGTGTAGATGCTGGAGCAGCAACGGTGATGACTGCCCACAATGAATTGAACGGAATACCTTGTCATGGTAATAAATACCTGATGGATGATATCTTACGAAAAGAATTAGGGTTTAAGGGTTTCATAGTTAGTGACTGGATGGATATAGAGCGTATGCAAGACTATCATAAAGTGAGTGAGACGTTGAAAGATGCGTTCTTCCTTTCAGTCGATGCCGGAATGGATTTGCATATGCATGGCCCTGATTTTTACTTCGATGTCATAAAGCTTGTTCAGGAAGGTAAACTAACAGAAGCTCGTATCAACGAGTCCGTAAGGAAAATTTTGGAGTCTAAATTCCGCTTGGGATTATTTGAAAATCCTTATGTGAATGTAGCCAATGTTAATAAAATACTATATAATAAGAATCACCAACAAACAGCATTGGATTTAGCTCGTCAGTCAATAGTTCTTCTCAAAAACGAGAATAACCTGTTACCGCTCGACAGTAAAAAATATAAGAAAGTTCTTGTTACAGGGCCTAATGCCAACAACCAGTCCATATTAGGCGATTGGGCTCTGGAACAGCCCGAGGCTAATGTAGTGACAATCTATCAGGGGTTGAAACAAGTACGTCCGGATGTGAAATTTAATCTCTGCGAATTTGGCTGGAATCTGCGTACTATGAAACAAGAACAAGTTGATAAGGCTATTGGTATGGCAAAAGATAACGATTTAGTAATAGTTGTTGTCGGAGAAAATTCTATGCGTTACCAGTGGAAAGATAAAACATGTGGAGAAAATAGCGACAGATATGATATTAATCTGGTTGGTCTTCAGCAAGAGCTTGTAGAGGGTTTGTACAATATGGGAGTACCTGTAGTTGTGGTTCTGGTAAACGGTCGCCCTTTGTCTACCGAGTGGATTGCTAATAATGTTCCAGCATTGCTAGAGGCATGGGAACCGGGCTCTTTGGGAGGACAGGCTACAGCCGAGATTCTTTTCGGTGACGTAAATCCTTCAGCAAAATTGCCAATCACAATTCCTCGTCATTCGGGACAAATTCAGACTTATTATAATTATAAATTCACCTCGAAATGGTTTAAATATGCAACAGGAAATTCTACTCCATTATTCGATTTCGGATATGGACTTAGTTACACTTCTTTCAAATATGGAGAAATGAAACTGTCGGCGAAGGAGATTGCTAAAGATGGCTCTGTTGTAGCTTCTATAGATATAACTAATATCGGTAAAAAGCAAGGAGATGAAGTTGTGCAACTCTATATAACCGATAACTATAGTTCGGCAACACGTCCTGTAAAAGAATTGAAAGATTTTGCCCGTATATCGCTGAACCCCGGAGAGACTAAGACTGTAGAGTTTAATATAACTCCTGACAAACTTTCGTATTATGATGCTAAAATGAATTATGGAGTAGAAGCTGGTGCTTTTACAGTTCATATAGGATCATCTTCTCGCACAGCAGACTTAAAGAAAGAAGAATTTATTGTACGCTAAAAATAGAATACACATGAAAAAGATATTAATATTTGCGCTATGTATATTTTCGATGACTATAACATCGGCATGTAGCGATGATGATGATAATACTCCGACTGGCAGTAACGAAATACCCAAACTTAATATTGACAATCTAAGAGAGTCGCCTCTCAAGATGGGTGCTGCTGTAAATATTACTCATTTGAAGAATGATGCTAAATATAAGGAGATACTCATTAAAGAATTTAGTAGTATAACGGCAGAAAATGCGATGAAAATGACTGTTGTCAGTAAAGGTAAAGGCTTATACTTTTTCGATGATGCTGATTATATAGTCGATTTTGCTAAGCAAAACAATATGAGGGTTCATGGTCATACTCTCATCTGGTATAGGGAAACTCCGGCATGGATACAGTCTTTTTCAGGCAACAAAGAAGCATGGAAAACTCTGATGAAAGAATATATACAGGATGTTGTTACACACTTTAAGGGTGAAGTTACCTCATGGGATGTTGTTAATGAAGTTTTACTCGACGATGGAACATATCGCCCTTGTGTATGGCTTACAAATATAGGAACAGAGTATATAGAATTAGCATTTAAATATGCTCACGAAGCAGATCCTGACGCAATTCTATTTTATAATGAGTACGGACAGGAATATAGTCATGCTAAGAATGTAGCTATTAATAAACTGGCAGATGAGCTGATTGCTAAAAATGTTCCTATACACGGAATTGGTCTGCAAATGCATACAGATATTAATAAACTGGAAGGTAGAATAGAATATGCTGTTCGGGCTGCTGCCGCGAGAAATTTGAAAGTACATGTCTCCGAGTTGGATGTTTCAGTAAATCCGGATAATATAGAGACACTTACTTTTACCGATGAGTTGGCTAAAAAACAGCAGGATATATACAGGTATGTAACTAAAGCTATGATGGATATACCTGTCGAATTACAATTCGGAATCACTATGTGGGGAGTAACTGATCAGTATTCGTGGCGCTACAGTTCGCCGGACTGGGTGTTGCCTTTTAGCAAAGACTATGAGCGTAAGCCGGCGTATGATGGTATTTTACAAGGCTTGTATAAATAAACGTGTAGATATGAAAAGAATTTTATTTACAATATTTACTCTATTACTGGCAGCTACTTCTTTTGCAAAAGAGATTCCGTTGGTGTCCAATATCTATGCTCGCGAAAATATTAGCCTGAATGGCAAATGGAATTATGTTGTAGATCCTCTCGAAAATGGATATTATGGATATAGACTCGAAGTGTTGAAAAATGGCTTTTTCAAAAACAGAAAAGCTCAGAACCCGCAAGAATTGGTAGAGTATAATCTTGACACTTCACCCATCATGGATATTCCATCCGACTGGAATACAAAAGACGATCAGCTTTTCTTTTATGAAGGTACCGTTTGGTTCAAGAAAGACTTTGAAGTGTCAAAAGAGGCCGGCAAAAAATATGTCTTATATTTTGGAGCTGCAAACTATGACACTAAGGTATATGTAAACGGCACAAAAGTAGGAGAGCACATAGGAGGTTATACTCCTTTCAATTTTGATGTGACTGACGAAATAACCAATGGTAATAATTTTGTAGTTGTAAAAGTCGATAACAAACGCCATAAGGATAATGTCCCTACTGTCAATATGGATTGGTGGAACTATGGAGGAATTACTCGCGAGGTAATGTTATCTGTGCTGCCTGAAACCTATCTTGAAGATTATTTTATCCAGTTGCCAAAAGGTGTGACAAATTTAATCACGGGATGGGTTAAGTTGAATAATCCTCTTGCCGGGCAAACAATCACCATAGATATACCCGAACTGAAAATAAAGCAAAAGCTGCTTACAGATACTGACGGAAAGGCGGTTTTCGAAATAAAGTCCAAGCCTGTTTTATGGACTCCCGAAAACCCTAAATTGTATGATGTAGCACTACATTCTGAGAATGAGAATATTTCAGATAAGATTGGTTTTCGAACTATAGAAACCAAAGAGAAGCAAATACTTCTTAATGGTCAGCATATTTTCTTACGGGGAATCAGTATTCACGAAGAAGCTCCTTTCTATCAAGGACGTGCATGGTCGAAAGAGCATGCTGTAACACTCTTGTCTTGGGCTAAAGAAATGGGTTGTAATTATGTGCGTCTGGCACATTATCCTCACAATGAAAATATGGTACGTGAAGCCGAACGTCTCGGGCTAATGGTGTGGTCTGAGATACCCGTCTACTGGACGATCTCTTTCGATAGAGAAGAAACATATCAGAATGCTCAAAACCAATTACGTGACATGATTTATCGTGACAAGAATCGTGCAGCAGTTATTATTTGGTCTATTGCCAATGAAACTCCACATGGCGATGCTCGCGATAAATTCCTGAGCAGGCTTTCATCTTTTGCCCGTCAGCAGGATAATACAAGGCTGATAAGTATGGCTATGGAAGTGACTGAGGCTCCTAACAACATAAATAAGCTTGATGACAATATGAATGAATTTGTAGATGTTGTCAGTTTCAATCAGTACTTAGGCTGGTATAGAGGTACTAACGAGTCGTGTAAGGATATGAAATGGGAAGTTCCGTATAACAAGCCGGTAATTATCAGTGAATTTGGAGGAGATGCTCTACAAGGCATGCACGGCCCTAAGACACAACGATGGACAGAAGAGTATCAGGAGGAACTTTATATACAAAATCTTGAAATGTTAGATAAAATAGAAGGGCTTTCCGGTCTTTCTCCTTGGATATTAGTAGACTTTCGTTCTCCAAGGCGCCAATTGCCCGGCATACAGGATTTTTATAATCGTAAAGGTGTTATATCTAATTGGGGTATAAAAAAGAAAGCATTTTTTGTAATGCAGGATTTTTATAATAAGAAAAAAGAAGAATACAAAACGAAGTAATTTAACAGTATAGGTTATGAAGAAGAGCTTTATTCTATTTTGTTTCCTTATTTCAGTTGTGGGGATAAGCCGTGCGCAAGAATCTCTTAAGTCTGATCGTTTTAATCCTGAAGGATACTCATTGATCTGGCAAGAAGAGTTTAACGATCTTTCTTCAGACAATGGAAAACCTGCAATGCCTAATACAACACGTTGGAGTTACGAAACAGGAGATCATGGATGGGGAAATAACGAAATTCAGCATTATGTGGCAGGGGTATCTGGCATAGATACTTGCACTATAGTTTCTGATGGAACTTTGAAAATTATTGCAAAAAAGAAAGGACGTGGGGTTATATCCGCCCGCCTGAATACTCTTCAAAGCTGGACTTACGGATATTTCGAAGCTCGTCTTAAACTACCTGTAGGAAAAGGAACATGGCCTGCTTTCTGGATGCTCCCCCGAGATTTTAAAACGTGGCCTGAAGATGGAGAAATAGATATTATGGAAGAAGTAGGAGTTCGTCCAAACTGGACATCTTCAGCTATTCATACTGCTGCGTATAACCATAAAAAAGGAACTCACAAAACCGGAGAACAATATGTTCCTACAGCCGAATCTGAATTTCATATATATGGACTGGAATGGACACCTGATTATATTAAAGGCTATGTTGATGGTAAAGCACATTTCATTTATCACAATAATAAAGCCGGAGATAAAACAATGTGGCCGTTCGATAAGCCATTCTATCTTAAGCTGAATTTGGCTTGGGGAGGAGATTGGGGTGGAATGAAAGGTGTAGATGAAACAGCTCTGCCTGCTACATATGAGGTTGATTATGTAAGAGTTTATCAAAAAAGATCTGTTCCGATGATTACACTCAACAATGGAGTGCAAATGCCTGCACTCGGTTTTGGAACACACGCTCTTAATGGATCTGAAGCCCGTAATAGTGTTGCAAATGCAATTTCATTAGGATACCGAATGATTGATACCGCCAATATATACGCTAATGAAGAAGAAGTTGGTGAGGGAATCAAAAAAAGTGGAATTGAACGTAAAGATCTTTTCATTACCACAAAGCTATGGGTAGATGATATGGGATATGAAGCGGCTAAAAAAGGCTTTGAAGCATCTTTACGAAAACTTGGAACAGATTACATAGACCTGTATCTGATTCATCGACCAAGACCACATAAAGATATAAAAGGATCGTGGAAAGCGATGGAAGAGTTTTACAATGAGGGTAAGATAAAAGCGATTGGGGTTAGTAATTTCGATACCGATCAACTTAAAGAATTATTGTCTTATGCAAAAGTAAAACCAGCGGTGAATCAAATAGAGACTCATGTCCTTTTTCAGCAGTTTGCAGCCCAAAGAGATTTAAATAATATGGGAATACAGATGGAAGCATGGTCTCCGTTGGTCGGTGGTCGTGGCGATATTTTCAATAATCCTATTCTTACAGCCATTGGTAAAAAGTATAATAAAAGTAATGCTCAGATAGCTATAAGATGGATTATTCAGCGAGGTATAATTACTGTTCCCCGTACATCAAATTTAGCTTACATGTCTGAAAACTTAGATGTGTTTGACTTTGAGCTTGATGCTGCTGATATGAAGCAGATTTCAGATCTTGACCTGAATAAGACACAATTTCCGGAATGGGAATGAAGTAGCTAAAGAATAAAACAAATGCCTTCTTTTAGCAAGTAATGAAAATAACATAAATATGAAAAGCATGAAAAAAATACATTTAATACTAACCGGATTATTACTGTTTGGATTAATCGCTTGTAGCGATGATGACGATAATAGCGACAGTCACAAAGTAGGAAGCGCTGTACAGTTTGATGCTTCTATATCAGAAATGTCGAAACTGAAAACAGCAGATGGATTATGGACTTCGGGTGATGAAATAGGAGTCTATATGATGAGAAGCGGTACTACTCTTGTTGTAAATAATGCCCGTAATTCTCAATATACAGCGGATGCGTCCGGTAGATTATCTCCTGTAGCAGATCCTATATATTATCCTGCTGATGAAAGCAAAAATGTTGACTTTGTAGCATATTATCCTTACAAAGAAGTAAGTAATTTTCTATACGATGTTAATCTTAAAGACCAGAGTCAACAATCCAAAATAGATCTTTTGTACAGCAACAATGCCTTAGATATAAATAACGGAGTTACATCTGTCGATCTCAATTTTTCGCATAAGCTGACTAAACTCATATTTAATATTTCTGTCGGACAGGGTTTACCTGCATCCAGCCTAAACAATATGAAAGTCAATATAAACGGGTTGAATACTGCTGCCGATTTTAATTTGGCTACAGGGCGGATGAGTAATATTCGGACAAAAGAAATTATAACAGCATCGACAGCACCAGATGGAACAGTTTCTCAGGCTATTGTGTTGCCCGAATCAGATGTGTTATATAATCTTGAATTTGTTTTGTCTAATAATACCTCTTTCGAGTGGAAGACAACTGTTCCTGTCTCTTTTACCGAAGGGAAAATATATTCGTTCGATGTTACAGTGGGCACCAGCCAGATCGAGATTTCGGAAGGAAGTATTTCTGATTGGCTTGGTACAGGCGATGATCCTACTCTCGGAAACGGTAAGCCTGTCGTTGTAGCAAAGTATAGTGTGGGCGATGTTTATCCTAAAGAAGGAACACCTACAGGTATAGTTTACGAAATTAGTAACGGAGGAAAAAATGGCAAGGTTGTTTCTCTACAGGAAAAGCAGGCCAGATGGGGAGATAATACAAAAGATGAATCGGCTGATGGTGTATTGCTCATCAGAGATGCAGACAATGGAAAAGATGCGACTAAGAATTTGATAGCGAAGCGTAAAAACGCAGCAAATTTTGCAAATGATTATACTGTTTTCTATTGGCTATATAATAGCCTTAATGGTGCTGATGAGAATGGAGCATGGTATGTTCCGTCTAAAAACGAATTGAAAGAGCTCTATGCAGCAATTAGCGGATTGACTTATGCTGAGATTGAGAATAGCTGGACGGATGGTGCTGCTATGCCGGGATTCGATTCAACCGCTAGCCAGAATTCCCGTACGGCATTCAATACCAAGGTCACAAATGCAGGAGGAACAGCTTTCAATTTCTATGGACAATATTGGGCAGTAACAGAAATAAGCAGTAATGTAGTCTGGTCGGTACATTTTCAGACGAGCGTATTGCAAAACTCAAAATCGAAAGGAGATGCCTACGGAAGACTTCGTCCTATCCTGGCATTCTAATTACTTCATGAAAATAAAATACAAATATATGAAATCAATACGATTATTATTAATAGGATTACTCTTCTTAGGTTTTGCTTCTTGCGGTAACGAGGATGATTTTTCAGCCGGAGAAGAAAAGAGCCTCGAATCGAAAGGTGAAATTAACTTTTCAATGAGCTTTGATAATCAAACAAAAGTATCTACTGGTACTGATTTTAAAAGTAAATTTGAAGATGGAGACGAAATAGGAGTGTTTATCATTAAAAGTGGTGAATCCTTGAAGTCGTCCGGTAATTATGAAGACAATCGGAAATTGACTTATAATGCCGGAGAATGGACATTAGATGGTGATAAGATATATTCACCAGTCGATGGTTCTACTCTTACTTTTTATGCTTATTATCCATATGTGTCAGGTGCTGATCCTGTAAATATGATATTTACCGTAGACAATAACCAAAAAGATGAAAGCATATATAATGATAGTGATTTGATTTTAGCTAAAGCCGAAAATCAAATGAAAACTACTGTTAATCTACAATTTTCTCATGCCTTGTCTCTTGTACAGGTGGAAATTGTTAAAGGTGCAAATATGGTGGCTTTTGACAACTCTTTAACAGTAATACTACGCAACTGTTCTTCT
Source organism: Dysgonomonas sp. BGC7 (assembly GCF_001261735.1). Taxonomy (GTDB): domain Bacteria; phylum Bacteroidota; class Bacteroidia; order Bacteroidales; family Dysgonomonadaceae; genus Dysgonomonas. Next base: position 2,796 of record NZ_CVRP01000014.1, on the reverse strand, counting down.
TCTGCAAATGTTAATTTGGTAAATTCTTCTGCAACATCTGTTGTCTCTGCAACGCAGGATATTGCAATGCTTCGTGTCGAAAAAGAAACATCTGCTTCTACTTATACATATCGGGCATTAGTACCGGCTCAGACAATAGGTGTGGGAAAGGAAATATTTTCTTTTATACAAGAAACTACTGGCAAAGAAATAAACTTTAATTACAGTACTGAAACTGCAACTACCCTTACGGGAGGTAAAGTGTCGAAGTGGAAAATTACTCTTACAGGAGATCCTTTACCCGAACATAATTATAGTGTCGGAGATGTCTATCCTTTCACAGGAACTCCTCAGGGTATTGTTTTTGAAGTCTATAATGGAGGAAAAAACGGTAAGGTGGTTTCCTTAACCGAAAAGCAAAACAGATGGGGAACTTCACCTAAGGACGAATCTACTGATGGTGTAGCTTTGATAAGGGATATTGATGATGGAAAAAGTGCAACACATAGCCTTATTAATGTGCGAAAATCTGCTTCTAATTTCTCTACAGATTACGCAGTCTTTCATTGGTTGTATAGCGAAATGAACGAAAGTGATGTGAATGGACAGTGGTATATACCTTCTAAGAATGAATTGAGATCTCTGTATGCAGCTATCAGCGGTATTGCATATGCCGATATAGAAACTTCGTGGATAGATGGAGGGGCAATGCCTAATCTTAATTCTACTGCGGCTATTGCTGCTCGTACTGAATTTAATACAAAGCTAACAAATGCAGGTGGCGTTATATTGAACCTGACAGGACAGTATTGGGCTTCTACAGAGATAGATAACCAAAAAGTATGGTCTGTACATTTTCAGACAGGGATTTTACAGAATTCAAAATTCAAATACGATACATGGGGTAGGGCTCGGGCGATAATGCAATTTTAAGGGGTTCCGGGTTATCTGCAACAAGAGGCAAAACCGATATTAGTTGGTTCTGCCTCTTTGTATTTTAGAGCTTAGCTATTTATGAGTACTTAGTTACCGATGCTAAAATTATATTTTCAGAAATACATTCTTCTTATATAAGAAATATAGAAACAGCCAACACACTGCAACATAACCACAACTTAGTATCAGATTGCCTATATTTTCACTAAACAAAGATGCCAGACCATTGAAGAAATAAGACGATATGCCTTTAAAGGAAATTATTTGCTGCCCCAGATAGATGACAAGCGAGTTCATGCCTATTATTTTGAAAAAGGAAAATCCTTTTTTTATATTCTTAATATCAATAATCCAGTAAAATAATGTCAGCATAAGTAAGCTGATTCCTGCTGAAACAAGAGTGAATGAACTAGACCACAAAGCTTTGTTTATAGGCTCCCAAATGCTCAGAACTACTCCGGCAATTATGAAGCTTGTTCCAAGCAACGAGAATATACAAACCTTTTTGTTCGGATTATATTTGTCGTTTTGTAATATATCACCTGCTAACATTCCCAATAGCGCAGTGGATATAGCAGGAATGGTAGACATTATTCCCTCCGGATCAAAAATCCCGGAGCGTAATAGTCTGCCGGGAAGAAGCATCCTGTCTACCCAGCCTACAATAGAGGCTTCGGGCGTATATATATTAAGACCCACTTCGGCGTCGGGAGCATACACATTTCCTATAACAAGGCTGTAAATGGCAAGTATAATAAAAGGAAGAGCTACTATCAGTTTCCTGTTAGACACGTGCATATAAATCAGCGAAGCAAACATCCATGCTATTCCTATTCGCGCCAATACGCTTGCATATCGCATATGTTCGAAGTCGAATTTGAGAAGGCCGTTATATACACATCCGAGTAGTATCATCCAGAATACCCTTGTGAATATGTGTTTGTATATTTGACTATCTGATTGTTTCTTTTCTCTTCTTTTTATTAGCGATAGTGGAAAAGAGCATCCTGCAATGAAAAGAAACGTAGGAAACACCAAGTCCATTATTCTCAATCCATCCCATTTGGCATGGTGCATTTGTTCAGACAACCACCCTAGTGCTGCCCCTCCGAATAGTTGTTCCAAACAGGCTATAATTGCAGGAATACCCATTATAAAGGCCATGTCAAAACCTCGTAGGGCATCTAAAGAGTCGAGTCTCTTAGAAGAGATCTTTACTTCGGTTTGCATTTTACGATTTTTATTAGGTTACATTATACAACAAATATAATTCTTCTTTTTTCTTTCTTATAGCGTTACCCCTGATTTGAATATAGCAATTTCTTTAAATCCTGTCTCCTCGTGTTTCAGATGTTTACCGTTGCATACGTCGACCGTAAAGTTGATGAATTCGTCCAGAATCGTCTGCATACTTTTTCCTTCGAGCAGAGATCCGGCATTGAAATCGATCCAGTTTTGCTTGAAATTGTATAGTTTACTGTTTGTGGATATCTTCATTGTAGGTACAAATGCTCCGAATGGAGTTCCCCTACCTGTGGTAAAAAGTACAATCTGACATCCCGACATGGCCAGCGCCGAAGCCGCCACAAGGTCGTTTCCGGGAGCATTCAGCAGATTCAGCCCATGTTTGGTAACCGGCTGTCCGTAATCTAACACATCCACTACCTCCGAGTTTCCTCCTTTCTGAGTACAACCCAAAGATTTGTCTTCAAGAGTTGTTATTCCCCCTGCTTTATTTCCCGGAGAAGGATTTTCATAAATCGGCTGGTCAAACTTTCGGAAGTAATGCTTGAAATTGTTGATCAGTAATACCGTATTGTCAAATACTTCTTTTGTTTCAGCCCTGTTCATTAGTATTGTTTCAGCACCGAACATTTCAGG